>LPNY01000079.1 GCA_001655195.1 Arcobacter sp. EP1
TAAAACTCATCTACATATGTATATATAGAGTCATTTTTTAAATCTTCTTTATATTCAAGCTGGGCATCATCTTTTTTAAGAGGTGTAAATGTTGTCTCATATGCAGTGGTTGCTGCTGTAATTGCACTTTGTGCTTCGTCTATTGCTTTTAAAATTGCATCTTCATCAAATTCATTTGCACTGTGAGATGCAACCAAACTCTCTCCTAATGCAGGATCTAACATAGGATCAATAGCAGCAATAGGCATAGCCACTGATTCACTAG
>LPNY01000071.1 GCA_001655195.1 Arcobacter sp. EP1
TAAAAACTCTACAAATACTACAGCAAATGCAATAGAAAACATTGAAACTAATTTACCAGAAGTAGATAATGGTGTTGAATCAACAGAAGAAACTGAAGAAGTTGTTACTGTGGTCGACCCAACAGATGTTGAAGAAACAACTGAAACCACAGAAGTTTTCGATCCAACAGGCAAGATATTTTCAACAATTACAGGTTTGGAATTAACTGAAGAAGAAAGCCAGAAAAGACCAATCGTTGTAATGCTTGATAATCACTATAAAGCTAGACCACAAGCTGGTTTATCAGATGCAGAAGTTGTTTATGAAGTATTGGCAGAAGGTTTAATTACAAGATATATGGCTGTATTTCAAAAGAATGAACCAGAAGTAATTGGACCCGTTCGTTCATCGAGACCCTACTATATTCAAAGAGCTTTAGAATTTAATCCACTGTATGTACATGTTGGTGGTTCAATGCAAGCTTTAACGGATATAATAAACTATAAGATGGCTGATGTAGATGGTTTAAGTGTAGGTGCAGGTGTGTTCTATAGAACATCTCATAAGAAAATGCCTCATAATGCATACTCATCTCATGATGGAATCAGAAAAGAATCGGATCGAAAAAACTATTATACTGAAGTAGAATTTGCAGGACTTCCTATCTCGTAT
>LPNY01000191.1 GCA_001655195.1 Arcobacter sp. EP1
TAAGAGAGGTACAAAACCGAGACCTGCAGCTATACTTAACTGAACTAAACTTAATGAAGCCGTTGTAAAAATTGGTTGTAAAAATGGTACATAAACTACTATCAAAAGTAATACAATTGCTCCAGCAACAGAGTAATTCAGATATTTATTATCAAATATATTCATTTCAAATACTGATTTGTATTCAGATTTCGCTGAAAATGCTCTCAACATTTCACCAATAATAAGCGTTGTGAAACTAAACGTTCTTGCAACTGTCAACTGTAATTCCGGAGCAATATCTCCTGCCATCAGAAATCCCAATCGATATGATCCCAATACTGCAACTGTTAAACCAATGCTTTGAAAAGCCAAAGCTATTTTCATAGTTTTATCAACAATCGCTTCTGATGGGTCTCTTGGTCGTTTATTCATTATATCCTTCTCACCTTTTTCGAGTCCAAGTGCAAATGCAGGGAAGGAATCTGTGATTAAGTTAATCCATAATAGTTGTATAGGTACTAAAGGTACCGC
>LPNY01000177.1 GCA_001655195.1 Arcobacter sp. EP1
TGCTGGTATTATGGCTAAAAGACTCTTGGATGAAAAAATTGATGTTATAAACGAAAACGACTTGGTGTAAACCAGGTCGTTATTAGTAGTAATACTTAGTTGACTAAGTATTTTTTCTGTGATATATTTTAGTTAGCCGACTAACAAAGGAGGAGCCATGTACGATGTATTTGTATTGATGCAAGAAGTAATGAGACATTCTCATAAGTTAATGCATAAAAATTTGGAACCATATGGTCTTTATAAAGGACAACCCAAAATATTAGGATTGTTATCTCATCATGAGAGTTTATCTAAAAAAGAGATTGCTGAAAGATTTAAGTTGGCTATGCCAACAGTTACTAAGACAATTGAAAGACTTGAAAAGAATGGATTTGTATCAACTTTTCAGGATTCAAAAGATAAAAGAAGAACACTTGTTAGATTAACAGAGAAAGGACAATCTATTCATCATGAGTTGATTGAGTTTAAGAAGTCATATTCTGAG
>LPNY01000093.1 GCA_001655195.1 Arcobacter sp. EP1
TCATTTATTAGAAGAAGTTTCAATGATCACTATCTCATAAAAACGGAACATGAGAAGTATGTCTTAAGGGTTTATCTCAATGATAAGTATTACATTGATAGTGCTGCAGATATTCATTTCGAGCTAAAATACTTAAACTTTCTGAAATCAAGAAATATATCAGTAGCAACTCCAATAAAAAATCTAGAAGGTGGCTTGGTCACTCAGATAAGCAGTTCTACAGAAACCAGAATGATAGCTTTGTTTTCATATGCAGATGGAGAACCGTTAGATTACATCCTAGATACAGATATTGCAATGAAATTTGGAGAGCAAATTGCCAAACTTCATATAGAATCAAATTATTTCAAGTTCGATCAAAATAGATACAATATTAATACAAGTTATCTTATAGATGAACCCATAGAAATGCTTAAAATTCTATCAAAGGAGTATTCAATAAAGAATTGTGATTTCTTTGACTCGTATGCGAAACACTT
>LPNY01000074.1 GCA_001655195.1 Arcobacter sp. EP1
AACAATCAAATTGACTAAAACTGAGTTTGAAATACTAACACTACTCGCAAAAAATAAAGGTAGAGTATTTAATTCAGAAGCAATTTTGGATTATGTATTTGAGGATTCTACAACTGTTATTGGCAGTAATTCTGTAGCTGTTCATATAAGAAATTTACGCAATAAGATTGAGGATGATAAAGATAATCCCAAAATCATTCGAAATATATGGGGAGTGGGGTATAAAATTGAGAAATAAATTAAAGAAAGAAGTTTTGCTCATTATACTTCTTAGTCTTGTTGTTACAGTCCTACTTAATTTATCTATTCAGTATATTAGTGATAAGTTTTTTGATGATGAAGTTGATGATTATATCATGAGAGTGATTGAAAAAGGGGAACCGCTTGATAGAAGAGTCATTGAACAAATGGATGACCTTGAGTTCAACAGAAGTATGATTATTAACTTAATATCAATTTGTATATGTGGATTATTGTTATGGGTGTTCATTAAAAAGAAAACAAAGTATATAAAGGAACTATCAGATTCATTAATATACATTGGCGAAGGTAATTTAGATTTTAAAGTACCTTTGAGAGAACATAATGAATTAACAGAGTTGGCTGGAAGTATCAATGAATTATCTGATGCATTTAAAACAATGATTGATAAAGAAAAAGCTCAAAGTGAGAAGGAAAAAGATTTCATAGTAGGAATTTCTCATGACATCAGATCTCCACTGACATCAATTATAGGTTATCTCCATGTTATTAAGGATCATCAATATCAAACTGATGATGAAAGAGAAAACTACATGGATATAATTTTGAATAAGGTGTACGATTTGAAAGAACTTACAGATGCACTTCTAGATGATGCAAGAGAACTTTATGTTAATAATGAAAAGAAACAATACAATAAAGAATTGTTTACTATTGTGACAATCAGTAGAATCACTGAAACCTTAAAGTCTGAATTTGAGGTTAATGTTCATTGGGAAGTAGATAAATTTCCATCAATTGAGTTCTCGAGCCTTGATAGAGTTATTGATAATCTAATATCTAATATCCAAA
>LPNY01000218.1 GCA_001655195.1 Arcobacter sp. EP1
TTTTATCTCTTTGTTTACACAAACACTATCACTAGGGTCACTACATCTGTTCATTGCATCAACTAATAAAAAGTATGTATCAGCACCAAGTGCTGTAAATGAATTCAACTCTTTTTTACCTGTTTCTTTAGAATAATAAGCAATAAAATCTTTTGATTTTTGTGTTGGAGGTGCAGAATAATCAAAGAAATCTGTAAACATATAGCCTTCAACTGATTTTCCACCTAAATCGATAAAAGTTTGATTTGCAACACCGTCTCCAGAAAACATTGGCTTATTAAGACCAATTTGCTTAGATTGACGAGCTATCATAGAAGCTTCTGGGTGATATAATGGTAAAAACATAAAATCTGGATTTATTGTTTTTATTTGAGAAACTACTGCTTTAAAATCTTTATCACCAGAAGTAATTTTTATCTTCTTAACAATCTTTCCACCGCCTTTTTTAAATGCTTTTTGAAAAGCTTTTGAAAGACCTAAAGAATATACTTGAGCTTGATCAACTACAA
>LPNY01000100.1 GCA_001655195.1 Arcobacter sp. EP1
GTCTGACTTCATAGCCCATTGTCTTAACTCCTGAATCTGCTTTTTCATAGACTTAATAAGATTTTGTTGTTCATGGTAATCAGCATCTTGAATTCTCAGTATTTCATCTTTCTGATATTTATAAGCAGAATAATTACCCTTGTACATCTTTGTCGTTAAAAACTCTATTTCCAAAGTTTTATTGGTAACTTCATCTAAAAAATAACGATCATGAGATACGACCATAACAATACCCTTA
>LPNY01000041.1 GCA_001655195.1 Arcobacter sp. EP1
GCTCCTACTCTATGCACATCTCCTAGACAGACGTTGCTTTCATGAAAACCACTAAGCGTCAGATTCTCAGCTAAAGCTCCAAAGGGGATGTCTTTTAGGTTTAAAAATTCTGCCCAGTGTTCGTAGTTTTCATAGCTGTTCGCAAAGATTGCTTTATCTAGTCCTCCATGATGAACTTTGTCTGCTACTTCATCACCGACAAGACTTAGTTTATTTGCCCATACTTTGTCCTCTACAACATCTTTAAACGAAGCACTTTCCCAGTATTTTTCCAAAAACTCTTTAGAGTTTTTATCACCATGGGACTTTACTTTGCCTACTTGAAGAGAGATTACTTTATTATTCATTTTCTATATTTTTACCATTGCAGAGAAAAAGGCTCCACATCTTCCTACGTTTTCTACATTTATATGCATCTTGTCATCTATTCTATCATCTTCAATAAACTGCTTTTTTATCTCTAAGATAACAGGAGTTGTTTTTCCTGGAAGTTTTACAGTGTCATAGTATTCACAAAAAAGTGTACTTTGAGATGAGCTTATCATTGGTGGAAAATCTTCCAAAACCTTTTGAGTTTGTATATTATACTCTACCACTTCACTTTGCTCTTTTTTTAGAGGTGTTGCACATAGTTTTAGTTGTTCAAGATTGTCTTTGTTTGTAAAACAGATAGTTGCTTTTTTATTTTTTAAGATATTTGCTAAAGTGTCTTTAGGAACATTTGGAGTTTTTTCTCCAATTGCTACAATAAGAGTAGCAGGGTTGCTTGAAAGTGGAATAAAATATGAAAATGGAGCTGCATTTATAACGCCTTCATCTTCAGTAACTATCCATGCAATAGGTCTAGGTACAACAGTATCAGACATAATTTTATATCTATCTAGGTCATTTACTTCGTCATAATTTAAAATCATATAATTTCCTTGTTTTTTTATGAATTATACCCTAATAATATCGCGTTATTTCTGATATAATTTAAGAAACAAATAAGGGGCAATCGGTGGGAAAAATTACGCAAGATGATATAAAGCACAGTATTGCT
>LPNY01000010.1 GCA_001655195.1 Arcobacter sp. EP1
AAACATTTCACTTAATGCTTTCACATGTACACGGCCTTGTTTATTTAAAATTTTTACTATTTCATCTAATCTTTCATTTGCTCTCATATATAACCTCTCTTTAGACTATTATAGCATAAATAAAATTTCGTTCTATCAATTACATACTTGATTTTATCGAGAGAGGTGTATATAATGAGCACAATAAGAACGTTTTCAATAAAAACAATAACTAAACAATAAAGGAGATTCAATATGAAAATTGCAATTATTGGTGGTGGTTCAAGCTATACCCCTGAAATTATTGAAGGATTTATTACTAGATACCATGAATTACCTATCAAGGAAATATGGTTAGTAGATATTCAAAAAGGT
>LPNY01000212.1:0-267 GCA_001655195.1 Arcobacter sp. EP1
ATACATATGTATATGCTCAGGGTCCTAAATGAAGTCATTAATTCAAAAATTCCACTACTAAAGGTTTTCTTCAAATAGTGCTTTAAATACGATGTAATAATAGTAGCAAAAATTCTAAAACAAAAAAGAAAGGAAAAATGGGATTTAATTTTGTTTCATTTTTTGGGAGATCATCATGTTGGTGATCTTGCGAAAAAATTGATTATTGGGACTTTTTCCTTCTGATTGTTGTTTTTGAATGCTAAAGACTTCCAAAAGGAGGGAAAA
>LPNY01000212.1:379-1651 GCA_001655195.1 Arcobacter sp. EP1
CTAGTGCGCGCATCCCAAGTCCTCTTAATTTGATAACATTGTTTTTCTCCTTTCCGTTGACATGCATAATAGATTAGTTTAGAGGACAAAGATAAGATACTAGTTTAGTTTTGCTTCGTGAAAACGCTTTGAACTGTGAGTTTCAAGAAACCGCTGAAAAACCTTTGACAAAAAAGAGCAAATAACTTGTAAGCAACACCTTTCTTCTAAGTATCTTGATATTTTTGGGTGGTTATGTATAATAACAGCACAAAACTGTGAATGACTTAGTAATGAGGTGAAGTTGAATGCGCAATTTTTTTGCTACGCTTTCTTTGCTTACCAGTTTAGATAGTTTTGGCTCTCTGGAGTAGTTGTTTTCTTGTTTCAGTTGTTTTGACAATTGTAACTACTGTTTCAATATATTTCATGATTTGAAATTGGAAGTTTTTGCAATAAAATCAATTTTGAGCTGTAATAATAAAGTAATGATAAAAAAACAAAAGTGGAATTTTTGAATTAATGACTTCATTTAGGACCCTGAGTATATATCATATCATTGTCCACAAAAACCGGTGCTTTTTGGATAAATCGGTGCTTTTTGGGTTTACGAGTAAAAATATAGAATTTTGTTAAAAAAGAACAAAATAATCAAAATTCTAAAAACAATTAAAACGTTCAAAAACGACCTTTCATTAACTTCAACTGGGTTACGATTAACGAGGCATTTTTTTCTAACATTTTCGTGTGGTCATTTATTGTTTTGTTATTTTTACCTGTAAAAACCTTAAAGCACCGATATTCCAAAAAAGCACCGATTTATCCAAAAAGCATTGGTTTTTGTGGACAGGGATATAAAGAAAAAGTATGTATGTATAGATGTCAAACAAAACAAGTTTGTACTTGGCCAAAACCAGCCACACCATCACGCTCATTTTAATATAATTTCCCTAACAACTCTGTTCACATAGCTTTCTGGGTGCCCTTTTTGCTTACTCTGCTGACTCGGGCAGACGACGTAGCAGGGGGTGGACCTGCTGCAGAGAGGGAACTACCTAATATGGTAAGTAAAAGAGAGGGAGTTGCCTAATATGGTAAGTAGAGGAGAGGAAGCTGCCTAATATGGCAAGTAGAAGAAACAAAGTTGTACTAATTGGTCAAAAGGTAGCGGTCGAACCTTCCTTATTTGAGAAGTTTCAGTCATTGTCTCTTCTTTTTTAGAACAACCCCCCCTTTTTTTTTACAAAAAATTGATGAAAAAAGTACATTAAAGAAAAAAGAAGAAACACATGC
>LPNY01000006.1 GCA_001655195.1 Arcobacter sp. EP1
TATAGATGTTACTGCATTAGTGTTTTTTACATCTTTATTTTTTGTACCATACATTCTTTTTATTATGCAACTATTTGGTAAACTATAGTTATGGAATATACAATCAAAGAAAAAGAAGTCAGACTAAAATACGTAAGAGGTTTAGAGAAATTTGTTAGAAGCAATATCTCTTATCTAAAAGATCCTAAATTTGAATTTGAGGTCTTTCAAAAAAGGGTAAAAAAAACTTTTGAAATTCTCAAAAAAATAGACTCAATCAGACTAAATGCAACTTATCCTATAGCTTTAGAAAACTATGTAAATCTTGTTTTA
>LPNY01000170.1 GCA_001655195.1 Arcobacter sp. EP1
ATAACACATAAAAAGGCATGAAAAATGTACTCTATTATTATTATTTGTCACAAAATTGATTAACAGTCGTAAACATGGTTAATAAATCTAAAATATGCAGAGAAACAAAGCCTTCGGAGGGTTGCATTTATCTTTCACCCATCAATATTAGAGAGAGTTTATGTGAATAGTTCTTTTTTTTATGCATTAAACCACTTTTCTAAAGCAGCTATTGTAATATTTTGTTGGAAAATGAATAAATAACCA
>LPNY01000084.1 GCA_001655195.1 Arcobacter sp. EP1
GCGTGGAAATGAAAAGAAGGCTCTTGAAGTGATGAAAGAAGCATATCCACCTGCAAAAGAACTTGACGACTCAAGAAGAAGTGCCAGTCAGGTGTCACATTTTAAGGGAAATGGCCAAAAATCATCATATACAAAACTTTTCCTACATCATAATCAAGTGAAGCAGAGCTAAGAAGATGTTTAATCTGGTGTTTAGGTTTCGCCAGCATAACTGATCTTGTAAAGAGCAACTGTTTACCCTAATTTTAGTGTTATTTACTTAACAAGCATCTTTTCAGCATATTCTAGAGAGGTTGAGACGCATTTTTTCAAGATCTTTGAAAAGGGTGCCCACATATGTAACTACTGTAATAAGTTTTTTTTTTTTTTTTTTTCCACTCCTTTTTTCAAAGTTTAACG
>LPNY01000148.1 GCA_001655195.1 Arcobacter sp. EP1
CACTTATTGAAAGATTATGTATAACAACTAACTAAACAGGCATCTGAAGAAGTATTCCTTTATCAAAAAAGAACTGTTACCTTCTCGAGAACTTGGGCTCTTAAATTTATTAAGAATCACCCAACCATTAAGAAAGTTGGAGGTTGGGTTGCTCAAACTTTGGTTAAAGATTTGCTGGTCATTTATATTGTTAAAAGTGCTTTTTGTGGGTCATAAACAGGTTTAACAATTAAGACCCCCAACTTACTCGAGAA
>LPNY01000002.1 GCA_001655195.1 Arcobacter sp. EP1
TGAGGCGAATCTAGGATTAAAATCTAATCGTCGTAAAGTTTCTGAGCAGAGAACTACTCTACCTAGCGATCTGATTAATCTTACAGAATATTTCATTAAATATATTGGAGACGATAAGCAAGAAGTTAAGATTCCTGACTATCCCATTAAACTTTTTGAACATTCTGATGGTAAAATTGAAACCTTTGATGTCTACAAGAAGTTTACTAACTACTTTGGAGACAAGTGTCCTATTGACTATGAAGATTGGAAAACTAATTATAATTTCTATATTGTGGATCTTACTGATAGTGTTGGTGGGCAACATATTGATCCCAATCTAAAGAGTGGAAAACTTAAATTATGCTTCTCTCTACAAAATAACATTACTCCTCCTCCTGGATGGGAATTAGTTGTTCTTCCAATTTACAACAACATCTTTACTCAAGAAGGAAATAATGGAAAATTCCAAATTCGTAAGAGGGTTTAGAAAAATAGGAAATAGGAAAATAGAATAATCATAAAATAATAATAAATCTAAAAAATATAA
This sequence comes from Arcobacter sp. EP1, assembly GCA_001655195.1. Taxonomy (GTDB): domain Bacteria; phylum Campylobacterota; class Campylobacteria; order Campylobacterales; family Arcobacteraceae; genus Arcobacter_A. The sequence continues at coordinate 530 of LPNY01000002.1, forward strand.
AAATTTATTTTTTACCTATAAAATATGTCAGTGAAATATCCAAATGTAAATGAGACTGTTTCTACAAACATGACTCCACCTGAAAATGAAGCCCCTCCTAAAAACGAAGCCCCTCCTAAAAACGAAGCCCCTCCTAAAAACGAAATTCCTCCTCCTCCATATAACCCTTACAGTACACCAATGTATGATTGTGGAGAACATGAGGCTCCAGATAAAAAGAGAAATACTTCGTGTCCAATATGTAAAAAATTAAACAAGGGATTAAAACCATCTAATGAAATAGAAGAAGAAGAGGAAATTAATTATGAGCAGTTAGATAGGTGTAATAAGCTTATCCATGATTTTAATAAATTTAAGTTCAATATTCAAGTGAAGAGAGCTCCAGGTGATGGAATATATCTTAGAGATTTAACCTATGCGAAGAAATTAATGAAGGTTCCACCATGTGATGATAGGTATCATACAATATTAATTAAACAA
>LPNY01000183.1 GCA_001655195.1 Arcobacter sp. EP1
GCAAACTCAGTTATTATTCCTATACAGTGTGAGTTTTTTGCATTAGAAGGTTTAGCACAACTTTTAAATACGGTAAAACTAATTAAAAGAACTATTAACCCAAAATTGGAAATTAAAGGTTTCTTACCAACGATGTTTAGTACGCAAAACAATCTATCTAAGCAAGTTTTTGCAGACTTAAAACAACACTTTAAAAATAAACTGTTTGTTGATGAAGAGACGTCAAATTTCGTAGTGATTCCAAGAAATATAAAACTAGCAGAATCCCCAAGCTTTGGAAAACCAATTATACTTTATGATGTACAATCACCTGGTTCAAAAGCTTATCAAAATTTAGCAAATTCAATATTAGCGAGTTAAGTATGAAATATTCTGTGAAAAATACTAGCTTCAGTAATAAGGAGAAGTAATAATGGCAGGAAAAAAAGCATTAGGAAGAGGACTTGGAGCTATTTTTGATGATGTAGAAGATGCATATAGCAAAGATTTAGGAAGTTCACAAGATTCCGTAAGAGAAATTGATGTTAGTAGAATATCTCCTAATCCATATCAGCCTAGAAAATATTTTAATGAAAAAGCAATAAAAGAACTTAGTGAATCAATAAAAAAACATGGACTTTTACAACCAGTTATTGTTGTTGAAAAAGATGATGATTATATGCTTCTTGCTGGTGAGAGAAGATTCAGAGCAACTAAGGAAGCTGGATTAGATA
>LPNY01000174.1 GCA_001655195.1 Arcobacter sp. EP1
GTTCTCTTTCAGACAGTGATCTTGAAGCAGGTGCGCTGTTATGATTAATGCTAACGGTTTAGCTCAGAAACACTTTGACACAAAAAGATGATGAAATATTTGAGGGCTTTTTGCAACAAGCCAAAAAGAATTTAAAACTGTCACCAACAGAATCAGAACTTCAAAAGGTTTGCTTTTTGAAAAAAAGAAAAAAGAGGAAAAAAAAAGAAAAAAATGTAAGAACCTTTTTTCCAAATCAACTCATGTTTCAGAGACCAATCAACCGCGGTTTCTGTTCATTTTTTGACCAGTATGTGGGATATAATGGCTGTTTTATTTATTTAGGTTGTAGTATTGTGTAATATTTTATTATTGGCTCTAAAATCTTATAAAGAGTGCTTTATAGTTTTGAACAAATTGAAATACAATCAATAAATTATTAAGAACAATTGCTTCTCATTAATGCCATTTGTAGCTTTGAAAAGCAACTA
>LPNY01000137.1:0-12069 GCA_001655195.1 Arcobacter sp. EP1
TTGATTAATAGATGTTGCTTGCGTACGAAGTTTATCCGCAATTGCTAAACCAGAAGCATCGTCAGACGCTTTGTTAATTTTAAGTCCTGAACTTAACTTCTCTAACGATTGTTTAATACTTCCATTTGTATTGACTGAGTTTTCTTGCGCAGTAAGCGAAGAAATATTGGTATTAATTCTCATAATAAAACCCTTTTTTGGATATATACTAAATTTTATCTAAGCAAAAATTAAATTTTGGTTAATATTACACCACATTCTATGTGATTTGTATAGGCAAATTGGTCAAATAAAGCGAAATTTAAGATTTGGTGAGTATGAGTTAGTTCTTTTAGGTCTCTATGAAGTGTTTCTGGATTACAGGAGATGTAAATAATTTGATTGTACTCTTTTACTAAATTACGCGTTGTATCATCCAGACCAGCTCTTGGCGGATCAACGAAAATTGTTGAAAATTGATAATCTTTTAAATTAATATTTTTTAACCGTCTAAACTCACGTTTTTCTTGAAGTGCCTCAACAAACTCTTCTGCACTCATTCGAATAAAGTGAATATTCTTAATATTATTCAGTTCGCAATTTAGGGTTGCTGATTTAATTGAGGTTTTTGATATCTCAGTTGCTAAAACTTTGTTAAACTTTTTTGATAAAGGTATGGTGAAGTTACCACCTCCACAGTAGAGTTCACAAAGATCATCACTGGATTTCATATTGTCTAAAACCCATTCAATCATTTTTACATTTACTTCAGTATTTGGTTGAGTAAATCCACCTTCTTGATAATGAAAATGAAAAGTCTCTTGATTAATAATGAGTGTTTCTTCAATATACTCTTTGCTTAAGATGATTTTTTGTCCACGGCTTCGTCCAATGATATGAATATTGAGTGTTTCTTCTATTTTTTTGGCTTCTTCTTCCCACTGTTCATCGAGTTTTTTGTGGTAAATAAGTGTAACTACAATATCACCCGTTGTAGCACTTAAAAATTCACAGGCATAGATTTTAAATTTTAAGATTTCGTTTTGGGTAATCATTGCTAATAATTTTGGCATAAGTTCTGAAATGTTGTTAGATACAATTGAACAGTTATCAATTTCCAAGGCTTTTTTCTCAAAATTATTCATAGCATAAGAAATAGTTGGATTCTTTTCATCATCAAAGTTTTTCCAAAATCTAAACTCTGCTCGGTTTCTAAAGTGTTCTGATTTGCTTGTGATAATATCAAAATCTTGCGTTGTAAACTCTTGAAAACGTTCTTGCTCTCGTTGTACTTTAAAATTTAATTGTTCCTCATAGTTTTTTTCGTAGAGGGTACAACTTCCACATTCCCCAAAATATTTACAATTCATAGATAGATTACTCCTTATTTAATCCCATATTATATTCTATTCATTATAATAGCAACATGAAAATGACATGGCAAGACCAATTACACTCTTTATTAAACTGTGATTTAAAATCTCTTTATCCTTTAGCACGAAGTTTAAACCGAAAACTCTATTTTTATGTTGGACCTACAAACTCTGGAAAAACATACAGCGCAATGCAAGAATTGAAAAATGCTCATTGTGGTCTCTATTTAGCGCCACTACGTTTATTAGCTTTAGAAGGTTTTGAGGATTTAAAAAGTGATGATGTTGAAACCTCTTTAATCACAGGAGAAGAACAACTCATTGACGAAGATGCTTCGCATGTTTGTTCAACCATTGAAATGATTGATTATGATTTAGATGTTGATGTTGCGGTTATTGATGAAGTTCAGATGCTTGATGATATTGATAGGGGATGGGCATGGGTTAATGCCATTATTGGCTGTCCTGCCAAAAAAATTATCATGACTGGTTCGGTTAATGCCTTAGAAGCGGTTAAAAAAATAGCCTCTTATTTAAATGAAGAGTTAGAAGTTGTTAAGTTTCAGCGAAAAAATGAGCTAACAATGATGTCTAAACATGTGGCTTTAGGAAATTTAGAACCGCATACGGCATTAATTGCTTTTTCTCGTTCTGATGTGTTAAAGTTAAAACAAAAACTTCATAAAAAACACAATGTCTCTGTGATTTATGGAAATCTTTCTCCTGAAGTAAGACGGGATGAAGCTCGTCGTTTTAGAGAAGGTGAAACTGATATTCTAATAGCAACAGATGCTATTGCTATGGGGTTAAATTTACCAATTAAAACCATACTTTTTACAACCCATAGAAAGTTTGACGGAATTGAAAAACGTGGAATCAATGTTAATGAAATTGTACAAATCGCCGGTCGTGCTGGTCGCTTTGGTCATCATGAAAAAGGCTTTATTGGAGCAACAACCAGAGATGCTTTAAAATATATATCCCAAGAGTATCAAAAACCAGTTAAAACCATAAAACCGCCGTTTAAAGTAAAAATTAACTCTTCTCAATTAGAGTCACTCTCTTCTCATTTACAAACAACATCGTTAACTAAAGTCTTAAAATACTTTGCAAAAAATATGAACTTTGATGGACCTTTTATTGCTTCAAATATCTCTTCGATGATAACGGCTGCAAAAATTCTAGATGAAAAACATAATTTAAAACTTGAAGAGAAATATATGCTTTCTCTTGCACCTATGACAATTAAATCACCTTTAATTATTCAGGCATATCAAGCCTATATTGCGGCAATTTTAAAAAATAGGGTGACTCGATATAAACCATCAATAACGGTTCCTCATAAAGCGAAAACCCAAAAAGATTTATTACTTGTTGAAGATGAGATTAAAAAAATCTCTTTATATCTTTGGATTTCTTATAAATTACCTGAACTTTTCCCTGATACAATAAAAGCCAGCATGACTAGAAAATCATTAAATAATTTTATTGAACAATCATTAAAGAGTAATACACGCCTACTTGAAGAAAGAAAACATTCAAGAAATAATAAAAGTGACAATAATTACCATAAAAGAAGAAGAAACCGAAGATTTTAATTTTTTTTCGATATAATAAATGCCATTTAGCGTTGAAAAGAGAGAATACCTCAAATGATAAGTATTTTTAAACAAGATAGCAGTGAAGTACTACATAAAGAATTATTAAAAGATTATTTAAACGAAAGCAAAATTCAAAAACTTATTGATAGTGGAGTGAATATTAATAAGCGTGATGCAAAAGGGCGGACAATACTGTTCGAACTAGTACGCAAAAAAAGAATTGAATCTATCAAACTGCTTGTAAAAAATGGTATTAATATTAACGTTGAAGATAATTTTGGTAAAACAGTTCTAAATGAGGCGGTTGAAAAAGGCGATAGCATGATGATTCGCTTTTTATTAGGGCAGGGTGCTAGCGTTAATTTTATCAACTCTTCTGGACGAACAATTTTACAAGATATTGCACTTGAAGCAAATATGCGAATTTTTAAACTCCTTATGGCGTATAATCCTGATTTAGATTTAATCGATAACTATGGACGAACCGTTCTTTTTGATGCGGTTGAAGGGGCAGAATTAGAGATTGTAAAAGAGATATTAAATAATATTGAAGATCCTAACATTGTGGACAACAATGGACAATCAGTTCTTTTTTATGCAGCCTTACAAGAAGACCCAACTATTTTAAAATTTTTAATTGAATATGGATTAAATATCAATCTAACTGATGATAAACGTCAAAATATTCTATTTAATGCAGTGCTTTTAGGGGCAGACAACATTGAAGTTATCGAGAATTTAGTTGAGAGAGGGGTTAAACTCAATATTAAAGATAATGGGGATAAAACATTACTTGATGAGATTTTAAAAATCTTAAGCCTTCTTCGCAATCCTAATGAAAAAAGAGCGAAAAAATATAATCTTATTGACCAAAAAAGAAATTACTTAAAACTAACTACTATCTTGATTGAGCATGGTTTAGCAGTAAACCGTAAAGATGAAAATGGTAAAACAGTACTTTACCGAGAAATAAAACGAAAAAACTATACAACAATAAAATTTTTACTTTCTTCAGGCGCTGATATTAATGCAGAAGATAATGATGGTAAAACAGTCCTTTTTGATGCGTGTATTGAAGGATTATCAAATCTTAAGATGATTGATTACCTCATTGAAAGTGGAGCTGATTTAGATTTCCGTGATTTAATGGGTAAAACTGTTATTGATGATTTAGTGGAACTCGTACTGATTCAAAATAACCGCAAAAAACCTAGTTCTCGAAGATTCCTAGATTTAGTTGATGGTGAAGATTATTTTGGATTACTTAAAAGAATGTTAGGTCGAAAGCCAAAAATTAATATTCCACGAGCTGATGGGAGAACAGTCCTCTTTGATGTGGTAAATTATAATAATTTAGATTTGATCAAAATATTATTAAATAATGGGGCTGATGCAAATATCACTGATGAAGAGGGAAATACACCACTCTCTGTTTTGATTGATGAAGGGCTTAAATTAACACGACTAAAAGAGCGAGAACAATTTTTAGAGCGTATTGTTTTTCTCTTAAAATTTAGAGTTGATGTTAATGCTGTGGATAAAGAGGGACGAACGATTTTCCATAAAGCTGTTATTGCAGATGATTTAGAGGTTGTGGAAAAACTCTTAACAAAAAAAGCAGATTTAAATATCAAAGATAAACAAGGACGAACAGCACTTCACCATACCCAATGGAAAGGTAACTATAAAATTGCACGACTTTTAATTGCTGCTGGTGCGAACCTTGATGAGCCTGATTATGCAGGTTTTACACTGATTAATTATGCCGCAATTTTAGGCCATGCAAAGTTAGTGGTTATTTTATTAGCTTCGGGTGTATTGATGTACAATCACAACCGAAAAAGTAAAGCTGTGGCTAAGTTTTTTAAAGACAAAGAATCAAACCTTGATAAACTTCTTCAAGGAAATATTACTGATGATAAAATGCGAAGTTCAATACAACAAGTTATTGAGAACTTAAAAGATGAAATTGATCAAGCATTAAAATAGGACCATAATGACACAAACTTCAATTATTATTCTAGCCGCAGGTGCTGGAACACGAATGAAATCCAATACCCCAAAAGTACTACATAAAATTTCTGGTAAACCCATGTTATATTATTCAATTAAAGAGGCTTTGACCTTAAGTGATGATATTACTGTTGTTTTATATCATCAACACGAGTTAGTTAGAAAAACAATTGATGGGTACTTCCCAAATGATATGATTAAATACATTATTCAAGACCATGAAAACTATCCAGGAACAGGTGGAGCTGTTATGGGAATAATGCCAAAGTATCAAAAAACATTAGTACTAAATGGTGATATGCCTCTGATTCAAGCAAGTGAACTTCAAAAGTTTGCAAGCGATGCCACCATTGTTATGTCTGTTTTAGAATTAGATAGTGCTGATGGATATGGACGTGTGGTAATTAAAGATAATAACGTTGTAAAAATTGTAGAACAAAAAGATGCATCTGCTGAAGAGTTAGCTATAACAACAGCGAATGCTGGAATTTATCAATTTGATACGCAGTTTTTATTAGAAAACTTACCAAAACTCTCTAACGAAAATGCCCAAAAAGAGTACTATATTACTGATTTAATTGAAATGGCAATTGATAGTGGAAAAGTCTTAGAACCATTAGTTGTTAGTGTTGAAAACTTTAAGGGTGTTAACTCTAAATATGAGCTTGCCCGTGCTGAAGAGATTCATCAAAATAGACTAAAAGAGACTTTTATGCGTTCTGGAGTGATTATGCGATTACCAGATACCATCTATATTGAAGAGGGTGTAGAAATTGAAGGTGAATCTATTTTAGAAAATGGAGTTACCCTAATTGGACAAACAAAGATTGTTAATTCTCATATTAAAACAAATACACATATAGAAGATGCGATTATTCAAAACAGTGATGCAGGACCAATGGCACGTATTCGACCGGGGAGTGTTTTAAAAGATACACATATTGGTAATTTTGTCGAGACCAAAAAAGCACAACTTACGGGGGTAAAAGCGGGTCACTTGTCTTATTTAGGCGATTGTGAAGTTGATGAGGGTACTAATATTGGTTGTGGAACCATTACTTGTAATTATGATGGTATTAACAAACACAAAACTATTATAGGTAAAAATGTTTTTATTGGTTCTGATACACAACTTGTGGCTCCTGTTACTTTAGAAGATGATTGTATGGTTGCTGCTGGAAGCACCATAACTAAAGATGTTAAAAGTGGTGAATTAGCACTAAGTCGAGCAAAACCACGAAATATAGCAGGGTTTTTCTATAAGTTTTTCCAAAATAAATCGTAAGACTCAAAAGGAAAGGTTACGTCATGCTTAAAAATAAAAATATTTTAGTTGGAGTTACAGGTTCAATTGCTATTTATAAAACGCTTGAATTAATTCGTCTGTACATAAAAGCTGAAGCTAATGTAAAAGTTATTATGACAGAATCTGCAAAGAAGTTTATAACCCCTTTGACTTTTGAAACAATATCACAAAACAGAGTTTTAGATGATACTAATGAGTCTTGGGATAAAGATTCACATTACAATCATATTGCAATAGGAAAATGGGCAGATGTTTTTGTTGTGGCACCTGTGAGTGTAAATACAATTAATAAACTAAGTCATGGAATTGCTGATAATATTTTAACACAAAGTTTGATTGCATATCCAAGAACAAAACTTTTATGCCCAGCAGCCAATACTAATATGATGGAAAACCCAATTACAAAACAGAGTTTTCAAACTCTTAAAGAGTGTAATTATCGGATTGTTGAGCCAATTTCAAAAGAGTTAGCTTGCCGTGATATTGGAAATGGTGCGATGAGTGAAGTTGAAGATATCTATTTTGCAACCATAAGACATCTTAATCGAAGTGAATATTGGGCAAACCGAAGAGTTGTATTAAGTGGTGGTGGTACCATTGAAAAAATCGATGATGTGAGATATATCTCAAATTATTCTTCAGGAAAAATGGCTGCATCTATTGCAAAAGCACTTTATTTAAAAGGAGCAGATGTTACTTTGGTAAGTACTCGAGGACATGAAAATTTACCCAATGCAATCCATACAGTAAGTGTTGAGAAATCTTCTGAAATGTATGAGCAGTTAGAGCACGCTTTACGCATTGCACGAAGAGGGAAATTGAACCTAAACCAAGAACTCATTGAAAAAACCCCTTATTTGTTCATGGTCGCAGCAGTATCTGACTATGTTCCTAAAGATGTTTTTGAAGGAAAACTAAAAAAAGAGAATATTGGGCAATCATGGAAATTAGAGTTAACACAAAACAGTGATATTTTGACAAGTTTAACAAAAAAAGGGATTATTTCTATTGGATTTAAAGCCGAATTAGATGATGAAGTTGCTTTAGAAAATGCAAAGGGAATGCTTAATAAAAAAGAGTTAGATGCAGTGTGTTTAAATATCATTAATGAAAACAACCACTTTGGAGCAAACACTAATGAAATAGAGTTACTGCTTAAAGATGAAAGTTTTAGTTTAAGTGGTGATAAACTTGAAGTTGCATTTAATTTAGCGTCTCGATTGGAAGAGAATTTTAATGCTTACTAATGGTGAAGTAATTCCTTTACATATTGCTATTATTATGGATGGCAATGGACGTTGGGCAAAGGAACAAGGACTTAAAAGAACTGCTGGACATGAAGAAGGTGCAAAAGTAGTTCGAAATATTACAACCCATTGTAATAATATTGGAATTAAATATTTAACGCTTTATGCCTTTTCAACTGAAAACTGGACCCGTCCTAAATTAGAAGTTGAGTTTTTAATGAAACTCTTAGAGCGGTATTTGAAAAACGAATTACCCGTTTATTTAGAAAATAATGTAAAGTTTAAAGCAATTGGCAATTTAAAACGGTTTTCAAAATCGTTACAAAAAACAATTCAAACCACTATGGATAAAACTTCTTCTTGTACGGGTTTAGTGCAAGTATTGGCACTCAATTACGGTTCACGTGATGAAATAACGCGAGCGGCGAAAAAACTCACAGAAGAAAAACTGGAAATCACAGAAGAAAATATCACCAAATGTTTAGATACATCTGATATGCCTGATGTTGATATGCTCATACGTACTTCAGGAGAAGTACGTTTATCTAACTATCTTTTATGGCAAAATGCATATGCTGAAATGTTTTTTATACCCACATACTGGCCAGAGTTTAGCACCAATGAATTAGATGATTTAATTAGTGATTTTCAAGCACGAGAGCGACGTTTTGGAGGTATATAGTTTTATCTTTATATTAGGGGCTGTTTTTGGTTCTTTTTTAAATGTACTCATTTTACGACTGCCTCTAGAGCAATCTTTATTAACATCCTCTTCCTGTCCTCATTGTAAAACAAAAATACCGTGGTTTTATAATATTCCAATTATCTCTTTTTTTATATTAAAAGCTAAATGTTCTTTTTGCCATGAAAAAATTTCTTACCAGTATATTGTAGTAGAAACATTAACGGCTCTTTTAACGCTTATGTTGTTTTTTAAATTAGGGTGGAGTATAGATTTTGTTATGGTAACACTACTCTTTTATACTCTAATTGTTTTAGCTTTTATTGATTTAAAGTATAAAGCGGTACCTGATTATCTACTCCTAATAGGATTTGTTTTAGTATTTACAGCAACTGAATTACCTATGATTGAAGCTTTAAAAAATGCAGCACTTTTTGCAGGAGCTTTTGCATTATTAGAGTTTGTCATGACATTTTATATTCAAAATATTAAATACTATTTCACAAAAGATGAAAGTTTAAAAGAGGCACAATCGCTAGGAGAGGGAGATATTCCTATTGTAGCAATTATTGGTGCTTTATTAGGAGTAGCTTCTGGGTTAACAGCTATCTTTTTAGCTGCGCTTTTTGCTATAATACCTTCATTATATAATAGTATAAAAAAACAAGAGTCGCAGACTCCATTTATCCCTTATCTGCTTTTAGGGTTAGGGGTTGAGTATCTCTTTTCATTTTCAAAGGTTTTTAATTGAAATTAAAACAGTATTTATATTCGCAATTTGGTATTACTTTTTTTCCTATTTTTTTAGGTCTTTATTTTATCACTTCAATTATTTTTTTAGTAAGAATTGCTTCCATGACGTCAATTATTCAAATCAATTTTGTGGAATTAACACTTCTTTATCTATACGTTGTTCCTAATATTTTATTTTTTACATTGCCAATTTCATTTTTTATCTCAATGGTTATTACCCTATCTAAACTTTCCAGTGAATATGAACTAATTGTAATTACCTCTTTTGGATTAAATCCTAAAAAAATATTACAAATATTTTTTCCCATAACTTTGATTGTTTCAGTAGCTTTACTAATTATTTCTTTAGGGTTAATTCCTAAAGCAAAAGCACTTACGAGTAGTTTTTATGAAGCAAAGAAAAAAGAGGCAAATTTTAATATTAAAGCTTCGGAGTTTGGTCAAAAATTTGGAGATTGGTTAATTTACATTAGTGCAAAAGAGGAAAAAAAGTTCCAAGAGGTAAAACTATTTAAAACACAAAAAGGTACAGACCAATTTATTATTTCAGAAACGGCACATCTAAATAATACAGAAGGAAATTTGAGTTTTAAACTTAATACGGGGAAATCTTTTCATATAGATAATGAGCAAATTAATCAAATTGATTTTGTAACGATGGATATTAATGATACTTTGGCAAATAGTACGACGGAGAAGTTTACGGATGCTATAAGTTATTGGAAACAACGTCTAGAAAGAAATGATAATATTGATAAAATGACCTTTTATATTTTAACGTCAGTTTTTCCAGTTATTTCTCTTTTTTTAGTGATTGCTTATGGATTTTACAATCCTCGATATGAAAAAAATAGAGCTGTCGCCTTAGCTGTTTTTTCTATTGTACTTTATTATATTTTTTCTGATTACTTAGCGAAAAAATATTTTCTAAATGCTTTATATATCATCCCATTAGCGTGGTTTTTCTTTACCTATGCTGTTTATAAAAAAAGAGTACAAAAAGTTTATTAGGATGAATGTAAAGTGTACAGTAGCCTATGATGGCTCGCAGTATAAAGGTTCTCAACGACAACCTAATAAGTTAAGCGTTGAAGACCAACTTATGAAAGCATTCTCTTTTTTAAATATAGAGCCTAAAATTACCTTAAGTGGTAGAACGGATAAAGAAGTGCATGCTTCAGGTCAAGTGTTTAATATACGTATCCCTAATTATTGGTCTAATTTATCTAAACTGACTACATCACTCAACCGAGTTTTACCTGACTCAATTGTTATTCGACATATTTGTAGGGTGAATGATGAGTTTCATGCTCGTTTTCACGCAAAAAAAAGAGTTTATCGTTATCTTGTAACAACGAAAGCACTCTCTCCTTTTAATTCCCGATATATTACCCATGTAGAAAGTATTGATGAAAAACGACTCAAAGAAGCAATGAAAGTTTTTATTGGTGAACATGATTTTGAGTACTTTCATAAAAGAGGAAGTGATAAAGAAAACTTAATACGAGAAATTTATGAGGCATCATTTTATAAATATAAAGATGTGTATGTTTTTAAGTTTACTGCTAACTCCTATTTACGTTCTCAAATACGTTTAATGGTAGGTTTTTTATTAAAGATTTCTCAAGGAAAATTAAGTGCGAGTGATCTTAAAGAACAATTACAGAAAAAAAGATATTATAATAAAGTACCAGCAATACCCAATGGGTTATATTTAGCGAAGGTGAAATATTAATGTTTTTACGAAAAAGATTTTATTCATTACATGATATCAAAAAACAAATCACCATTATCCCTCCTATATTTCTTCTTATACTTTCTATTATTGCATTTATTGTGACGGCTATTATTGTAGATAATAAATTACAAAATGAATTGGAATTAACAAAACAAAAAGATAATTTTTATAAAAAAGAAGTGTTAAATAACTATATTGCCGATGTAAAATATAATGCAAATGCCGTTTTTGATGATGAAGAGATTGTTTTACGAAAGTATATTTATGAACTAAAAGGATACATCAAAGCAATAGCCTTAAATAAGCAAATAGCCTATAAAGATATTGATAACTATATAAAGGATATTGAAGAACAAGATAGGGTTAAGTTTGTTATTTATAATACTCGAACCAATGAAATCTTACATGGTGATTCTATTATTCTTTATTTGCAAACATTAACAAATTCAAAGTTAAAAACACAAAAGTTTAAAGAGAGTATTTTAAAAAATATTACCCACTTAGGAAATGAAAATTTACAGTATTGGATTGATCACCAACGTCGTTCCATTCGTCTAAGTTATTTTGAAAAATTGCCTTCCATTGAGTGGAGTATAGGGATTTTTTCTAAAATTGATGATATTAAAGTTGAATTAAAACGGGCTATTTTTGAATCCATATTAACAAAAAGCAAAGTAATTGATGGTCACTTTTGGTTTTACGACTATTTAAATAATATTGTTTTTAACTATTACAATAAAGCGCGAGCTTATGACTTAGAAGATATTTTAAAAGAGAATGAAGAAGACAAAAAAATACTGAATCTCTATTATAATCATCCTGATTTATTAAATAATGATGTTGAAAATATTTACAACTTTTCTAAATACCATTTTTTGGTGACTGTTAAAACCAACAGTTTTAAGCATAAAAAAGCAGAAGTTGAAAAATCTTTTCAAAATAAACTTATAACGATTATTCTAATTATTTTTGCCGTTGTTATCGTGATTGTTATCTTTCTTATGGCATTTACCCGTTTTATTACAACAATTTTTACCCGTTACAATAAACGCTTAGAGATGAAGAATAATATGTTCAAGATTTGGAAAGAGCGTTATGAACTTGCAATTATTGCATCAAATGATGGATTGTGGGATATTACTTTTAAAGACAATACAATCTTTTTCTCTAACAAATGGTTAGAGATGTTTGGTTATCAAAATGGGGATATTAAAGTTCTTGATGATTGGTTTGCTTTAATTCATAAAGATGATAAACACCTTTTACAAGAGAAGTTTAGTAAACATTTTAGAGGTGAAACCGAACACTTCATTAGTGAACATCGTTTAAAAAACAGTAATAATGAATATCAATGGGTTCTTGTTCGAGGTAAAATTT
>LPNY01000137.1:12079-14290 GCA_001655195.1 Arcobacter sp. EP1
CGTTTAAAAAACAGTAATAATGAATATCAATGGGTTCTTGTTCGAGGTAAAATTTTTAGGGATAAGAAACTACGTCCACAACGTATGTTAATGATGTCTATGGACATTGATAGTAGTAAACAGATTTCTAAAGAGTTAAAAGATGTGGAACTTTTAGTTGATGTTGGACGTATTGTTATCTTTAAATGGGAAAATGATGATAATTTAACCATTGATTACGTATCCAAATCAATTACAAGTTATGGTTACAGTAAAGAGCAGTTAGAAGATCAACATATTAAGTATTTTGATTTTGTGCATAAAGATGATATTGAAAAACTAAAAAATATCATTGAGAGTGCTATTATTAAAAAACTCTCTTCTTTTTCTATTAGTTATCGTGTTATGGAATCTAATGGTGCTATTAGATGGGTTTATAACCGTACAATTTTACTTAAAGATCACTTTGGAAATGTTACCCATTTGTATGGTTATATTAATGACATTACACAAATGAAAATGAATGAAGAGGAGTTAAAACTCCGTGTAAATTACGAGGTTGAACGTAATATTGAAAAAGATAGAATCCTCGTACATCAAACAAAATTGGCTTCCATGGGTGAGATGTTAGGAAGTATTGCTCACCAATGGCGACAACCACTTAATAATATTTCGTTGTTAATTCATTTCGTACGAGATAACTTTTCAAATAAAAAATTTACACAAGATGATATGAATGATGCTATTGGTTCAGTAAAAGTACAAATTGACTATATGTCGCAAACTATTGATGACTTTAGAAACTTTTATCAACCTGCAAAAGACAAGAATACATTTATTATTAAAGAGGCAATTATAAACTCTGCAAAAATTGTTGATACTCAATATGAACGAGAGAATATTAAACTTGATATTAAAGGACAAGAGGTTGAACTCTTCTCTTATGAAAATGAGTTTATGCAAGTAATTGTAAATATTTTAAATAATGCCAAAGATGCTGCAATAGAAAAACGAAAGAAGGGTTCTTTTGAGCCAAAAGTCTCTATTGATATACGTCGAGTTAACAACAATGCTATTATTGATATCTCTAATAATTGTGGTACTGTATCCAATAAGGTTTTATCAAGAATGTTTGAACCGTATTTTACAACAAAGTTTGAAAATCAAGGTACGGGTATTGGATTATATATGTCAAAAACGATTATTGAAAAGAACATGCATGGTAAAATTGGTGCAAAAATTATTAAAGATGGATTGAGTTTTTCAATTATTCTACCAATTAAATAACATTTTGCTATAATGGAAAAAATTTTAGGAGCTCGAATGAGTGAGTACATTACAAGAGTTTTATTAGTAGAGGATGAAGAAGTTGCAAGAAAGACTCTATCGTTTTACTTAAACACGATTTTCGATGAGGTTGTTGTTGCAAGTGATGGACAAGAGGGGATTGATTTTTATAAGAAGAGTGTAAAAGACAATCAAGTATTTGATTTAGTTTTAACAGATATTAAAATGCCAAATAAAGATGGTATTGAGATGATTGATGAAATTTTAGAAATTGATGAAAACCAGCGATTTATTATTGTTTCAGCCCATAAAAATGAGGAAGATCTATTAAAACTTATTAATCTTCGTGTATTAGGATATTTTGTTAAACCATTAAATGTTGATAATATGATGGAGATGTTAACAAAAGCAAAAGAAGAACTCTTAGAGAGTAAACAAGGTGTTGATGATGAAGATGCGCCAATTGAACTGAATAAAACATATACTTATAAAAAGAGTCGAAACCTTCTATATAAAGACGGGTTAAGTGTTAAACTATCTAAAAAAGAATCACAAATTTTAGAAGTACTAATGCGAAACTTAGGTGAAGTAGTTTCTGTTGAAAAGTTCAAAGAAGAAGTTTGGAATGATTTATCAACCAACGATTCTGCATTTAGAACGGTTATGAAACGACTTAAAGATAAAATCATTGATGATGATTTTATTATCTCTCAAAAAGGGTATGGTTATATTATTGAGTTACCATATCATGGAAACTAATTAGAATACTTATACTTTAATTAAAAGAGGTTAACCCTCTTTTAATTTTTGCTCACCCTTAACTTTTGAATTATAAATAACCCCGCAAAGATAGCAATTCCAATCACATAAGAGATATAGTGACTTGGAAGACTGAAATAGGTTTCCATAATCTTAGGTAAGAACATAAATGGAACAATTCCTAAG
>LPNY01000022.1 GCA_001655195.1 Arcobacter sp. EP1
AAGTTGAGGTAAAAATGTTGATTCAACTTTTACAAGTTGACCACCTATAATGCTATCATACCTGTTAAAAAACACTCCAATTATTGCAAATAAAGAAGCTAATGCTGATAAAGGTAAAGATTTAAATTTTCCAATCAACAAAAGGATAAATGGAATAAAAATACCTAAAAACAATTCAAAAAAGTAGTGGTTAAACGATAAGGAACCACCTTTAATAGCTACCAAACTCTCTGCTAATAATCCATCTCCATAAGATGAGATAA
>LPNY01000040.1 GCA_001655195.1 Arcobacter sp. EP1
ATCAGTTCCTAACTCTTCTTTATTAAATACACCATCATTGTTTGTATCGCCTAGAATTTCGACAGAATCAGGACTTTGTACTTCAGTATCTGCACTTGGAATATTAATTGAAATAGAAGCTGAAATATTTCCAGCACTATCTTTTACATAGACTTCAACATCTTGTCCTGGTTCAACTTCTGTTCGCACAAAACCTGCTGTTATATCATCTGATGTTACTACGTATTCAGTACCACCAATATTTAGAACATCACCAACGCTTGCATCAGAAGCTAAGTTAATTTGAATAGTTACAGTTCCATCTTCACCTAATTCTTCTTTATTAAAAAGACCATCACCATTTAAATCACCTAACACTTCAATTGAGGCAGGAGTATTAGCAGTGGTATCTGTAGTGCTATCTGATTGGAAAAGATTTAAATCTTCAAATTCATCATCGTCATCAAATAAAGCTTCTAAAAACTCCGAACGTTTTTTAGTAGCAGCTTGCTCTAGTGCTTGTTCGTTTGCATTTTCTGCAGATGAAACATCATCCACAAACTGAATACTATTTTGTCTCTTTACACCTGCTGCAGAAGACTGCATGGCTTCTAAAAGCTCTGCATAAGTATCGATACTTAAAAGTTTTCCTGAATCATCTAATATATTTAAAGCTGTTTTTTGTTCATCTAAAGGATTTTCTAAAAGAATATTTTGATCTTGTTCAATTGAGTTTTCTTCAAGCAATTGTGCAAGATGGTTAAGTATGGCACTTGTTCCATCAGTAAAAATTATTTCAATAACGTCATCATTGTTAAATAAAATACTTGCATCTTGAAGTTGACCATCAACAATAATCGTATCACCGGGATTGATATCTATCTCTTGTCGTGCTTTTGTAATATCTATCTCTGTAACATTTCCAGACTTGTCTTTGATTGTAATTATATTAGACATAAAAAATCCTTTTAGCTTTATATATATATTTTATTATCTCATTCTTAGCTAAAACTTAATTTGTCTCTTATTTAGTAGATTATTGTATTGTTTTTTATCAATATATATGTTTTATAACATATTAAAATGTAGTTGTTTTTATTGCAGTTATGACTTATAATATCGTATTTTTAGTTTAAAAAAATAAAAAAATAAGTTCTAATTTAAAAGTTATTTTTTCTAAATTTCTTATACATTATGTTCTTTAACATAATGTATAAGTATGGCTACTTTTAGACGTCACTAATAAAGATATCGTCATCCACAAATATTGTAGTATCATTGTTGGTCCAAACATCAAAAGTCTCTCCATCCTCCGTTTCTACGGTGTCTCCCTCTGTATGTTTCCATTTACTTTTATCAAGTTCTAAAGTATCACTATTGGCTTCTGTTCCATCACCATCACCAAGGATTTTCATGATTTCATTATCAATACCCTCATTCTCAGTCATCTTGAGAACATCCGATAAGTCAAGGTTTTCTATAGAACCAGAAGTACTATTGTTCGTCATATCTATAGATTCAATACTTTGTAGTTGAGTAACATCAATATTATCAAAATCAAGTATCATATCATTTTCTATAATTAAAGTATCGTACCCTTTTCCACCATCTATATTATTACTAAGATCAGACTCTTCATTTATTTTGAAAGTATCATTGTCATTTGTTCCTACAACATCCTCTGTATTAACATTGATTTCAATACCAATATTTTCTGGGAATTCTGCCTTATTAAACTCATTAGTTACTTGTGCATCTGACATAGCTGTATCATAGATTTTGGCATCCGAAATTTCACCTTTGAACCAGGCTTGATTATTCGTATCAGCATTACCATCATTATTTACATCAAGCAATGCACCACTTGGTTTACCGAAGTTTGCAGTTGCATGGCTCCAAAGATTACTACCCACTCCTTCTCCAAACTTTTCGCCATCGACAAACCCTTTTAATGTTCCATCAAGCTGAGATGAGTCATCTCCACCATCAAGCACTAGTGTTACTTGATGCCATTGTCCATCTTGAACATCAATATCTGAATTAAGCCACGTACCATTCCATCGGGTTTCTGCTTTATTCCATCCACCAACTGCAATATTACCTTCATGCATATATACAGAAAGACCACGAGTTCCTCCACCTTCATAGTAAAGTACTTGTGTCTCACCACCTGTTGGGTCGGCTTTAAAGTCAATCGTAATGGTTCGTTGATTAATCCCTTCACCATTGGTTTTATTGATTTCTGTACTATTACCCATACTCATATAATCACCAGAACCATCTAGTTTAAGTGTGTTATCATCTGTTATCTGTGCATTTCCTCTCAATGTTCCATTATCACTAACACTATCTGCACTTGCTACATCAGTGGTATTACCTTCAAAGGTCCAGTGTGCTTTTAAACTCTCATTAGCGACACCTATGCTAAAGTTTTGCGTTGCAGTGGAACCATCAGCTGATGTTGCCTTTACAGTTACATCATGAGACGTCGCACTTGAATCAAGTAGTGAGTTATCATTAACACTTACAACACCCGTTGTTGCATCTACACTAAATGCTCCATCCGTTATTTCATTACCATCACTATCAACAATTGAGTAGGTAACATTATCACCATCAACATCAATTGAATTAGCTGTTACTCCTGTTAAATCACCATTAGCTGCAAAACTTGAGATTTCATTCACACTTGAATCACTATCATCAACGGTGGAGATGTTATCATTTACTGCATTTACTGTAACATCAATAGTATGGGTTGTTACTCCACCATTTTGGTCATCAACAATAACATCAATTTGTGTAGTACCATTGAAGTTAGTATTAGGAGTAAAATCTAATGTACCATTCTCATTTACCGTTACAACACCATCAGTAGAAGTACCTGTAACCGTTACAGTATCATTCTCTGCATCACTGATTGTATAGGCAATATTTTGCGTTCCATCTTCATTCATCGTAACAGTTGAAAGTGTTGTGATTTCTGGTTTATCATTCACTGATGCAACATTTAGTGTAACAGTTGCCGTATCCGTTCCACCTTGTCCATCACTTATTGTGTATGTAAATGTTGCTACACCATTATAGTTTGGTTCAGGTGTAAATACAACTTCCCCATTTTCGAGTCGAACAGACCCATTGGTTGCATCTTGAACACTTGCAACAGTTAATGTACCACCATCAATATCACTATCATTTGCCAATAAAATTGCTGTATCTAATACTAAATCTGTATCTTCATTTGTTGAAATCTCATCTGAAGTTACTGTTCCAGAAATAGTACCATTAAGACCATTGCCTGATGAATCTAATAGTGGCGTAGAACTTTTAAAGTTGTATCCTAGTTCTAAACCATTAGTAACAGTTCCTCCCCCTTGAAGTGTAGATACTTCATCAGAACTTAGTGCCTTTGAGTGTACTTGTACATCATCAATACTCCCTTTAAAGAATGTATCAATATGTACTGAAGCTCCAACTGTGAATGGACTTCCTACAGCTTGGTCTAATGTTGGGTTTGAAGTGGTCCATGTTGTGTCATTGGTATATTCATTTCCATTAATATTTGCTGTTAAAACTCCATTATCATAAGAAACTGAAATAAAGTTATTTTCTCCTACTATAATGTCACCTGGATTACCAATATCCACATAAGTATCTGCACCAACTGTATCTATATATACAAGAAGTGAACCATCTGTATCAATACCTATTTCAAAGTTATCATTGTACGAATCAGAAGCTTTTGCAGCAAATACGTTTTTAATTTGATGATTTGTTTTTGCCTCTGATAAACTTTCAGGATTTAGGTTTGCAGTAATACTAAAACTATTTGAACTACTTCCAAATACATTATTTAATGCATCGCCTGAACTTACATATCCTGTACTTCCATCAAAGACCATACCATTTGTACTATCATCGTTTGCTGTTGGCCCATCATTAACAGCAGCCACATCAACATCAAACGTTTGTGTTGTAGTTGTACCATCATTATCTGTTACTTCTATTGTTACCGAATCTGTTCCATTATAGTTTGCATTTGGAGTATAAGTTATATCTCCATTATCTGCAATAGTTACTGTTCCATTATTTGCAGTTAAATTACTACTATCTATTGTTCCATCTATATCACTTACATTTGCTATTACTTGGGATACATCTTCTACTGCTGTTACATCACCTACAGTTATTACTGGAGCATCATTAATATCATTTACTGTAATTGAACTTGTTTGTGTTACTACTGAACCATC
>LPNY01000189.1 GCA_001655195.1 Arcobacter sp. EP1
GTTTTTTGGGGAGTAGCTGTATGGTTATTGGGTTTTCTTTTTGAATCAGTTGCTGATTATCAATTAAAGAAGTTTGTAACTAATAAGAATAATAGAGGAAAGCTAATGGTTACAGGACTTTATAAATATACAAGACATCCCAATTATTTTGGAGAGGCAGTTCTTTGGTGGGGGATATTTCTAATAGGTTTTAATGTAACTTTCTTTTGGACGATTATTGGACCACTAACTATCACAGTATTTGTTCGTTTTGTTTCAGGAGTACCTATGCTTGAGAAGAAATACAAAGATAGA
>LPNY01000076.1:0-3202 GCA_001655195.1 Arcobacter sp. EP1
ATTGTGTTTTGATTCCTTTTTCTTTTCGTTCTTCATCATATTTTGATTTGGTTAACTCTAAGACTTGATTCTCGAAACAGACATCATGACACACCATACAATGGTCACAGTTATCATTCCATTCAATTCGAAGCGCACTTACTTTTCCTAAATATCCATAGGTTGTTCCTATTGGACACAGGTATGTACACCATGCACGTCGTGAGAAAAAGACTTCAATTAAGAAGACAATTAATACCCACCCTAAAGCTAAACTCCATCCATAAGCGATAAATCGGCTCAAGATTCCTACTACATTAAAGGATTCAAAGACCAAGTATCCACTTGTAAATGCCATTATAATAAACATTACCCAAAAGACATGTCGAACACGATGATCAAAGCTACGTTCTTTGATAATTTTCTTTGCAATAAGCATGTTATTGAGTTTTTCTGCAACTTCACTGAGTATTCCATAAGGACACACCCATGAACAGTATGTTCTTCCTCCAATTAAAAGATAGAAGATAACAATGGTTGCTGTTCCAATGACAATATTAATTGGCATATGAAAGGTTGCGAGATACATTTGAAGAGTGGTAAATGGATCAATTAGGTGAAATCCTAAAAATCGTGATCCATTGAGTGTCCCTTCTAATGTTTGAATATCAATTGCAAATGATAAGAAGAAGAGTAAGTGAATAGCAATAACCACTAACCATCTTTTCATTCGGTACGAGAAATAACTTTTCCCCTCTTTTGTTTTATCAAAGAAGGTGGAAAAGAACGTTGTGTTTTTTATGGTTTCTCGATTATTCCATTTATCCATGTTAATTTCCTAACAGCTCCTAAGAGCTATTTTTCTAAAGCCTCTTTTTTTGCTTTAAACTGTGCGATCTCTTTAGCATACTCTTTTAAATCCTCTTCACTTAGGTTTATTAATAAACCTTTCATAATAAGATTCTCTTTTCTTCCTGCTTTGAAATCAACTAAATCAGTAAACAGTTTCTCTTCACTTTGTCCAAAAAGTCCTGGTCCCATTAGTTTTTTACCATTTTGTAATCCTGAACCATCTATCCCGTGACATGAGGCACATTTACTTTTATAGGCATTACTTACTTCAAACATTGCAGTATTTCCTGCTTTATCCCGTAATGCTCTAATTTTATCTTCTTCAACATTGTTATTTTCAGGAGGTTGGGTACTGTTATTGGCTTGCTTCTTTTTAAAGCTTCCGATATCTTCAATAACATGACCTGCTTCGCCCCCTTGAAATGCTCCACCAGTACTAAAGGTATATCCCATTAGTCCTAGTACAATAACTGTTGAAGCTATTGCAATTATATTTTTCATTATTTTGATTCCCTAATTTGTTTATTGAACTCATAAATCTCATCAGCAATTTTTCGAATCTCTTCATCTGACATTTGATTTACCAGTCCTGTCATTAACACATTGGCATCTTTGTTATTTTTAAATTTATTAATACTGTTATAAATAAACTCAGCATTTTTATCTAATAGTGATGGTCCAATGATTCCGTTTGCATAGTCATTATGACACGCTGAACACTTCACAATAAAATCTTTACTAAGTTGTTTTACAAGCAGTGAAATCTTTACCTTTTCATAAGGACTTCGTACATGTAAATTGGCATCCACTTGGCTTCGTGCAGGTACTCGTAACTTCGCATCTTCGTTAGCTGGTTGAGAACTTGGGTCATACTTTTGTTTAGCCCCATTGTAGTTAAAGTAATAGGTCTCATTTTTATCTTTTTTAATCTCTTTTTCTTCAACTTTTACCGCTTGGGCATTCTCATTCTTTTCAACTTCGATTTTTAATGGTGCTTGTTGGGTCGTAACTGCTTTTTTCTCTGCTGGTTTTTGTTCTTCTTTTTTATCTGAACATCCAGACACTAGTAGTATTACTGCCGCACTTAATAAAATTTTTTTGATCATGATTTAATTCCTTTAATATAATAGTCTTCATAGGATAACCGTGGTTTAATTACGATTGCTGGTTCATTTGCAGGACATAACTCCTCACAAACGCCACAACCAATACAACCTTCATAAACCTCTGGTTTTTTTCCAACACCATCGCGTATCATTGATATGGCACTCATAGGATTTGGTATAGGACACATATCCGCACAGATTGTACACTGTTTTCCTTCAAATTCATCTAATTTCTTAAGCATATCTCGCTCAAGTTGTGTCACATTCATTTGCGCATTGGTAAAGTCATGAATTCTTTGACTATGCCCCTTTGGTACAGGGGTATTCGTAAGCGCGATACATTTATTAGGGAACTCTAATACAGCGATTCCCATTTTTATATCTTCTGGCTTTTCACAGTCATGATCTAATGCCCCACTTGGACAGGCTAATACACATGGTACGGCGCTACATGCGTAACATCCTCGCACTCGTGCATCAATATATGGTGTTCCAACACCATGCCCTTTTGCCATATCGGCTAACTCAATAGAGTGATAAGGACAAACCTGTAGACATTGACCACATTTTATACAAAGGGCTAAAAACTCTTTTTCTGATACTGCCCCTGGAGGTCGTAATCGCATCTCAGCTTGTAAGGCGTGAGGACTAATAAGTATTCCTCCACCTAATGTGAGACCTAACAGACCTAAGGTCGAGTATTTGATAAATTTTCGTCTATCTTCTTTTATGTTTGCCATTGTTAAATCCTTATATCTTTAACTTTGGTTTTGGATCTTGCATCAAGAACGCAGGTTCACTAAAGGGTGCAAGTTTTGCTAAGAAGTTTAACAGGGAAATAATTGGTGACCCGTAAAAGAATTTTACATCTTTATTGTACATCCACAGTTGATCTGCGTATTGATATACTTTATGGGGTGTATCACCAATGTTATCAGCATTCTTATCAAAGCCTTCATAGTTATCCCAGTAGTTACCTTCTATATCATTCTCATCGGTCTTTGCCCCTCGGCTATCATTGATAATATCTTCAATATTACCTAAAATAGTATTGCCTTTGATGACATTATTTTCACTCAATGAGTGGAAATGGATGGCTTCTGAGTTATAGAGAACTTGATTGTTTTCAATCCAATTTTTTGAATCAGGATCATAGGGAGATCTGTCAATATAGATACCTTGTGCATTATAAATAACGGTGTTATCTTTAAGCGTAAAGTTTGACACATCTTTTAATCCAATTCCCATTCCTGTTGCTCCTAATG
>LPNY01000076.1:3212-3929 GCA_001655195.1 Arcobacter sp. EP1
TCCTGCGTACATGAAGTGCAGTGAGTAACGGTTATACTCTCCAAAGTTTTCAGAGATCTCATTCCCGTGTGAATACCACACTACCATATCACGTGATTTAACAACTTTATTATGGGTAACAATATTATCATGTGAGTACCACAATCGTAACCCATCACCTCGTAATCCTAAATCTAAATCTTTTGAAGTGATATAGTTATTCGAGATAATTGAGTTATTGGTCAGAGCAACATCAATTCCAAACAGAGAATCCACTACTTTACAGTTAGAGATTTCTGAGTGTTTTGAGTCAGATAGTTTAATACCTGCATCAATATTTTCATGTCGGTCACCACTTCCTGTTACGGTTAAGTTTTTGATTGTAACGTAGGGACTTTTTATTTCAATTACAGTTCCTGTTCCTTCTCCATCAATAATAACCCCATCCTCTTTTCCAATAATAGAAAGGGGCTTTTTAATCACAATTGATCCTTTATAAACTCCTTTTGGAAGTTTTAATATAGAACCTGCTGCTGCTTTATCAATGGCATCTTGTAAGATCCCTGCAAAGAGGAAGTTTACACTAAGAAAAAGAGCTATAATTACTTTAGTCATACAAATACCTTATTTTGAACCTGTTTCGTTAACGGCTTTATTATGTGCCAATATAGCTAATAAACTTAAAAATCCAATAGCTAATAACAGATAAAATCCAATACTTGGGTACGAGTGCGTTGT
>LPNY01000076.1:3939-4630 GCA_001655195.1 Arcobacter sp. EP1
TTGTGCAATCTTACCATCACCAAATACTGTTGGCATAAAGGGTTTAATTTTAAACGCACCCCAATCCCGTAGATTGTGCCCAAACCAGTATAACCAGTATGAGTAATCTGCAATGAATAGAACAGGAAGCGATGCTGGAATTATCATAATATACGTAAGAATTTTTTTATTATATAAAATAAAGAAAATCATCCCTAATGATAATGCTAACAATGCATAGATTCCAATCTCTCGCTCTAAAATTCCCCCTTGCCACATAGGATCCATTCCAACATAGTGGTTAATGGTATTCATCTCATGAACCTCTCCACTAAATCCATCAAAGTGGAAGAATACTGGAATCCCATCAGGAAACGCTTCTTTTGGATAGTTAGGTGCCTCTAAAGAACAGCTCCAAATTGGTAGTGATGCTACTCCAATCTCTGATGATGTCTCAATCATCTCTTCTAAATCATTATGAGCCTCTTTGGGTGTCGTTGTACTCTTATATCGTCCTTGATTATAAAAGTTCCATGTCTTTATTGCCAAAGGTGAAATCTCATCGATTTTATCTTCATGAATCTTATTAAGTGTTCCATGAAATGTAATCATTGGCAGAGTAAATGCAAATGTCATAATAATTAATGCAAGCGAAGCAAATATTTTTGCTTTTATAAAACTTGTGTGCATTTGATTGTCCTTTTTTGAAAGT
>LPNY01000076.1:4844-8098 GCA_001655195.1 Arcobacter sp. EP1
TCGTCATATCTTGATCAGGCATTTTTAATTTAAAGTAATCAATCATACCTTTTACATATGGGTCGTCATACATCTCTTCTGGATGTAAAATAAATCGACTTACCCAATCTTCACCATTTTCATGCCGTTGTAATACACCGGTTAAATCTGGTCCTGAAGATACTTTTCCAATAACGTGACATCCATTACATCCACCTTCAGCAAATGCTGTAGCACCTCGTGCTGCTGCTGGAGTCTGTTTTGTTGCAATTTTTTGCACTAATGCGTCTTTTGCTCGAATACCAACGTCTGCTGTTTTAACCATTAATTGCCAAATCATACCTTCGTGTAATACGGCTTTTTCAATGTTTCCAGCTTTAAGTGCAGCATCAGATTTTTTCTTCTCAGCAGGAATTTGTCCATATTGATCAAAGGCATCTGTAACTAAATCTGCAACCACTTTATGTTTATCAAAACCATTCGCTTTTAAGAAGGCAACAACTGATTGAATAACTGCATCTGTTGCGGCATTTACTGCAACTGCTTTATCATATTCAGCTTTTAATTGCTCTGGGCTCATAGTTTTCATTTTCATTTTTTTAACACTTACATATTTCTTCTTAGGATCTTTAACCATCATGTATCCCATCATCTCTAAGTGAAGCGCTGAACAGAACTCTGTACAATAGTAAGGAAATACTCCCTCAATATCAGCAACAAATTCCATTGTAGTTGTTTCACCTGGCTCTAATGATGCATGTTGATCAAATCCACCGATAGTAAATCCGTGAGTCTCATCTTGTGCTCGCTCTAAGTTTGTCATATGAATTGTAACTAAGTCACCTTTATTTACTGTAATTCTCTCAGGGTTTACGTGAGATCTTACTAGTGTAGAGTATACCGTTACATGGTTTCCATTTCTTTCAATTCTCTCTTGACCAGCAAGTGTTTTACCAACATGAATCTTACCAGTTTTAGAATTCGTACCCATTTTATATCGTACATGTGGGTGAAGCTTTTCTGCTCGAATACCTACTGCTTGGTGAGGCTCACCTAATGGTAATGGCATATCCACTAATAAATCCATAGTTTTACCAGAAATATCAATTAACTGGTGATTTTGTGGATGTAATGGTCCAACATTTTGGAATCTATCAATTGCTAATTTATTTAATGCAATGATATACTCACCTTGAGGATCTGAAGTTTTACCTTCCATACCTGCTAAGTGACCAATGTTATAGTGAACATTCTCTTTATCAAGAACTTTAAGTTTTTTATAGTTCCATTTTACAACTTGTGAATCAACATATAATGAAGTATATACTTCACCATCTACTGGAGAATACTGAGTATGTAAAGGCCCAAGTCCCAACTCTAATTGTCCATGTAAAGATTTCTTAAGATCTAAAATTGGAATACCGTATGGATCTTTTCCAACGTACTCTTTTTTATCAATTAATTTCTTGATTTTTTTGAAGTCATAAACTGACGCATGTGTATCTAACTTACCACAAACGATCATGAATTGACCATCAGGAGAAACATCAACACCGTGAGGTGATTTTGGTTCTGGAATTAAGAATAACGCGTTATTTTTAACTGCGATATCCATTGGAATAACGTTATGTCCGTTAATCACTTTTACGTTTTTAGGATCTTTTGCAACTTCTGCAAGTTTCTTCCAGTTATATACGTGTAAGAAGTCAGTATCATTTCTTGACATACCTGCTTCATTTGGTGGGTTACCTACTTCAATACCCCCTGTATACATCTCTGAGTTAAATGAGTTTGTGAATCCCCAACCGTAACTTACACCTTTACCAGCATCAGATAAATCTTGGTGGTATGGTGGCATTTCGATTGTATAAGAGTCTTTTGGTTGAATTCGACCTTGTTTATGGTCAAATTTCCACATTGTAACTCCACCTCGATAACTCTCTTTATATTCCTCAATTGGATGATAGTTGTTATCGTATGGTGCAGCGTATTGTGACGCCTCAATAATGTATTCTGAGTTTGGAGTAAAGAATGCTCCCCCGTGGTTTGATTTGAATACTGGGTTTGGAACAATTTGTTTTGTTTCAAAGTCTTCTAAATCGATAACGGCAATTCTTGGATTAGCTTTATCATTAATCGCTAACCATCGTCCATCATATTTCCCATCTTTTTCTGAAATTGCAGGGTGGTGAGTATCTCCCCAATTGATCTCTTTCCCTCTTACATTTCCTTGTCGTAGTATCTTTAATGAATCTTTATCATAACCATACCCTTGCCAAGGTTCAGGTGTAAAGACTGCAATATATTTTAAAATTCTCATTGACGGTACACCATAAACAATTACTTGTCCTGATTGACCACCTGAAGAAAAAATAACATACTTATCTTTTACTCCTGTTGGATTATAAGTCTTTGCCGCTCTGATAACATCAATCTCAGAGAGACCTCTTTCTTTCATAACCTTAGCTAGCTCGCCTGTAGCACCTGATGCAACACTTGCTGTTAGTGCTGTACCTAAGATTACTGAAGAAAGTTTCATGTTTGACTTTTTCATCGTAACATCTCCTCTTTTTTAGATTATTAGATTTTTTTTTGTTAAAAATCTCTAATATTGCAGTAATCTTAGCATTTTAATTATGAGAAAATGTTGATACTTATCAACTATCTGTTAATTATTTGTTAATTTTGAATGGAAATTCAGTAATTTAAGTTAAATTTAATTTGCAGTGACACTTATGTGACAAAATGCCCAAAATAGCGACTAGATGTCACCATTAAGGAGCTGGATAAGACCCTCTGATAATTCACTAAATTTCAGAATTCTTCTTCCATTATTATTTTTCATAAACTCTTTTGCGTCATTTATGTTTTCAAATGCTACGAGGTCATCTCCAGCAAATGAAATTTTTCGTGACCCATAAATAAAGAAGGCATATTTTGCGTCAATGGGTTTTAAAGTTTTATAATCAGTTACGACAATCTCTTTAATTCCTTCATTGGTTTCAATATTAGCTGATGGCCATTTATAGGGTTTATAATAAAACTCCATCAATGACTTTGGGCTAATAAAGAAGAACTCTTTATTCTCTTTTGTAATAATCTTACAAGCCCATGCTGGGTCCTTATAGATGGCTAGTTTTCTTACTAACCCTCGTGTATCTTTATCAAAGTTCATCGTATAACTTTCACTAGCACTTAATCCTAATGTTGACAGTAGGCAACTAGCTAAAATAATATGTGATAATTTTTTCATTAAATTTCCTTAGATTTCTTGT
>LPNY01000076.1:8257-28940 GCA_001655195.1 Arcobacter sp. EP1
AACTCTAAAAATCTCCATTGGGTTTAATAAAGCAATAGCAATAATAACCCCTTCATCAAATCGATTTTGCATCATAAGTGAAATAAGTGCAATATCAATAAAGGCTAATAAAAAGATCCATACAAAAAATGATATTCCTAAAGCAACTTCACTGGTCTTAACAAAAGAAGAGATAAAAAAAGCTATTCCTAAAAATGCCGATGAAAGTGAGAAGAGTAATCCTGTATATAAAAAGAAAATATCCCACGGAATTGAAGCCCCAATTAATGCTCCATAAATAATAGCAATAAACATAGCAAAGAATACTGGCAAGAATACGGTGATAAATCGTCCTAATATCTTACCCCAATAGTACTGTTTTAATGAGATTGGAAAAGATAACATATATTCTAAAATATGAGTATCCCTATCTCCTGAGATGGAACGTACAGTGGTAATGAGTATAAAGATTGGTAAAATAACAATAGTAACTTGAATATACATCAACAAGAGTCGACTTAATCCACTAAATCCCATAACTTGTGACTGGGTAACACCTGCAATAAAAAACAGGGCAATCATCCCTCCAAAAACTAACGAATAAACAATAAACCATTTTGCTCGTATTGACTCTTTTAGGTCTAAGTACGCAATTAATGATAGGTTTCGCATAACCTTTCCTTTAAACAATATAATATTATGTAGTTATAGCCAAACTCCATTTTTTAAATAGTAGGCTATTGGAAAATAACTTACTAAAAAAGTGTAGATGAGTATAAATATGAGTGACATTCTATAATAATAAATATAATTTTCATTGTTTTTTGTCAAGAACTGTGTAATTCCAATGTTAAATCCATAAAAGGTTCCTAAAAAAAGTGTCAAATATAAAAAATAACCAACATAATAATACTCTTTTTGTAACATACAAAACGGACAGTGATGGGTTGGTAGTTCGTAAATATAGGTACCAAAGAACGTGATAAGTGTAATGAGTGCTAAAATGAGAAAAATAAGATTGAAAATAATATATAAATAGTCATTTTTCAACTTGTAAAAAACAGACAATAATAGAAGTGTTCCATAAAATGCCATGAGTAAATAGGCGCTATTGAGTTGAAAAATAGATGATAAATACGAACTTTGACTATTTGAGTAGATGGTTCCACAACAGCTTACTAGCTTATCAATATCAATGGAAGAGAACATGGTTATTTCAATGATAATTTCACTAACAAACAGAACATAAATTAATATAAACAGACCAAACTTTAATCGTGTAAATTTTAACGTAGGCGTTTTCATATCAAATTTATGAATAATAAGCCAAAACCCAAAAAGATAGATATTAATCAATTTAAAAAGTAGCAAATAGATACCGTAACTTGTTGCATCTACAACACCTGCTGCACACATGGCACCCGTTAAAACATTGGAGATTTTATCCAAGGTAAAAACGAAAAAGATAAAAAGTAATATTTTAATAAATAGAATATATTTAATAATAGTAGCACCTAAAAAACTCTGCTTTTCTAGGGTGTATTGTTTTTGAGAAGTGGAATTAATGTCCCAATTAAAAAAGATTTTAATACTCAGATAAAAAGCAAGGGTTCCAAAAATTAAAAAAATAATATTTAGGATAATGATTGTTAAAACTTCAGGAGAGAGTATCACGCTACAATTTCTCCATTTGAAAGTTCAATAACTCTATCAACAAAATCAAGTTCAAAAAAGAGTGGGTCATGGGTTGCAACGATGATAGTCTTTTTCGTTGCTTTTAACTCTTTTAAAATATCAATAAAGTGTAATGATAAGGTTTTATCTAAATTTGCAGTTGGTTCATCAGCAATAATAATATCAGGGTCATTTATTTGACTACGAGCAATTGCAACACGTTGTTGTTCCCCACCTGAGAGATTTTTTACAATGTTCTCTTTTTTATGGTCTATTTTAAATTTTTTCATGACTTTATCTAATAGTACTTTGGCTTCGTCTTCATCTGGATTTTGGGGAATCAATGGCAGTAAAATATTCTCTTGAACACTTAATGTTGGTATGAGATTATATTTTTGAAAAATGAATCCAATATTTTCTCTTCTGTAGATTGCTGCAAAGTTATCAGGTAGTTTTGAAACCCGCTGTTCATTAACAATTACTTCACCATGGGTTGGCTTTGAAAGACTAGCAAGTAGGGAAAGAATAGTACTTTTTCCGCTTCCACTTGCTCCTTTTAGAACGACTAATTCACCTTCATTAATGGTTAGGTTAATATCACTAATTGCAGTTGTTATATTATTTTTATTGAGCTCAAATGTTTTTGTGAGGTTTTTTAGTTCAATCATTATCGTATTACCTTATCGGTTTCAATTGTGGCACTTTTCCATGATGGAATAATGGTCGCTGCTATGTAGATGGGTACACTTAAGAAAAAGACTAAAAACAGGGTATTAAAATCAAAAATAAAAGGTAGTTCAAAACTGGTTTTTAGTTGCGAGTATCCTGTAAATATCTCTCGTAGAAGAGGTGCTTGGAAAATATAAACAAAAGCAAAAGAGATAATAATTCCAACAGTATAAGCAATAAATGAAAGAATAAAACTCTCATAAAACTTCTCTTTTAAAACATCTTCTACTTTCCATCCAATAGCTTTTAAAATACCAATCTCTTTTTTCTCTTCACTACTAAGTCCACTTACTTTGTCATAAATAATAATAAAAAAGGTAAAAATAGAGATAATAAACAGGGCTAAAAAAAGCCCACCTTTGTAGTCAAAAATATTTTGATAACTAATCTCTAACTCTTTATTTGTAATAACTCTCGTATCTGGATACATGAGTTTGATTTTACTAGCAACTGTAAATATCTCCTCGGGGTTGGCAACTTTGACAACGATATCAGTAGCTTCGCTCTCTTCCATGGCAAAAATATCTTGAGCTATCTCTTTTGGAAGTAGAATAATATCATTGGATTCAAGTTGTAAGTTGGAGTTAAATGAACCACCAATTGAGACTTTTTTAAAGGTTCCATCGGGTTTGATAAAATTAAAATACTCTTTATAGTAGTTTTCATCGAGCACTTTTTTGACTCCTGCTCCAATAATCATAGAGGAGTTCTCTAAGGCTTGTGAAAAGTCATGTTTTTTAATGATATTTGATAAAGAGTTTTTGTATTGACTTTCAAACTCATCAATTCCAACAATAGAAAAATTCACACCCGCATTTTCAAAGTAGTAATAACCCCAAACTCGAGCTATGGCGTCTTGTACACCTGATATATTGAGTATTTCATCCACAACATCTGTGTCAATATTGTGATGTCGACCCGCTTTGAGTTTTTGCACGGTTATTTCAGGTAGGGATTTAAGGGTGCTATTTAACTCATATTTAATGGAGTTAGAGATAAAAAAGACAGAGGTAAGTAGCGTTGTTAAAAGTGTAAAAACAATAAGAATAAAAATGTTTTTATATTTTTGACGAAGCAGGGCGTTAATGGCATACTCTATTAAATAGATATTTATTTTATTTTTCATTTAAAATCTTTGCAGGGGTATTGTGTAATATGTGCGAGTGAGAGTAAACAAACGTCGTTGGAAAATACTCTTTTAACTCGGGGCTCTCTTTAAAAATGGCAAAACTGTCACTGAGTGTTCTATGCCGTATGTACATAGCTTCTGTTGAAATAGCAAGATCAGGTAGTCCCAAAACAGAGACCAAGGTGTTTTTATCTTGAATATCTTGGATACTTAACTGCTTTGTTTTTTGAATATAGATTAACTCAGCACCCAAAACGAGCAGGCTTAAGAGCAAAATTGAAAATAGATAGGTACTTTTTTTATTCATCGAGCTTATAAACTTCATCTTCGTTTATTTTGTCAAATTGAACAATACGTTGACCACTGTGGTCTTTTTTAAAGGTTTGTGCATCTTCTAGTTTTTCAAAAGGTATGAGTTCATGACCCATAGGACCATAAACGTCTGAACCTAAAACATAAAAAGCTAAACTTCCATCAATAGGTTTTTGAGAGTAGTAGTCAGTGACTAAAATATTTTTAATTTTTGACATAGAAGCAAAATGACTATTTCCATTTGCTAACCACTTTTTTGGGTCAAAATAGAATTTGAGTAAATCTTTTACCCCATCAAAGGAAAACTTATGTTCATGTCCATCATGGTCATAAATAATTTGTGCAACCCATCGTGGATATTTTGCAACAAACATTCCACATACAGGACACTTCTCTTTTTCATTAATTTCAATAGGATTTTCTATTGATGATAAATTTCCAAATCTTTTTACTTCCCACAGATATAATGCCACACTTTGAAGGTGAGATTCGTTGAGTTTTTTACATAATTGATTATTTTTGATATCTGCTTTTAGTTCATTTATCTCTAAATATAGTGTTGGGTCTATATCATTTTCACAACGTTTTTCAAAGATTTTTTTGCCTTTTGGATAAACCTTTTTTTTCTTTTTGGTTAAAAAATATTTGGTATCCACTTTTAAATCTTTTTTTGCTCTTTTGAAAGCTTGCTCAAAGGTGGAAATTTTGCCACCATATTTTTTTTTAAATGATAATGCATCTTCTTTTTTTTCAAAGGCAATTTTACTGATTTTGCTCATTGTTCCTTTGACTTTACTTTCCATAACATAAAAAGCTGTATTTGCATCAATATACGTTTGAGTCGAAGCATCTAGAACTTTTATAAGCTCTTTGTTGATACCATATTCTTCATCATCTTTTGCTAAACATCTAATAGAACAATACTGTCTTTTTGTTTCATTTTCCAGTTGTGATTGGTGTGATGTTTTATAATAATTTTTTATATTCATGCCACAAATTGGGCACCAGTGTTTCTCGGGTCCAGTTTGAATTAAATCAACATTTTCGGTAGCTTTTTTAGTAAAGTTTTGAGCATATGAACAGTTTATTATAAGCCACGATAATAATAATAGTTTGAGAAGGTTTGGCACTTTAATCCTTGTTCGGTTATAATTTCAAGCTATGAAATATTAACCTACTTTATCTAAATTGTAAATAGGATAATTTTTTTTTAAAACAACTTGGATGAGAAAAATGAAGAAAAAAACCTTGCCATTAGTTACTATTTTTGTGCTCTTGTTGATAATAATTGGAATCTTTTTTTCCATGTCAAAACAGCAACAAATGACAGTTTTATATGAAAATAATCATGATAAAAAACCAGTCGAAGTTAAACTTGGACATTTTCAAGATACTCAATGTGGTATGACAATTAATAAATTAGAAGACTCAGTTCAAGCAGTTGCCCCTGATGGAAAAACGTGGTTTTTTGATGATATGGGATGTTTTGCTTTATGGTATAAAAATATCAGTTTCCAAAATGAGGTTATCATTTGGGCATACTCAAAAGATACCAATACGTATATTGATGCTAAAAAAGCATGGTATTCACAAACTGCTACGACTGTGATGGGATACGGGTTTGCTGCGTATAAAATGAAAAAAGAATCAATGATAGACTTTAATGAAATGATTTTAAAAATGTATCGAGGTGAGAATTTAACCAATCCTCATATTCGAAAGAAACTTTTAGGAAACTAATGGAAAGTATCAGTCTTATTTCGATTATCTCTATTGCTTTTTTAGGCTCATTTGGTCACTGTGTAGGTATGTGTGGCGGAATCGTTGTTGCTTATACTAGTAAAAAAATCGGAATTAAGTGGTCAAAATCACAGCAGACTTTAGCCCATCTTCTATACTCTTTTGGACGAATTACAACCTACATGGTTCTTGGAGCATTGTTTGGTTTTGTTGGTGGAGTTGTCTCTTTTGATAACATGACTAGTGGAATACTTCTTGTGTTTACTGGTGTTATGATGATACTTATTGGAATTTCATTAAGTGGTAAGTTTACATTCATGAGTAAAATTGAGCACACTATTTCCAACACTACAATTTACAAAACCTTTTTTCATGCTCTGGTTGGTTCGGACCGTTTTTCAAGTTTTTATCTACTTGGAATGTTAAATGGATTACTTCCTTGTGGTTTTGTTTATGTATTTGCAATCACTGCTGCAAGTACCGGAAATCCTTTATGGGGTGCTATTGTAATGCTGGTATTTGGACTTAGTACCTTGCCTGCACTTTTTTCTCTTGGGATTTTTGTGGGAGTCTTTAAACAAATCGCATTACGAAATGTGTTTATTCGTATTGCTTCACTCTTAGTTATTCTCTTTGGTTGTTATATTATTTACAATGGATACTTATACATTGCTGACCCTTCACGATCAATTTTGAGCTGTCATATTTAAATTTTACTGAAACCAACACTTAATTAACACAAAATTAACACTTCAATTATAATATTTCCTAATATATAAAAGGGGAAGAAATGAAAAAAATAATCTTATTTGGATTATCACTTATTCTTTTAGCAACAACAGCAGTTGCTAATGAACAAGCAAAGAAAAAAAAGATGCGATACCAAGCAGTACCTGCACAAAAAGCAACCTTAGTTCAAAAAGGGGATGCTAAAGCATATTGTCCTGTATGTGGTATGACATTACCAATGTTCTATAAAACAAATCATGCAGCATCACATGCTAAAGGTGAAAGTCAATACTGTTCAATTCACTGTTTAGTTGAAGACAAAAATGCTAATGGCAAAAAAGTCAATAACCTAAAAGTTGTTGATAATACATCTTTAAAACTTATTCCAGTAAAAGAGGCATTTTATGTTGTAGGAAGTAATAAACCAGCAACAATGGCAATGGTGAGCAAGTATGCCTTTGCACAAAAAGCTGATGCACAAAAATTTGCCAAAGCAAATGGTGGTGAGATTAAATCATTTGATGATGTTTATACAATGGTTTCTGCTGAACTTAAAAAAGAGAGCGCCATGATTGCAAAACGACAAAAGAAAATGCAAATGATGGGTGGAAAAGTTTATAACAAAATGTGTAAAAAAACTGACAAAAAGTTTAACAACACTGCTGAAGCAAAAACATTTGTAACAAAGAATAAACTGTGTGGAAATATGAAAGGCAAAAACCTACAAGCAGTAGGTATCTACTTAAGCCGAAGATAAATAACTCACATTATAAAAAGAGAACGAAAGAGTTCTCTTTTTTCTCTATATACTTAACCATTTTGTAAAAGCACTTTATAAATATAATTTAACTATAATCGCGAAATAAATCTATCAAGAAAAAAAATCAAAAGGTAAATCTTAAAATGAGAGCATTAATCAGCGTTAGTGACAAGAGTGGTGTTGAAAACTTTGCAAAAGAGTTAGTAACACTTGGATATGAAATTATTTCAACAGGTGGTACATACAACAAACTAAAAGATGCAGGAATTGCAGTTATTGAAGCAAACGAAGTAACAAAGTTTCCAGAGTGTTTTGAAGGAAGAGTTAAAACATTAAACCCATATATTCATGGTGGAATTTTACATCGAAGAGACAAACAATCACATTTAGACCAAGCGAAAGAGTTAGGTGTTGAAGGGATTGATTTAGTATGTGTAAACCTTTACCCATTTAAAGCAACGATTGAAAAAACTGATGACTTTGAAGAGATTATCGAAAACATTGATATTGGTGGACCAGCGATGGTTCGAAGTGCGGCTAAAAACCACGACTCAGTTATTATTGTTACTGATGTTGCTGATTATGATGACGTATTAAATAACCTTAAAAATGATACAAATACTGGTGAGTTCAGACGAGATATGATGATCAAAGCATACGAGCACACTGCGGCTTATGATTCTATGATTGCAAACTACATGAACAAAAGATTTAACAATGGTATGGGTGATAAACAGTTTATCGTTGGTGAAAAAGTATTTGATACTCGATATGGTGAAAACCCACATCAAAAAGGTGCATTGTATGAGTTTGATAACCAATTTACAAACAAATTCATCACATTAAAAGGTGAAGCATCATTTAATAACATGGGTGACATCTCAGGAGCGGCACGAATTGCATCTGCTTTTGGTGAAGATAAAGCAGTATGTATTGTAAAACATGGAAACCCATGTGGATTTGCTATCAAAGATAATCTTTTTGATTCATACGTTGAAGCACTAAAATGTGACCCCGTTTCAGCATTTGGTGGTGTTGTGGCAGTAAATGGTACTGTTGATAAAGCACTTGCAGAAAAAATGAACGAAATCTTCTTAGAAGTTGTATTTGCAGCAAAAATTACTCCAGAAGCTCAAGAAGTATTTGCCGCTAAAAAACGAATTAAACTATTTGAGCAAGGAACAGAATTTTTAGAGCTTGCAAATGATGCAGTTGACTTCAAAAGAGTTGACGGTGGATTTGTATACCAAGATGCTGACAAAGTTGAAGAAGACGAAGTTAGAAATTCTGAGTTAAAATCAAAAAGAGCGGCAACTGAACAAGAAATCAAAGATATGGAAATCGCATATAAAATTGCATCGTTAACAAAATCAAACTGTGTTGTATATGTTAAAAACTCTGCAATGGTAGCTGTTGGTATGGGTATGACGAGTCGAGTTGATGCTTCAAAAGCTGCTTTAACAAAAGCAAATGATATGGGTCTTGATGTTACTGGTGCAGTATTAGCTTCAGAAGCATTCTTCCCATTTAGAGACTCTATTGACGCGGCACAAGAAGCAGGTGTTAAATGTGTAATTGAACCAGGTGGTTCAATTAGAGATGATGAGATTATAGAGGCGGCGAATGAATTTGGTATGGCTTTATACTTTAGTGGTAAACGACATTTCTTACATTAATCAAGATTGATTCTATAAAGAATCTTTCTTCATAACTCTGCGTTGAAAGAAAAATAAAGGTACTCACTTACTATATGTAAGCTCCCACCGTTTATTTTTCTTTCTGCCTTGATTTCTTTTGAAATCTCCTTCATATAATCAATCTTTTTATTTTTGTGACAGAAACTGTGACGTAACTTTGATAAGCTAACTAAGTTTATTTATATTAAAGGAGAAAAGTCAAAGTGAAATTATTAGCACATAAATTTAATAGTTTTAGTAGTGATATCATTACTGTTCATGATGCAATACGTTATAAAAAAAACAATCCTGATTACTGGGAAGGACATGATTTTTACGACATAATTAAGTTACGTCCTATGAGACCTACTGATAGAGGGGATGAATCTTCAAGTTTTTCCTTTATAAATAATCAAAATAAAAAAGGACATAAAAAAGGTTCTAAAGGTATTGCTCATGAGTTAGTTCAAGAGTATTTATGTAAAAAACAACAATATACTTTTAAAATATTTAATCAAAAAATAACATTAACTATAAAAAATGCATTTGATGAATGGTATGTATACGACCCAGAAAATACTAATAGAAAAGCATTTATAGATTGTTGTTTCGAATTAGATAAAAGCTGTCAGTGGTATAACATTTTAGGACCTAGAGTAGGGTTTGAAGTAACTGATAAACATAAAACAACAAATAGAAAAAAGAAATTACTTGAAGATCTAGGA
Source organism: Arcobacter sp. EP1 (assembly GCA_001655195.1). Classification (GTDB taxonomy): domain Bacteria; phylum Campylobacterota; class Campylobacteria; order Campylobacterales; family Arcobacteraceae; genus Arcobacter_A. The sequence goes on from LPNY01000076.1 coordinate 17,711, forward strand.
CTTTTTGTTTTTGAATTAGAAACTATTAATGATTGGCATATCAATAACGATGCGAATGTTACAAAAGAAGATATATATTTATTACGTGGAAGAATCAAAGGATATTTGAAATCAGTACAACATATGAAACTACTATCTGCGCCTAATTATGTAGATTTTACTCAAATGGACGAATAAAAGACTAGATTTTCATTTTATAAAAAAAAGACGAAGAGGTAAACTCTTCGCCGTGTGTATGAAAGGTATCCTATATAGGTCACTGATATTAAACTATCGTGTCAAATTGGGAGGAAGACTGAGTTAATTGGGCGTCAAAACCTAAACAGCAACACTTATAAGATTTCCATAAAACGATAATACTCTGTCGCTATAATATCTTTATGATAAAATGCTCTTTTTTATCAAACAATCAAAAAAAAATTTGCTAAAATGATATTAATAAATATGAAGGCTATACATGAACTCTTATCACATCACCAATGGTGATAATTTAAAACAGCTTTTACAAGATGAGTATTCAAATATCTTAGTGATGCGAGAAGCGTTATGCCAAGGACCCATCCAAGATGACAATTTTTTTGAAAATCGGTCACAGTTCATTAGTCAAGAATACAAAGCCTGTACCCAAGAACAATATTTAGAGAGTATTGAAGAGTTTGAAAAAATAAAAAATATACCTGATAATATGGATATTAATCTATGGTTTGGAACAGATGTCTTTTGTCAAGTTAACTTTTGGTTTTTAATTGCATTTTTAAATAATAAACACGATAGCAATAGTTTTTATTTAGTACTTCCATGCAGTGAACAAAACTGCTCTTTTGGAAATAAAGAGTATGCTAAAACAGCTTTTACTAATAAGATACAACTCACAAGTGATGAGATAGAACAGTTTTCTATGCTTTGGAAAGCATTTCAAAAAGATGATTATGAAACAATAGAGAATATTGTAAAAAATCTACAAAATAGATTCTCTTTTTTACCTGAAGCCGTAGAAGCTATGGTTAATCTGCCAAAATGTTTAGAAGAGTTAAGCGCTTTTAATAAAATGCATGACAATTTTATTGATACCTTTAAAGAATTTTCTGAAACCTATTCAATCTATGGATATGGCGATTTACAAGTAAAATACCTACTAAATCAACAATAACAAGAAGGAAATAGCTATGAATATCCACTTAAGCTCAGCAACCATACAATCTTATGAAAACAAAAATAACTCCATGGATTTGTTCTATAATCCTATTGTGATTTTTCAAAGTAATAGCGAGGTTACAATTGAGGAGTTACTAACAGCAAAGTGGAGACTAGAGTCTGAAACTATTGGTAATCATGAGTTTGATATTCATAGTGCTCAAGTTCCTTCGGTTCAAAAATTCTCAAATGAAACGGTTGTGGAGTTTCGTCTGTCTAAAAAAGAGGTACCGTTTAGTCATGATAACTATTTGTGTAAGATTGTATTTAATGTTACTTTGGATTTATCAAATGAAGAAGAGTTAGCTTTAACTCACGAGGTTTTAGGTGTAGTTAAAACCAAGTGGTCAAAAAACTTGGTTTAAAAATTAGCTTAGGCTTTTTTGTGTATTAGAGAGAGTACTTTTTTATCTGCTCCACTAAGCGCCAGATTTTCTATCTCTTCTAGTGTAAACCATTGCATATTTTCATTGTTATTACATTTACGTAACAGTACTTGGGCTTGTAGCTTAAAGTGAGAATAGGTTTGACTGATTTCTCCTAACTCTATTGCTTTTTGTTCAAAAGTTTCAAACTGTCTAAATGCCCAAAGTCCACCTAATAGTTTTGCTTCGCCTTTAAATAGAGCATATTTGTCTTTGTAATTGTAGACGATGATTTTTCTTTGTTTAATAGGAACTGGTTTTTTCTTTATTTTAGTGGGGTACTCTTGGGGTGAGTCTTTCCCTAAACATTGAGTTTGTAAAGGGCAGTTTTCACACTGGGCATTACGAGGGGTACAGATAGTACTTCCAATATCCATCAACGCTTGGTTAAATTCATAAGGTTGAGTTTCATCAAAAAAGTTGTGGCTGAGTTCCCAAAGTTGTTTGTCATTTGCTTTTTTTGTGGCATAAAAACGGTAAAGTATTCGTTTAACATTTGCATCTAAAATAGGATTTGCTTCATTGTAGGCAAAACAGGCAATAGCATTGGCGGTTGACTTTCCAATTCCTGGAAGTTCTTCTAACTCTTTGGCTGTTTTTGGCAAGGCAGTTTTAACTAACTGTGCCGTTTTATGTAGGTTTCGTGCTCGGGTATAATACCCTAAACCTTCCCATGCTTTTAAAACATCATCTTGGCTTGCTTGTGCCAAAGACTCTAGGGTTGGAAACTTTTCTAGAAATTGAAAATAAAAACGTTCAAGTACCGTTTTCACTTGAGTTTGTTGAAGCATTATTTCACTGAGATAAATAGGGTAGGCATCAGTTGTTTTTCGCCAAGGAAGCTCTTCTCTTCCAAATTCTTTGTACCAGTTAAGAATGTTTTGAGTTCGTGTCTGTTTTTGCATTGGGTGGGGAGTATATCACAATTTGTATAAACCTAAAAGCAGATAAATTAAATAGTTGTAATGATGAAGAGTCCTAGGACAAAAAAGCTTATCATTATAAACATCGGTTTCCTTTTTCTTTTTTTGTAGTGTAATAAAAGAAAATGATAATGCAGTGATAAAAGTGAAATTAACCTAAATTTGTCAAATATAATTAACTTGATATTGGTTATAATCCCAATAATATAGAATATGAATTTATTATTTAGAAAAGACAATTATGAATAAGAAACAATTTAAACAATTTATAAAAAATTTACCACTTGATGCAGATGTAATGGGACGTGACAGATACTTTAATTCTGCTGTATTAGTTCCGTTGGTTAAAATTGACGATGAATACTTTTTACTCTTTCAAAAACGTGCTGCTAACATTCGCCAAGGAGGAGATATCTGTTTTCCTGGTGGTGGATATGAAGAGCATGATAAATCTTTTAAACATACAGCTTTGCGAGAAACTAAAGAGGAACTTGGTATCAAAAAAAAAGATATCAAAATTCTAGGGCAGCTTGATACTTATGTTGCACCAATAGGGGCAGTTATTGAGCCTTTTGTTGGTGTGGTAAAGAAAAAAGCTGTTGATAATATGAAAATTGACCCCAGCGAAGTAGAAAAAACCTTGTTGATTCCTATGCGTTTTTTTAAAGATAATGGACCTAAAGAGTATACGTTAAAGTATGAAGTTCACCCTTATACTATTCATGAAGATGGGGAAAAAGAGATTCATTTTCCTGTTGAAGAGTTAGGACTTCCTGAGACATATCATAAGCCTTGGGGACATAAACGTCACAAAGTTTGGGTTTATCAATATGATGGTGAAGTTATTTGGGGAATTACTGCGGTGATTATTAATGACTTATTAAAAAGATACGACTCTTTTAAATAGTCATCACTGCCCACTTATCACTTTTGAGGGCTTTTGTTAACAGTTCACCTGTATGAACAATTTTGATATTGAGTTTTTCTAACTGTTTAACTGCTTTATAATCTTCTACACAAACAATACAAGCACTCATTTTAACACCCGTTGCTTGGATCTCTAAAAGTTGTTGTTGAATCTTTTTATCTTTTTTTGCTAGTTTTATTGAAGGACCCCATAACATAAGGTGGGCTTTCTTCCAATAGTTTCTCTCTAAAATAACTGATGAGTAAAGCAGTGGGAATTTGTTTGCTACTTCCTTATCACCGCTACTTAATACAATAAGTAAATTAGTTTTTTCCATAAATATTACCTTAAAAATAAGAGCGTACAATAGCTATACACAATTACTAAATTTATAAGGCTTATAATAGCATAACAGTTTTAAAGGAGATGCTATGACAACAAAAATCTATAATGAAGTTTGTGGACTCTTCAACAACCTACAATCACTAGCTTTATTGGGCGCTCGTTTAGTTTTGGCATATGGGTTTTATACACCTGCTATGATGAAATGGGACAATATGGAAAATGTTACAGCATGGTTTACAAGTTTAGGCATACCTTTGCCAGCTTTTAGTGCTTATCTTGCCGCCACTGCTGAGCTTTTGGGAATTGTTATGTTGGCCATTGGTTTTTTAACGCGTCTTATTTCTATACCGCTAATCATTGTGATGATTGTGGCAATTTTCACTGTACACATTGGCAATGGTTTTAGTGCAGGGGACAATGGTTTGGAAATTCCTTTATACTATATGCTCTTTTTGTTTATTTTTTTATCCCATGGCGCTGGAAAATTTTCAATCGATAGTATTGTTTTTAAAAAGTAGTCTATCATGGAAGAGTTATTAAAATTTGGTACGACCGTACTGTCGTATAACTGGAGTCTTTTGTTTAAAGGCTTCTTTATCTTTTTTGTTATTCTCTCTATCACAATTTATTTGTATGATAGGTTTATACAACGTAGTAATCAACTTCTTAAAAACTATCCGCTTATTGGACGAATGCGTTACTTTTTTTATATGTTACGCGATCCCATGCGTCAATATTTTGGGGATGAGGACTATTTTGATTCTTATGAAAAAATTGATTGGATTAACCGTGCGAGTAAACTAAAAAAAACATTTTATAGTTTTTCTCCAACGAAACCCTATGATGATACGCGAATACTTTTTAAACACTCCAATCATGTCTACAATATTGATGAGGTCGATGAATCATGTAGGTTAACATTTGGTGAGAATCGACGTGAACCTTTTAGTACAGATAGTATTATAGGGCGAAGTGCTATGAGTGATGGAGCTATTTCCCCTGAGGGAACACGAGCTTTTAGTATCGCTGCATTTCATGCACACTTTCCTATTAATACAGGTGAAGGCTCTTTAACAACAAACTATTTAGCAACGCATAAATATCGTGAAGACAGAGAGTATTTTGAAACGGTTGAGGGAACATTTTTTGCAAAAACTGTTTATACGTTGTTTACATTTTTAACTAACAAACGAATTGGAAAAAAACTCTATTCGGATATGGTGTTACAGCGGGATGATGATGAGTCATTTAACTTTGATAGGGAACGGAAAATTTTCTATCGTGTGAATTGGAAGTCACCTTTGGACGTTTTTCCTAAAACAATCCCCGATGATGTACCTGATATTGTTTTTCAAATTGGAAGCGGTCTGTATGGGGTCAAACATCATGATGGTAGTTTTGATGAAGAACGGTATAAAAAAATCATGACCTTTTGTAAGATGACCGAGATAAAAATATCCCAAGGGGCAAAACAAACTGGTGGAAAATTGCCTAGCCATAAAGTCACGCCATCGGTTGCATATTATCGTGGGGTTGAACCCTATAAAGATTTGATTTCACCTAACCGTTTTCCTTTTGCTTCTACTATTGATGAGTTATTTGATTTTGTGGGCTATTTACAAGAGCTATCAGGAAAACCTGTTGGTATTAAAATTGTTATTGCTTCTTTGGATAGATTTCAAGAGTACAGTGAGGTATTACAACGACGAATCAACGCTAATCAATCTTATCCTGATTTTTTAACAATTGATGGGGGTGATGGTGGTAGTGGTGCTGCACCCTTAGAGATGATGCGACGTATTGGGTTGCCTATTCGTGAAGCATTGGATATTGTTGTGGGTGAATTAGAGGCAAAAGAGATACGAGAAAAGATAAAACTCATTGCCAGTGAAAAGGTTTTAACACCTGATGATGCGGTGGAACTTTTTATTTATGGTGCTGATTTTGTTAATATCGCTCGTGGATTTATGATAAGTGCTGGGTGTATACGTGCACGGCACTGTTCTGGAACTCAAGGACATGATTGTCCTGTGGGATTAGCTACCATGAACAAAGAAAAACGTAATAAATATTTGGTTGAACAAAAAGCTAAAACTATTGCAAATTATCATGATGGTATGATATTAGGTATAATAGGGTTATTAGCAGTGATGGGTAAAAAACATATTTGTCAACTGCATAAAGATGATTTAGTTAAAAGAAAATAGATGAATAAAATTAGATGGTAAAGCATTTACTCCTTCTAAGGTTGTTTGCATTGGTCTTTTATGATTTATTTTATAAGTCACATTAATTGAAAGGAATAAAGTAAATTATGTTTTAATTATAGAATTCATTAAGCATATATATGATTAAAAGTAAAAAGAAATCAAATACCTAGAGGTTCAATTGAAAAATTATCTTCTAAAAATTTCGCCAACACTTTGATAATGTTTGTAGTCATTTGATGAGTATAAGATGTAGAATTTTTTTTATATAATAAATGGATTCTACATCTTAACAGAAGACTAATGTGAGGATTTAACAATAAACTCTTTTTGAACTAGCACTTCATTTTTGTAAAGAATCTTTCCTAAAAACTTATCTCCAATTTGGAATTCACCTACACCTTTAGGTGTACCTGTCATTAAAATATCACCATCTTCAAAAGAGGCAAAAGATTGAAATTCTTGAATAATGGCATCGGGCTTATGAATCATTAATTCTACACCACCTTTTTGCTTAAGTTCATCATTAATATAAAGTTCAACTTCTAGTGAATCTACAGTATCATTAAAGGGTACAAAGTCCGAAAATACTGCTGAGTTATCAAATGATTTAGCTCTTTCCCAAGGAAGACCTTTTGCTTTAAGCTTTGATTGTACTTCACGCAAGGTTAAATCTAATCCAAACCCGACAGCACTAATTTTTTCCTCTTCAATTAAAAAAGAGATCTCCGCTTCATAGTGGCAACTTTTATGACCTTTAGGAAAAACTATTTCTTGTGAGATTGATGAATTAGGTTTTATAAAGAATACCATTTCATCAGGAGTATCATTATCGAGTTCCTTTATGTGTTCAATATAGTTTCGTCCAATACAGACAATTTTTGAGGATTTAATATTTTGATTATTTAGTTTAATAGAGTTCATTTAATTTCCTTATATAGAATATTTAAAAATTAATGACATGTTATGATAATTTAGATTAATAAAGGCAAATGAATTGAAAAGACTATTTATTTTTTATTATTTCCTGATGATACACTTTTAAATAGTCTGAAAGAGCAGAAATACCAACTCTATAATCAGGAAATAATCAATAATAAATTAGCGAATATATTCAAGGCTTAAACCTGCTTTTCTCATTTTAATTGGTGATGAATCAATCTTATCTAATTCTTTTAATCCACTATAGTATGTTAATATGCACTATAAGTTTTCTGATAAAGAAATTGATAGTTTTTACATTAAAATTGGTCAAAAGATAAAAGAAGAACGAAGAATGAAAAAAAAGAAAGATAACTCAAATTGAGTTATCCTTAGCAATGGGATACAATCTGTCAGTTTGGTTTCTGCGGCTGAACTTTATACTAGTAAAAAACATTTTAACTTAGAGCATTTGTATAAACTTTCCAAGATTTTTAAAATCTCACTTGGTGAATTATTAATTCTAGATTCAAATTAATCATTTTTTCTTCTCTATGACTTAATAGTTTAGAGTACTTCAACATCCCCTATATAACTCTTGTATTCAAATTCTAAGGTTATTAAAAAAGGTAGTTTCTATAGAGTGAAGAACTGAGATGTCGAAGCTTTTAAGTTCGCGGCTTTTATGATTTAAATTTCGAAATTTAGGTAATCAATAACTTCGACATTTAAAAGTATAATATTCCAAAATGTATTTAACATGTAGTTAATCCACTTTAAACATATACCCTAATCCTTTTATAGTATTAATAAAATTATTATCAAAATGCTTTCTAATATTCTTTATATAGGTTCTAATAGTCGCAATAGAAGGTTCTTTATCATATTCCCAGATATTAATGACAAGTTCTGATATATTAATTAGCCTATTTTTATTATCTAAAAGATACTTAACAATTTCTGCTTCTTTTTTAGGTAGCTTAATCATTTTGTTACCCTTAATAATATGTAGATTATAAGTATCAAAGGAAAAAACTTTATCAATTTTAATCACTTCAAAATTTTCTATATTATAGATTCTTTTTACATACTGTATACGTACCCGTAACTCTTCTAAGGAAAAAGGTTTTTTTATATAATCATCACAACCAATTCTGTAAGCATCTTCAATTTTATCTGAGTTTGTAAAAGATGTGATAATAATGGCAGGTGTTTTAAATCCATGTTCTCGAAAATTTTTTAGTACATCAAGTCCACTTCTATTTGGAACATTAATATCAAGAAGTAATAGGTCAAATTTCTCCGTATAAAGTATATCCTCAGCATCTTCACCTTCATAACTAACATGAGTGATACAGTTTAAACCTACTAAAAAATCATATATTATTTCAGCAAAGATGACATCATCTTCAAGTAATAAAACCTTCATAAATTCCTCGATATAAATTTTATAAAATCGTAGCACTTTAAGATGGAGACAACGTGTAAAAAACTACATGTTAACTGCATCTTAGTTTGTTATAGTTCCTCACAACTTTATTTTATAGTGTATCAACATATTTTGAATATGCTAGAGAATAAATAAAATAATTATAGGAGAACAAATGACAAAATTCGCAAAAATGAGTTTAGTTACTGCTATTGCAGTAACAGGAATGGCTTCATCTTTAGTTGCTGCTGAAACACTTTCAGAAGCTTTTTCAAATGGTAAATTAAAAGGTTCATTAAAATCTTATTATTTTGCACAAGATGTTGATAATGAGACTGCTGCAAATAAAGATAGCTCAATCTGGGCAAATGGAGGACATTTAAACTTTGTTACAGATTCATATAAGGGATTTGTTTTAGGAACAACATTTCAACATTCTAGTGTTGGACATTTAGATGACAAAGGAACATCTTCTAAGACTGCTGGAAGTATGGATGCACAAGGGTCAGTATTATCTGAACTTTATTTGCAATACACTGTAAATAATACAACATTCAAAGGTGGTAGACAGTTTATAACTACACCATTATTAGCTGGTTCTGGTTCTAGGTTAATTAAAGAAGCTTTTGAAGCATATTTAGGAATTAATACAGATTTACCTGATACTACTATTGTTGCTGGTATCGTGACAAAATACCAAACAAGAACTGATAAGTCTACGTATTCTGATAATACTGCTGCAGTAGACTTCCAATCAAATGGAACAGGAGAGCCAGGAAATTTTAATGATATTAAAAATGATGGGTTAAAAACACTATACCTTAAAAACACTTCTATTGATGGATTAACTGTACAAGGGCAATATGCGCAAGTAAATGACGTATTATCAGCTATTTATGCTGATGCAAAATATAGTTTTGGTGGAGATTTAAAACCTTATGTAGCTACGCAATACTATGATACTGACTATGATGCTGTTACTGGATTAAAAGATAACTCTTTATATGGGTTAAAAGCAGGAATTAATGTGTCTGGAGTAGATTTATTTGCAGGTTACACATCAAATGGAAATTCAAGTGTTAATGGAGATGCTAGAACATTTAGAGGTATTGGGCAAGGTGCCTATGCTCATTATACTGCTACTACTAAAACTGCTGGTAATAATGCTTTTATTGCTGGTACAGATGCTTGGCAAGTTGGTGCAGGGTATAAATTTGATGCGCTTAAAACTAAACTTAGATATACAAGTTTTGACGATCCATCAGCCAATGCTGATTTAGATGAGACTACATTAAACTTAGAGTATAAATTTAGTGGTAAATTTAAAAACCTAAAGGCTCAAATTGATTATTCAATCTTAGATTACGAGAATAATACAAGAGATGCTACAGATTTAAGAACGCGATTAATTTATTCATTTTAAATAAGAGAGTACTTTCTTATACACTCTCTTTTCCTTTAAAGTCTTCAAGCACTCCCTTGAAGACTTTTTTATTTTAAAGAATTCAAAATTATTTATAATATTTTTAATAAACTAAAATTTCCACGTTACTTCCATATTAGATGCCTATAATTCTCACATATTAAAACAAAGGACAAATTATGAAAAAGATTGTAACTTCAATTTTAGGTGCTAGTTTATTAGCAGGAGCATTATATGCGCAAGAGAATTTAACTAAACTTTATCCTATCGAGAATAATGATACACCTGATTATCTTATTGAAAAGAGTACCAGTGATTCAAACCCAACGCAAGTATTAGCAAAGTCATCTCTCAATGATAATACGCTAAAAGCATTCTTCCCTCTTGAAAATAGTGATACCCCTGATTATCTATTAGGAAACACTATAGATAGTTCTAGTACCCTTCATGCTAAACAATCCACTATTAGCGCGGACACTTTATGTGCTATATATCCAGCAGAAAATAGTGATGCTGCAAGTTATAAAAAAGAGTGTTAATTACTTAACTAAATTAACTCTTTTACTTTAAAAAGCTTTCAAGTTTGTACTTGGAAGCTTTTTTTTTGTTTCATATTTTCTTAAATTTCCACGTTACTTCCATATTAGATGCCTATAATTCTCACATATTAAAACAAAGGACAAATTATGAAAAAGATTGTAACTTCAATTTTAGGTGCTAGTTTATTAGCAGGAGCATTATATGCAGCAGGGAATACTCATATGGGTGACCATATGCATGAGGGAAAAATGATGAATCATACTCATCAAAATGGAATGGCAGATAATCAAATGGCAATGATGAAAGAGATGCATAAAGAGTGTATGGCTTTTTTCAATAGCAAAGCAAAAAAAGTAGAACAGAAAAGTTCACCAGAAACACAACAACGTATTGACTCTTTATATGAAGGTTCAGATACTGCAGGTATGTATAGAGGTTAAAACAACACTTCTATATATTAAAACCAAAAACCATAACATTAGATTGTAAGGTTTTTGGTTGATATAATTTATTGATTCATTCTAAAATAGAAAATTTAAAAAGCATTAGGAGATAAGACGGTATCCAATGCCTTTTATCGTTAAGATTCTTTCTTTTCCTAGATACTTTCTTAAATTCTTTATATAAGTTCTAATAGTAGTCTCCGTAGGCATTTCATCATAAACCCAATTATTCATACTAATTTCATTAATAGAGACCGTTCGATTTTTATTTTTTAATAAATACTCAAAAATTTTTGACTCAGTTTTCGAAAGTACAAATTCCTTCTTATTATTAGTTATAATTTTTTTATTTAAATCGTAATTAATTAAATCTGTTATCTTTTCAACTCCAACACTTCCACAATTTCGAAGACGTAGGATATTTTGTATTCTTATACCGAGTTCATATAGATCAAATGGTTTTTTTATATAAT
>LPNY01000076.1:28967-94553 GCA_001655195.1 Arcobacter sp. EP1
ACCCTAACTTTACGTCTTCTAAGCTATTAAGAGAAGTAATAAAAATAGTTGGTGTTTGAATGCTATTGTTTTTAAGTTTTCTTAATAATTCAAAGCCTGTTTGATTAGGAACATTAACATCAAGTAATAATAAGTCATAATGATTGTCATATATAAGTTCTTCAGCGATGTCTCCATCCATAGTATTTGTCACTCTATAATTCTGTGAAATTAAAAACTCTTCAATTATTTCATTTAGGATAATATCATCTTCTAGTAATAATATATTCATGGGTCAGTCTTTTATTTGATTATATAATTTCAGAATGTAGTTAACATGTAGAGTACGTTAACGTACTCTATATTAGTTTTTCCCACCACGTTCTAACCAATACCCATAATATTTATCTCTCCAAAATGACTGAAAATATGCTATAGCAGAATCAATTTCATCATCAGTTAATACATCTTTAAAAGGAGGCATTTTCCCATCATATGATGCTCCACCATTTTTAATAATTCTATGTAGTTGAGAATATGGATGATGCCAAGCATGTGCTTTATCATTTAGTGGAGGAGGAGGGTAGCTACCATCTGCTAAGCGTTTTTTCCAATCAATTGTTTTTTCGGCTTGATATCCATGACACGATGCACAGTTATTAGCAAATACATCTTTGCCTTTAAGAACTTGTTCATCAGTATACCATCGAGGTTGCACATCTTGATTACTCACAGCAAATAGACTTATGGCTAAAAATAGTAATGCAACTAATGACAAAGTAATTGTTTTTGTCGTATTCATAATCTTCTCCTAGTGTTTTTCATAAATTCCAGTTCTTCCATCATGGTTAATATATAAAATATTATAAGCTTGTTTCATATTTCCTTGTTCCATACCTGGACTTCCTATTGGCATGCCAGGAACAGTAATTCCTTTGATATCTGGTTTTTCTGTTAGCATTTTTTTTACTGCAGAATAATCAACATGTCCAACTACTACATATCCATCAACAATTGCTGTATGACAAGAAGCTGTGTTAGGAGTGATACCAATTTTTTCATTCACAAACATCACATTATCTACCATTTTAGTTGTTACATTAAAACCATTATCTTTCATAATATCAACCCACTTTGTACAACATCCACAATAAGGAGACTTATAAACCGTCATATTTTTGCCTTCTATTGCAAATAGTGATGTTCCTAAAAGAACAACTCCTAATAATAATTTTTTAATTTGCATCTTGTTTCCTTTTTATTGTACGGTTTGTTTAAGTTCATCAAATTGTTCTTTTGAAATTTCACCCTTGGCTAAACGTTTTTTCAAAATATCTAATGCTGAATCTTTTTGTTCACAACTATTTGATTTAAATGCTGAGATAATTAAAAATACAATAATACCCCAAAAGATAATCATTCCTAAACCATGGAACATAGTCATATTCATACTCATATATTCATACATATTAACTCCTTAGTTTTTGAAAGTATACTCAGATAGTGTGCAGTTAGTGTGGATTAAAATCGAATCAAGTGTAGTTGTTATGACGTTTGGTTTTAAAAAAAAGAGAAAGTTAAAATACATAAAGGTTTGAGTAGTGCAAACCTTCATATATTTCAGTTAGAAGGTTTACTATTTAGCTCCACCACATTTTCCAGCGCCACATTTTCCTGCACCACATGCCATCTTAGAAGGTTTATTTCCAGATTTTTTCATCATCATACCAGAATCATCCCCCATCTTCTCATCTTTATCCATTCTCATATCAGAATCTTCATCCATCATATGTTTAGGTTGTTGAGTAGTTTGATGCATGTTATTACTTTTTGATTTCATTCCATGTCCCATTTCACCAGCAAAAGATAGTGTTGTTAACATAGAAAGAGCAAGTAATATTTTTGCAATAAATTTCATGTTCATTATGTCTCCTAAAGTTTAAAAATTGCCAAAGTTTAGCATATTTGTGTGTAGATTGTGTGGAGTTTAAAAGCCACGATTTATGATATAATTTTGCAAAGGAAAAATATATGAAGATTTTTTTAATGGAAGATGATTTAATGTTAAATGAGATCATTGAAGAGTATTTAAGCTCTAAAGGGTATCCCGTAACCACTGCTTATACAGGAGATGAGGCGGAGGAGAGATTATATTCAGAGGTTTTTGACTTACTATTATTAGATGTTAATGTTCCTGGTATTAATGGATTTGAGTTATTAAAAGAATTACGAAAGAGAGATATCCATACACCTGCAATTTTTATAACCTCTTTGGATATGGTTAATGATATTGAAAAAGGTTTTGAGTCTGGTTGTGATGACTATATAAAAAAGCCTTTTGAGTTAAAAGAGCTAGATTTAAGAATTAAAAATATTAAGCGATTATTCAAAATTAATGAAAATGAAGTGCTGGATGAAGCAACAAATATTATACTAGATAAGAAAAACCTACTTTTACGATTTAATGATAATGAAATTCATATTGCATTAAAAGAATTAGATGTGTTAGAGTATTTGATTAAGCATAAAAACAACCCAGTTAGTGTTGAAGAGTTATGTTCAAATATTTGGAGTTATGAGAGCTCCCCATCTGCTGCAACTATTAGAACGTATATTAAGAACTTACGAAAAATTCTAGGAGAAGGTTATATATCAAATATTAGAGGAGTTGGTTATCGATTTAACAGCAAGTGAAAAAAGTACCTTTTTTAGATTTTTAGGTTTATATTTAGGTTCCTTATTTATATTGATGGTACTTATAGCATTTTTTTATTATCAAAATGAAAAGCGACTCTATTTTGATTTAACAAAATCTAATATGCAAAATATTGTTTCAGAAATATCTTCAAACATCATTTTTTCTCATATGTCAGGTAGTAAATTTGACACTTCAAATTTATTGAAAACAGAGAAGTATAAACTCTCTTTCTATAATCAAAACAAAGAGAAGGTTTTTGGCAACTTAGATGATAAGATAGACTTTACAAAAAATCTTATTCAACATGAAGAGCATTTTGTACTTGTCGATCATTCACCTTTAGGACATTTGGGTATTTATCATATAGCCATAGAAGAAAATCTTTTTTTCAAACAAATAAAAGAGTTACAGTTTAATATCGTGATATTTTTTATTACCATTTATTCTATTATTGCACTTGTTGGTTTCTATCTTGCAAAACTTTTTTTACAACCTATCAAAGAAGAAAGAAATAAATTAAACAATTTTATCAAAGATACAACCCATGAACTTAATACTCCTATAAGTGCTATTCTAATGTCAACAGAGTCTACTAATTTAAATGAAAAACAATTGGAGAGAATTAGACTAAGTGCTAAAAGAGTTTCTGAAATATATAAAGATTTAACTTACATTTTTTTACAGGAACACGAACAAAAAAGAGAAGTTAGTTCAATTGACTTAGAGAAATTAGTACTTGAACAACTAGACTACTTTGAACCTCTTGCAAATAAAAAAAGAATCAATATCGTCTCAAACATTGAGACTTTTAACTATGCTATTAAAAGAGATGATTTTATTCGACTATTTAACAACCTTGTGTCTAACGCTATTAAGTATAATAATATGGGTGGAAATATCTATATTACGCTTCGTTCTAATGGAGAACTCACTATTGAAGATACTGGTATTGGGATAGAGGAAGAGAAGCTCAAAGATATTTTTAAACGCTATTTCAGAGCAACAAGTGAACAAGGTGGTTTTGGGATAGGCTTAAATATCGTTCGACATATTTGTCAACGATATAATATCACTATTGATGTACACTCTATCATTAAAAAAGGAACGACCTTTTCTCTGAAATTTTAAGTGTGGATAATCTCCACACTCTCTACACATAAACCTGCTACAATTTCTCAAATATTTCAAGGAGATAAAATGAAAAATTTGATGAAAGCTGTATTCGCTTTATTTTTTACTGTTGGATTACTACAAGCAGAACCATTACTACAAGAAGGTAATAAAAATGGTTATGATGTAGCATTAAGTTCAGAAAAATCATTAGTTGTAGGAAGTAATGACATTTTTATTGCATTATCAAAAGATGGCGCTGCAGTTACTGATGCGAAAGTAAAAATTAAATTTTATATGCCAGAAATGCCAGGAATGCCATACATGGAATATGTTGGTAAAGGTAAACTAGTTAATGATAAATTTAAAACATTAATTAACTTTTCAATGAGTGGTACATGGCAGTATCAATTAAAATTTAAAACTCACGACGGAAAGATTCATAAAGTTAGAGGAAGCGTGAACTTATAATGTTTAAAAATATCTTGTTCGTTACGTTTCTAACTGTTTCATCAAGCTTTGCAATAAGTCTTGATGAGATGGTAGATAATGTACTCAATAAAAATCATGATTTAAAAAGTTTAGAGAAATCTATCGAGGTGGCTGATAAACAGATTAAAGTATCTAAAAATTGGCAAAATCCTGTTTTAACAATAGGAGCTAATGATATTCACTTTGATGACTCTTTTAAAAGAGATTTAGAGCCAATGCAAGCTCAATATATTGGTTTTTCACAAGTACTTCCAATGGGAGATAAGCTTGACATCAAAGAAGAGATAGCAAAAAAAGATAAAAGTATTGCTACACATCTATTAGATGATAAGAAACTACAACTTAAATCAAAGATTTACGAATACGCTCATAACATTGTAATCTTAGAAAAAAAGTATGAATTATTAAATAAATATCAAAAGAATATAAAGAGTTTAGAAGAGTTAACCAATGCACTTTATGAAAATGGAAAAGCAAAGCAAACTGATATAATTAATGTTAAAATTGCTTACTCTAAAGTCTCATTAAAAAAACAAAATCTTAAAAATTTAATTAACAATTTATACTTAAAGCTTGAAGAAATTACTTATACAAAAGTATCTAATATTGAAGCTCCTCTTGGAATGAAAACATTAACGTTAAATACAATATTTGATAACCATCCAAAGGTGCAAGTAGTATCCCTAAAAAGTGAGAAGTTTAATGATATCTCACGATTAGAAATAGAAAAAAAGACTTCAGATATAAAGTTAAATGTTGCATACTTTCAACGAGATGATAAGTATAGAGATTATGCAAATATTTCTGTGAATATTCCTTTAGCAATCTATGGTACTGAAAGTGTAAATTCACTTAAAGCAAAACTCAAAGCAAAAGAGGTTGAAAGTAGCCTAATAAATCTAAAACAAAAATTTAAAACAACAACACTGATGCTTCAAAATGATATGAATAATGCCATTGAAACCTATAGAATTATTGAAGAGACGATTATTCCTTTGAAAGAGGAAGTACAAAAAAATATCGAAGCCTACAACAGTTTCAACCTAGTAAAGCCTCAAGATACAATTAACAATCTAAATGAGGTAATTGCCTACGAAATGATGCTTTTAGATGAGATTAAAAAGTACTTTACTTCATATTCAAAATCTATTTATTTTACTCAAGGAAAAAAATAATGCGAAAACTTAGATTAATCGCACCACTCATGGGTGTGATGTTATTAACCACTCTTAATGCAAAAATCATAGAAGTTAACCAACTTTTTAATAAAACTGTTGTGAAGGTAAAACAAGAAAGTGTGGGAACTATTAAAAGTTTTTATGGAAAAACACAACTCGATGAAACAAAAACTATTGATATTGTAACCCGATTTGATGGGTTTATTACTAAGTTGAATGCCGATAAAACTTATATGAGTGTTAAAAAAGGAGAAGCTCTTTTTTCTATTTATTCAGATAAGGTTCTTTCTATTCAAAAAGAGTTACAAGTTTCAAAAAATATTAATAAAAAACTTTATAAAAGTTCCGTTGATAAATTAGTTGCATTAGATATTAGAGGAACTGAACTTGAACGAATCAAAAAAGCACGTAAGATTATTAAAGATGTTACTGTTAAAGCTCCAATGAATGCCATTGTTATGAAAAAGAATATTAATGATGGAAGTGCTGTCAAAAAGGGTAATCTCATTCTACAATTGGCAAATCTTGAAAAGCTTTGGTTTTTAGCTGATGTTTATCAAAAAGATCTCTCTTTTATCAAACTAGGTATGCCTGCAAAAATTTATCTTGATGGATTTAGCTCTCCTGTACAATCTAAGGTGGATTATGTCTATCCTATAGTAGATGTGAAAACAAAAACAGTGAAAGTTAGATTTATATTAGATAACTCCAAGTTAAACTACTACCCAAATATGTTTGCTAATGTAAAACTACAAAATAACAAGCGAACGATGCTAACTCTACCTAAAACAGCTGTTTTAAATAAAGGTAGTAAATATTACGTATTTAAACCAGTTTCCGACAGTGAATTTGAGCCTATAGAGGTTGAAGTAAACAGAATATCTTCGAATAAATATGAAATTATTGAAGGACTTCAAGGCAATGAAGAGGTTATCAATAATGCACTGTTCTTACTTGATTCAGATGCAGTAACAAATGCACTTTACGACGAAGAAGATGAAGATTGGTAGGATTATCTTACTAATCATTCAGACAAAAACTTTTAGGAAAATTTATGGTTGAAAATATAATCTCATACAGTATAAAGAATAAATTTTTAGTTTTATTTACAATTATTGTACTAACTATTGGCTCATTTTGGGCAGTAAAAAATACCAGTTTGGATGCACTGCCTGATTTATCGCCACCACAGGTAATTGTACAGGTTAAATGGGCAGGACAAAGTCCTAAAACCATTGAAGAACAAGTTTCATATCCACTCATCTCAAATTTAATGAGTTTGCCAAATATTGAAACGGTTAGAGCGATGAGTTCATTTCAAAATGCGCTTATCTATATTATTTTTAAAGATGGAACTGATCTTTATGATTCTAGGAATCGTATTTTAGAACAACTTTCACAACTTCAAGGTACTTTTCCTGCTGGAGCTAATGTAGCTATTGGTCCAGATGCAACTGGTGTTGGTTGGGCATATGAGTACGCTTTAAAGTCAGATACGAAGTCATTAGATGAATTACGAACGTTACAAGACTATTACTATAAATATGCCTTGTTAGGGGTTGATGGTGTAAGTGAGATAGCTTCTATTGGTGGTTTTGTAAGAAACTATGAAATTACATTAAATCAAGATAAACTTGTGCAATATAACCTCTCAATTAATGAAATAAAAAAAGCGTTAACAAAAAATAATGATGACAAAGGTGGTCGTATTATTTTGGAAAATGGCTTTGAGCACATGATTCAAGCCCGTGGTTATTTAAAAAGTGTTGGAGATATTGAAAATATTACTGTAAAAACTGTTGATTCTATTCCGTTACAAATTAAAGATATTGCCGAAGTTAATATCACATCAACTAACCGAAGAGGTATGACAGATTTAAATGGTGAAGGTGAAGTTGTTGGAGGTATTGTAGTTGTTCGTTATGGGGAAAACCCATATGCTGTTATTAAAGCAGTTAAAGAGAAGATTAAAACACTTAAGGTCGAAGGAGTAGAGGTTGTAGAGACTTATGATAGAACTTCATTAATTGATAAAGCGATTGATACACTGAAAAATACGCTAATTGAAGAGTCAATTATTGTTATGGTGATTACAGCACTATTCTTATTTCACTTTAGAAGTGCACTTATTATAATCATCACTTTACCAATTACTGTGTTGTTGACTTTTCTTCTAATGAAAGCAGTTGGAATGGGTTCAAATATTATGAGTTTAGGAGGTATTGCTATTGCAATTGGTGCTATGGTAGATGCTACTATTGTTATGGTTGAAAATGCGCATAAACACCTCCAAAATAGAGAAAATATTTCAAATGAAGAGCGTGTAAAAATCATTATTAAAGCTGCCAAACAGGTGGGACGACCTATCTTTTTTGCACTTATTTTAGTGGTTGTTTCATTTTTACCAATTTTTGCACTAACAGGTCAAGAGGGACGTCTCTTTACTCCACTAGCCTTTACAAAGTCATTTGCCATGATTTCAGGTGCAATTTTATCTATTACTGTTGTTCCAATTCTAATGGTATTTTTTATTCGGGGTAAAATCTTGAGTGAAGATAAAAACTTACTCAACCGTTTTTTTGTAAAATTATACTCTCCTTTTTTAAAGCTTTCTTTGAAGTTTAGATACCTTGTCGTATTTATGTTTTTAGGAACAATGATTGCGTCATACCCCGTATATAAAAAACTCAATTGGGAATTTATGCCCATGATGAATGAGCAAACTTTTATGTATATGCCTGTAACTCCCTATGGATTAGGAATTGATTTATCTAAAGAATTAACTCAAAAGACGGATAAAATCTTAAAATCTTTCCCTGAGGTAGATACTGTTTTTGGTAAAGCAGGTCGAGCTGATAGTGCCACTGATCCAGCGCCACTTGCAATGATTGAAACTATTGTGACGTTTAAACCAGAGAGCCAATGGCGTGAGGGAATGACTTATAAAAAATTGATGCATGAAATGGATCAAAAACTTCAAGTTGCAGGTCTTATTAACTCTTGGACATATCCAATTCGAGGAAGAATTGATATGCTTTTAACCGGTATTAGAACCCCTTTAGGAATTAAACTTTATGGTAATGACCATCATCAATTAGAAAAAACTGCTGGAGAGATTGAACAAAAACTTAAAAAGTTTGATAAAACATTATCAGTTTCAACAGACAAAATTAATTCTGGGTATTATTTAAATGTAAATGTTAAAGAGCAGATGTTAGCTCGTTATGGAATTACAAAAAATGATGTTTTATCAACCATTTCTTTAGGTGTAGCGGGAGCTAAAGTTTCTACATTTTTAGATGGTTTAGAGAGATACCCAATTTCACTACGTTTTGAAACAACACAAAGAGAAGATATCTTAAGTCTTCAGAACCTACAAGTAAAAACAAAACTAGGGTTTCAGCCATTAGAAATGTTTGCCAATTTAACCTATGAAGAAGGACCTTCTGTTATTAAATCAGAGAAAGCATTAAATGTAAACTTTATTTATATTACACCAAAAAATGGAATTTCTGCAAAACAGTATAAAGATGAGGCAAAGCAACTTCTTAAAGAGATTAAATTACCAACTGGATACTATTTTGAGTGGGCAGGACAAAGTGAATATTTAGAGTCAGCGATGGAGAGATTAACCTATATTATTCCACTGACATTTGTAATTATTTTTATTTTAATCTATTTTGCACTAAGAAATATTACTTACACCTCTATTATTTTCTTTACGTTGCCATTTGCATTAACTGGAGGAATATTTTATTTAGAGTTTTTAAACTTTAATATTTCTATTGCCGTTATAGTTGGTTTCTTGGCTTTACTTGGTGTTGCTGCTGAAACATCTATTGTAATGCTTGTTTATTTACATGAGGCAATGCTTGAGCTTAATGATAAGTGTACCGAACCTGAAAAGGAACATATTTTCCATGCCATTTATAAAGGGGCAGTATTAAGACTTAGACCTAAACTTATGACACTATTTGCTATTTTAGGAGGTCTTATACCTATTATGTATATTAATGGTGTTGGTAGTGAAGTAATGCAAAGAATAGCTGCACCAATGATTGGAGGAATGATTTCATCAGCATTCCTGACCCTCATCGTTATTCCTTCAATATTCTATATTTTAGCTATTCGTCAAAAAGGAAAGATGGCTCAGTGTGATCTTACACACTAATTAAGAAAGAGAGATTCCCTCTCTTTCAAATTTTTTATCTACATTCTTTTTGATATTATTAGAACTTATTTCCTCTGAAATAATTTTAAAAGATAATGCTTATAAGAAAAAGTGGATTTCACTACAAGTATTCATTAATATTTAAAATAAATGATATCAAATGCATATAAGAAAAGAAAGTATGAATACAGAAGTAAGAGAACTGATTCCCTTACTCTTCTAGTTTTTTAAGGGACTCATCAACCCATTTAATGATTTGCTCTTTTTCTACATCATCTAATCGGGAATCCCAATGGGCAATCACATATCTTAATGGAGGCATAGTATTATTGATTGTTGATTTTCGAATACTCTTTAAATCATTAATGGGAGTATCATGGGAAATAAATGGAAAATTATTACTCATATTTATATGACTTTTAGCCTCTTTAATATCATGATCAATAAGTTGTTTAACCCCAGGAATCTTGTAGTATAAAGGGTAATTTGGCGTATTTGAGTGACAATTAAAACACTTATTCTCAAAAATAGGTTTAATATTTTTTAAATAACTTTGGTTGATAGGTTCATAGATATTTCGTTTCACCTCTTGAACGACGACTTTTTTAGGTTTTACTGTTTCTTTCTTTTTATCAGTATGTACTTCATTACCATGCGCTAATAGTAGACTTGGTAGTAGCAATGTTGCTGTTAATATTGTAAATGATTTCATTACTTACTCCTTAAAATTAATTTTGTTATAAAATAGATGCTTTCTACACACATTATCCACGCTAATTTCATATAATACTTTAAGATTTTTTCATTCTAAAGAGAGTATATCTCCTTTTACTCTCTTCTCCTTTCATAAGTCTTCAAGAGTGCACTTGAAGACTTTCTTTTTTGCTTTTCAAAACTGTAAACTGACCCATCATACCTGCATCTTCATGCTCTAGGATATGACAATGGTACATATAGGGGTACTCTTTTGTTGCTTCATAATCAAACTGTATTGCAAGTTCCACAGTCTCATTTCCATAAACAAAAATAGTATCTTTTAGACCTGTTTCATTTAAATAAGGTTTTTTACCATTTCGGGATAAGACTTTAAAACTACATCCATGTATATGGAAAGGGTGTGCCATGTGTGTTGGATTAATGATTCTCCAAACTTCAGATTCTCCCAAAATCACCTCTTCATCAATACGTTTCATATCCATTTGCTTTTTATTAATAGCTAACCATCCTGGTCTTACATCTAATGTAAATTCTCTTAATTGAGTAAAATTATCTTCTTGATATTCTGTTATAGTGGTTAGTTTCTTAGGTAGTCTAAAATCTTCTGCTTCTTCATTTTTTACATTTATTTGTAGAAGTGGTTTATTACTTAAGTTATCACCAAAATAAAGGGTTTTCCCCTTTGCATCAGTAAAATCAACTAAAACTTCTGCACGTTCACCAGGACTTAATATAAGTGTTTTCATTTTAACTGGTTTAGGAAGAAAACTTGAATCACCTGCTATTTGATAGAATTCACGGTAATCATTAAACATAAACTTATAAACCCTTGCATTGGAGCCGTTTAATAACCTTAATCGTATTGTCTTTGCACCAACTTCTAAATAAGGATCAATAACACCATTAATTAACGAGAAATTTCCTGTTACTCCCATCATAACATCATGCATTGTCTGTTTATAAATAAATTGTCCATCCTGAGAAAAACGTCTATCCTGAAAGACTAAAGGAATATCATCAACTCCATACTCTTTAGGTATCGAAAGGTTTCTTGAATCTTCATCATCAATAATAAATAGTCCAGCAATTCCCATAAATACTTGCCTTCCTGTAGCTTCATGGGTATGAGGATGATACCAACATAAAGATGATCTTTGGTTAATTTTGTATTGTGTACTCCACGTATCATTAGGTTTAATAGAGCGATTGGGTCCACCATCATTAACTCCTGGAACTTTCAGACCATGCCAATGAATAACCGTCTCTTCTTGAAGTGCATTTTTTACATTTATTTTTATCGTATCATTTTTAGAAATACGTATTGTTGGACCTAGAAAATCACCATTGACTCCATAGGTATTGGTTTGAGACCCATTTAAAAAATCAACCTTACCTTGTTGTACATTTAAATTAAACTCTTTAATACCACTTTCTAAAATATTTGGTTTTAAAATTGGAGGGATAGCTAACTTTTTAGAGAAGGATTTAAAAACCGTAATCTCTTTATCTATTTTTTTTGCATCTAACAGTGTTGTAAATGAGCTTAGTAAAGCAAGTTTAACGAATGTTCTTCTTTCCATAGTTATCCTTTAAATACTATAGACTTTTAATATATTGTGATAATAGAGGTATTTTGTCGTTTGGAATATTTTTCATTTGTTGTTGCATAATAAAACCATACCCATATTCATCGATTTTTCCCTCTTTATAAAGCTTTAATTTGAGCACTAATACTTCATAAGGCAGCTCTTTTAAAGCAGGGACTCTGTTCTCAAACATTTTTTCAGCCTTAAATCCATGACAAAACTTACATGATGCATAAAGGTTTTCACCCTCATTTTGAGCAAAAAGAAATGTTAACAATAATAGTTGTATCGTAATATGTCTTATCATAAGTTCACCCTTTTTATTTCTACATTATGACATAACTTATGTGGAGTCAGCGTGTACTTGATATTCATTTTCTTTTAGTGAACTCAATACACAAGAACAAACTATTGATGAGAAGAGTGTATGTCATCATGATAAATACGAAGAGTTAAATGGTAAACATCATAAATATGTAAAAGAGTACAATGTTCAAAAAAACAACTCTATGAAGAATCTAACATATTAGTTGACAAATTCTTATACATATGATAATATTATCATATGATAAAATATTCATATAAAGGACATTCGATGAAAAAGACATATCAAAGTGCAAATATTGCTTGTGGAAGTTGTGCAAATTTAATCAAAGTCTCTTTAGAAGACACTTATGGAGAAATTGAAGTTAATCTTGACTCTAACCCAAGAGAAGTGACTGTTGAGATTAATAGTGATGAACAAGAAATCGAATTCATAAAAGAGATGGCTGAACTTGGCTTTGAGGTAGTGAAGAACTAATATGAAAAATCAACAAAAACTCATACGTTCATGTTGTGATGGAGTAAGCTTTTTAGAGGATATTCAAAAAAATTTACCCAAATCTCAGACGTTAACAGAAATATCAAATGTTTTTAAAGCATTAAGTGATCCAATGCGAGTTAAGATTTTATATGCTCTCATAGATTATGAAATTTGCGTAGGAGAAATGGCAAATATTCTAGAACTACCTCAATCACACGTATCACATCAGTTAAGGATTTTAAGAAGGTATGGTATTGTTGATTATGAAAAAGATAAAAAAATGTCTTTTTACTATATAAAAGATACCTATATTAAAATTCTGTTAACTACACTTTTAAGTGAAAAAGAAGGACAAAATGAAAACAGATAAAATCAATTTAAATATCTCTGGCATGACTTGTGTAAATTGCTCTAATGGAATTGAAAAGTTTTTAAATAGACAAAAAGGGGTACTAAAAGCTAAAGTAAGCTTTGCCTCAAATGAGGGTGAATTTGAAATTGATAAAAAACTCTATTCAAAAGATAAACTTATTGAAAATATTGAGAAACTTGGATTTAAAGTTGAAGAAGATATCGAAGCATTAGAGGCTGAACAGCAAAAAAGTTTTCTGAAACTAAAAAAATATTTTATAACATCTATGAGTATAACTATACTCATCTTTATTTTCGCCTTTTCAAATCTGGTAGATGCATCAATAAAGGGATACTTTATATTTTTATTAGCCTCCATTGTACAATTCTTTTGCGGAGCAAGATTCTATAAACTCTCCTTTCAGGCAGTAAGTCATAAAAACTATGATATGAATGTTTTAGTTGCTTTAGGCACAAGTGCTGCTTATTTCTATTCAAGTTTTGTTCTGTTCTTTCCTAACTTATTTCCAGATTATTTACGATTTATGTATTTCGACGGAGCAGCAGTGATTATAACCTTTATGCTTCTTGGTAAATATTTAGAAGAGAACTCAAAACAAAAAGCAAGTGATTATCTAAAAAAACTAATGAATCTAGCCCCTGAGTATGCAAATTTACTCAACAAGAACAATGAGATTGAAACAGTTTTAGCAAGTACACTTAAAATAGATGACCAAATATTAGTCAAAACAGGTGAAAAAATACCTGCTGATGGAGAAATTATTTCAGGTGGTGCTGATATTGATACTTCCATGATTACAGGTGAGTCTTTACCCGTATATAAAAAAGTTAATGATGAAGTATTATCAGGAACACTCAATACAAATGGCATTATTACTATTAAAGTACTAAAGACTTCAAAAGATACAACCCTTTCAAAGATTATTACACTTTTAAAATCTGCACAAAGTAAACAAATTCCAATTAGTCGGTTTGCAGATAAAATTGCTAATATCTTTGTTCCTACTGTAATAGTTATTTCTATATTAACTTTTATTATATGGGGAGTTTTTTTGGGAGATTTTCAAAGTGCTATTATTGCTAGTATTAGTGTACTTATTATCTCTTGTCCTTGTGCCCTTGGTCTTGCTACCCCTATTGCTATTGTAAGCTCAGTAAGTAGAGGAGCAAAAGAGGGAATCTTAATTAAAAACCCAGAGATTTTAGAGAAAATAAAAGAGATAGAGTATGCAGTATTTGATAAAACAGGAACACTAACAAAAGGAAATATCTCAGTTTGTGCCACAAATATTGATGATAGCTACTTTAAAGTAATTGGTTCTATTGAGAAGTATAGTGAACACCCTATATCTAAAGCCATTGTTTCATTTATAGAGAATAAAAGTATTGTTTGTAACGATATGATTACTGATATAGATATCATTCCCGGTCATGGAATAAAAGCTATTTTTGAAAATCAAGAATACTTACTAGGAAATCAAAAGCTTTTAAAAGACCATCATGCAACTATTTCAAAAGAGCATCTAGATTTTTATGAACAAGAGGCTAATAAATCAAATGGAGTTATTTTAGTGGCAGTCAATAAAAAAAGTATTGGTTCTTTTTCATTAGAAGATGAACTTAAAACTGACGCACTTGATACAATAAATTCATTAAAGCAACTAAATATTAAACCCGTACTTCTTACTGGAGATAATAAAACTACAGCGAATATCGTTGCTAAAAAATTAGGTATAGAAGAAGTTTACGCACAAGTAGTTCCTACACAAAAATATGAGGTAATTAGAACGTTACAAGAAAACTCAAAAGTGATGTTTATTGGAGATGGAATCAATGATGCCCCATCCATCAAACAAGCAGATATTGGAATTACTTTAAACTCTGGTTCAGATATTAGTAAAGATGCAGGAGATATCGTTTTAATTAATAATCAATTGAACTCCATTATAAAAAGTATAAACTTGTCTGTAGAAACAATGAAAATAGTAAAACAAAATCTCTTTTGGGCATTTGCCTATAATACGCTAGGTATTCCTATGGCAGCAGGAGTTTTGTATCCTTTCTTTGGAATTATGTTAACACCAATGTATGCAGGAATTGCAATGAGTTTTAGTTCAGTGACTGTTGTTGTGAATTCTTTAAGACTTAAAATTAAAAGGTTGAAGTAGGTTTTCTTTAACTAACTATGACTTTTTTATAAATCATAAACTTTATCAATGGTGAACTTAAACAAAAAGGTGGCGTTGAACTGATGATGAACAAAACTTTGGAGGTGATGGATGAGTTTTGCAGCTTTTCATCTTTTGAAGATGGAGATATTTTAATGACCGGAACACCTAAAGGGGTTGGGGGAGTTTAAAATTGGTGATGTGTTTGTTGGAAAAATTTTATATAAAAATGAACTGCTTTGTGAACAAAAGTTTGTAGTGAAATAAATATATTTAAAGAAGCGTATCGAGTAGGTTATTTAAAAAATAGGGTAATATCAATATCAAGTACTTTTGCAATTTTTGCAAGTTGTTTAATATTAAAATGTTGATTGTTTTTTCTTAATTCTGCGCGTCCAAGATACGCAGCACTACTAAAGCCAATAGCAACTGCTAATTCAAGTTGGCTTAACCCACGTTGTTTACGATATTTAATAACATTTTTAGAGACTTTATCAAGTAGTTTACTAGCATATTTTTCTAAATAATCAGTGTCATGAATCATACTATTTTTCAAATTGTTTCTCCTGCTGAATAGTAATAACATTCCGTCACATAAGCAACGATATATACATCGTTGTATATAATATGAACACTATTTGTTTTATTAATATTCAATTTATATTATATATTAGACTATATTTATAGAACTAAAATTAAAAAGTTAATTTTACGTTAGTGCTTTTATACATGAAAATAAAGAGGAGAAGTAAATGAAGATTTTATTATTAGATGATGATGAAACTATTGAACAAAATCTAGAATACTTCTTAAAAATCGAAAAAAATTGGAACTACACCAAACTCGATTTTCCTTTTGATGAAAAAAAAGAGTTGGACTTTTCTGATATTGATTTAGTGATTGTTGATTTTGTAAATAGTGATTATGAAGCCCTCTTAAATCAACTGACATTAAATAATTTGGAAATTAAAATTATTATTGTTAGTGATGTGCTAAAAAATAGTGTTGCTGAAGGGTGCCATTCTTGTAGAGCACTGTATAATCGTAAGCGACTTATAAAACCTTGTGATCCTAGTGAGTTATATACTCTTATCAAAGATTTTGATGCAATGCCGTGCGCATGTTATGATGCTTTTGATAATATTCAAAGTATTTTGTCGATTATTTTAAAACGTTTTACCTCGTTAGTTTACAATGAAGAGTCAAAAGTTGTGAGTCGTGATATGACAAAACCTTCTAGTCGTCATACGTTGGAGTTTGTAAGTTTAGTCAATATTTTAGAACAAAATAATATAAACTACAAGATTGATGATACTTTTGCAATAAAACTTCTATAAAATCAGTCCTACATTACATAAAACTTAATAAAAAAAATTCTTTTTTAACTTTATATTAACTTTTTGTTCTTTTGCTAAAATTTCTATAATTAAATATTTATGGAGAACCTGATGCCTTTTAAAGAGTTGACAGATGAAGAGAAAAGAGTTATTGAAAACAAAGGAACTGAGCGTCCTTTTAGTGGACAATACAATGATTTTTATGTGGATGGAACCTACAAATGTAAAAAGTGTGGAACCGCACTGTATGAATCTTCAACAAAATTCTCTTCTGGATGTGGATGGCCAAGTTTTGATGATGATTTAGGTACAGTAAAACGTGTTCCAGATGCTGATGGGCGAAGAGTGGAAATCGTTTGTGAAAACTGTGGAGGTCATTTAGGTCATGTTTTTGAAGGAGAAGGATTTACTTCTAAAGATACACGACACTGTGTGAACTCAATTTCACTTTCCTTTGATGAAGAGGGAAGCGATTGTGATCATAATGCAGTAGCTTATTTTGCTGGTGGGTGTTTTTGGGGTGTTGAGTATCACTTTGAGAAGCTTTCAGGTGTAAAAGCTGCAATTTCAGGATATATGGGTGGACATACACAAAACCCTGATTATCACAGTGTTTGTACTGGAATGACAGGACATTTAGAGGTAGTTAAAATCGAATTTGATGAGTGTGAAGTGAGCTTTGAAACCTTAGCAAAACTCTTTTTTGAAACCCATGATTTTACCCAAACAAATGGACAAGGTCCTGATATTGGAAGCCAGTATTTATCAGCAATATTTTACGTCAATGATGCTCAAAAACAGACATCTCTTGAACTGGTTGATGCATTAGAAGATAAAGGTTATAAAGTTGCTACAACTTTAGAAGAAGCACCGATTTTTTATGCGGCAGAAGATTACCATCAAGACTATTATGAACGGCACCAAAAAGAGCCATATTGTCATACCTACCGAAAAGTTTTTTGATTTAACATTGAGAGATTAAACCAAAAGAGACTACGTCTCTATTTGGTTAGAATTATTTAACACCTAAAATATAATAGATAGGTTTATTACCATTTTGCTCTAATTGAACATGGTATTTAGTTGACCAGTGTCGTACTTCTTCATGAAACTCTTCAAGAATTTCAGCTGCATCGTTTTCATCACATTTGATTTTTAAATAATCTGTTTTATTAGAAAGACCCACATAAGCGTTCATTTTCTTTAAGTGGTCATTTAAACTAATAATGTGTTTTGCAAATTTGTCAAAGTTTGTCGTTTTACTAATCATAGTTTCTGCTCGTTTAAGTGAACTGTCACTTTTAGCATAACCTAATTGCGATAAAACAACTTCAGGTGACATCTCTAATTGCATAGTTACCCCTTGTAGTTTTAGTGAGTTTTGAATATAGCAAATTTTTTTTGAAATTGTGATTAAAGATATAGGTCAATTGATTTAGTTTTAATTAATTTCCTTTTATGTAGAATCGTAGAAATAAATAAAAGGATAAAAGTTGTCAGTTTTATTAGAAATGAGTATGTTCCCAACAGACCATGGTGAGAGTAAAAGTGAATATGTTGCTCAAGTGATTAAAGTAATTCGTGATAGTGGCTACCCTTATCAGCTTACTCCTATGGCAACAATAATAGAAACCGATAAAATGTCTGAAGCGATGGCAGTTGCACAAAAGTGTTATGAAGTCTTAGAAGACTTAGAGTGTAACCGTGTTTATGCAACCTTGAAATTTGATATTCGAAAAGGTAAAAAGAACCGTCTCAAAGGAAAAGTAGCCTCTGTTGAAAAACATATTGGCGAAGTAGCTAAATAAGGAGCTATAATGAAAATTTTATTAGGATTATTTGTTTTTTTAGGATCACTGTATGCAGTGAATTTACAACCGTGTGTGAAAACGTCAATCTCTAAAAAATCAGTCATTTTCTCATGTACGCATGGAGAGTATTATGTTGAGTATTCAAGCACCTCTAAGCGAGAAGTAGAGAGTTTACGTGTACTTTTTACCTCTGAAGAGAAGTATCGATATTTAAATAAAAAACTTGATAACGAGGAAAACAAAGACTAAAAAAGTGTTGGCTGATTATGCTCTTCAAGGGCTTTTAGTTTAAAACTTTTTCGGTGCTCTTCACATCGTCCATGTTGTTTTATCTTTTCCATATGGGCTTTAGTTCCATACCCCTTATGCTTTTCAAAATCGTATTGGGGGTACTCTTTTGCAATATCAACCATGTATCTATCACGTGTAACCTTTGCTAAAATCGAAGCAGCACTGACTTCTTGGACGGTGGCATCGGCTTTGATTTTGTGCTGTAAGGTGGTGATGCCAAATGAGGTATTTCCATCCATTAAAAATTCGCTCGCTTTGTCATCAAGGGTTTGCATAATCTCTTTGATAGAAGCTTTTAAACAGGCACTTAAACCCTTTTCATCCAGTGTTTTTGCATCTGTTAAAACAATATGGTAGTGGCAGGCGTCTTTGATTTTATCAAAAAGTAACTCACGCTTTTTTTCACTAAGCACTTTTGAGTCATTTAACCCTTCGATTTCCTTAAAAATAACGGCACCTGCGACACTTAATGGTCCAGCAATGGGACCACGTCCAGCTTCATCAATACCACATAACATTTTAACCCTTTTTTATTCGTCACAAAATTGACAAAATTATAGTATAATGTTTCATTGTTTAGACTTTGAGGGAAATTTTATGCGAAAACTTATTATCAGCTTAGTTGTTGTTATTTTTGTTTTTCTTAGCATTTTTGTTTACAATAGTACACTTCAAGAAAAAGTTAAGATAGGCTTTATTGGTGCTTTGACTGGAAAATATTCTGTTCTTGGAAATGCTATGATAAACGGTGTTCTATTAGCTTTTGAAGAGAGAAAATACAAAATTGGTGATAAACAAATTGAAATTATTTTTCAGGACGATAAGGGTGATATTGAACTCAATAAAAAAATTATTAATCAATTTATAAAAGATGATGTAAAAATTGTCATTGGAAACGTGACCAGTTCCATGAGTAAAGTTTCCATGTCAATAATTAATGAACACAAAGATATGTTTATGATATCTGCTGCATCAGCAAGCAATGAATTCACAGGAAAAGATGATCAGTTTTTTAGAGTCCATGTAGCAAACAATGCTCAACGTTTTGATAATTTCACAGATTTTGTTATTGATAAAGGGTATAAAAAGATTTACGGTATTTATGACCCAGGTAACCCAACCTATACTAAAGACTATTTAGAAAATTTTGAAAAAAGTTTTATGAGTAAAAATCAAGATGCATTTTTGGCATTTGGAAAAACAAATGAAAACTTAGGTGATTTAGTTGCAGATATTAAAGAAAAAAATCCTGATATGATTCTCATTTGTGCAAATTCTGTGGATGCAGCTAAAGTGGTTCAATATATTCGACTTAAAGGTTTACCAACGGTTATTGCTTCATCAGAATGGGCGCAGACAAAGCAGTTTATTGAAAATGGTGGAAAATCTGTTGAGGGTGTTATTTTTAACATTGATTTAGATGAAAATGCTCAAAATCCGCGATATCAAAAATTCTTAAAACGTTACCAAGCAAAATATAAAGACAACCCTTCAATTTTCGCTTCAAAGGCTTATGAGTTAAGTCAGATTATTATTCAAATGCTTGAAAAGGGTGAACAAACAGATGTTAAAAAACATTTATTAGAACAAAAAGTTTTTAATGGTTTACAAGATGAAATAGTCTTTGATGAATATGGTGATGTGATTAGAAATTTTTATACTTTTGTCATCAAAGATGGAAAATATGTTCGGGTAAAATGAGATAATGAATACAAAAAAGAGTTTTAAGCAATCCATTTTTCAACTGTTAATTATTTTGATTATTGTTGTTGTAACAGTGATTGGTTTGATTTTTATCTATAATTTGTATACCAATAAAGTTAACACTTTAGAACATAATCAAACGCAAGTATTAAAACAAGTGGAGTTTGAGTCAAATAATCTTCTCAAAGGTATTACTTCCATTGCTCAGTATTTAGATACTCACTATAATCCTAAAGAGAATATTTTAAAGTATATTGTAGAAACCAATGTTAATATCTCATCTATACTAATTTTAGATGATAAAGGAATCGTTAGTGATTTTCATGCAACATCTAATTTAAATACCTATAAAGGGTTTGATTACTCCAATAAAATCTACTTTAAAAACATTAGTGTTGGAACACGGGATTATTGGTCGAATATCTTTTTATCAACGGTGAATGAAGAGCCTACTATTACTTATAGTTTTGCTTTACAAGATAAAATTGGTGTCATATTTATTGAACTTAAATCCTTGTCAGCTTTTGTAAAACGTTTTAAAAATAGTGATGGTTCCCATATGATTCGAATGTTCGATGTGAACGGTATTATGATTATTAACCCTGACCGACCTGATTTGATTCCACAGCGTTATAATGCTATTAGTTCGCCCGTATTTAGCGAACTTATCAATAAAGCATATTCCTATGAACTCACCCAATTTAAATCTCCTGTATCCAACGTAAAAAACTATGGAATGTACGCAGAGGTTGAAGTAACAGGCTGGAAGATTATTATTCGTCAAAACTATGATTTGATTATGCAAAGCCTTTTTGAAATATTTATTGTGATGTGTTTTCTCATCGCTTTATTTATTCTCATTGCCAGTTACTTTACGATTAATCTTTCAAAAAAGATGTTTAAGTCTTTTGATGATTTAGAACAAACAGCACGAGAAATAGCCCATGGTGATTATGATATCAAGGTAAAAAAAGCATACTATTCAGAGTTTAATACTTTGCTTCAAAGTTTTGAGAGTATGAAAAACGAAATCGACATGCGAGAAGGTTTCTTAGAAGACTCAGTTAATAGTTTTAAAGCGTTGGTTGATTCAACCATGGAAGCCATTGTTATTCATGATAATGGAGTGTGTAAAGAGGTTAATAGTGTTGCCTTAAAACTTTTTGGTTACAAGAAAAAAGAAGAGATGATAGGAAAAAACTTTTTGGAACTTTTTGCCCCTTCCTCAAAAGAGATAATAGAGAGAAATTTAACTCAAGATACCGAACCTTATGAGATTGATCTTATGCGAAAAGATGGCAAAAAAATTTCTGCTTTAGGACGTGGGAAGTTTTTAACCCTACAAGGTAAAAAGATAAAAGTGAGTGCTTTGATTGATATCACTGAACTCAAACACAAAGACCAATTACTTTTCCAACAAAGTAAAATGGCAGCCATGGGAGAGATGCTTGAAAATATTGCCCATCAATGGCGACAGCCATTAAGCACAATTAGTACCAATGCCAGTGGTTTACAAGTTAAAAATGAGTTTGGACTTTTAGAAAAAGAGGAAATCTATAATTGCCTTGAAGAGATTATAAAAACAACAAAATATTTATCTGATACTATTAATGATTTTAGAAATTTTTTTAAAACTGATAAAGAAGAAGAGGTTTTTGAAATTCATGAGGTTATTGAACAAACCTTTAAATTACTTCAAGCAAGTTTTAAAAATGAAAAAATCAATGTCATAAAACATATCAATGAAAACCTTTGTATTAAAGGTTACCCAAATGAGTTAACTCAGGCATTAATCAATATTTTGAACAATGCAAAGGATGCTTTAAATTCTAAAAATATTCAAGAAAAATATGTACAACTTATTGTTGAAGAGCGACAAGGTAAAGTAGTCATTGAAATTAAAGATAACGGGGGAGGTATTGAGGAGAGTGCTATTGCTAAACTCTTTGAACCGTACTTTACAACAAAACATAAAACCCAAGGAACAGGTATTGGTTTGTATATGACCCACCAAATTGTGGCTGACCATATGAACGGTCGCGTTTATGCCAATAATTGTACTCTGAGTGTGAGTGAAAAAACTTATGAAGGGGCATGTTTTGTTATTGAACTTGATAAAGCGGATAAAAAGGATTTCGAAGATTATATAATATAACTTGACAAATATGCACTCAAGTTGCTATAATTATTAGCAGTTAAACTAAAGGAGTGCTAAAATGAATAATATTTTTGACAAATTAACCAATCAATTATCTGAAACTATCGAATCTGCTGTAGCATTAAGCTTACATAATAAAAACCAAGAAGTAGAAATCATCCATATGTTATGGGCGTTACTTACCAATACTAACTCAGTATTAAATCAATTACTAAATAAAATGAATGTGGATAAAACCGCTTTAGAACTTGAAGCTAAATCTAATGCTTCAAAATTACCCTCTGTTTCAAGTGTCACTAAAGAGAGTATCAAACTAAGTCGTACCTTTATGCAATCTTTGGAAAAAGCCCAAGGTGTTATGGCAAAAAATGGTGACCAGTTTATTGCTATAGATAGCTGGCTTATTGCAAACTTTGATGATAAAGTGCTCAAAGAGGTATTGGGTAAATACATTAATCTATTAGATGCAAAAAAAGAGCTTGAAGCTATGCGTGCAGGCTCAACCATTGACTCACAAAGTGGTGATGATAACTTAGAAGCTTTGGCTAAATATGGGATTGACTTAAACAAAATGGCAATTGATGGGGAGTTAGACCCTGTTATTGGAAGAGATGAACAAATCACTCGTATGATGCAAATACTTATACGAAAAACAAAAAACAACCCAATTTTATTAGGAGAACCAGGAACTGGTAAAACGGCAATTGCTGAAGGTTTAGCCCAACGCATAGTAGCTCGTGATGTTCCTACGAGTCTACAAAGCAAAAAAGTTGTGACTTTAGATATGAGTGCGCTAATTGCAGGAGCAAAATATCGAGGTGAGTTTGAAGACCGTCTTAAAACAGTTATTGATGAAGTGAAAAAAGCGGGTAATATTATTTTATTTATTGATGAGATTCATACCATAATTGGAGCAGGTGCTAGTGAAGGAAGTATGGATGCAGCCAATATTTTAAAACCAGCTCTTGCTCGAGGTGAACTTCATACTATTGGTGCAACAACCCTAAAAGAGTATCGAAAATACTTTGAGAAAGATACGGCAATGCAACGGCGATTTCAGCCTGTTAGTGTGGATGAACCAAGTGTTAATGAGGCTCTTCAAATGTTACGAGGAATAAAAGAGAAACTAGAAGCCCATCATAATGTAATCATTAATGATTCAGCACTGGTAAGTGCGGCAAAACTCTCCCATCGTTATATTGCAGATCGATTTTTACCTGACAAAGCTATTGATTTGATTGATGAAGCAGCAGCAGAACTGAAAATGCAAATTGAGAGTGAACCAATAGCACTATCAACAGTGCGTCGTCTAATTCAAACGCTCAACGTAGAAAAAGAAGCGTTAAAGATGGAGAAAAGCAAAAAGAATACACAACGTCTCAATGAAATCGAAAAAGAGTTAGCTAATGCAACAGAAGAGCAACGCAATTTAGAAGGACGTTTTGAAAATGAAAAAGAGACCTTTAATGCAACTTCAAGTATTAAAGCTAAAATAGAAGAACTCAAAAGCAAAGCAGAACGGGCAAAAAGAGAGTCAAAGTTTGAAGAGGCAGCTTCTATTGAGTATGGTGAAATACCACAACTAGAGGAGCAAATCAAACAAAACGAAGCCAAATGGCAACGTATGCAAGAAGCGGGAACACTTTTAAGAAATTGTGTTGATGAAGACTCTATTGCTTCAATTGTTTCACGTTGGACTGGAATACCAGTTAACAAAATGTTAAGTAGTGAAAAACAGCGAGTCTTACAAGTAGAATCTGTACTCAAAGAGGATGTTATTGGACAAGACGAAGCTATCAAAGCTATTAGTCGAGCAATCAAACGAAATAAAGCGGGGCTTTCAGAAGAGTCACGACCTATAGGTTCATTTATGTTTTTAGGACCAACAGGAGTGGGTAAAACAGAATCGGCTAAAACATTGGCGAAGTTTTTATTTGATGATGAAAAATCACTGTTGCGTTTTGATATGAGTGAGTATATGGAAAAACATGCTGTATCACGGCTCATTGGGGCAGCTCCTGGATATGTGGGATATGATGAGGGTGGACAGTTAACAGAAGCAGTACGAAGAAAACCCTATTCAGTGATTTTATTTGATGAGATTGAAAAAGCCCACCCTGATGTATTTAATATTTTATTACAAGTGCTTGATGATGGACGCCTAACAGATAACAAAGGGGTAACTGTTGATTTTAAAAATACAATTATTATCCTCACTTCGAATATTGGAAGTGCAAAAATTATTGAAATAGATGACAAAGAATCAAGACGTGCTGAGGTAATGAATGAAATCAAAAGTTATTTTAAACCAGAGTTTTTAAATCGATTAGATGACATTGTTATTTTTGAACAACTAGGACTTGAAGCAATTACAAATATTGTTGATATTATGTTTAATACAATAAAAACCAAACTTGAAGAGCGTGATATTAGTATCTCATTATCCCAAAAAGCGCGTGAATTTATCGCTCAAGTTGGCTTTGATCCAGTTTACGGTGCACGTCCATTAAAGCGCGCAATTTACGAAATAGTAGAGGATAAACTGGCTGACTTAATCTTGGAAGAAACCATAAAAGAGGGCAGTATTGTAGAGTTTGATATTGATGATGAATATGTTGTTACAAATATCCGTTAATTAAAATTAAAAACAAACTTAATATAAACAAGTTTTAAGGTTAATTTAATTATAATCCGCAACTTGAATTTAAAAAAGGACCAATAGTATGAAAAGAACATACCAACCACATAACACACCTAGAAAAAGAACTCATGGGTTTAGAGTTAGAATGGCAACTAAAAACGGTAGAAAAGTTATTAAAGCACGAAGAGCTAAGGGTAGAAAAAGATTAGCTGTTTAAGCAAACAACACCGACTTAATAGTTCTAGAGATTTTAATTCACTTTACAGAAGCGGCAAAAAGTGGCATACGCCTTCCTTTGTCGCTTTTTTTAAACCTCACCAAACGCACCAAATTGCTTTTGTTAGTTCGAAAAAAGTTGGTAATGCCGTTGCACGAAATACCGCACGACGAAGACTAAGAGCACTCTTCTTATCCTATGAAAAAAGAGTTTTAACAGGAAAATATATTTTTGTTGTTAAACAAAACATCCATGAGAGAACTTTCGAAGAGTTAAAAAAAGATTTTAATTTCGCATTCAAGCGACTTGAACTTTACAAATGAGACTACTTTTTAGAGCGTTAATTCGCTTCTATCAAAAATTTATTTCACCCTTAACACCTGCAAGTTGTAGATATTACCCAACATGTTCAGAATATGCCATTTGGCAAGCTGAAAATAATACATTCTTTAAGGCGATTTATTTTACAATTACACGCATATTAAGATGTAATCAACTTTTTGAAGGTGGATTTGATTATCCTATTATCAAAATGGTGAAACACAATAACATCTCATATAAAAAAATCAAAGTTAAATATTGGTTAGTACCAACACAAAATAATAGATACTTTGTAGTAAAACACCGGGGAGAAAAACGGAAGAATGAATAATCAAAATATTGGCGCACAAAAACGAATGATAATATTTACTGTAATCGTTTTTGTACTATTTTTAGTATACGAATTTACAGTACTTAAGCCTCAACAAGAAGAGCGAGAAAAAGCTGCACAAGCACAAGCACAAACACAAAATGCGGCACCAAAAACGCAACAAGTGGGAACTTCAGCTCCTGCAACAGATGCTGCACCAACTGTTAATAATAACTCAATTGAAGCACTTTCATCAAAAGCAATTGCTTCTAAAGATATTCTAACAACCATTAAAACATCAAAATCAATTATCGAATTAGATACTTTTGGGCGACTTGCACAAGTAACACTACTTGAAAGCAAATATGTTGATGAAAACGGAAAACAAATTAAATTGTTTGAAGCAAATCAATTACGACCTTTAGAGGTTCGATTAGGAAATGCAAATATTAATACTGAAGCGTTTAAAACACCTTATGTTACAACGGCAACTACTGTTGATGCAACAAAGGCAAAACAAAACGTTACGTTAACACAAACATTACCAGGTTCTACTATTACTAAAACATTTACATTTTTCCCTGATGGAAAATACAGTGTTAATGTAAAAACAACAAACAAAGAAGCCTTCTTTATTACTAATGGTGCACGACCAAATGTATCAGAATCAAATATGGGTGAAATGATTGTTAAAGGTTCGATTGTTAAGCTAAGTGATGAAACATTAAAAACTATTGAAGATGGTGATTTAGATAAAAATGAAAACCTTATTGGTGCACGTTTTGTATCAAACTTTGATAAATACTACGCAACATTAGTTTATAACTTTGACAAGCCAATGGCAGTAACATTAATGCCAGATGCAGACAATAACCCACAAGCATTTATCCACGGAAATGATAATATCACTTTAGGTGGTTATGCAGGACCAAAAGAGTATGTTGTTTTAAATGCAATCAACCCTGAGTTAACAGAAGCGATTGAGTACGGTTGGTTTACATTTATTGCAAAACCTGTATTTGCACTATTACAATACATTCAAAGTTATGTAGGTAACTGGGGATGGTCGATTGTTATTATTACAATTTTAATTAAACTTGTTCTTTATCCATTATCATACAAAGGTATGGTTTCAATGCAAAAGCTTAAAGATCTTGCTCCTAAAATGAAAGAGATTCAAGCACGATATAAAGACGACAAACAAAAACAATCAGCACAAATGATGGAACTTTATAAAAAACATGGTGCTAACCCAATGGGTGGTTGTTTACCACTAATTTTACAAATTCCAGTATTCTTTGCTATTTACCGAGTACTTCTTAACTCTATTGAGCTTAAAGGTGCAGAGTGGATTTTATGGATTGACGACTTAGCATTAATGGACCCTTGGTTTGTATTACCAATCTTAATGGGTGCTTCTATGTGGTTACAACAAAAAATTACACCAAATACGATGCAAGATGAAACACAACGTAAGATTTTCCAAATGTTACCAATTGTATTTACATTCTTCTTCTTATGGTTCCCAGCAGGTCTTACACTTTACTGGTTTGTTAATAACGTATTTACAATTTCTCAACAATATTACATCAATCAATTATTTGAGAAAAGAAGAGCGCTTAAAAAACAATAGGAATATATTATGAAACAGTTTGAAGCAAAAAGTTTAGAAGAAGTTTATGAGTTAGCTACGAAAGAATTTAAGTGTTCAATTACTGATTTAGAGATTGATATTATCCAACAGCCAAGTAACGGATTTCTTGGCTTTGGAAAAAAGAGTGCTATAATTGCAGCCTCTTTCAAAAAACGTTATCGAAATAACAATCGACAGCCACGTAACCACAAGCTAAGAAAATCTAAAATCCAAATTGAAGATGTGTCAAAAAAGATTGAAGATTCAAATCGAAGCGAACAAAGACGAGAACCACAAAAACCTCGACGTCAAAAAGAGGTAAAGGTTCCAAAAATTGAATCAAAAGAGCCAATCTTTGATAAATTTTATTCTGAGTCTGACAACAAAGCACAACATGCAAAAGTCGTTATCAAAAAAGACAAACAAGAGATTATTGATGAAGTTTACGAAAAAGTAAATGACCTCTTCTCTCAAACTTGTTATGAGCTTGATACGATTAACGTAGAGTACTACAACGAAGAGACTCTTTATATTGAGTTTAATGGTGAAGATTCAGCACTACTCATTGGAAAAGAGGGTTATCGATACAAAGCACTTTCATATATTTTATTTAACTGGATAAACGAAAAGTATGGATTGATGGTTCGTCTTGAAGTTGCTGAGTTTTTGAAAAACCAAGAGGAAGCAATTCACAACTATCTTGGACCTGTAATTGAAACAATCAAAGAGAAAGGTAGTTTCAAAACAAAACCTCTGGATGGTATTTTAGTACATATTGCTCTGAAGAAATTAAGAGAAGAGTTCCCTGAAAAATATGTTGCAGTTAAAACAAATGTTCGAGGGGACAAATACGTACTTGTTAATGAGTACCGAAACAAACAACAATCATAATGTTTGATGAAACAATCGTCGCCATAGCTACGGCTAATGGCGTTGGATCTATCTCTATTGTGAGAGTCAGCGGAAAAGATGCTCTTTCAATTGCTACTAAAATCGCCAATAAAAATGAATTTAAACCCCGACTTGCTACCTTAGCTACTTTACAAGATTCAAATAGTGATGCTATTGATGAAGCTTTAGTTCTTTACTTTAAAGCACCCTTTTCATTTACGGGTGAAGATGTGGTTGAGTTTCAATGTCATGGTGGTATTGCTATTTCAAATATAGTTGTAGCTGAAGTTATCAAACATGGTGCGAGAATGGCACAACCAGGTGAGTTTTCAAAGCGTGCATTTTTAAACGGAAAGATTGATTTAACCAAAGCAGAAGCTATTGCTAAAATTATTGAAGCACGAAGTGAAGATGCGGTTAAACTCTTAGCAAAGCAACTCAAAGGTGAATTAACAACCTTTGTCAATGATATTCGAGAAGATTTACTTTTCATGTTAGCCTATACTGAAGTAAATATCGACTATGCAGAAGAGGACTTGCCAAGTGATATTTATCAACAAATTCAAGATAAACTTGAAATAATTACCGGTAAACTACAAAATACACTGGAGGCCAGTAAACGCCGTGAGGGACTAATCGAAGGCTT
The DNA here is from genome assembly GCA_001655195.1 of Arcobacter sp. EP1. GTDB lineage: Bacteria > Campylobacterota > Campylobacteria > Campylobacterales > Arcobacteraceae > Arcobacter_A. The sequence goes on from LPNY01000076.1 coordinate 58,204, forward strand.
TAAAGTAGCTATTATTGGTAAACCAAACGTGGGAAAATCTTCATTGTTAAATAAACTTCTTAACTTTGATAGAGCAATTATTTCAGATATTGCAGGAACAACCCGTGATACTATTGAAGAGTCTGTTAAAATTGGTACCCATATTATCAAAATAGTAGATACTGCTGGTATACGAGAAGCCAGCGATGTTATTGAACAAATAGGTATTGAAAAATCTTTAGAAGCAGTCGAAGAAGCAGATATTGTAATTGCACTCTTTGATAATTCAAAACCCCTAGAAAATGAAGATAAAAAGATACTAGAGATTCTAGAAGATACTAATAAAGAAGTTATTACAGTACTAAACAAATGTGATTTAGAATCAAACTTCGAAACATCAGTTTTAGGTAACCACTTAAGCCTTAGTACCAAAGAGTCAATTAACCCTTTAATTGCACAATTAGAGACAATCTTAGATAGTAATACTCATAGTGATGAGATGAGCCTTATCTCAAAACGTCAAGTTGACGCAGTTGAAACGACGCTCGTGCATATTAGCTTAGCTTATACTCCGTTAAGTAGTGGAGAGTTAGAGTTCTTTGCTTATCATATTGGGGAAGCGTTGGAGAATATTAGTAATATTACAAGACCGTATGAACATGACCAAATGTTAGATGTGATGTTTGGAGAATTCTGCCTAGGCAAATAGAGGTATCTCTTTTTGCCAATCTCTGCGTTAGAGTAAATTTTTTACTCAGTCACATACTTCTTGTATGCTCCTTCACAAAAAACTTCCTCTGTCTTGACCTTAACAAAAACAGATACCTCTATGCATTGTAAAATTATATAATTGTGACGTAATATGTGATATAAATTTCAGAAAGTTATTATTTAGAATTTACCTAGTATAATTAACATTATAAGGTAGGTTATGAATATTATTGTAAGATCGTTTTTAAAAGAGTTTAGTGAGAATTTTGGCTTAACGTCTAAATATACAGAATCAGACAGATTCGAATTTTTTTCTATTTATTGTGCTGTATACAATGAATTTAGATCAACATCATTTAATATACATGATATGTTAACGGGGAAAGCGACCCAAGGTATTGATGGGATTGCAATATTAATTAATAATAAACTATGTACTAGTGTTCAAGAAATTGAAGATTTAATTAATATAAATGGTTTTTTGGATGTATCATTTATTATGATTCAATCTAAAACTTCAGATAAGTTTGAAGGTACTGATTTAGGTAGTTTTGTCGATTGGGTAAAATATTTCTTTAGTGCTGAGAATGATTTGTTTTCATCTGATAATATGAAAAACTTTATTGATATGAAAAACTACATTTTAAGTATATGAGAAATAGAAGTCCTTACTGTAAATTATATTATATGACTACCGGTGAATGGAAAGAAGATGATAATTTAATGACACTTGTAAGGGAAAAGAAAAATGAATTGCATTCTCTTGGAATGTTTGAAACAAACGGAATAAAATTCAATCCCTGTGGAACTGATGAGATTAGATTGTTATATAGAAAGAGCCAAGAATTACCGGAGGTTACAATTAAGTTTGAAAAATATACTCCTCTATCAGATATACCAAACGTAAAAGTAGCATATTATGGTTTACTTCCTTTTAGTGAATTTAAAAAGATTATTGTAGACGATAATGACAACATAAAGCCCGTTTTTAACGATAACATACGTGATTACTTAGAAACACAAGATAATGAAGTAAATAATGATATGAATTCTTCATTAAGAAGCGAAAATTTAATTTACTTTAGTTTAATGAATAATGGTGTTACAGTAGTTGCAGATAATATTACTGGGCCTGGTGAAAATATTACCATTAAAACTACCAAATAGTAAATGGTTGTCAAACTAGTCATGTGTTATATGAAAATAGAAATTTAGCAGAAATTGATTCATTATATATACCTATAAAAATTATTTGTACTGATAAAGATTATATTAAAAGTGCAATAACAAGGGCAACAAATAATCAAACTGCAGTTACTAAAGAAGAACTTGAGGCATTAACAGATTTTCAACGTAAATTAGAAGATTTTTATGTGGCTTTAGATCTTGGGTTAGTTTATGAGCGTAGAACGAATCAATACAAAAATTCTTCAGTAGTTCATAATAGTGTAGTTTCAATTGAAATACAAGTAAAAGTTTTTGCTTCAATGGTTTTAGATTCACCACATATAGTATCTGGTAATTATGGTAAATTACTTAAAGATTATAAGTCTGATATTTTTGTTGATGAACATAACTTACTTCCATATTATGTCAGTGCATTAATTTATTCTAAATTGTTAAATCTTTTTGATGATTTAAGAATTCATGATACTTATTGGAGATATAGATATTATCTTATTATGCTTTACAAATATATTGTAACTGAATCTATGCTGCCTAGTTTGTTTAAAAAGAAACCTCTTGACAAATATTGTAATATGTTGATTGAATCTGTTAAAGATGAAGAAGAAATACTATCAGTATTTAATACTGCGATTGAAATATTAAATTCAAATGATTTAGATTTGAGTAATCGAAAATTACAAGAGTTAAAGTCTACAACTGATAAATTAAAAGATTATGTACGCCAAAACTTTTTTAAAAAAAAGAAGGATGAAAAAATAACTATTGAAGTAGATGATTGTCTCATAAGTTCTGAAAAAGATGTACCAATCAAAAACGTTGCTAGACAACTAACATTGTTTGAGTTATAGTTATTAGTTATGCCTTAATTTCCGCATAACTAACACTGGTCTCACTACTAGAATATCCTGACTCATAACTAAATCCATTAGGATTTGCACTAAAATTCAAATAACTACTCTCTTGACTTGCATTTGCAAAAAATACACCAACACCATCTTTTTGAGCAGCAACTAGATTAAACTCGCTCTCATTGGTTTGTTGCCATAACTGAAAGTTGTCAACCACGGCTGGTCGCATTTGTTGGGCAATCTCATTTTTATCTTCTTTGTTGCTTCCATGTAAAAGTTCTAACATCATTTCGCGACGTTGTTTTAACGCATCTCTTATTTGCTCGAACATATCTTTTTCTTCTTTTTTATCTTCTTCTTTAATCAAATCAAAAATAAAGTGTAATGATTTTAAATCTTTTAGACTCTCATCATCTTGGTCAAGATTGATTTCAAGTGGATTTCTCATGTTTCCATGGGATACGGCAATTTGAGTTTCATTTTTTTCATAAAACTCTTGCGTGTAGGAGAAGTTTAATTCAACTTTGTATTCACCGTTAGGGGTTTTTATAATTGCTTCACCACTAAACTCTATGCTTGTTTTTTCATAATATTCACTACTTGAATTGTACATAAAACCTTGAGGGAGGGTATTGCTATTTTGGTTATAAGGATTCCCTTTTGATGAACTCTCTTTGTCAATAGTCATATCTCCATTTGGAAAGAGTCCAACACCTACAGATTCGCTACTTCTTGATTCAAACGTCGCTAACATTTGTTGCATTAATATTTTTCTGATTTTATCAACAGATGAAAGATCCGATTCATTGGCAAAAACAACAGGTAAGTTGGCAACATGATTATCTACGCCATCCAATTCTTCAATCTCATTTTGTTTTTCTAACATCTCTTGATTGATAGGTGTTATTGACATTTCGTATGCCAATTGTGTTTTTTGATATTGCATGTTCATTTCATATGATTGAAGAGTCATGATTTATCCTTTATTAGCAACTAAGTTAAACTATAATTAAGAATTGTACAATAGTAAGAAGAAAAGAAACCTTAAATAATAAAATTAATTATATAAAGGAGAAAAGAGGGATAGTTTAAGGACGAATAACTTCCACATTCATAGCGTTACTTGGATCCACTTCAACCCAGCTTGTAGTGTCAAAGTCAACTTTAAAAACAACTCCCATATCAAGTTTGTCTTTGTATCCTGTAAAGTGAGCTGCTAAATTGGCTAGTAGTGGATTGTGCCCTACAATAATCAAGGTATTTACTGTATGAAAGGTGAAGTAGATAGCTTCAATAAGTTCATCTAAGAATCCTTGATAAAGGACTTCATTATATAAAACACTTTTTTCAATGCCTAACTCTTCTGCTAAAATCATTGAGGTTGTCTCAGTTCGTAAGGAGGGGCTTGAAACAATTAAGTCTGGTTTGATACCTTTACTTTTTAGTTTTTGTGCAATAGTATGTGCATCTTCAATACCTTTAGGTGTTAATTTAATGAAAAAATCATCTTCTTTACTACTAAGATCTTTTTGAGGGTGGCGCATAATATAGATTGTTTTCATTGGCTTAAAACTCTATGCATATTTCTTTGGGTACTCATAACTTTTTAATGTCCCATTTTCTTTGCTGACGTCCATCCATGAGTCACAATTGAACTCGATTTCAACGATAGCACAAGTTGGTATACTTTCACGAATATCACATAACATATAAGCTAAAGCACTTACTCCTGGATTGTGACCAACTAAAAAAGCCACATCATTAGTATCATGAATATAAGAAACCATCTCTTGTAAAGTATTAACAAAAGCTTCATAAATGTATGGATTTGGTGTAATAGGTTTTTGAAAGCCTACCTCTTTTGCAATAATCTCAGCAGTGCTCATGGCTCTTTTTGCTGGACTACTTATAATGGTATCAGGCATAACACCTTTATCTTTTAAAAGTTGTCCCATAAAGGGTGCATTTTTTTCACCACGTTTATTGAGGGGTCGGTTATAATCATCAAGGCTTTCATCATCCCAAGATGACTTTGCGTGTCGGATAATATAGAGTCTTTTCATGACTTAATTGTAAAGGGTTCAAGCTTCATGTAAAATTAAAGTGGTTACTAATTTAAATTTTTTTTGTAGATAAAAGGTAACTACACAATTAATTTTATTTCACTGTTAAATTGGATAAACTTTTAAATATTTAATAAAGGATTTGGTTTGGGATATGATTTGAATAAAAAGTTAGTTATTGCAATATCTTCGCGGGCACTTTTTAATTTAGAACAAGAGAATAAAATATTTGAAGAGATTGGACTTGATGCTTATTATAAACATCAAATTGAAAATGAAGATGTATTAATTGAAAAAGGGACAGGTTTTAGGTTAGTAAAAAATCTTTTGCGTATCAATGAAGATTTCCCTGATGACAAACAAGTTGAAGTTATCGTTATGTCACGAAATAATGCGGCAACTTCTTTGCGTATTACAAAATCTATTGAAAAGTATGAGTTGGATATTGCTCGTTCTGCTTGGAGTGGTGGAAATGATATCTCCAAATATTTAAAACCATTTAAAGTTGACCTTTTTTTATCTGCCAATGAAAATGATGTACAACAGGCAATTAATGAAGGAATAGCAGCGGCTAGAATTTTACCTTATGAAGATGACAATGAAGATTTTCAACAACAAGTACGTATTGCTTTTGATGGTGATGCAGTATTGTTTTCTGAAGAATCAGAGGTTATTTATAAAACCCAAGGGCTAGATGCATTTTTAGAGTATGAAATAAGTAACGCTAACAATCCTTTAAAAGGGGGACCTTTTGCAAAACTGTTACGGGTTATCTCAAATATTCAAGCAAAATACCCTCAAGAACAAACACCAATACGAACAGCACTTATTACTGCACGGAACTCTCCCGCACACGAAAGAGTTATTCGAACACTCAACACATGGAATGTACGTTTAGATGAATCCTTTTTCTTAGGAGGTGTTGATAAATATGAGGTAGTAAAAGCATTTGGAGCAGATATATTCTTTGATGACCAAGATGTACATTTAGAAAACACTTCGAAAGTCGCACCAAGTGCAAAGGTTCCTTATAACAGTGATTCTATTTTAAATCGAATTTAGTTTCATGGTATTAAATACCATTTGCTAGGCGCAGGTTTTTTAACTCTGTAATAATTTGGAACTCGCGTTGTAGGATATATTCATCATAATCCTGTCTATTTTGACCTTCAAGTAGGGGTTTAATGGCATATATCTTACTATTTTCTCCACGGCGTAGAATTTTGATTTGGCTTTTAAAATCAAAATCCAACAAGCCAATACTATCTAGTCGAAATTGTATATAGGTATTAACAATATTACCTTCATCTAATAAATCTCCATCTTCAATATTGACGATTAAAAAGGTGATCAGTTCTGAAGAAATATCCATAACTTTTATTTTGATATCATGTTTATCGACACTTAGAGTTAACTCAAACTCTTTTTCTGGTTCAAGTCTAACATCTTTTCGTCGTCGTAAAGAGAAGGATTTAATTCTTGGATTTTCTAATTTAACGGGTTCTCTAAATGATCTGATTTCTGCGATATCAAGTTTAACAGGTTTTGGTAATATGGCTGATTCCACGTTGATGATTTTTTCTAAACTCATGACTAGTTTTTGTATGGAGTGTGTTTGTATATAAATATTATTTTTACTGACTTCTTTGACGTATCCTGTATTAATAATAGGTACACCTTTGAAGAAACTAATTATATCAATTGGTATCTCATCACGTTTGTGCATTTCAAAAATATCATAAACATCACTATCTTCATCTTTTTCAATGTTCTCTTCAATCATTTTTCGTTTGAGTTGAATAAATTCTCGGCGTTGCAAAATTTTAAAGTTGGCTTTAAATAAAGCGGGTTCAAGTAGGTTATGTTCGAAAGGTTTTTCAATAAAATCAATAACATCAAGTTGTATAGCACTAATGAGATGTTTTTTATCAGTTTGTGCAGAGGTAATAATAGCCTCCATATTGTTGTTGAGCTGTTTTAAAGCGCGAATGAGTTCAATTCCATTGACGCGGTTTTGTGTAATGTTAGTTATCAAAATGTTAGGTTTGATTTTTTTTGCTTCTTTTAATGATTCGATACTGGTTGTAAATATGTGAAGGTTTTTAAAAATGGTTTTGAGGTATTTACCTAAAGAGGACCTCTCTTTTGGATTATACTCAACATACATTACTGTTAAGTCTTGAAGTTGTTCGAGCTTTTTCATACAACACCTCATTCATTAATAAAAGTATTAAATAGTTACAAAGTTATGTTATTACTATTGTAGTAAAATAATTATAAAATAAACCAATAAAAATTTAAATTAAGATTAATTGAAGAGTGACAAGACAAATAGTTTTTAATTTTGTTAAATTTTTATTAACATTTTTTTTATAAAATAGAAGGATAGATTATAAAAAAGGAATAAAAAATGGAACAAGTGAAAACAGTATTTTTTCTAGCATTATTGACCGTTCTATTTGTTTTTGTAGGATTTTATTTTGGTGGTCCTAATGGAATGCTCATTGCCTTTTTGCTTGCTGGTGGTATGAACTTTTATGCTTATTACTATTCGGATAAACATGTTTTAAAACACTATAACGCTGTACACATTGAAGATAGACATCACTATATCTATAAAATTGTTGAGCGTTTAACCCAAAAAGCAAACCTACCAATGCCCAAGGTCTATATTGTGCCTGACAATATGCCCAATGCTTTTGCAACAGGACGAAACCATGAAAATGCAGCTGTGGCAGTAACCCAAGGACTTTTAGACTTACTTAACGAAAAAGAGATAGAAGGGGTTATCGCTCACGAGTTATCCCATATAAAACATTATGATATTTTGATAGGTACAATTGCCGCAGTATTTGCAGGAGCCATTGCTATGATTGCAAATATGTTACAGTTTTCAGCTATGTTTGGAGGAAGTAACCGTCAAGGTGTTCATCCTTTAGTAATGATTGTTATTGCTATTGTATTACCTGTTGCCGCTGCAATTATACAAATGACAGTTAGTAGAAGTAGGGAGTATATGGCAGATGAGGGTGCTGCAAGACTAACAGGTGATGCTTCAGGGTTACAAAGTGCTTTAAGTAAGTTAGAAAACTATGCTAAAAGAGGGGACTTACGCTCTGCTACAGAAGAGACAGCACATATGTTTATTATCAATCCTTTTAGTGGTCATGATATTAAATTTGGTGATTTGTTTCGAACTCATCCTACAACAGCAGATAGAATCGCGCGACTTGAAGAGTTGAAGTTTGAGTTACAATAAAAGAGAGAAACGCGATGCTTCTCTCTTTTACTTAAAAGTATCAATAAGAGTACTAATACTTAGTTCATCTCTAATGATTGGGTAAATACCTTTTGTAATCAAAGAATTTTTTAGATTGGTACCTATTTTATCTGTGATAAAATAGTTTGCTGTGTATTCATGTAAAATATTAGGTAGTACAGCATTGGGTTTTGTATCATTTTGATTAGCAGGGTTTGTAACACATAGTTGTGATTGTAGTTTATAATCTTTAATATGAAAGATAAAAATATAAGGTGCATCAACACTGATGTTTTCTAACTCCTCTTTTGATGAAGAACAGACTGCAACATGGAACTCATTTTTAACTTCATGAATTTTTAGGTTAGATCCAGTGATTAAAGCTGTAGCAATTTTTTTTCTGGCACTTTTAACAATTCGAGCAAATGTTGGTCGAGATACATTCATTTTTTTTGCTGCATCTTCTTGATACATATTAAATAAATCCATTAATTGAATTGCTTCCATCTCTTCGTGTAACAAAACAATATCTTCATGTGGTTGGCTATCTTTTGGACCAAAATATTTAGTTTTTAGCTTAAGTGTTAACTCTCTTTGTAGTTTTTCTCTTGCCATTTTCCCTCTTTAATCATAATATTTCTCTATAAGATATTACGAATAGTTTTTTTTACGCATGATTCTATCATAATAAAATAAAATTAACAAATATATACTTGACATATGTTCATTTGTCTGCTATAATTCGGTCATATGTTCAAAAGGCAGATTTATATTGAGCCGTATTAAACAGTACTTCTAAGAAAAAATAGAATGAGACTCCCTAAAATCAAGGTTCCTAGCAGACCTATACTATTTTACACAGGACGAATGCTGTTTATAATTTATAAATTTGTTGGTAATATATTTAACATTGAGATTAATTTGTGTTGTTTCAAATCCCGAACTACACTGTAGTTCACTCCTTAGTCATAATCAAGATGTTAATGGTTTTTGTAAAAATCCATAAATTTGAATTCTTTTTTACATTTTTACAAAAACCCCTTTTTCTCACTACTAAAATAAAACTAAATAATCAACAATAAAAGAGTCTTTAGTTTCAATCACTTTTTTATTATTGTATTTAAAATCTACATTTTTAAGGAGAACTTATGAGAATTGTATTTCCTACCAAAGAAAATATGAGTTATATCTCTCATGCTGCAAGTTTACAAGAGGCTGACTACTTAACTGTACTTCGTGTTCGAGGACAAAATATCACAGGTGTTGAAACCATTAAAAATCATAGTTACACAAGCAATGATGAATTAGTTAAAGAGTTTAAAGCGAACCAGTTCGGTGTCGTAGTAACTCCCGATGCAAATTCCTTGCCGGTACATAAATTAAAAAGTGCTGGTATTTCAGTCTATGAAGATGAACCTTCACAACTTGTGTTAGAAGCTTTTAGTGAGTTTGTTCAAGACAAGTTAATTCGTATATATTAGGCAAAAAAAAAGCGGGTTCGACCCCGCTTAAGTTCCTTTCAACTTGCCCAAAGTAAAGGATACGCAATATTACAAAAAAAATCTTTAAAGAAGATAAAATTTGATAGGTTAATTATAAACCTTTTTTATATTTTCAAGTTTACTACTCATATTTAATAATAACATGTCTGCAAGTACTAGTGCCATCATAGATTCCGCAACAATACTTCCTCTTGGAGCAACACATGGATCATGTCTACCTTTTAGTGCACAATTAACATCCTGGTTAGCAGTATCAACAGTATCTTGGTTTAAAAAGATTGAAGGTGTTGGCTTAAAATGTACTTTTACAATGATATCTTCACCGTTACTAATACCTCCCAAAATACCACCGCTGTGATTGCTCTTAAATCCATCAGATGTTATTTGGTCATTGTTATCAAGACCTGTTACTTTTGTTGACTCTATTCCATCACCAATTTCAACACCTTTAACAGCGTTAATACTCATCATTGCATTAGCAATTTGAGAATCTAGTTTATGATAGATTGCTTCACCTAATCCAATAGGAGCATTCGATACTCGAACGAGTGCAACACCACCCACAGAATTGTGAGACTCTTTTGCTTTTAAAATTGCCTCTTTTTGCTCACTCTCTTTGCTTGCATCAAGGGCAAAGATTTCACTGGTAGTTGCATGGTTAAAGTCATAGCTTTGTGCTTGGATTCCATTAATTGAGCAAATCCCACTTTGGATATTGATTCCAAGCTCTTGTAACATGAGTTTTGCTACTGCACCTGCTGCAACACGAGCACTGGTCTCTCTAGCACTACTTCTTCCACCACCTCGGTAGTCTCGAATACCATATTTATGAAAGTAAGTAAAATCTGCATGTCCAGGTCTAAAAAGATCTTTTACGTTAGTATAATCTTTACTTTTTTGATTCTCATTAAATAGAACCATTGCAAGAGATGTTCCTGTTGTTTGTCCTTCAAAAACTCCACTGAGGATCTCTATTTTGTCACCTTCTTTACGCGCAGTTTCAAATTTACTTTTACCAGGTTTTCGTCTATCCATTTCACTTTGAATAAACTCTTCATCAATTGTAATACCTGCTGGAACACCATCAACGATACACCCTAGGGCTTTACCGTGACTCTCTCCAAAGGTGGTAAATTTAAATCGTTCTCCAAAGCTATTCATTTTTTTTGACCTTTTAATGTTTCTAATGCAATTTTTGCCACTGCTTGTTGGGCAAGTTTTTTACTCTTTCCAATGGCTTGACCATAATTTTCACCATCTATCCAGATGCTGACTTCAAACTCTTTTTTATGATCTGGTCCATATGAACCTTCGATTTTATATTCAGGAATTGATGCAAATTGTGCTTGCGTTATCTCTTGTAGTGCTGTTTTGTAATCACTAAAAAGAACATCAAGATTGATTTTGTCATAAGATTTTTCTAATAGTTTTAGAATAATTGGTTTAAGTGTATCTAACCCTGATTCTAAATAAATAGCACCCATGATTGCTTCAAAGGCATCAGATAAAATAGAAGCTTTACTTCGTCCTTTATTTCGCTCTTCTGCAACTGAGATAAAAATAAAATCACCCAGTTTTATTTCGTTTGCTAGTTTGGTAAATCCTGTTTCATTAACCAGTGAAGCTCTGATTTTAGATAAATCACCTTCATTTGATTTTGGAAACTTTTTGTATAAATATTCACCCACTATTAGGTTTAAAACCGCATCTCCTAAGAACTCTAAACGTTCATTGTTATAGGGTTTTTTATAACTTTTGTGGGTAAGTGCTTCGATTATCAGATCTCTATTTTTAAACTGATAATCCAAACACTTTTCAAGTTTTGAATAATCGCCTGTCATTTTTTCCTCTTCTTTTTAAATTGGTTTAACGAAGCTTTTCAGCCTCAGTGCGTGCAAGTATATCACACCTTTCATTATGTTCATGACCTGCATGACCTTTGACCCAAGTGGCTTCAATGGTATGTTGTTTTGAAACCTCTAAGTACTCTTTCCATAACTCACAGTTTTTTACAGGTTTTTTTGCGGCAGTTTTCCAGCCATTTTTAACCCAACCTGTTAGCCATTCATTGATTCCTTTAACCACATAAGTGGAATCAGAAATAATATGAACACTACAAGGTTCTTTTAATGCTTTAAGTCCTTGAATAACACCCAAAAGCTCCATTTGGTTGTTGGTTGTCATGGGATTTCCCCCACTGAACTCTTTTTCTTGACCTTTATACTCTAAAATGGTTCCCCAGCCGCCAGGACCCGGATTTCCTAAACTTGAACCATCACTGTAAAGACTGATTTGTTTCATTAAAACCTTTCGTAAGTACATGTTGTGCACTGAAACTTAATATTGCGTGACAGTGCGGGCAACGAGAATCAAAAATAGGGTGGGTATGTTTACATGAACTACAAATAAAATCAAAGTTCAAATCAGCTTTGACCGTGTGTTCATGTTTGTGCAGTAACATCAAAATATCAAAGGCAAAATCATCACTATGTTCAAGGGTTTGAATATATCCTTTGGCATTATAAAGCTCATTTAAAAATCTGTTACGGGCAACAACATCAAAATCAATATCGTCAAAGTTTAGGTACCACATGATATCAATGATTTGTTGGATGTTGAATTGGTTAACATTTTCCCAAAAAGCTTTTTTATTAAATTGTAATAGGTATTGAATTAAAAGTCGTTCAACAACTTTATTTTCTTTATAAAGCTCAAAGAGTTCTTCACTCTTTTTTTCAAAAGATAAAATAGGGTCATTCAAAATAGTCAGAGCTTTGATATAGATTTTATCTTTTTGCATATCTTGTTGAAGCTCATCTAAGGATTCAATTACATGATAAGCTTTTTTGTACTCTTTTAGTTTTTCATAGATAATGAGTAAATGGCGCAGTGCTTCTTGGTTTCGTGGTGAAAACTTTAAAATTTTTAGAAAAATATCACGTGAGCGTTGCATAAACCCACCCTTGAAATAAGTGGTTCCAAGAAGTTCTAAGAGTTCCTCTTTTTTGACTTTGTCTGTAACGTGTTCAAGTAGGGCAATATAAACTGAAATGGCTTTATTATATTCACCTTTGTGTATAAACGTTGAGGCTAATAAAACAATAGAATCGAAAGGTAAATTATAGGTTTTGTATAGATGCACATAATCTTCTTCTTTGAGTTTTCCCAACTCAAATCGTTTGAGTAGTTTTCGATACTCCTTACGCGCTTTTTTCTCTTTGTATAAAGAAAACGAGTAGGTTAAAAATGATATTACAAAAATAAGTAGAAAAAAAGTGATGATTCCAAATAGGGGATCACGATACTCTAAAACAATACCATCCAAGAAAATAACCTTTCATAATTTAAATAAAGATAGATAATAGCATAAAAGGACATATAAAATAATAAAAGAGTATAATCCGTGCCATGATTACAAAAGAATCCATTGAAAATCTTAAAAACCACCTTGATGTTGTTGATGTTATCTCACAATTTCTTGAGCTAAAAAAGAGTGGTGCAAACTTTAAAGCGTGTTGTCCCTTTCATGGAGAAGACACTCCTTCTTTTGTAGTAAGCCCTGCAAAACAGATATACCACTGTTTTGGGTGTGGAGTTGGTGGCGATTCTATTAAGTTTGTGATGGAGTATGAAAAACTCTCTTATCCTGAAGCGTTAGAAAAATTGGCTTCAATGGTTAATGTAACTTTAGACCATGACAATACCAATCAAAAAAAACAAGATATAAGAGTTCTAGAAGAGGTTAATAAATACTATCAACGACTTTTTGTTTCTAATGATACTTGCAAAGAGTATTTAAAAGATAGGGGGGTTTCTGAATTCTCCATTGAAAAGTTTGAAATAGGGTATGCCCCAGCTTCATATGATACGATTAACTTTTTAAAACATAATCACTTTAACCTTCCTGATGCTATTGACTTAGGAGTAATTGATACGGGACAAAATGGATTGTATGCACGTTTTATTGAGCGTATTACTTTCCCTATTTATGCACTAAATGGAAAGATCGTTGGATTTGGGGGACGAACAATCACAGGACATAATGCTAAGTATGTTAATTCACCTCAAACAAAAATATTTAATAAATCGCGATTACTTTATGGATATAACTTAGCCAAAGAGTCTATTTATAAAAAGAATCAGCTAATTGTTACAGAAGGTTATCTGGATGTGATTATGTTACATCAAGCAGGATTTGATACAGCTGTTGCGACACTTGGAACTGCTTTAACAAAAGAGCACTTACCTTTACTCAAACGAGGTGAACCAAAAGTTATTGTTGCTTATGATGGTGATAAAGCAGGATTAAATGCTGCTTTTAAAGCTGCAACCATGCTCAGTCATTCAGAGTTTGAGGGTGGTGTAGTTATTTTTGGAGAGGGAAAAGATCCTGCTGATATGGTAAAAGATGGCAAGGTTGAAGAACTTAATGAAATCTTTTCAAAACCCATGCCTTTTATCAATTTTGTTATTGATTCCATTGTATCAATGTTCAATATTAATGAACCCCAACAAAAACAAAAAGCACTTAATGAAGCCAATGAGTATTTGAAAACACTCAATCCTATCTATCAAGATGAGTATAAACGGTATATCGCTCAAAAACTTAATATTCGAGAAAACTTTGTTAAAACAGTACAAAATAATGTGCGTAAAATGGAAGTGGACTTAAGTAAAATTGATATTGCAGAACTCTCTATTATTAAATACATTTTAGAAGAACCAAATCGAATGGATAAAGTTTTAGATATTATTGATGCTTCAATGTTCGAGTATCATAATAATGAGTTTATTATGCTCATGCAAGATGGTGCTAATCCCCAACTCAATGGTATACTACTTAATGAAAAGTTAGAAAACTATACCGATGAAGAGTTTACCCATCAGCTTTTTAGATTACTAATTAAATACTACAATCAAAAACTTTCTCAAGTTAACTATGATACGACAATGAACTTTAAAGAGAAATCCATACTGATTCGTAAGATAAAAGATAATATTTTACAACTGCGACGAGGAAAACTTATTAGTTATAATTTATAATTTTTTATTTCAATGTAAAAAAATTATTTTTATTTCAGTATTTATAATATAGAATAACTTATAAATACAAAAAGTACAAGGGGAATATCATGGAACTAGTTAATACACAGAACGCACCAGAAGCGATTGGTCCTTATTCACAAGCAGTAATTGCAAATGGTTTAATTTATACATCAGGTCAAATTGCACTCACTCCCGATGGTGAACTCATTGAAAGAGATATCAAAAAACAGACACGACAAGTTTTAGCTAATCTAAAAAATGTGTTAGAATCAGTTGAAAGTGGACTTGATAGAGTGATTAAAACAACTATCTATTTAGAAAACATGGAAGACTTTGGTATCGTAAATGTAATTTATGCAGAGTATTTTGGTGATCATAAACCTGCTCGAAGTACCGTTGCTGTAAAAACACTTCCCAAAAATGTTTTAGTAGAAATCGATTGTATCGCGTCTGCGTACGATTATCACTAAAACTTTTAGTTCTAAAGAGTTGGCTTAAAGAAAGTTTAAACTAACATTAGATAATATTTCGTCCCGTTAAAAGAAAAAGTTAATAAAAGATTGATAAATTAGAGGATGAGATATGTACGCAATTATTAAGTGTGGTGGTAAACAGTATAAAGTTTCTGAAGGTGATATCCTAGATATTGATTATACTGGTCAAGCTGCAAAAGAAACTCTTGAAATCACTGACGTTTTAGCAGTAAACGATGGTGAATTAAAAACTGGAGACGCTGTATCTTCTGCAAAAGTAGAAGCTGAGGTAGTTTTAGATGGAACTGGTGTAAATAGAGCTAAAAAAGTTATCATTTACAAAAAACGAAGAAGAAAAGATTCTAAATTAAAAAGAGGTTTCAGAAGAAGCTTCACTAAAGTTAGAATTACTAAAATCGCAGCATAATAAGAGGAGATTGGTATGGCACATAAGAAAGGTCAAGGTTCTACACAGAATAATAGAGATTCAGCTGGTAAAAGACTTGGTGTTAAGAAATTTGGTGGTGAAACAGTAAGAGCTGGTAATATCATTATTCGACAAAGAGGTACAAAAGTACACCCAGGTCAAAACGTTGGAATTGGTAAAGATCATACAATTTTTGCTTTAATTGATGGTGAAGTAAAATTCGAAATCAAAGATAAAAATAGAAAAAAAGTTTCAGTTTACGCTTCGTAAATCTGACTTTATATAGGTTTTTAAAAGGGTGTATGGCTTTGCCTACACCCTTTTTTTATTTAATTAAAAATCTAGTGGAAAATCAAAAGTTAATTTAACATGTTACCTTTTGATTTTTCACTTAAGTGGAGGAAAAAATGTTTATAGATAGTGTTAAATTTTCAGTTTCATCAGGAAAAGGAGGGCAAGGTTGTGCCTCTTTTAGACGAGAAAAATTTGTTGTAAAAGGTGGACCTGACGGAGGAGACGGAGGAAAAGGTGGAGATGTTTTCTTTAAAGTAGATAACAACACTGATACTCTTTCTTGGTATAAAGGAAGACATGTTCTTAAAGCCGAAAATGGTAAACAAGGAATGGGTCGAAACATGACTGGAAAATCAGCTCCTGCATTAACATTAGTTGTTCCTCCTGGAACGCAAATTATTGATGATGAAACAGGTGAAGTTTTATTAGATATGGTTGAAGAGGGTCAAACATTACAGCTACTTGAGGGTGGAAAAGGTGGATTAGGAAACGTTCACTTTAAAAACTCACGAAATCAGCGACCAACTTATGCTCAACCTGGACTTCCAGGTGAAACTAAAACCATTCGAATGGAATTAAAACTTATAGCTGATGTTGGATTAGTAGGGTACCCAAATGTTGGAAAATCAACACTTATTTCTACTACTTCAAATGCAAGCCCTGAAATTGCTAATTATGAGTTTACTACATTAACACCAAAACTGGGTGTTGTTGAAGTGGGTGAATACAACTCATTTGTAATGGCAGATATTCCAGGAATTATTGATGGTGCAAGTGATGGAAGAGGTTTAGGATTAGAGTTCTTAAAACATATTGAACGAACAAAAACCTTACTTTTTATGATTGATATTGCAAACTATCGAACAACAATTGAGCAGTTTAAAGTACTGAAAGAGGAAGTGAAAAAATTCTCTGAAGAGTTAAGTGGAAGAAATTATGCCATTGCATTAACAAAAACAGATGCTTATTATGGTGAAGATATTGAACAAGATATCAAAGATTTTATTGCTGAAATTGGTTTAGAAGTATCAGGTTCTAACGAATTTGGTTTTGATAAAAAGATGCCATACTATGTTCAAGATTTAACATTTGAACGATTTGATGAGAATAAGCCATTTTTTGTTTTACCAATTTCTTCAGTAACTCATTTTAATACCAATGCAATTAGTTATGCATTGTATGAACTTATAGGACAAACAAAAAAATGAAACGAATCGTTATTAAAGTTGGAAGTGCAGTATTAAGAGAAGATAATCTACTTGCCGTTGAACGACTTAATAATTTAGTTGATTTAATTGCAAAATTAAAACTTGAAAAAAAATTACAAGTTATTTTAGTCTCTTCAGGAGCAGTGGCTGCGGGAAATACTAAACTTGATTTAGATAGAACACAGATTTTAAATCGTCAAGCTTTGGCTGCTATTGGGCAACCACTTTTAATGAAACACTATAAAAAAAGATTTAATGAGTATGGTATTAGTTGTGCTCAAATGTTACTTGTTGAAGAAGATTTTGATTCTAGAAAACGCTCTGATAATGCTAAAGAAGTTATGGAAATACTTCTTGAAAATGGAATAGTTCCTATTTTAAATGAAAATGATGTTTTAGCAAATGAAGAGTTACTATTTGGAGACAATGACCAATTAGCGGCGCATGCGGCGTACTTTTTTGATGCAGATATGCTAGCAATTTTATCTGATGTAGATGGGTTATATGATGATAATCCTCACACAAATGCAAATGCGAAAATGCGTAAAACCGTTGATTTGATAGATGAGTCTGAATTACAAATGAAACACACTCCAAACTCTGAGTTTGCAACAGGTGGAATTGTAACGAAATTAAAAGCAGCGAATTTTTTAATTACGCGTGGTAAAAAAATGTATCTTTCATCAGGATTTGATTTAAAAAATGCTTATGATTTCTTAGTTGATGAGAATCATTTAAGTGGAACACTGTTTATTCCAAAAAAAGGCTAACCATGAGTAAACGCGTTTTATTTATGGGGACACCTGATTATGCAACAGCTATTTTTAAAACACTTATTGAGAGTGATTATGATGTTGTAGGGCTATTTACTCAACCAGATAAACCTGTTGGAAGAAAACAAGTTTTAACACCCCCTCATATTAAACAATACTGTTTAGATAGTAAGATCGATTTGCCTATTTTTCAGCCTTTAAAGTTGCGTAATAACGAAGATGCTGTTATTCAAATAACCAATTTAAAACCTGATTTTATTATTGTTGCTGCGTACGGACAGATTTTACCTAAAGCAATTTTAGATATTGCACCATGCATTAATCTTCATGCTTCACTTTTACCAAAATATAGAGGGGCAAGTCCTATACAAGAATCACTTCTAAATGATGATGCTTTTACTGGTGTAACTTCAATGTTAATGGAAGAGGGATTAGACACAGGTGACATTTTAGGCTTAGAGTATTTAAAAATCACTCCCACAATGGAAGTTGCCCAAGCCTTTAATAAACTCTCTGTTCTTGCTGCAACGTTAACAATCAAAACGTTAGATAGGTATGAGAATCTAAAACCTAAAAAACAGAATGATTCCCTTGCTAGTTTATGTAAAAAGATTAAAAAAGAGCACGGACAAATTAGTTTTGAGAATGCAAAAAAGCTTTACCAAACTTATAAAGCCTATGCTTATTGGCCAGGGGTATTTACAGCCTCAGGATTAAAGTTAAAGGATATTGCTTTAGTAGAAGAGAGTTCTCAAAATAGACTGGGTGAAATTCTAGATGTGAATGATGAGGGGATTACTGTTGGCTGTAAAAAGGGAAGTTTGTTAATAAAAACTCTACAAGCACCTTCTAAAAAAGCAGTTAATGCGATGGATTATATTCGTGGAAAACGACTAGCACAAGGTGATTGTTTAGAATAATAACATTTTCATAAAATTTATTGGTTCTTTTTGTATAAAAAGGTTATAATTACTTAACTCAACAAAAAGTTAGTAAATATGCATGAAGCTGATTTAAAACATATTTATGATGTTAGTCTTTTTAACATCGATGACTTCGATATTTTATTACATAAAATATTAAAGCAGACGCGTTCATTACTCAATGCTGAAGCTGGAACTGTTTACATTAAAGAGGGTGATTATCTCACCTTTAATGTTTTTCAAAATGATGCTTTATCTTATGAAAGCATTTATAACTACTATAACATGCTTCAAGATATTAAACTTCCAATTACGAACGATAACACCTATCTGGCAGTTGAATCTTTTGTTTCCCATAAAATTATTGTTATTGATGATGTATATGATAATAACCAATATGATTTTGTAGGAGTAAAAGAGTTTGACCAGCGTTTCTCCTATGCTACAAAATCATTGATTACAGTTCCTTTGATACATCCTATGGAGAACAGTGTATTAGGAGTGATACAACTACTCAATAAAAAAGAAGATGGCAATTATGTCTGCTTTGATGATAAAGATAAAACTCTATTATCAATGGTGAGTTCTTTTATCGCTATTTCCATTTCAAAAGCGCAAACAGATGTTGAAAAGTTAGAAAAACTTAATAATAAACTTCAAGAAGCTAATCACTATTTAGAACAACGTATTCAGTTAGAGATGGATGAAAATGAAAAGAAAAATGCGATTATCTTTCACCAGTCAAAACTCATCTCAATGGGGGAGATGGTTGGAAATATTGCCCATCAGTGGCGACAACCTTTAAGTACTATTAGTACAATTGCAAGTGGATTGAGTATTAATCTTGAAATGAATAATCTAGATGAAAAAGATGCGGTTAAACAATTAAGACATGTGGTAGATACGACACAGCATTTGTCGCGAACTATTGATGATTTCAGAAACTTTTATAAAGTTGATAAAATGGAATCTCATTTTAAAATTGAGAAAACCATTAAAAAATGTCTCTCAATTTTAGATGCGTCTATTTCAACTAATCATATAACAGTTGTTCTAAATTGTAATGAGTATTTAGAGTTGTTTGGTTTAGAAAATGAATTTATGCAAGCTATTTTAAACATAATCTCAAATGCCAAAGATGCATTGGTTGAAAGTGTTGATAGAAACAAAGAGCGTTTTATTTTTATTGATTTAAATCTTGAACAAGATTTTATTGTTTTACGTATTAAAGATAATGCAAATGGTATCGATGAGGATATTATGCTTAAAATTTTCGAGCAAAACTTTACCACAAAAGAAGAGTCTGGTGGTACAGGTATTGGGCTATTTATGACAGAACAAATCGTTCATAAACATATGAATGCATCAATTGCTGTTTATAATAGTGAATATGAGTATAAGGATACTACTTATACAGGGGCAGAGTTTGTCCTAATATTTAAACCTTAGGCTAAATAGTAATAAAACCCTGTCACACTTGCAAGTGAAATTAAAACTCCTAAGACCAAAGAGTTAATGGCTAACCGTTCATCAAGACCACCTTGGATGGCTAATATAACTGCTGTTGTCATTGGTGGCATTGCAACTTCAACAATAGTCACTTTTGCCCATGTTTCATCTAATCCATAAAAGAGCATAAACGCAAACATAACAATAACTGGTACGATAAACATTTTAATAGATAAAAGCAGTGAAGTTGTTTTAAAACGATAGAAAATATTTTTGACTTCAAGTTTCATACCAATAGCAATCATGGCTAAAGGAACTAACGTTGCTCCAATTACATCGGCTGTGTTCATGATAAAGACAGGCATCTCAAATGGTTTGAGAGCAACGGTGATAAAAAACATAATAATAGGTGGGAAAAAGAGTACTTTTCTTCCAATGGCTTTAATGTTAACGTGCTCACCACTTCCCCAGTTAATAATAACCGTTCCAAGGGATACCACAATTAAGAACGAACCAAATAAGTCATAGATTAAAGCATAAACAACATAGTCTTGTCCATAGAAGGCATCTATGTATGAAAATCCAATAAATGAGGTGTTTCCAAAGGTTCCTACAACCATAAATGTTGCTAAGGTTTTTCTATCAAACTTAGCCAGCTTACCAACGATGTAGGTTAGTAAAAGATTGGCTAGAATAATTGTGTTAAACATCATTACTAAATTAAACGTTCGCATATCAATGGTTAGTGGGTGGATTTTCAAAAAGATCATTGCTGGTAATGAAAAGTAGATTACAAAATCTACGAGGGCTTGAGAATTGTCTTTAATGAATAGTTTAAAAAAATATCCAATAGCCAAATAAAGAGCTATGGGCAAAACGGGATCTAACACAAAAAACCTTTCTTGTATAAATAAGGAATTATTATATTGAGATATTATTAATTCAAACTTGAAGTGTTTTGGATATAATTTGCCCTATGAAAACTATAAGATTAGAGTGTGTTGATTCAACACATACATATTTAAAAGAGTATATTAAAAACCATGAAGAAACCAATTCAATTTGTATCGTTACAGACATGCAAACTAATGGTATTGGTAGTAGAGGAAACAGTTGGAGTGGGGAGAAAGGGAATCTTTTTTTCTCATTTTCAGTGAAAAAAAACAGTTTGCCAACAGACTTAGCTTTGCAGAGTATTTCTATTTATTTTTCTTTTATTTTGAAAAAAACGTTAGAAGAATATGGTTCAAAAGTTTGGTTGAAATGGCCTAATGATTTTTATATTGAGGATAAAAAAATAGGGGGTACTATCACCACCGCATCAAAAGATAATATTTTGTGTGGAATTGGGCTAAACATGGTTTCAAATTGCCAAGAATACGGTCTTTTAGATATTACAGTTAGTCAAGATGAACTGCTTAAATCTTATTTAGAAAATATTGAAAAAAAGATTTCTTGGCAGGATGTTTTTAGTGAATATGTGATAGAATTCCAAAGAAGTAAAAAATTCCAAGCAACAATCCATGGTAAAAAAGTCTCATTAGAAGAATCAACGCTTAATAATGATGGCTCTATTGAAATAAATAATGAAAAGGTGTTTAGTCTAAGATGACAACTGAAGTAATATCAATCGCAAATCAAAAAGGTGGAGTTGGTAAAACAACGACAGCTGTAAATTTAAGTGCTGCTTTAGCACTTCAAGGTAAAAAAGTTCTTTTAATTGATGCCGACCCTCAAGCAAATGCAACAACATCGTTAGGATTTCATCGAGATACTTACGAATACAATATCTATCATGTAATGTTAGGAACAAAAGAGTTAAATGAAATTATATTAGATTCTGAGATTGAAAATTTAAAAGTTGCACCTTCAAATATTGGATTAGTTGGAATTGAAAAAGAGTTTTACAAAAACAATAATACCGATAGAGAATTAGTATTAAAACGAAAAATTGATCCTATTCGAAAAGATTACGATTATATCATTATTGATTCACCTCCTGCACTTGGACCAATTACTATTAATACACTGAGTGCATCGAGTTCAGTATTAATTCCAATTCAGTGTGAATTCTTTGCATTAGAAGGTCTCGCACAGTTATTAAATACAATTAAACTTGTTAAACAGACAATTAATAGGCAACTTGAAATTAAAGGTTTCTTACCAACAATGTACAGTGGTCAAAATAACTTATCAAAACAAGTATTTGCTGACTTAGCACAACACTTTGAAAATAAACTATTTAAAATTGATGATAAATCGTATGTGGTTATTCCACGGAACATCAAGTTAGCAGAAGCTCCAAGTTTTGGCAAACCTATCATGCATTATGATGGTGGAGCAATTGGGACAAAAGCATACACAAATTTAGCAAAAGCAATAGCAGGATAACATATGGCAAAAGGTATGGCATTAGGAAGAGGATTAGGGGAGCTTCTTGGTGAAGTAGAGACTGCGTATGAAAACTCAACACCAGCATCAAATTCAGGTATTGCAGCGCTTGATGTTAACGCTATCACTCCAAATCCAAATCAACCTCGAAAAATATTTGATGAAGAGAAGTTAAAAGAGTTATCAGAGTCAATTAAAAAGCATGGTCTATTACAACCTGTTACGGTTGTAGAAGCAGATGATGGTTATATTTTAGTAGCTGGTGAGCGACGTTTAAGAGCCCACAAAATGGCTGGTATGACAACTATTAAAGCAATCATTACAAACCTTGAAGAGCTTCAACTTAGAGAAGTTGCATTAATTGAAAACATTCAACGTGATGATTTAAATATTGTTGAATTAGCATATTCATATGCACAACTACTTAACGAACACTCTTTGACGCATGATGATTTATCACAAAAAGTTTTTAAGAGTAGAAGTTCAATTACAAATACCTTAAGACTATTACAACTTTCGCCGTATGTTCAACAGATGTTAGCCAATGAAAAAATCTCTGCAGGACATGGAAAAATCATGTTAGGACTTTCTGAAGATGATCAGAAAAAAGTTGCAGATTCAATTGTTGGTCAAAAGCTATCAGTTCGTGAAACAGAACAGTTAGTAAAACAGATGAAATCAACACCTGAAAAGAAACCCAAAAAACTTAAATCTAAACAAGAAAAATTTGATTTCGAACCAATACAAAATGTAATAGAATTATTAGGCGCACTTGATCTAAAAGTTAAAGCCGAAAAAAATTACATTAAGATCGAAATTAACTCTCAAGATGATATTGACAGAATATCAAATACCTTTAGTAACACTTTATAAAAATTATTCCAAAACAAACATCATTTAAACTGACTTTTTATATCTTTTAGATACTATTAGTCAGTTTTAGTCAAACTAAACTGTAAAAAATATGGAGGAATGAATGTTAGACATAAGTCCTGTGTTATTGCTTAGTTCAGCGGTGCTTTTTCTACTAGTACTTGCTAGGCTAAACAGTTGTCTATTTAAACCTCTACTTAAGCATATGGATGATAGAGCTGAATCTATTCAAAGAGATTTAGAGAATGCGAAGTCAAACACTGCTGATGTAGATGGAATGTTGGCTGAAGCAAATGATGTAATTGCTGCTGCGAAGAAAGAAGCGGCTGCGATTAGAGAAAAAGCTTACAATGAAGCTAAAGAGGTTGCAGAGGGTAAACTTGCTGCTGCTAAGTCAGATGTAGAGGCGAAATATGAAGCCTTTACTAAAGAGTTAGAAGCAGAAACTGCGTCACTTAAAGATTCATTGGTAGCTACAATGCCTCAGTTCAACGAGAGCTTAAAAGCTAAGCTTAGCTCAATTTAAGGGAGAGATGGTGAAGAAATTATTATTATTGACATTAGTATTATCTCCTTTAGCATTATTTGCTAGTGAAGGTGCGGAAACTGATTACGATATCGTACAGAGAACCGTTAACTTTGTAATTTTTGCTGGTATCTTATGGTACCTACTTGCTGATAAAATTAAAGCGTTTTTTGCTGGAAGAAGTTTAGATATTCAAGCTGAACTTGATAAAGTTCAAGATACTTTAAAAGCATCAAGTCAAAAAGTTGAAGATGCACAAGCGAAACTTGATGAAGCTAAGAAATTAGCAGCAGAAGTTGTTGAAGGTGCAAAAGCTGATGTTGATGTTGTAAAAGCAAAAGTTTCTGAATCTGTGGACTCAGAAATTGCACATTTAAGTAAAAACTTTGATGATAAAATTGCAGTCGAAATGCGAAAAGCAAAAAAAGAAGTAGTTGAGCAAGTTCTTGAAGAGCTACTAAAATCAGACAATATTGCCTTATCTGAAGAAGAGTTAGCAAATATTGTATTGAAGAAGGTGGCGTAATGAAAGATTTAATTGCTAAAAGATACGTTAAAGCTTTATTAGATGGTAGAGATGTTGAGTCATCTGTTGCTGTTGGTAAAGAATTAGCAGAGATTTCATCTGCATATGCTGATGACAAGTTTATTGCTATTATCTCTTCATCTGAAGTTGCTGATAGTAAGAAAGTTGAACTTATCAACTCTTTAGTTGATGGTTGCTCAGAAACAACTACAAACTTAATTAAGTTACTTGGTAGTAATAAAAGACTAGATATTATCCCATTCATTGAAAAAGAGTTACAAACTCAGTTAGCTATTTTAAACAATAACTACACTGGTGTTGTATACACTAACAATGAATTAGGTAGTGAATATATCACTTCTATTGAGGAAAAGTTTAGTAAGAAATTTGATGTTAATTTAACATTAACTCAAAATGTATGTGATTATGATGGTATTAAAGTTGATATTGATGGACTTGGTGTTGAAATTAGTTTTTCTAAAGAGAGACTTAAGTCACAAATGATTAATCATATTTTAAAAGCAGTTTAGAACTTATAAAGGAGAAATTGAATGGGTGCAAAAATTCAAGCAGATGAAATCAGTTCTATTATCAAAGAGAGAATTGATAACTTTGAATTAAATGTAGATGTAAATGAAACTGGTAAGATCATTTCTTTCGCAGATGGTATTGCTCAAGTTTACGGTCTTAAGAATGTTATGGCCGGTGAGATTGTAGAGTTTGAGAACGGTGAAAAAGGTCTTGCTTCTAACTTAGAAGAGTCTTCAGTAGGTGTTGTTGTACTTGGTAAAGGTGATGGATTACGAGAAGGTTCTTCTTGTAAACGACTTGGTAAATTATTAGAGGCACCAGTTGGTGAAGCTGTAGTTGGTAGAGTTGTAAATGCATTAGGTGAGCCTATTGATGGTAAAGGTGTTATTGAATCAACTGAATCTAGATTCGTTGAAGAAAAAGCTCCTGGAATCATGGCAAGAAAATCTGTACATGAGCCATTACAAACTGGTATCAAAGCTATTGATGCACTAGTTCCAATCGGAAGAGGGCAAAGAGAGCTTATTATTGGTGATAGACAAACTGGTAAATCAACAGTTGCTATTGATACAATTCTTAATCAAAAAGATCAAGATGTTATTTGTATTTATGTTGCAATTGGACAAAAAGCTTCTACAGTTGCTTCTGTTGTTAGAACATTAGAAGAAGCTGGAGCAATGGATTATACTGTTATTGTTAACGCTGGTGCAGCAGATTCTGCAGCATTACAATTCTTAGCACCATATACAGGTGTTACTATTGGTGAATTCTTTAGAGATAATGGAAAACATGCATTAATCGTTTATGATGATTTAACAAAACACGCTGTTGCTTATAGAGAGATGTCTTTATTATTACGAAGACCTCCAGGTCGAGAGGCATTCCCAGGGGATGTATTCTACCTACACTCAAGATTATTAGAAAGAGCTGCAAAGCTATCTGATGCTTTAGGTGGTGGTTCTATGACTGCATTACCAGTAATTGAAACTCAAGCTGGTGACGTTGCTGCATATATTCCAACAAACGTTATTTCTATTACAGATGGTCAAATCTTCTTAGAAACAAATCTATTTAACTCTGGTATTAGACCTGCTATTAACGTTGGTTTATCTGTATCACGGGTTGGTGGAGCTGCACAAATTAAAGCAACTAAACAAGTTGCTGGTACGTTAAAATTATCTCTTGCACAGTTTAGAGAGCTTGAAGCGTTTGCACAGTTCGCATCAGATTTAGATGAGTCTACAAGAAAAGAACTTGAACTTGGTCAAAGAATGGTTGAAGTATTAAAACAAGGTGTTAACGCACCTCTAGTAATTGAGAAACAAATTGTAATTATCTATGCTGGTACAAAAGGATATTTAGAAGATATCGCAGTAGAAGATGTTGTTAAGTTTGAAGCTGAATTACATGTATTCATTGAGCAAAAATATCCAAATATTTTAGAAGACATCAAATCTAAGAAAAAATTAGATGATGAAACTGAAGATAGATTAAAGTCTGCGTTAGAAGAGTTTAAAACTGTATTTAGTGCAAAATAAGGATTAGTCAATGGCTAACTTAAAAGAAATTAAATTAAAAATCGGAAGTGTATCTAATACTCAGAAGACGACTAAAGCTATGAAGCTTGTATCTTCTGCAAAACTTACTCGAACTCGACAACTGTCTGAGCAAGCGAAAAGTTATGCAAGCAAGATTAATGAAGTTCTTTCTGAGATTGCACATCGAGTTAGCAAAGTTCAAGATGGAGGAAATACTCATAAAGCATTTCTTCAAAATGACAATCCAAAAACAGTAGATATTGTTTTTGTTACTGCCGATAAAGGACTTTGCGGTGGTTTTAATATGGCAACAATTAAAACTGTTAATAAAATGATGGCTGAGTACAAAGATCAAGGTATAAATGTTAGATTAAGAGTAGCGGGAAGAAAAGGGGTTGACTTCTTTACTTTTCAAAAGATTGATTTACTTCAATCTACTTCAGATTTAGCTTCTGCACCTGATTATGACAAAGCGTGTGATTTTATTAAAGATGCAGTTTCTGACTTTGAAAAGGGTGAAACAGATAAAGTTGTATTAGTTTACAACGGATTCTTAAATATGTTAACTCAAGAATTAAAAGTTAGAGAATTGTTACCAATTAGCTTAGAAGATGTTTCTTTTAATGAGAATGAATCTTCTATGTTAGATATTGAACCAGATGATGATGATGAAGTGTTAGAAGAATTAACAGGTAAATATATTGATTTCAATATGTATTACTCTTTAATTGACTCTTTAGCAGCAGAACACTCTGCACGTATGCAAGCTATGGAAGCCGCAACTAAAAATGCAAAAGAGAGAGTTGATTCTTTAACAGTAGAATATAACAAAGCTAGACAAGCTGCAATTACAACAGAGCTGATAGAGATTATCAGTGGTGTTGAATCATTAAAATAATATAAAGGAGCTGCCCCGTATGAAAGGTAATATTATTCAGGTAATGGGTCCGGTTGTTGACGTTGAGTTCGACGGATACTTACCAGAAATTAACGAAGCAATCGAAGTTACATTAGCAGACGCTAATGCTGATAGATTAGTATTAGAAGTTGCTGCACACATTGGTGATAGTCGAGTTAGAACTATTGCAATGGACATGACTGAAGGTTTAACTAGAGGCCAAGAGTGTATCGCTAGTGGTGGACCAATTCAGGTTCCTGTAGGTGAAGCTGTACTTGGTAGAATCTTCAACGTAATTGGTGAACCAGTTGATGAGGGTGAAGCAGTACCTGCTGATACTCCAAAATGGTCTATTCATAGATCTGCTCCTACTTTTGAAGAGCAATCAACAAAAACAGAAATGTTTGAAACAGGTATCAAAGTAGTTGACTTACTTGCTCCTTACTCTAAAGGTGGTAAAGTTGGACTATTCGGTGGTGCTGGTGTTGGTAAAACAGTTATTATTATGGAATTAATCCATAACGTTGCGTTTAAACACTCAGGATACTCAGTATTCGCAGGTGTTGGTGAAAGAACAAGAGAAGGTAATGACCTTTACTACGAAATGAAAGACTCAAACGTACTTGACAAAGTTGCACTTTGTTATGGTCAAATGAGTGAGCCTCCAGGTGCGAGAAACAGAATCGCATTAACAGGTCTTACTATGGCTGAGTACTTCAGAGATGAACAAGGTCTTGACGTATTAATGTTCGTTGATAACATCTTTAGATTTGCACAATCAGGTTCTGAGATGTCTGCATTATTAGGAAGAATTCCATCTGCCGTTGGTTACCAACCAACACTTGCTTCAGAAATGGGGAAATTACAAGAGCGAATTACTTCAACTAATAAAGGTTCAATTACTTCTGTACAAGCAGTATATGTACCTGCGGATGACTTAACAGATCCAGCTCCAGCTTCTGTATTTGCTCACTTAGATGCTACTACAGTACTTAACAGAAAAATTGCTGAAAAAGGTATTTACCCAGCAGTTGATCCATTAGATTCTTCTTCAAGAATTTTAAGTGCTGACATCTTAGGTGAAGAGCACTATAGTGTAGCTCGAGGGGTTCAATCAGTACTTCAAAAATACAAAGATTTACAAGATATCATTGCAATTCTTGGTATGGATGAATTATCAGAAGCTGATAAAATCGTTGTTGCAAGAGCTAGAAAAATCGAAAGATTCTTATCTCAACCATTCTTCGTTGCAGAAGTATTTACAGGTTCTCCAGGTAAATATGTTGAGCTAGCTGATACTATTGCAGGATTCCAAGGAATCTTAGATGGTAAATATGATGATGTTCCAGAAATGGCATTCTATATGGTTGGTGGAATTGACGAGGTTCTAGCTAAAGCTGAGAGTATGAAATAAAACCCCATAAGGCATAACATGGATACAATAAGATTATCAATCGTTACACCAAATGGACCTATTTTTAGTGAAGATGTAAAAACTGTAACTCTCCCTGGAAAAGAGGGAGAGTTTGGGGTACTAGCAGGTCATGCCTCGCTAGTTTCTTCTCTTACAGTTGGTGTAATTGTAATTGAAAAAGAAAATTCTACTGAAGCTGTTGCTATTAACTGGGGACATGTTAAAGTAAGTGAATCTTCTGTAGATGTACTAGCAGATGGAGCTGTTGCTCTAACTCATGGTGAAGACTCTGAGACTGCTAAAAATATCGACGCGGCTAAAAACTTAGTTAATTCTGTAAAAGATGCTAACGTTTCACTTGCTGCAGTTGAAGCAAAAATTAATTCATTTGCATAAAAGCTGATGATAGATACAGTATTAAATTATTTTAATAATAGCAGTGCCATAACATATGTTGTTTTGGGACTGCTGTCTGTTTACTTAATAATGGTTTTATGGATATTCATCTATAAAAATCTCTCTTTAAATTCAATGATTAATACAGAAAAAAAATCATTAGAATCTTTAACTTCAAGAAATTCTCAACTATCACCTTTATCTAAATTAAGTGCTTGTAGTGATGTTACTAATTCAAAAGAGATACTACATGCTTGCGAAATTTCTATTATTAGAGAAGCAAGTACTGGTGTTTCATGGATGTCAATTGTTTCATCAACTTCTCCTTTTATTGGACTTTTTGGTACAGTAGTTGGTATTTTGGAATCATTTGCTAAATTTTCAAGTCATTCTAAAGTTGGATTCTCTATTATTGCACCAGCAATTTCAGAAGCGTTAGTTGCAACTGCTGCTGGTATTTTCGTAGCAATCTTTGCTTATACATTTCATCAAATTCTTATTCGAAAAGTATATGAACTTAATACTTTTTTAAAGGCGCAATCAGAAATTTTAATTGCAAAAGGATAAGTTTTGTACGATTATAATCAAAAGCCTGAATTAAATATTACACCATTGGTAGATATTATGCTAGTGCTATTAGCAATTTTAATGGTTACTGCTCCCGTAATAGAATTTGAAGAACCTATTAACCTTCCAAAAGGAAGTAAATCTAAACAAATTCAAGATGCTAAAAAAATGTCAATTGTTGTTAATAAAGATCGTAGTATCTCTATTGGAAAAAACAAATATACAATTGAAAATTTTGCTGATAGTTTTGTTCTTTTTTCTAAAGATAAAGATAGAAAAACGCCCATACATATTCGTGCAGATAAATCACTACTTTACAATGACATTGTATTTGTATTAAAATCTGTTAAAGAG
The DNA here is from genome assembly GCA_001655195.1 of Arcobacter sp. EP1. Lineage (GTDB taxonomy): Bacteria > Campylobacterota > Campylobacteria > Campylobacterales > Arcobacteraceae > Arcobacter_A. The sequence goes on from LPNY01000076.1 coordinate 88,361, forward strand.
GCAGGTTTTTTTAAAGTTTCACTAATAACTGACGGGTAATACTATGTATATGCATACAGAAGCTCTAAAGAAAGATTACTTTTATCTATCTGGACTTATTGCTTTTTCCTTCTATTTTGTCTGCTTTTTACTTTTTGCTTGGTACTTAAATACGCCAGAGGTTAAAAAGTTCGATGCTTTTACTAAAAATACGGTACTTGAGTTAGAAATTATGATTCTCGATACAAAAGAGCTCAGCAAACGTAATAAAACAGATGTAAAAGATACAAAAAAATCTCACGAAGTTGTTAAGAAATCTACATCAAGAAGTGCTAAACAAAATAATAATGTAAAGTCACTTTTTGCAAATGTTAAAACAAAAAAAGCTCAAGTATTAGACAAAGAAGTTAATAATGTTATTAAATCTGAAGTCTCTAGTCGATTTAAATCAAAGTTTGAAAAGCAACGTAAAAGTTCTACTGTTTCTGTTTCAAAGCTTTTAGATAGTGTTAAAACAAAAGCAGCCGTTATGGCAAGTACTGACTCAAAAAACAATCGAGATCCATATTTTTCTAAAATCTATGAACTGTTATCATCGCGGTGGCAACCGATGCTAATTGTTGATGGATTATCTGCTAAAGTTATCGTAATGATATCAAGTGATGGTACATTTAATTATCGATTTTTACAGTTTTCCGGGGATGAACGTTTTGATGATTCATTACGTACATTTTTAGATACTCAAAGAAGTGAAACCTATCCTACACATGATAGGGGTTCAACACAAGAAATAGAAGTGAAGTTCGGTTCACAAAAGGGATAAAATGAAAAAAATATTATTAATTATGATGATGTGTTTTACAACACTTTTTGCAATAGATGCAAAAATGGAGATTATAAAAAAGTCAAATAACTTACCTACTATATTAGTTACTAGTGCAAGTGATAGTGCAAATATGACACTTGTAAATAATGTTAAAAATATGATTATTAACGATTTAAAAGTGAGTGGACATTTCCAACTTTCTGATTTTAATGAACGAGTTTTCTTTAAAGATAAACCTAATATGGTTACCTTAATGAAACAAAATGTAGACTTGTACTTGAGCCTTTATATCGAGCCTAGTACCTTTAATGGAATGAGTTTACAAGTAAAACTTTTTGATGTTAATAAAAAAGAAGTGGTACTCAATAAATCAATTTCTACCTCTAATGTTAATCGATATCCATTTATTGCTCACAGAGTCTCTATTTTAATTAATAAACATCTCAATGCACCAAGTATTGATTGGATGGACAAGTTTGTAATTTTCTCTGTTTACAAAAATGCTAAACAAGCAGAAATTGCCATTGGAGACTATACCTTGGCGTATCAAAAAACAATTGTAAGAGGAGGATTAAATATTTTTCCTAAGTGGGCAGATGATAAACAAGAAGAGTTTTATTACACAACTTACAATAATTCAATTCCTGAATTAAGAAAAATGAATATTTATAATCGAAAAAGAGAGACAATTTTAACATCTCAAGGAATGATTGCGGCATCTGATGTGAGTAAAGATGGTTCAAAAGTCTTAATTACCGCATCACCTGAAGGTCAACCTGACATCTATTTGTATGATGTTAAACGAAAAATGAAAAAACGATTAACTACATATAAAGGGATTGATGTAGGTGCACATTTTGTAGAAAATGATAGTAAGATCGTTTTTGTATCTGATAGACTAAAATACCCAAATATTTTCTCTAAAAAGATTGGTGGACGGGGCGTTGAGCGTTTAGTTTATCATGGAAAAAATAACTCTTCAGCAACCACATTTAAAAACTATGTTGTTTATACAAGTCGTGATAAAGAAAATGAGTTTTCGTCAAGCGCATTTAATCTTTATTTGATTTCAACACAAAGTGATTTTATTCGACGGTTAACAACAAATGGTTCAAATCAGTTTCCAAAGTTTTCAAATGATGGCGAATCAATTCTATTTATTAAACGTTACAAAGAAAAAAGTAATGTAGGAATTATACGAGTAAATTATAATAAATCATTTCTATTCCCACTAAAAAATGGAAAATTACAATCAATAGATTGGTAAGCGTAATTACGAATTAAGTTTTTTTTGTGTAGAATTTTTACCAAATCATAAATAAGGATTAGTGTTATGAAAAAAATCGGTTTATTATCTTTTTTAGTGGCAGCAGTATTATTTACTGGATGTAGCCAAAAAAGTATGAATAGTACAAGTGGTCAACAAGATGGAAGTGAGTCATCATTAAATAAAATGGATAAAATGACTGACGAAACGATGGCACAAGATATGGCGGATATTACAAGCGAAGGTAAAGGTAACTACTTTATGGCTAATGGTCAAAATGAGTACATTCAAACAATTTACTTTGGTTTTGATAAATATAACTTAACAGATGAACAACGAGCAATTGCTAAAAAAAATGCAGCTAAATTATCAGGATACGATGGTAAGATTAAAGTTGAAGGTAATTGTGATGAGTGGGGAACTGACGAATATAACTACGCTTTAGGTTTAAAAAGAGCAAAAGTTGTTAAAGATGCTTTAGTTGCTGATGGTATTGCTGCAAGTGCTATTTCATTAGTAAGCTTTGGTGAGAGTAACCCTGTTTGTACTGATAAAAACAAAGAGTGTTGGCAAAAAAATAGACGATCTGAATATAAGCCATTACCATAATATATGAATAAATTTTTTCTTTTTATTGCATTACTTAGTGCCAGTGCTGTTGCCAATAATGAGGTTTCAGTATTTGGTGCTGGTGATCTTAACTCGCCAAAACCTTACGGTCTAACAAAAACTGAAAAGCATATTTTACGAAATAAACAAGAACTAGGTTCAATTGATACAAAAGTAAAAAGTGTAAAAACTACAATGGAATCTATCCATGAACGAATTGATGGTTTAGAGTCAATTTATGAAGGTGATTCTCAAAAATTAAATAGTTCAGTAATTAAACTAAATAAACTACTTCAAGATTTTGAACTTAATCAAAATCAAACAGTTAAAAATAGTGAAGACTTTTCCAAGATTAAACTTGTAACAAATGAAATCATGGATTCGCAAGAAGAGACAAGAAAAGAGAACAACAAAAATTTAACTGCTTTAAAAAAAGTTATTAAAAAACTGGAAAAACAGATTAATAAAATTAATGCTTCATATGTTTCAGATAAAGAATTGAAGAAAAATATGAATCAGTTCATAACCCGTGCTGAGTTTGATGCTTTGAAAAAGAGCTTAGGAAAAAGTTCTAGTGCAAAAAGTCAAGCCAAAGCGCAAACAAAAAAAGTTATAAACAAAAAACTATCTTCAGATGATAAAAAGAAAATGTTAGCAGAAGCAAAGCGACTGTTTAAAAAAGACAATTTTACAAAAGCAATTCCAATGTTTGAAGATTTGCTTGTTGTGAAATACAAACCAGCTGAAAATAATTTTTACCTTGGCGAAATTTGGTATTATCGTAAAAAATATGATAAAGCGATTGCTTACTTTAAAGAATCAGCAATATTATATGATAAGGCCTCGTGGATGCCAAAACTTTTATTGCATAGTGCAATATCTTTTGAAAAAACAGGAGATTTACAGAATGCAGCTAATTTCTATGATACATTAGTTGATGTTTATCCTGATTCAAAAGAGGCAGAGACTGCCAACAAAAATTTAGTAAATATACAATAAAACAAATATATAAGGAGATTGACATATGTCAAAGGTTATCGGAATAGAATATTCTTTAAAAGATGCTAATAGCGGTGAGCAATTAGATACAAACGTTGGTGGAAAGCCACTAGAATTTATTTCTGGAAAAGGTCAGATTATCCCTGGTCTTGAAGAAAAATTAGTAGAGATGAATTTAAATGAAGAAGCTGATGTTATGGTTGAACCTGCACAAGCTTACGGTGAGTATAATCAAGAAGCAGTTCAAACTTTAGCGAAAGACCAGTTTGCTGGTATTGAGTTAGCTGAAGGTATGACATTATATGGTACAGGTGAGCAAGGTGAAACTGTACAAGTAGTTGTTAAAGGATTTACTGATACTGAAGTAACTATTGATTACAACCATCCAATGGCTGGAAGAACATTAATGTTCTCTGTAGCTATTCTTTCTGTTAGAGAAGCAACTGAAGAAGAAGTTCAAACTGGTGTTGTTGGTGGTATGGCTGCTATGGGTGGTGGATGTTGTGGTTCTGAAGACCCAGCAGCTGCTGGTCAGTCTCAAGGTGGTTGTGGTTGTAGTCACTAATTGGCAGGTTGTCAATACGCATATAGAAACTACACTCTATAATTTCAAAAGCCCAGAAGGTTTTCTTCTGGGCTTTTTTATTTTATAGACACTTTAAACGAATTATTATAGAATATCCCACAAATTTAAATTATTAATAAGGTACACAATGAAAAAAATTGCTTTTATTTTCCCTGGACAAGGTAGTCAATCTATTGGAATGGGTAAAGATTTTTTTGAAAACTCAGAAATTGCAAAAGAGATGATTAGTAAGGCGAGCGAACGACTTGGTATTAACTTTGAAGAGTTACTTTTTGAAGAAAATGATAATATTGGAAAAACTGAGTTTACTCAGCCTGCAATTTTATTAGTAAGTTCAATTGCTAATGCAATTTTTAAAGAAAAATGTAATGTTCAACCAGAGTTTGTTTTAGGACACTCTTTAGGTGAATTTTCTGCATTAGTTGCAGCAGGTGCAATTGATTATCTAGATGCTATAGAGTTAGTACATAGAAGAGGTCTTTTTATGACTGAAGCGTGTTCAGGTGCAGGAGCAGGTATGATGGCACTAGTTGGTCTTGATGATGTAACAGTTGAGTCTATTTGTATAGAGCAACAAGATGCGGGTAAAAAAGTATGGCCAGCAAATTACAATATGGATGGTCAGTTAGTTTTAGCTGGATTAAAAGCTGATTTAGAATCATTAGTTGATACATTTAAAGAAGCAGGAGCTAAAAGAGCAATTGTTTTAGATATGTCAGTTGCTTCACACTGTGAACTATTAACAAGTGCAGTGGAAAACCTACGACCATATTTAGATGAGTATTTAAAGGATGAGTTCTCCCCAATTATTTCAAATGTAACAGCTGAAGCTTATTCAACTAAAGATGAAGCGATTGAACTTTTATCTAAACAATTAACTTCTCCCGTTAAATATAAACAATCAGTTGCAGCAAATGCAGATAGTGTTGATATGTTTATTGAGTTTGGAAACGGTATTGTTCTAAAAGGGTTAAATAGAAAGATTTGTAAAGGAACACCAACGTTAAATGTAAGTGATAGTGTTTCATTAGAGAAAGTGTTAGGTGAACTCAATGACTAAATTAGCAATTATGGGTGCAATGGAAGAGGAGATAGAGCCTCTTTTAGCCCACTTTGATAGTGTTAATGTTGTGGATTTTGCAAATAACAAATATTATGAAGTAAACTACAAAGGTTTAGATATCGTTATTGCTTATTCAAAAATTGGAAAAGTGTTTGCAAGTTTAACGGCAACAACAATGATTGAGAAGTTTGGCTGTGATACATTACTTTTCTCTGGAGTTGCTGGTGGAATTAATCCTGAGCTTAATATTGGTGATTTAATTATTGCTGATAAATTATGTCAGCACGATTTAGATATTACAGCCTTTGGACATCCACATGGGTTTGTTCCTGGTGGGGCAGTTTTTATTGAAACTTCAAAAGAGTTAAATGAAGTTGCGAAAACTGTTGCTAATGAAAATGGATTAAAAGTCATTGAAGGAACGATAGCAACTGGAGATCAGTTTGTTCATTCAGTAGAACGAAAAGATTTTATTGAGTCAACATTTAAAGCTGATGCATTAGAAATGGAAGGAGCAAGTGTTGCCGTTGTGTGTGACGCATTAAATGTCCCTTTCTTTATATTAAGAGCGATTTCTGATACTGCAGATATGGATGCAGGTTTTGATTTTGATGAATTTTTAAAATCAAGTGCAAAAAATTCTGCGGAATATCTTATTAAAATAGTAGATAAACTGATTTAATATATCTATTACAGTCCAAGAATAAAAAGGTAGTTTGATTTTTCAAACTGCCTTTTTTTATTTATGGATAAAAAACACTATATAAATATAGTAAAAAAGCACAAAAAAATAGGAATTTACAAAAAAACCAAAATTTAAGCAAACAATAAGAAAAAACCCTTGACAAGAGGAATATTTTCTAT
>LPNY01000209.1:0-92755 GCA_001655195.1 Arcobacter sp. EP1
TTAAACTCTTTGAAAATATATTAGCTATATTCTCTAAAGGTTATCATATAAGATTCAGAATTGAAAATTCTGCGTGTATAATCTATTTTTTAAATGGAGGTTTATACTTTTTATTATATTCAAAAATACATTTAAAATAAGGACTAAAATTAATATAAAATACTACTAGACATACAATAAACAAAATGCTTGAAATAAATTCACTTAATACATCTTTCAGTCCTAATATAACAACTGTTAGTAGTAAAAATAGAATACTAATTTTTACATTTTTAATGTACTTACTACAGTCCATATCACTCATTATAATTCCTAGCTTTACGAAAAATATTTTTTATAAGTTTTTGAAAAACAAAAAAGTACCTCTTTAAAATAAAAGGTACTTTAAAAACTATTAGTAGTTTTGAGACTTTCTCATTTGTAGAAGCTCTCGTTGTACCGAGATATTGATATCCTCATTTGGTTCATAATCAAGCGAATAGTTTCGTCCATCATAATCCACAGAATTTAAAATAACTTTTAACGCCTCAAGTCGTGCTAAGTGTTTATTATCACTTCGTACGATATGCCATGGGGCACTTCGTGAACTTGTTCGTTTTAGCATCTCGTATTTTTTCTCAGAAAACTCACCCCATAAATCTTGGGCTTGCATATCTACTTCTGAGAACTTCCAGTGCCTTAAAGGGTCATTGATTCGCCTATCGAATCGTTTTTTCTGCTCATCTTTTGATACGGAGAAGTAAAGTTTAATCAAAACCATACCTTGTCGTACTAAATCGTGCTCAAAATTCACCACATCTTCCATAAAGATTTCATACTCTTCATTGGTACAAAATCCAAAAATTGGCTCAACCATTGCTCGGTTATACCATGAACGGTCAAACAGTACCATCTCGCCACCTGTTGGGAAGTGTTGAATATATCGTTGGAAAAACCACTGGTTTCTTTGTGTTTCTGTTGGTTTACCTAATGCAACAACACGATAGTGTTTGTTGTTCATATATCGAGTAATACGCCTGATCGCTCCACCCTTACCAGAAGCATCCCGTCCTTCAAACAGAATAATCATCCGCTTGTTTTCAGACTCCAAATAGTTTTGCAGTTTAATCAACTCAATTTGGTATTTTTTTAACTCTTCAAGGTCGTAAATTTTTTGAATACCATCTTCAAGAACATTAATATCCAGCTTTTTATAATCCCCTAAAAGTGATTTTAGGTTTTTATTTTCAGCTTTTATTTTATCCATTTGAGAACTGTTAACCGTTACTGTTTCATCTACTTTTTCAGGTGTAATTTTTGGCTCAACAATAGGCGCACTAATTGAATCCTTAAACTGTTCAAGCAATGCAACTGCACCTCGTTTAGTAATATTATCTTTTTTAGTATAACCTAAAACTTTTACATATCGTTTTTTGTTATATTGAAATCGCGCTATATATTTTTTCCCAAAGGTTGGGTGTGTTGCTTTTGAAATATATAAACCACTGAAGTTTGTTTTATCAAAATCACTAAGATTCATCTATTTATACCTTTGCAAATTTATTTTCTTGTTCCATTATCTCTATCTCTTCTGTTCCAGAGACAAGAACTTTTTTACTGATTTTTAACTCTTTACTATCAATTTTACCTTTATACTCAACTTGATTGAGTATGTGTTTGATACAATTTAGCCGAGCATCTTTTTTATCATCACTTCGTACAATATGCCATGGAGCAATATCAGTATGCGACGACATAAGCATCGAAAACTTTGCAATTGTATAACGATCCCATAGGCTTTGTGACTCTTTATCAACTGGTGAGAGTTTGTACTGTTTTAATGGATCAATTTCTCGTTTTTTAAACCGTCTTGCTTGTTCTTTTTTAGAAACAGAGAAATAGAATTTCATTAAAATCACACCAGATTTAACCAACATTTGTTCAAATTCTGGTACCTCTTTTAAAAACTCATGGTGTTCCATTTTTGAACAAAATCCCATAACAGGTTCAACACCACCACGATTGTACCATGAACGGTCAAACAGAACCATCTCACCCGCACTTGGTAAGTGCTGAACATAACGTTGAAAATACCACTGTGTTCTTTCTACATCACTTGGTTTTTCCAAAGCAACTACTCTAGCGCCCCGCGGGTTTAAATGTTCTGTAATCCGCTTGATTGTTCCACCTTTACCAGCAGCATCACGTCCCTCAAAAATCATTAAAACCTTTAAACCTTTTTCTTTAACATGATTTTGCAGTTTCAGTAATTCAATTTGAAGTTTGGTTAACTCTTGTTCATACTCCAAGGTCTTTTTTTGAACCCAGATTTGAACCTTTTTACTTTTCCCTTTTGTGCCTTTACTTGGCTTGGAATCAGACTTTATAGAATTTTTTTGTAGTTTAGGATTCTCTACATCTTCCATATCTTTTAACTCGTCAGTAATAATATCCCTATTGTGTCCCATCATTCACCCCTACGATAATCTAATTTTATAATCATTGTATCCATAATCGTTTACAATTTGGTAACACCCATCCTTTTGTATTGCTATGGATGGTAACTTAATTCCGTTAAATGTTGTTGTTTTTACCATAGTATAGTGTATCATATCTTCAAGAATTATTTTATCACCAATATTTAAAGGTTTATCAAAAGAGTAATCACCAATAATATCTCCAGCTAAACAGGTATTTCCTCCCAAACGGTAAGTGTGCTCTTTTTCATTTATAAGCCCACTTTCTCGGATGTCAGCACGATAAGGCATAGCAAGAGTATCGGGCATATGTGCTTCAGCAGAAGTATCTAAAATAGCAATATCCATGCCATTATTTACGATATCTAATACCGTTGCAACTAAGTAACCAGTTTGCCATCCTACTGCTTCACCAGGTTCTAAGAAAACCTCTAAGTGAGGATACCTTTTTTTGAAATCTTTTAGCAGCGTTATTAATCCTTGGACATCATAATCTTTTCGTGTGATATGATGACCACCACCAAAGTTTACCCATTTTAGTTGAGAAAAATATTGAGAGAAATTCTTTTCAAAGTTTAATAAAGCCCCTTGCAAAGCATCAACATTTTGTTCACACAAAGCATGAAAATGAAATCCTTCAATTCCCTCTATCTCAGCTTCTTGAAAATTATCTTTCGTAATTCCAAGGCGAGAAAAAGCGCCACACGGGTTATATAAATCTACCTCTACACTGGAATATTCTGGATTAATACGTAAACCACAGGAAGCTTTTCCAATTGCTTTATTACGAAAATGTTTCCATTGATTAAAGGAGTTAAACACCACATGATTTGAAATATCTAAGATTTCATCTATCTCTTCATCTTTAAAAGCAGGAGAATAGGTATGAACCTCTTTCCCAAACTCTTCTTTTGCAAGTAAGGCTTCGTGTAACCCACTGGCACAACACCCTTGAAGGTACTCTTTACATAAATCAAAAGTTGACCAAAGAGCAAATCCTTTAAGGGCTAATAATATTTTTACACCCGCCTCATTTTGTACCTGTTGTAATAACTCTAAGTTCTTTCTTAAAAGTTCTTCTTCACACACAAAACAAGGACTTGGTAAATCCTTAAACTCTTCAATTATTGTTTTATTCATCGTATGGTTCAAAATCCTCTTTTCCTACGCCACATACTGGGCATTCCCAATCTTCTGGTAAGTCTTCAAAAGATGTTCCTGGCGCGATTCCGCTATCTTCATCACCCTCTGAGGGATCATAAATATGATCACATGTTGTACAAATATATTTTTGCATGATAAACTCCTTTGTAAATATACTTTTATTATACATTATTTAACATAGGGTTGATAAAAATTATTTAATGAAAAATATTTTTAAATAAATTTTTATTTTTTAGGTTCACAAGAGCAAACTGTTTTATTCTTTCCACTATGTTTAGCTTCATAAAGTGAATTATCTACTAATTTAAAAAGCTCTGTAATTGTTATCTCTTTATTAAACTCTGCAACTCCTAAACTCACTGTTTGATTCCCAATGCCCATAAAAGGACACTCTTGAATTGCATTTCGAATCTTTTCAGCTAATAAATAGGCATTATGACAATTGGTATTTTGACAAATTATCAGAAACTCTTCTCCACCCCATCGCCCAACATAATCAGTTTTTCGAACATTTTCTTGAATAACAGAAGCAAGTTTCTTAAGAACCTCATCGCCAACATCGTGTCCAAAGTTATCATTGATTGATTTAAAATTATCAATATCAAGTAATACGATTGAAAATTCCGTTTTATACCGTTTAAATAAATCCTCTTGTGCAACTAATAAAGTGTCAGTTTTCATACGATTAAAAAGTCCTGTTAATTTATCAGTTACAGAGAGTTCTTCAATACGTTTTTTATCAGTGATATCTTCTGAGATTGAACGGTACCCAACTTTTCTACCATCTGTTAAAAGTGGTTCAATAACAACATTAAAATAAACACTTCTTCTATCTTTTGTTAGATTCTTAATCTCTCCATACCACATTTTATCATTACTAATTGTTTCCCAAAGAGCACTAAAAAACTCTTGACTCATATCGGGATGTCGAATAACATTATGATAAAAGCCTATTAACTCTTCTTCTTTATAACCAACTTTAGTACAATATGCTTCATTAACTCCAACAATTTTCCCCTCTAAATCCGTGGTTAAAATCATCACATGTTTATCAACCATTTGCTGTTGTTCTGAAATTGCATTGTGTGCTAGTTCTAATTTCTTGTTAATTTTATGAATGGATCTATTTTTATATAAGACCACTAAAAGGATTAGAAGAAAAATAGAGATAACATAAAAAAGCTGACGGTAATCGAACTCTTGATGTACTTTAATCTCAATCCAACGTCCAACAATTTTTCTAAATTCTTCTTCAGAAATAGTATCTAAAGCATTTTGCATAATTTCATTTAATAGTGGTTCGTCATTTCTTGTAGCTATACTAAGATCAATACTTGAAGAAAGTTTTCCCGCAATTTTAAGGTCAAAAAGTCCATATTTTTGAATAAAGTAACCAATAGTAGGCATAATATCAACATATCCATAAAGCTCTCCACGTGAAACTTTTTCTAACCCCTCTTTTGTATCATTTACTGCAACAACTTTAATTAAAGGATTTTGTTGTTTTAAAACCTCCATAATTGCATAACTTTTTACGATACCTATTTTTTTATTTGATAAATCATTAATATCTCTAATGTAAAACTTATCATCAGTTGTAGCTATCACAAAAGGTTCTTTTACATAAGGTTCTGTAAAATTCATAGCATCTCTACGACTCGGTACATTCATTGCCACAGGTAAAATATCACACTTTCTAGCTCTTATATTTTTTAGAGATTCTCCCCACTCTTTTGTTGGTACTAAAACAAATTTCATATCAAGCTTTTTTGAAATAATTTTGATAATATCTGCACCAATACCTTTATGTTGTCTGTTTTCATCAATTTGTTCAAAAGGGAGCCAATTAGGTAATACACATATTTTTATAACTTCTTTTTTTCTTAAATATTTTAAAGCTTCTTTCGATAGTAAGCTTTTATTTAACGGTTGATTCTTTTCTAAATTAAGCCAATTATTACTAAGCTTTATAAACTCTTTTTGTGGAATAATATCATTTGTTTTTTCTAAAATAGAGAGTAATATTTTATTCCCTTTTTTAACAGCCATAGGTAGAGCAACTTTATCGGAAACACCTAATCCTTTAATTCTCTTTGTTTTAAGCCCAGGAATAGAACTCTTTCTTATTAAATAATTTAGAGTAGGTATACTTCCAATGTATGCATCAATTTTACCTGATTCAATCCATTCCAGTTGTATATTCCCCTCTTTTAAGGCAATAGGTATGAAATCTAAATTAGGATACTCTTTTATTAAATGTTTATGTAACCATGTTCCTTCTCCAACTGCTACCTTTTTTCCAACTAAGTCTTCAAATGAGTCAATATCACTGCTCTTTCGAATGGTAATTCCTGTGAAATATTCTAAATGATAAAAATTTGTAAAGTCAACAAATGCTTCTCTTTTTTTGTTTTTGACTAAATGAGGAATGATATCTAAGCTCCCATTTTTTATATCATTAAAATGCTCTTTCCAAGGCTTATTTACAAACTTAACATCAACACCTAAATATTTACCAACTAATTTCATATAATCAATAGAGTAACCTTTTGCTTCTGCATTCATACTAAAATTAAAAGGTGCATAAGTTCCCACATTTGCTACAGTTATCTCTTTTTTATTTTGTAACCATCTTTGCTCTTCTTCTGTTAAACCAATTTGGTTTAAAGTCTCTATATTTGTATTCTTACTACCAAAAAACCATTTACTATGTATTTTTACCCTATCCTCATAGGAGATATTACTCAAACCCTTGTTGAGAATACTAAGTGCTTCTGGATAATCCTTCCTAAGTGAAAAAACTAAATCTAAATTACTATTAGGTATTGTATTAATAATTTTAATAAAAGGGAAACTCTTTTTTTGTGCAAAATATATAAGAGGATGACTCCCTACAATAACATCTATTTTACCCTTTACAATAGCTTCTAACATACCATTATAATCTTCAAAAGGAACGGAAATTGAATCTTTATATTTAGATACCAACTTTTCTTCAAAGAGATTCTTTTTTTGATACCCTATTTTTTTATCTTTTAAATCCTTAACGGATTTAATATTTTTTGGATTTAAATTTGAAACAATTAGTAGTCTTTGGGTAGTGATATATACATTAGAGAAATCAAAATACTCTCGCCGTTCTTTATGTACTGCACTTGTAGCTAAACCATCAATTTTTCTCAGTTTTGCCTTCTGAACAATATCTTTCCACGTACCAGTGACTAGTTTAAAATTTGCACCTGTAAGTTGATTTACTTCTTTTAAAATATCAGCATCATATCCAGATATGGTGCCATCTTCATTTTTTATAATATAGGGAATCCAATTATGGTCCGAACCAAGAGTTATTGAAGGGTGGGATTTTAAAAAATCTTTCTCTTTTTGAGTCAGTTCTATTTCTAAAGAGAATAAATTTTGGAACAAAATAAAAAGTAAAAATAGTAATTTTAAAAAAGTATCCATATTTCATTCCTAAAAGCTGATAAATTGTAACATTATTTGAATTAATGTGATAATAGTATTTTGAAAAATTTCTTTACTTATGGCACTCAAAACTAATATTATTAAAAATTATTTTTATTATTAATTTTTAACCAAAGAGAAGTTTTAGTATAAACTTCTCTCTATATTTATACTTAGTCTACGGGTAATTCTAATACTTTCCAAGGAAGTCCTTGGGTCATAAGTTCTTCCATAAATGGATTTGCATCAAACTCCTCGATATTAAAGACACCTTTTCCATCCCAGATACCTTTATAGAGCATTTTAGTACCAATCATTGCTGGAACTCCTGTAGTATAACTTACAGCTTGTGCCCCTGTCTCTTTATAACACTCTTGATGGTCACAAATATTATAGATATACACCTTTTTCTTTTTACCATCTTTAATACCCTCAATAATACAACCAATATTTGTTTTACCCACAGTTCGTGGTCCTAAACTTGCAGGATCAGGTAAAAGTGTTGCTAAAAACTCAATAGGAATAATCTTTTGTCCTTTATGTTCAACCTCTTCAATCCCCAACATTCCTACATTTTGCAAACAATTCATATGTTGAATATAACTATCTCCAAAAGTCATGAAAAATCGAATTCGTTTTAAACCTTTGATATTTTTACAAAGACTCTCTAACTCTTCATGATAAAGTAAATATGAAGGTTTTACACCCACTTCAGGGTAATCGTGGTCAACTCGAATTTCAAGCGGTTTTGTCTCTATCCACTCGCCAACACCCTGCTCATTTCTTTGCCAGTATCGACCATTTGCACTCACTTCTCGCAAGTTAATTTCAGGATTGAAGTTGGTTGCAAAAGGGTAACCATGATCTCCAGCATTACAATCCATAATATCAATTGTATGAATTTCATCAAATAAGTTTTGTTGAGCATAAGCACAAAATACCCCGGTAACACCAGGGTCAAATCCTGAACCTAAAAGTGCTTTAACACCTGCTTCTTTAAACTGTTCATCTTTTGCCCATTGCTCTTTATATTCAAACTTTGCTTCATCAGGATGCTCGTAATTTGCAGTATCCACATAATCTACACCCGTTTGTGTACATGCATCCATTATTGTTAAATCTTGATACGGAAGTGCCACATTTAAAACAACTTTTGGATTAATTTTTTTAATCAGTTCCACTAATTGAGGAACATCGTCTGCATCAACACAAGCTACATTGATTTCTACACCTTGATTTTTTTTAATCTCATCACGTATTATTTCACACTTAGACAAGGTACGTGACGCCAATGTAATCTCTTCAAATGTATCGATATTCATAGCACACTTTACTGTTGCTACTCGACTCACTCCTCCAGCTCCAATAATTAAAATTCCTTTTTTACTCATTGAATAAATCCTTCTTAATTCTTAAATATATTTGCCATTATATTATTACTTTTCGTAAAAAATCGTTAAATAAAATAAGCAAACGAAGTTGCATTGACATAAATCATAATTTTTTTATTATTTTCGTGTTATTATTAATATATACCTAAGTTTCAAAATTAAGGATGAAGCATGTTCCAGAATAAAAATATCGTTGCTAAAATCTTTACACCCGTAATTATTATTGCTGCCATTGCAGTCTGGTGTATCTATTTTTTCATTGCGACAAAAACAGAAGAGAATGTAATTAATCAAAGTATTGTAAGTGCAAAAAATATTGTTGACCAATATAAAACACTTCGAGCTTATTATGCTAAAAATGTTGTTCCTGTAGTTAAAAAAAGTTCAGATTTAAAAATCAATTTTGACCACAAAGGTAAAGATAATACTATTCCATTACCTGCAACACTTATTCATGATATGGGAGCACTAGTAAGTGCAAAAAAAGATGGTATCAAACTAAAACTCTATAGTGATTACCCATTCCCAAACAGAGCATCACGAGAGTTAGATAAGTTTTCTGAAACTGCTATGAAACGGTTTAGAGATGGAAATGTTGAACCATATATTAGTGTTGAAAAGCTTGATGGTAAAGATGTTGTTAGGGTCGCAATTGCTGATTATATGGTAGCACAAGGGTGTGTTAACTGTCACAATACACGAGCGGATTCACCAAAAGTTGACTGGAAAATGGGAGACGTAAGAGGTTCATTAGAGGTTATTACTCCAATTGACCAACAACTAGCAAGTGTAACAACTTTAAACTATATTATTATTGGTAGTGTTTTTGCCCTAGGACTTATTTTATTACTTATTGTTTATATTGTCTTTGGAAGAGTCGTTCTTAAACCACTTCACAATTTACAACAAGGACTTCTTGAGTTCTTTAAATTTGTAAACAAAGAGAGTTCAAGTGTTAAACCTATAGCAATTTCTGCTAATGATGAAATTGGCTCAATGTCAAAAATAATCAATGAAAATATTGATAATACACAAAACCTTGTACAAGCTGAAGAGAATTTCATTAGTGAAGTAAAACATATGTTAGTTGAGATTAAAAATGGAAAAATGAATAATCGGTTTGATACCCCTATTCACTCAAAAACATTAGAAGAATTACGACAAGAGCTTAATGAAATGCTTGAAGCATTAGAGAGTAATATCTGTAAAGACACTAATAGTATTATTCAACTGTTCGAAGACTTTGCAAAACTTGACTTTACAAAAACTGTTGAAAATGACAATGGTAAAGTATCACTAGCTCTAAATAACTTAGGAAAACTGATTACACAAATGCTTATTGAAAATAAGAAAAATGGTTTAACCTTAGAAAATAGTGCAAAAGTATTACTGGACAACGTTGATAACTTAAATGTTAGTTCTAATTCAGCAGCAGCATCTTTAGAAGAGACAGCAGCAGCATTAGAAGAGGTTACACAAAATATCCGAGGTAACAGTGAACACGTTGCACACATGTCAGATAATGCAACTAAACTAAATAATTCTTCTGAAGCTGGTCAACAGTTAGCTATTAAAACAACTGCTGCTATGGATGACATCAATGAAAAAGTAACTGCTATTAATGAAGCAATTACTGTTATTGATCAAATTGCTTTCCAAACAAATATTCTATCCCTTAATGCAGCCGTTGAAGCAGCAACTGCAGGAGAAGCTGGAAAAGGATTCGCCGTTGTTGCACAAGAGGTTAGAAACCTAGCAGCACGATCAGCAGAAGCAGCAAAAGAGATTAAAGATTTAGTTGAAGACGCAAATATTAAAGCGAACGAAGGTAAAGAGATTGCAGATGGCATGATTGAAGGCTACACCGGTCTAAATGAAAATATCAGTAATACTATTGAACTTATTGGAAAAGTATCTGAAGCATCGAAAGAACAACTTCAAGGAATTGAGCAAATTAATGATGCAGTTAATCAACTTGACCACCAAACACAAGAGAATGCAAGTGTTGCTTCAAATGCTAAAAACATTGCGGTACACACATCAGATATTGCAAAAAGAATTGTGACCAATGCAAACGCAAAAGAGTTTATTGGAAAAGACAATGTTCAAGCTGATACAATTGACTTTAAAGTATCAACCCCAAGTACAACGCAAGCTGTTATGCCAAAAGTGACACCAAAAGCATCAACGCCTGTACGAACAAAACCTATGAAAAAGATTGAAACAATTCAACCTGAACCTTCAACAAAAACAATCACAGCATCAAATAGTGATGACGATGAATGGGAAAGCTTTTAAGCTTTTTCATTCAAACTTCTAAATAATACTTGTAAAACAATTATTCTTTTGCTATAATTCGCACCTCACTTTTAAGTGGGGGTGACTTGGTATCGATTAGAGCAGTGAGGATCAGTTGCATGTCGGCCTGAACATGCCGTTACGCGGTTCATTTTTTTTAGACGCAAACAATACTGATTACGCTCCAGCTTACGCTAAAGTAGCATAAGTTAACAATTACACGGACTCGCCCTAGGGCTTGAGACCATGGAGGCTCACACTACTGATTCTATCTAAGTAGATTTAGTGGGTTCACCCAAGATAGATTATCATCTTAGGACTGATTTGACTAATTTGAGACATTTTTAAATCTTAGCTTTGCAATTGCCTTGCGGGTTGAGTTGTCGCGAAGTGAAATTTTTCAACCCTTCTAAGCATGTAGACGCTGGTAGTAGCTGTTTTAAGACTCCGGTTCAATCCCGGACACCTCCACCATTTCAAACTAAAATTAATATTTATATCTCTTATATTAATCGTATGTACATTTAACGAATGATAAACTCCTTTTCATATAATAAATCGTCATAATTCTGTCACAATAACCAATTTATTTATTAAAACTTAAACTTATGAATAATATAATAACTGCTTATGACATTTTATTTGCAAAGAAGGATAGCCATGACTATTAAGAAAAAATCAACCCTTTTAATTGGAATATTTATTATTCTACTTATTCTAAATGGACTTGGACTTTTTGTATCCATGAACAAAATTCAAAATGCCAATGAGCATTTAATTAATGATACAAAAATCACATCATCTTTTGAAAAACTAAAATTTACACTTAAAAACCTACAAGAGGTTTCAACTGATGCTGCACTTGTTGGTGATGAAGAAGGTGTCAAAGAGTTAGACACCATTAAACAAGAATATTTATCGCTTCATAAAAACATCAGTGCAATGTCAATTTCAAATAATGAAAAAGAGTTACTTGAAGATATCAATAAACAGTTTGTTACGTACTTTCCTGCGCTAAAGAATATGGCTCAGTATGGAGTAGAAAGAGTAAAAGCACGAAAGTCCTCTATTACGGAAATGGCACTATTTGATAAGGTTGTTAAAGATATTGAAAGTGACTTTGAAAATATCATGCAACTAGATGATTTACTGGTTATGCAACTGCAATACGATGTCGTTTCAATTCAAGAGATATTGACCGATGCGCTCGCTGTTGGTGATATTGCAGGTTTTAATGAAATTGATGAAATACAAAAGCGAGTTATTGGATTTCTAAAAGATACAGTTAAAGAAGAACCTAGCTTAGAAATAATCCTAAACAAACTTATTAAAAATGTCAATACTATGGTTACTAATGGTAAAAAAATGGCAAAAAAAGGTGAAACCTTTTCTGACATGGTTATCAAAACTAATAATGCAATGGAAATTGTAGATAAACACTACGCTATCATTGAAAAAGATATTGAAAAAATCATCACTGAACAAAATACTCTTATGGAGAAATCAATCCAAGAAGATATAAGCGTCATCAGTAATGCAAAGACAGTTGCTCTTGTTTTAACGATTATCTTTATTTTGGCAGTTATTTTCTTAGCCGTTACTATCAAAAGTATTTTATCCAATATTACAAAACTCGATAAGGGTGTTGAAAACCTACTTAACAGTGAAACAGCCAGCAAAGTTAATATTGACTCAAATGATGAGATTGGTAATATCTCCACCAACTTCAACGCATATATAGAGACGATTCAATCTGAACTTAAAGCAGATAAAAAAGTTATTGATGAAGCACGAACCGTTATTGGAAAAGTTAATGCAGGATTGTATAACGATAGAATCAAACAAAAAGCAGGCTCAAATGAGGTTGAAAAACTCATCACTGAAATTAATAATATGATTGAAAAAACACAAAACAACCTCAATGCTATTTCAAAAGTACTTATTGCATTAGCAAATGCGCAATACGATTACGAAATTCCAAGAATCGAAGGGGTGACAGGGTTAATGTCGTCTTTATTACAAGGAACTCAAGTAACCCAATCAACCATTAATGAAGTAATGGCTCTCATTGATAATGCTAATAAACGTCTCACTTTTAGTGCTGATGATTTAAGCATTGCATCTGCTAATTTAAGTAACTCTTCAAATGAACAAGCTGCCGCACTAGAACAAACAGCAGCAGCCATTGAAGAAGTAACATCAACCATTGAGCAAGGTAGTGAAAATGCGGCAAAAATGGCACTTTATGCACAAAATGTTACAAAATCAAGTTCTACTGGGATTGAATTAGCTAACCAAACATCAAACTCAATGGATGAATTAAGTACAGAAGTTAATACAATCAATGATGCCATTACTGTTATTGACCAAATTGCATTTCAAACGAATATTCTCTCTCTTAATGCAGCTGTTGAAGCGGCAACTGCTGGAGAAGCAGGAAAAGGGTTTGCAGTTGTTGCCCAAGAGGTTAGAAACCTGGCAGCAAGATCAGCAGAAGCAGCCAATGAAATCAAAGCTTTAGTTGAAAGCGCAACACAAAAAGCAAAAAACGGTAAAGTTGTATCAAATCAAATGATTGAAGGTTTTAATGAACTTAATACCAATATTGATACGACCATTGAAATTATCAATGATGTAGCCAATGCCACTAAAGAACAAGGTGAAGCTATGGGTCAAATCAATGACACGGTTAATTCATTGGATCAAGCTACGCAAAAAAATGCTTCACTAGCTTCTGAGATTAGTGACATGGCTAAATCAACAAAAGAGTTAGCAATTCAACTTCAAGGTGCCGTTGATAGAACCAGTTTCTCAGATGATGCTAAACGTCGTGTTTGTAATACAGAACTTATTTTCCAACTTAATAAGTTTAAATCAGATCACATTAACCTAAAAAATGACAATTTCTGTCTATGTAAAGCAGGTACAACCTTTACCGTTAAAAAACATACAGAGTGTGCATTTGGTCAATGGATTATAGAAAATAACGATTCTGAGTTTGCACAAACTGAGCTGTGGTCAAATATAAAAGATGCTCACAAAAAGTACCATATTATGATACAAGATACGGTTGACTTATATGCAGATGAGTATGATAATGGACAAATCTTCTCCGTAACAGAAAATGCAGAAGTTCAAGCAAATAAAATCTTTGCAATGATTGATAATCTTAAAGAACACAATTGTGATCTTCAATTTAATAAGAAAGGAGAATAGTCATGCCAGCAGGAAAAGAGACAGTTTTAAATGATAATGCTTTTTTAGTAAGTGAAACCGATGCAAAGGGACATATTCTTTTTGCCAACAAACAGTTCTGTGATGTTGCAGAGTATGATGAAGAAGAACTCCTAGGAAAACCTCACAATATCGTTCGACATGCAGATATGCCAAAAATTGCATTTAAAGATCTTTGGGAAACAGTTCAAAGAGGTGAAGTATGGCAAGGTTTCGTAAAAAACAAAACAAAATCAGGTGGATTTTATTGGGTTTTAGCAACTGTTTATCCTTATAAAAATGATAAAGACGAACAGTGTTATATGTCATGTAGAAGAAAACCCACACGCCAAGAGATTGAAAAATACACTGCATTATATAAAACAATGCATTAAAATGAGTACTGTCTTTTCAATACTCATTTTAAAAATATATATAATTTAAATACTAAAATAACTTTTTAATATATATTTAACATTTTATACTTGTTTTTGATATATTTATGTGACTTTTGTGTTATAATTAAAATTAATTTAACCAAAGGGACTCAAAATGGAAAATATCCAGCTACTTATTATACTTGTTTTAGCTCTTGGAGCGGCATCACTTGTGAGTGTATATTTCTTTGATAAAAAGATGTCAAATAACGAATAAACTGACTCTTTTTTCTTAAATTATAACACTACATTCATATCCATAACACGTAAAAGGTTCTCTTTTTTAAAGCAAGTATTGGTTATGAACAATAATAAAATGTTAATAATTAGCTATACTTTGTAAAAAAGAAAATCCATGATAAAAACACCACACATTGCAACAGATGGCATAATAAAACTCTACAACAAACAAAATATTTTTCAAGGTATTATTTTTATAGAACGGCTCAATCCACCTTTTGGTATTGCTCTACCTGGTGGTTTTGTGGACATAGGAGAAAAAGTAGAAGATGCATTGGTTCGTGAAATGAAAGAGGAAGTTTCTCTTGATGTAACTATCGAAAAACTCTTAGGAATTTATTCTGATCCAAAACGAGATAGTAGATTTCATACTGTTTCAGCAGTCTATATCTGTAACGCAATAGGAGAGCCAAAAGCAGCCGATGATGCCAAAGAGGTTTTTATTTATCACCCCAAAGAGATCCCCTTAGATAAGCTTGTATTTGACCACAAAGAGATTATTCAGAACTATCTTCAAGAGGAAAACTTATAACAAACTCTGCTCCAGTGTGTTGTTGGTTTTCATAATCATAAGCAACATTTTTAGCTTCAATATTTCCATGCATATGTTTAACAATTATTTCTTGGCACATGTATAACCCTAATCCTGTTCCTCTGCTTTTGTGTTTTGTTGTAAAATAAGGCTCAAAAATTCTTTTCATAATCTTTTCATCAATGCCATGTGCATTATCTTTGACTTTGATAACAACACTATTTTTTAAGCAAGAGGCGTGGATAAATAAAAGACGCTGATGACTTTCTATTTTTTCTAATTGAGAAATTGCATTATTAACAATATTAATTAAAACTTGTAAGAGTTCATTTTCCAGATTATAAACTTGAATATTCTCATACTCTTTTACAATAATAATCTCATTTTTCTTAATAGGGGCATTAATAAGTTTAAGCATTTTATCAAAGGTTTGCTCCAAATAAAAATGCTCTTTTACTTTATTAGGATTAAAATAATCACTAAAATCATCAATAGTTTGAGACAAGTGCTGTACTGAAGTATGAATATCATCCATTGATTTATACAACTCTTCATCGTCCACTTTTAAAAGTTTTCGCTTCATTTTAACACCAGTGGAAATAGTACTAATTAGACTTAAAGGTTGTCTCCATTGGTGAGCAATATTGGCTAACATTTCGCCCATTGCTGCCATTTTTGACTGTTGAGCTAAAATATTATCCGTTTCACGAATATGCTGAATTTGAGAAAGTACTTTTTTACGATAACTTAAAAATCGCTCTTCAATCATTTTTGCAAGATAAACAGAAATGGCTAGAAAAAATAGGGTAAAAATTGCACTAAAAATTATCAATTTGATAATATAATCTTTGTTCTCTTTATGAAGTTCTTGCTCTTTTAATAATATTTCACTATTAAGTTCATCCGCATAAAAACCAGACCCTAAAGCCCATTTAAATTCATCTAATCCTTTTACATAAGTTGTTTTACGTGCAGGCTCACCTGTATCTGGCTTAATAGTTCCAATATATTTAATATAGCCACCGCCTGTTTTAGCTTTTTCAATAATTCCGCGGGTGATATAAAAACCATTAGCATCTTTTAGATCAATTCTGTTTTGATTAATATAAGATTGTTTGATGTGACTGAGTTGCACACCATTATAATCAAAAACAAAAACATATCCATTTACTCCATATTTAATGGTTGAAATATATTTAGAGATACGTTCTTTTAATATATTCTCAAAATCAACCAAGTATTCTCCCGAGCCAATTATCATATCGTAAGGTTCGAAACGTTTATTAAATGTGATTTTACGGTACTCATTTTTTAAGTCATTTGGTCGATACCAGTAAAGTTCACTAAAATAATCATTAGAAGACTCAAGTCCTTTTATTATTTTTTGTAAAATATACACACCACGCTTATCTTTCATGGCAATAATATTGTTACCCTCTAAACTTGGCTTAATTGCATGTAATACATTGATACCATTCATCGTATGTATATAATAATATCCACGACCGTCATTGAAGCGAATCTCTCGTAATGCGGTTTTAATAAGATCAATAATCTCTTCTTTGCTTTTTGTATCTCTGTATTTTTTATAAATTGATGTGGCAATATCATGGGCAATATAGACTTTTTTCTTGATAAATTCTCGAAGTCTCTCTTCACTGTTACCTTTTTCATAACGTATATAATCAATAACCCGTTGAACCTCTTGTTTTACTTGTATCCGTTGTTCATTGATAAACTTCTCTTTCATGGTAACAAGTTCATTTTCATAATTTAACCGTGTTTGGGAAAGTAAAAAATAGGTATACAGTATTGAGACAACTAATACAAGTCCAATAGGAGCATAACGAATTATTTTTAAAAGTTGTTTTTCTTTATTTGATAACATCATAAATCCATAATTATTCTATATTTATGATACCATTTAACTTCTTCACTTACCATATGTAATCCTTACTACGTCGTATTTAATGCAGTAAAAAAGACATAAGATCACGTTTTAAAAAGTTATTTTGTGATTTTTTATTTTAAATTAGTATAATATATTACTATGAATACAAAAAATGTAAAACTATCAGATAACTCATCTCTTTTCTTTGACTTTATTAATGAGTCAAGTGAAATTATTTTTATCATTGACCAAAATAAACTTACTATTGAGTATGCAAATTTACAAGCTTCAAAGATATTAGGATTTAGCCAAGAAGAGTTTGAAAATATGCCTTTGGACAATATTTTATCTGAGCTTGATTTAGAAAAATTAGGAGTTGGACTCATCCGTCAAAAAGACAAACTCGGTTCATACTCTCTTTTAACCTCAAAAACACAAGAACATTTTTATGTACGAACAAGTTACACAACCCATGAACATGATGGAAAGTCTCACACAATAATAATTTCACGAGACATTACAGAAAAGATAAAAAAAGAGCTTCTTTTAAGCAGTAAGATTCAGCAAAATCAACAAGATTTAGAAAACCAAAGAATCTTTTCAGATACACTTATTAATAATGCTCCTATTCCAATTTTTTACAAAAATAGTAACGGAGAATACTTGGGAGCCAACAAAGCATGGGAAGAGATGACAGGTCTCAGCGAAAAGGATGTTATAGGAAAATCCGTTTATGATATTGCGCCTAAAGAGATTGCTGATATCTATTATGAACAAGATGAGAAAGTATTTACATTAGAAGAAAACCCTCAAATTTATCAATGGAAAGTCAACAATCAACTCAAAAAAGAGACCTATGATGTTATTTTTCATAAATCAGCCTATTTTGATAGTGATTCCAATGTTATTGGTCTCATTGGCATTGTTACAGATATAACAGATATGACCAAACTCAAATATGAAAAAGAGGAAAAAGAGCGTCTCATTTATCATCAATCAAAAATGGCAGCAATGGGAGAGATGCTTGAGAATATTGCCCACCAATGGAGACAACCTTTATCTATCATTTCTACAAGTGCTACAGGTCTTCAAATGCAACAAGAGTTTGATTTATTAACACAAGAGGAACTAAGTAAAGCCATTGATAACATTTTCGAATCATCACAATATCTTTCTCAAACAATTGATGATTTTCGATATTTTTTTAAAACTGACAAAAAAAAGAACAGCTTTAATTCTCAATCAATTTTTGAAAGAACACTAAAACTACTCTCCTCTAAATTTGTTAACAATGACCTTACCTTACTTACAGATATACAAGAGTGTATGCTTTACACTTACGAAAATGAACTCACACACGTTATAATCAACATCTTAAATAATGCTGCAGATGTACTCAATCAAAAAAATAAAGAAGAGAAAATCATACAAGTCACAGCTTATGAGAAAGAGGCACATTTTATTATTACGATACAAGACAACGCAGAGGGAGTCCCAACTGAAATTATTGACAGGATATTTGAGCCTTACTTTACAACAAAACATCAAACACAAGGTACCGGTATAGGTCTATATATGAGTCAAGAGATTGTCAAAAAACATCTTGATGGTTTATTAGAAGTTTCAAATAAAAGATTTACCTACAAAAACTACGATTATGTTGGGGCAATGTTTACTATTACTATCCCCTTAGAACATGAACCAGTGGATTACTCAATATAGTTCTTTGTAATTTTGTATAAATAACCTATTTTTAAGTCAATAATACCTACAATAAGCGCCATATTTACACACAAAAAAGGTTCTTAATGGAAAATAGTGATAAAGTTCTTGTTCTTTTTATTGTACTAGCCTCTGCAGTCATTACATGGAAACTCGTATTTGACTTTTATAAAACAAAACTACATAAAGTTTTTTCGCATTTAATTGCAGTTGCCACATCTTCATTTATGTTTTTATCAACCATGATGCTGTTTGTACCAGAAAACTATCAACGAGGGGCTGGTCCAGATGTAGAGTTTTCTATTATGTCATTAGTTACTGTTGTTGTTATGGTATTTGCTATTTATCTTTTCTTTAAATATATTCCGCAAAGTAACGGTAAAAAAGAAGAAGCACAAACTAAAAAATCAAAAAAATAATATGTTTTTAATGCCCACAAGTAAGCCATGGTTAATCTTTTTTATCACGGTTATCTTGATCGGTGTTATTCTTGAACATTTTGAAATTATGAGAACAAGAGAAGTTGTCGGAATAGGAACACTCCTTTTTGTTCTCATCTTTATAATTAAACGAAAAAAAATCAAAAGATAAAATGTTTTCTCTTATTACAAAAAGTAAAAAACTTCTTTTTTTCTTCATTACCATTATTCTTCTTGGTATTATTTCTGAATACTTAAATCTCTTGCCCGCTGAAAAGTTCATTGGCATTTGTATACTTATTGCCATTACATTTTTTGTTGTCAAAAGTATACTCATAGGTCACTGTTCAAATGAGGAAAAAGATTAATTTATTGATATTACTCAATGATAATTAATATCATTTTCATTATAATACCCTAAAAATTAACTTTAGGATTTATACATGAGAAAAATTCTTTTCGTTTTTGTCTTTACATCTCTTTTATTTGCTAATGAAAAACTGGACAAAATTACCTTTGGTGGTCCTTTTGCTTCCGTATCACACCCTTTCTTTCATATGATAGAAACCAACGCATTGTCTGATATTGCAAAAAAAGTTGAGTTTAAACTATGGAAAAACCCCGATGAACTTCGAGCACTAGTACTCAATGGGGATGTTAACTTTATGGCAATTCCAACCAATGTAGCAGCTAACCTACACAACAAAGAACAACAAATCAAACTACTAAACGTTTCGGTTTGGGGAATCTTGGGAATGATTAGCCGAGATAAAAATATAAAGTCACTAAAAGATTTTAAAGGCAAAGAAATTGCCATTCCTTTTCGTGCAGATATGCCTGATATCGTTTTTGAAGAGATCTTAAAAGCTCAAGGATTAAAGCCTAAAAAAGATTTTAAGCTACGTTATCTTTCAAGCCCTATTGATGCCATGCAAATGCTTATCATGCGTCGAGTTGATCATGCACTTTTAGCAGAACCTGCTATTTCTATTGCATTACGTAAAACCAAATCATTTCCAATCAAACTTGTCGCCCCTGATTTATATCGAAGTGTAAACTTACAAGAAGAGTGGGCAGAAGTTTTTAAAACTGAAGCTAAACTACCCCAAGCAGGAATTGCAGTTTTAGGTGAAACAGTTAGTAAAGCTCAAATCATTGAACGATTTGAACAAGAGTATCAAAAATCTTTACAATGGTACAAAGATAACCCAAAAGAAGCAGGAGAACTAGCAGCAAAGAATTTAAAAATGCTAGATGCAAATGGAGTAGCTGACTCAATTGAGCACACTAACCTAGATTATGTAAAAGCACAAGATGCCAAAGAAGATTTAAAAGACTTTTTTGAGATTTTACATAAAAGTAATCCAAAAACCATCGGTGGGAAACTTCCCACCAGTGATTTCTACTATAAAGCAAATTAATGAAACTTCTCGTTAAAATTATGAAAGATTTCCCAGCTTACCTTTGGAGTGGTTGGGGAGCAATTGCTTCTATTTTACTTTTTATTGCCTTTTGGGATTTAGGGAACCAACTCTATGGGAATCTCGTACTTCCTAGCCCTAAAGAGACTTTTATTACTCTATACAATATGCTACATGATGAGATGGTTTGGAATGATATGTTTCTTACTATTAAACGAGCCCTTATTGGCTTTGGTATCTCTTTAGTAATTGGGTCAACACTAGGTCTTCTTGCAGGACTATTTGTAACAGCATCCATGATGAGTCGACCTATTGTAACCATTTTAGTAGGTATGCCACCTATTGCTTGGATTGTTTTAGCAATGATTTGGTTTGGAATGAGTGATATGACTGTTATATTTACGGTAACCGTTGCTTCCTTTCCTATTATTTTTATAGGTGCTTTACAAGGAACGCGAACATTAGAGGGTGATTTAAAAGAGATGGCTGATAGTTTTCATTTACCATTTCATATGAAACTTTTTGATTTATATTTTCCTCATATTTTTTCTTATATTTTTCCATCATGGGTAAGTGCCCTTGGAATGTCTTGGAAAATTGTTGTAATGGCAGAACTATTATCCGCAAATGACGGTATAGGTGCTGCATTAGCCATTGCACGAAGTCAATTGGATACACCAACGGCACTTGCTCTTGTAGTTATTATGATTGGTTCACTTTTACTTATTGAATATGTTGTTTTAGAACCTTTAAAAAGGGAGGTTGAACTATGGAGAGAGTAGAAAAACTTGAACTTCAAGGGGTTTCACACTCTTTTGGATTTAGTGATATTTTAGAAGACATTAATTTTACTCTTGAAAAGGGAGAAGTTCTTTCAATTGTGGGACCTAGTGGTGGTGGAAAAACTACCCTACTACATCTTTGTGCACACCTTTTAGATTTAGAAGAAGGAAAAATCAAAAACAGTTTTGAAAGCTCTTCTTATGCCTTTCAAGAAGCACGTCTGCTTCCTTGGAAGAATGTTATTGATAATATTGCTTTAGGATTAAAAGCCAAAGGTATGAGTAAAAACAAACGAGAAGAAGAGGCAAAAAAAATTGCCCTTCGTTTTGGACTTGAAACCTCAGATTTTGAAAAATTTCCAAAAGATTTAAGTGGGGGAATGAAACAGCGTGTTTCATTTGCCCGAGCAATGGTAACCAAACCATCACTACTATTTTTAGATGAACCTTTTTCCGCATTGGATATTGGTCTTAAAAAAGAGTTACAAAGTCTACTTATTGAAACCATAGAAAAAGAGAATTTAACTGTACTTTTTATCACCCATGATTTAATGGAAGCCATAAAACTAAGTAACAAAGTAATGCTTTTAAAAGCGGATCCTGTAGGACATATTGTTGAGACCTTTAGTTATGATACACCACAAAACAAACGAGACGATACCTTTGTCTATGAACAGACTGCAAAATTACTGAGTAATAAAACAATTATTGAAACCTTTGAATTGGAGCTAAAATGAGTTGTGATAATAACGAACAAAAACAATACGCTACAAGTCATTACACCCACTACCCAAAAGGTGAGTTTCCACCCCTATTAGCTTACGGGTTTAGACCCATGTTTATTCTTTTAGCACCTTATATTATTATCTCTATTTTACTGTGGGCTTTTGCATTTAGTGGATATATATCATTGGGCTTTATTGATGATTTACTTACTTGGCACATGTATGAGATGCTTTTTGGTATTGGAACCGCAGGGATTATCGCTTTTTTCTTAACTGGAGCGCCAGAACTCTTTCCAGGAACGGTACCAATTGTTGGTCGTCATTTAGTTTATATTATAGGTCTTTGGGCAATTGGTCGTATTAGTTTTTGGTTTATGGACTTTTTAGGTGTATTTTTTGTTGCACTCACAAATATTCCATTGATTATTTGGATAACCCTTTTAGTGGTTAAGCCTGTTGTATTAGATCCAAAACGCCGTCATATATCCCTTGCTTATATGCTAATCATTTTAATCGCTATTCAAGTTTGGTTCTTTTTAAGCGCAGCTTCATTTATTGAAACCTCTACTATAGAAATCCTCAAAGTTGCTCTAGGCGCATTTACAGTTTTAGAACTAGTTGCATTAAGACGAGTTAATATGGAAGCTATTAATGAACTACTCACCGATGAAGGAATTGATGAGACTTTTTATTCACGCTCTCCTCGGTATAATTTAGCTATATTTTGTATCACCCTTTATACAGCAGTGGAATTCTTTTTTCCATCAAATTCAATTCTTGGTTATCTTGCTCTTGCAAGTGCAGCATCAGTTTTAGGAATACTCAATGACTTTATTTTAAAAGACCATAATATATTACTTAAACCTTTTGTTATGTATATGATGAGTATCTTAGTATTGCTTGCTTTAGGTTATGGATTTATAGGATATGATTATTTAAATGATGAGATTAATGCACTCAATCACTTCAGACACTTTTTAACAACAGGGGTATTTGGATTGGTTTTTTATTTAGTTATGATTATTGTCTCAACAGTTCATACAGGACGTCATATCTTTACAAACTTTTGGACAACGCTCGGTGTTATTTTGATTATTTTAGCAACCTTCATACGAAGTTTTATTCCTTATTATGAGGCATATACGATGGAAGCATATATCATTTCATCTATTTTATGGACTATTCCATTTATTATCTATATGAAAATATTCTTTCCTTTTTTACTTAAAAAAAGAGCTGATGGAATTCCAGGATAGGATAGAGAGTAAAACTTTCTATCCTATCTTCTTCTAACTAAATCATTTAAAAATTCTCATTTGAAAGCATATTGATAATAAATATCAATTAACTTTAAGTTTTTATGTGTATACTTTGATAATTATTATCAATAAAGAAAAGGAATATCAATGAGTGAATTATTAGTCAACAAATTAAATACGTTTCAAACTTTTAAAGTTGATTCTAGAAAGAAGAGTATTATCAATTTGAACTGCGCTAAAAGCGTTAACTTTGACGATTTTTTTGAGATTTCTCATATATTAGATTCATCTTATTTAAATTATAGGGTTGATGATAAACTCAATATCATTGTACTGGGGAAAAAATGAGTACTCATAAAAAATATCTTGATTTTGAGACTTTACAAATACAGTTTAATGAACTCAAAATGGAACTACTCATTGAAGAGAATGAGATTAGAAAAGTAAAAACTAATGATTCCTCAATACAAAACTCAAAACATAGCTACGAAAAAAATCAAAAAGACAATAGAAAACAGTAAAAAATAACCGTAAACATTAATATTGATAATTCTTATCAATATTAAGTTTCTTTTAAATTAATATTGATTATCATTCCAGTTCGAACAAATAATCTTACGTCTCCTAAGGTTATATAAATAAAGGAAAACAATGACAAAAAAACTAAGTTTAGTAACAAGTGCTTTACTAATTACATCAAGTGCTGCTTTCGCGGATTCAAATTCAATCAAAGAAGCATTCGCAAATGGTTCAACTTCTGGTGATTTATCTGTTTATACAGAAAAAGGTACGACTACAGGATCTGCAGATTCTGGATTTACTGCAGGTTCAGTTGGCGTAAACTATGAAACAGATTCATTTAATGGATTCAGTGTATCATTAGGTTTTAGAGGAAACCATGAACTTGGTGAAGAGAAAGAGAATGATTACGAGGGAAATCATGAAAACAGTAGTATCGTGCATACTGCGGCAATTAAATATGCAAATGATGACTTCTCTATCTCTGCTGGTAGACAAGAAATTGACCTAGAGTGGTTAGGTGATTACAATGAAGGTGTAGTAGTTGGTATTACAGCTATTCCTGATACAACAGTTGTACTTGGATATACAAATAGACAAGCTGCAATTGCAGAAGATGAAAGTAAAAACTTTGCTAGATTTGATCACTATGATGGAAGTAAAACACAAGCATACGTTGCAGACGTAAAATACGAAGGTTTCGAAAATACATTAGTAAACCCATACTATTACACAGCTGATGGTATTGCTAATTACTATGGATTAAAAGTTGAGTACAATAATGATATGTTTGGAATCACTGGACAATTTGCATCAAGTTCTGAAGATAACCCAGCAAACAAAGATGGTGAAATTATCGGAGTTGAAGCAAGAGCTAACGTAGCTGGTTTTGCATTAGCACTTGGACATATTGCAACTGATTCTAAAGGTGGTGTAGGTTCAATCACTGCATTAGGTGAAAATATCTCTCCAACAGAAGAGATTGATGATCAAGTATATGGTACAGATGCATCTTCAACATATGGTTCAATTGGTTATACAATTGCTGACATTGAGTTAGGAGCACTTTACGTAGATACAGAGTATTTAGATACGACTAAAAAAGATGCAAATGAATTAACACTTACAGCAGGATACAATATTACTGAAGAGTTAGCACTATCTCTTAGATTCACAGATTACGAAGTGGATAACGTAGATTCAGATAAAATTGCAGCTAGCATTGTATACTCTTTCTAAACTTAGTATTTAACAATCTATCAAAAAGGGAAACATTAAATTGTTTTCCTTTTTTTATACATAAAAAGAAAAAGAATTAAAATTTATTGATAACAACTATCAATATTAATATATCTCTAAGTTTATTTCCATTATAATTTTTCCAGTGATTTCAAGAGTGGCATCTAGAATCATCTTCTAAATACTCAAGGTAAGATTAACCAGCGGCATTGTTTAATCTTCATCTTAATCCTTGTAGTTCTATACTGCCATATACAACAACAATCTTGAGTATTTAACTCCTAACTAAACGAAGAAGTGAAGCAATTCACTTCTTTTTTTTTGCACTTTTTTTCTTAAAACTTTATGATATTCATTATCAATATTAATATAGAATTAAGATTACTTCATGTAGTATACTAATAACGATTATCAATAAGGGAGCAAATATGCATTTATTTGAAATTGACGTTCAGAATAAAAAAGATTTAATTAAACCTACTGGGTGTACTTGTTAAGGAGTAAATATGAGTGTTTTAGTTATTGGTGCAGATAAGATTAACCCTATAGCAGATATGTTAAGAAGTCTTGGAGCGACTGCTATAAATCACTGGGATGCACGAAAAAAGTCCTCAGCTCCAAAGAAAAAGATTCCACAAGATACGGACTGTATTGTTATGTTAACTTCGTTCTTGAATCACAATACAATGGCCAAATACAAAGCACAAGCAAAAAAGCAAAATATTCCATTTGTATGTGCAAAAAGAAGTGTTTCTTGTGTGTATGATGAGTATGTAAAAGTAATGAATATTAAAGATTGTAGCCAATGTTACGCAAACTGTGGAGAAAAAAATGCATAAATTTTATCAAGAAATTGTAGGATTCAATGAACATAATGAAATTCTGCCAAACTTTTTTGACGAGTTTAATTCAAAAGTCAAACTTAGAAAGATGTTTTTAAACCTAACAACATCTTTGGTTGATGGGGTTTATTCATTTACAAAATATGAGATTAATACCTTAACAAGATATTCATTAAAAGAGATATTTGAATATAAGATTGATGCTATGTTACCCGTTTCATATGTTAAAACATATCATAAGCCAACATCTTTTAATTTTGATATTTGTTCCACGATTGTTATTAATAACTATAAAAATAAAGAGAATAAAAACGTACTTTTTCACAGTAAAAAATTATTACCCTTAGCAAAACTCATTGCTTTTTGTTATAACAACAATAAATTACAACTCATATTTGATTTGAACTTACTCTTTCATCAATTTGTTTTTGAAAAAGTTAAAAGACTTCATAAAAACATAAGAGTAATCGACAGTGGTGATTCAATTTGTATAATGCAAGAGCACCAAAGCCCTGTTAAAATTTACACCAATTGGAAAAGTATTAATACAAAAAACTTGAATATAAAAGATGAACTAAATAATGCAATTGAGTGTATCAAACAAAGTGAATTTAAACAAGTTTATCTTGTATATCCAAAAGCATCTGACTTCAAACGTCATATACCTGTTAAGGTGGACGAGCTTGAGGATAGAAATTATGATATTAAAGTGATACCATATTCACTTAGATCAACATTACGAAAATAAAGGATTTATATATGGCAACAGCTATTTTTTATGCTAGTAGCACAGGAAACACAGAAAACGTAGCAACAATGATTGCAGATAAACTCGATGGTATTTCTACTTATGACATTAGTAGTACCAGTTTAGATGATATTAGTAACTTTGATAAACTCATTTTGGGTATTTCAACCTGGGGTGAAGGTGAACTTCAAGATGATTGGGATGATTTATGGTCTGATTTTTGCGAAATAGATTTTAGTAATAAGACAGTAGCACTTTATGGCTTGGGTGACCAAGATAGTTATGCAGATGAGTTTGTAGATGCTCTAGGTATCTTATACCAGCAAGTGAAAAAAGCAGGAGGAAATATTATTGGATTTACTTCAGTTGAAGGTTATGATCATGAAGAGTCAAAAGCACAAATAGATGATCAATTCGTGGGACTAGTAATCGATGAAGATAATCAAGACGAAATGACAGAGGAAAGAGTTGAGCAATGGATAACACATATAAAACCAGAAATCTTATAACTAATATTATTCTTTATATGCAAACTATCTTTTTTGCAATGATGTTCTACGTATATAACGATACTATTGGTAAATCATTAGTAGAGTTTGGAAGAACTTTGAGTTATTTCAAATAAAGGTTAAGGTTTTGGCCTTAATCTTTAATCTTGACAATCTCCACATGTTCCATACAGTTGCATTGAGTGGCTTGTAATTTTAAATTTATTTTTCTTAGCAATTCGATCTTGGCGTTTTTCAATTTCATCATCTAAAAATTCAACAATCTTACCACATGAAGTACAAATTAGATGATCGTGATGTTCTTTTTGATTACTTTCATACTTTTTACCATCTGCACCAAAAGTAATAGAAGTAATTAAATTAACCTCTTCTAGAAAACCTAAAGCACGGTAAACAGTTGCAATTCCTACATTAGATTCTGGGTGTTTTGTTTTAATCTCATTATAGACTTCTTCAGCACTTAAATGCCCATCAGCATTCATAAGAATCTTTAAGACAATTTCTCGTTGTTCAGTATATTTGAGACCTTTTTGTTTAACAATTTTCTTTAGTTCTTCAATTGTATCTTCGTTTGTTGACATTCAAACAGCCCTTTTTATAAGTAAAATTTATTAAATAAGTGAAATAGTATATCAAAACTTTACAAAAAATACAAAAGTGTATTAGTTAATATAATATCTTTAGCTTATTCTAATTTTCGGCTGTTTGAGTTTTAACTTGAGTTTTTTTGGTAGGTTGGTAAAGCATATGATGCCATAAAGCAAAACCACAAAAGGCAACACCTGCACCAATATGTACTTTTTTAGCAATTTTATTTTTCATAAACATTGAGGTAACAACTGTTGCACCTAAGGTGGCAGTCATTCCAATTTTAGCGGCTTCTTTTTGTACTTCTAAATCAAGTGACATATCTCTCTTTCCTTTTTTTTCGTTTTTGCATCTTTTTTACAGTGCCACCAACTGTTTTAACAGTGAGTGCTGCAGTTAATACGGTTGCAAGAGGTAATAGTATTGGCATAGTTATCCTTCTGATAATAATTATCACTATTCTAACAGAAAACCCTTAAATAGAACTGATAATTATTATCATAGATATACTACTACTTTACCTTTACGCCTTTAATGGAATTTAGTAACAATCCAATGGTTGTACCATTATGTAATACTGCTGTTACAATTGGTGAGAACAAACCAAAAGTTGCTCCTGCTAAAATAACTGAGTTAATACCAACTGTAGCATTAAAATTAGAGTTAATTAAACTCATTGTGTTTTTTGCTAACTCTTTTGCTTCTACTACTGCTGCAATATCATCTTTTAGTAGGCTCACATCTGCTGTTGCTTTAGCAATATCCGCACCTCTACTCATAGAGATACCAACATGTGCAGAAATCAGGGCAGGTGCATCATTAATACCATCACCAACAAAAGCAACTTTACGTCCCTCTTCCATCATCTCTTTAACAATACGGGCTTTATCTTTAGGCAATAGTTGTGCTTTGATTTCATCGATACCTAGTTCATTAGCAATCATTTCTGCTTTCTTTTGAGTATCGCCAGTTAACATAACAATATTTTTCACCCCTAACTCTTTTAATCGAGCAATAGACTCTTTGGCATTATGGCGCAAGTCATCCGCTAAACCAATAGTCCCTAATAGTTTCCCATCAAACCCAATATAGAGCAATGTTTTTCCATTATCAAGGGATTTATTTATTTTATCTTTATGCTGCGAAAAATCAATTTTTTCATCATCTTCTAAAAAATGCCTGCTTCCAATAACTACAGATTTTCCATCAACTTCAGTTTTCACACCATGAGCAACAATAAACTCAACCTCTTCGTGGTGCATATGCACAAAACCTTTTTGTTTTGCCGCTTTTACAACAGCTTCAGCAACAGGATGGAAATAGTGCTCTTCTGTAGAAGCTGTTAAATTAAGTACATCTTCTTCACTCCACTCTTCATCATATGACTCTACAGAGATAACTTCTAATTCACCAGAAGTTAACGTACCCGTTTTATCAAAAATAAAAGTATCTGCTGAATTCAAGGCTTCAATAGATTTTGCCCCTTTTATCATAACTCCTTGATGACCCGCTTTTGAAATCGTTGATTTAAACGCAACGGGAGTCGCAAGTTTTAAAGCACAGGAATAATCCGCTTGTAAAATAGAAGCAACCCGTTCAAAGTCTCGTTTGACCACATAAGATAAGCCAGCTAATCCAAGCGTAACTGGTACTAACTTATCAGCTAACTTTGTTGCTTTTAACTGTACTGATGATTTTTCATTTAACGAATTTTCAATATAGTGTTTGATACGTTGGGTTGCTGTATCTGCACCAACATGTTCCGCCCAAATTTTTAAACGTCCCTCTTCAATCACTGTTCCAGAAATAACTCTATCACCACGAGTTTTAGCAACAGGTTCAGCTTCACCTGTCATAGAGACTTGGTTAACACTCGCATTTCCATCCATGATGTGTCCATCCACAGGTATTGTACTTCCTGCACCAACAACAACAATATCGCCAATTTGAATCTCTTCAGTGTTAACTAGAACCTCAACAAGCTTTCCATCTTGCTCTTTTTCTATCCAAGCTTCTTTAACGTTGGGTTTTGATAACTCTTTAAGTAAATCATCACTTTTATGTACAGTAGTTTCTTCGATATATTCACCCAGTTC
Source organism: Arcobacter sp. EP1 (assembly GCA_001655195.1). Taxonomy (GTDB): domain Bacteria; phylum Campylobacterota; class Campylobacteria; order Campylobacterales; family Arcobacteraceae; genus Arcobacter_A. Next base: position 29,954 of record LPNY01000209.1, read on the forward strand.
TAACATAGCATTTGTTGAGTTTGCTGCTAAATAATCTTTACGATAAATAGAAATTCCAACAGCAGCACTCTCTAGTACTTTTGAGGTTAAACCCTCTTCAAAAAGCTCTTTTGTTCCATCAATTAGCATAGGAGCAGCAGCGGTTGTTGTTAATGTTGCTTTTAATAAATCATTTTGAATAAAACGCTCACTAACTAATGCTGAACTCGCCCGAACAATTCCAGAAATACTTGGTTCCTCATCACTCACACATGATACACACACAGCTGCATCTTGACAGTTACTTAAAAGTTCATCTTTTGTTAAATTACCTAGTATTGATTCAATCTTAGCAGTGATATCTTCACTAAATGTAAAAATAATACTTGATGCTTTTTTATTGATTCGTACACTGGTTACACATTCAATCTTTTCTAAATGCGTTTTTAAAATATTCACATCTAAAAATTCATCTTTTAGTAACTCGTATTTATAACGAGCACGAAAAGGAGTTCCATGTACTTTTTTAAACAATTTGCTCATTATGACTCTTGATTTGCTTCCATTTGCGCTCGAGCATCTTCATATCGTTCTTTTAACTCTTCCATTCCAGCTTGAAAAAGTTCAGTACCTTTTGATGCCGCCTTCATAAGTGTCTCTTGAGCACCTTTGTTCGTTAAAAGAAAGGTAACAGCTGCTCCAATTAAAGCACCTTTAACAAAATCACCATTATTAAATCCATTTTGCCCAGCATTTTGATTAGGGTTCATTTGTTGTGACGGATTAACATTTTGATTAATATAAGGGTTATGATTCATATTAATGTTTTGTCCGTTTTGAACTCGACTGTTTTCAATATTCATATCGTATTGGTTATTCATTATTTTCCTCTTCTAATAATACTTTATCTTCACATGAAAGAGCTTCATATTTTGCACTTAAGGTTTCATCGATAACTTCTAACGCATAAATACCCGCCATACCAACAGAGGCTGCTGTTAATGCTTTAAAAAGACCACCTTTTTGTCCCAAGTAATTAGCAGTAGCAATTGCTGCACCTGTTGCAATAGCACCTTGAGAAGTACGTTTTACGGTATCTTTAACTGCTTCATTTTGTGATATTTCTTCATCTTTTACACGCTTATAGTTGATTGTTCCAGAGACAATAGCACTAGCAACTGCTCCACTAACAATATGACCTAAAACATTTCGTGGTTCACCAGTATTGATTAAAGGTTGTTTCATTATTCTTCTTCTTTCTTACTTTCTATTACTTCAGCCTCTTGGGATGCAGTTTTCTCTTTTTTCTCTTTTATACACTCAGCAGTTGCACTTAACGTCTCTTTTACGTCAGTTACTGTGTCATTTGCTTTTTCTAATGAACAGTTTGCCAAATCTTTTGACTTATCAAAAAGTCCACCTGCCATCTCTTTTAACTTGTCACTTTTTTGAAATGCAACAACAGCTCCTGCTCCAACTGCTAATCCTAATACAAATGGTAATGCCATAATTTACTCCTCGTTTTGATTTTCACTATTTTCGGTTTTTTTATTCATGTAACTATTTAAAAATGCAACGGATGCACTTCCAAACGCTGCACCACTCAACGTTGAAATATTTAGTTTTGAAAATATTTGGGTTAATTTATCTTGGTCAACATTTCCAGCCATAATATCATCTAAAAGCATTTGATATTCACCAAACTTCTCCATAATATTCTCTTGGTTGAAGTCAAAACCTGCTTCATGAGTATTTTGTCCACTATAGTAGTTTGATACACAGCGTCTGAAAGCCGGCAAATGATTGTTAAAAGACGCTGCTTGAAGTTTAAACAACGTATCTCTTACATCATCCTCGGTGACATATTGCAAAAGATGATCATACATCGCTATGTTATTAATCTCACTTGCAACTCCTAATTCACAACACTCTACATAACTCTTAGGGACTTCTATTTTGTTTGCCCAATCATTAATAGGAACCGGAACATTATACTTTTGAAGCAGTGGTATCAGTGCCGCATAATGTATCGCTTCAGCCTCCTTGATACTAACAAAAGGTTGCACATATCCAAAAGATTCAATAATCTTGCTATATGTTTCATAAGCTTTGAATTCATCATATACTGCAATTTGTAATACCTGATGTAAAATTGGCTGTTCACTTTGTTCATTAACTCTTTGAGTCACCAATATTTGCTCATTGTAATTCATTTCCAATCTATACAACCTCCTTTGCTAAATTATTAATTAGTTGTGTTAGTTCATCTAAGTTTTCATGTTTTACCAAATCTTCCCACAATTGAGGTGCAAAAATTTTTGGGTCATACATAATTGTAACCGAGGCAATCATTTTTTTAATAGTAATACTTTTAATTCCCTCAATACGTTGCTGTAAACTCTCAATATCTGCCAAACCAATACTTCCACTAGCCTCTTTTATTTTTGGACTAACACGAACACGTAAGCGTCCTGGAGTATGGGCAATAATAGTAAAATAGCTTGCGATTTTTATAATATCTTCTGTTGTAATCAACTATTGTCCTTTATATTTTGTATTTTTTCCGACTTCTTCTTAATTCTAACTTATTCTAAATTCAGACTCATTATCAAAATTTTATTTTAGTTTTTGAATTTAAAAATAGTCTATTTAAAACTATAAGAATATGTTATATTGGCATTATAAAGGTTTTTTCTTTAGAATGATATTAATTATCACTATAATATTGACAAAATAGTGACATTGTTACTAAGCAACTCTTTATATAGCCTATATTATCATGTCAAAAATACATTGATAATAATTATCACTTTATATGAGGAAGACGTTTGAAATTAAATGAATTGCATAAAGGCAATAGTGGAACAATTAAAAAAATTCACGCAGATAAAACACTCAAATCTCGATTTAACTCTTTTGGTATTACCAAAGGTCAAAAGATAACCGTGGAAGAAATCACTCTAGCAAAAGAGACCATTGAAATTAAGATTGGTAGAACAAAAATAGCACTTCGCGTTTCAGAAGCTCAAAATATTGAGGTCGAAGCATGCTAGGAGCAACAAACTTTAAAGAAGAAAAAATCATTAAAATTGCCCTAGTTGGGCAACCAAATGTTGGTAAATCAATGCTTATTAATTCTATTGGAAATGCCCGACTAAAAGTTGGAAATTTTTCAGGGGTTACGGTTGAGAAAAAACAAATCACCTTTAAACATAATGAATATAAATTTTTAGTGACCGATTTACCAGGTTCTTACTCTCTTAATGATTACACCCTAGAAGAAAAAGTTACCAAAGAGTATCTAGAAAATGAAAACTACGACATCATCCTTAATGTTGTAGACTCAACAAATTTAGAGCGAAATCTCTATTTAACATCAGAACTTTTAGCTCTTGATAAAAAAATGGTTGTTGCACTAAATATGATAGATGAAGCGAATAATGAAGGCATCTCAATTGATGAAAAACAAGTGAGTAAACTATTAGGAAAACCGTGTGTTAAAACATCTGCAAAAGATAATTTAGGAATTGACAAACTTCTTACTGCACTTGTTTCAAAATATGAATCTCCTAAATTAGAATCCAAATTGATCTTTTCAGATGTAATCGAAGAAGAGATAGCCCATATTTCTAAACTACTTAATGCAAAAAAATATAAAAGCAATGTAGACTATCGAGAAATTGCCATTAAACTCTTACAAGAGGATAAAGCAACCTACTTAAAATTTCATGATGAACCTATTTGGATAGAGTTACAGCCACTCTTATCCCATGCCCTCAATCATATCTATATTCACTATGATACAAAAGATTTAGAAGAGATCTTTAGTGATGAAAAACACGCTTTTTCAAAGGGAATTGTTACTGAAACCGTTAAAACAAAAACTGAACAACAAAAAGATTTAACCTCAAAAATTGATTCTATTTTGATTCATAAGTTTTTTGGTATCCCTATTTTTCTATTTTTTATGTGGTCACTTTTTCAACTCACCTTTGAGCTTGGAAATATCCCTATGGATATGATTGATGCATTCTTTGCAAATCTTATTGATGGTACAAAAAATATTTTAGGTGACAATGAACTCTCTTCTATGATCGCAGATGGTGCCATTGCTGGTGTTGGAGCAGTTGTTCTATTTGTTCCTAACATTGTTATTCTATTCTTTGGTATTGCCCTACTTGAAACCACAGGATATATGAGCCGGGTTGCTTTTTTACTGGATGGTTTTTTTCACAAGTTTGGCCTACATGGTAAATCGTTTATTCCACTAGTATCAGGATTTGGGTGTTCAGTTCCAGCTTATATGGCTGCACGAACATTAAAAAATGAAAAAGATAGACTCTTAACTCTTTTTATTATTGGTTTTATGAGTTGTGGAGCAAGACTTCCTATTTATGTTCTTTTTACCGGGGCATTTTTTGAAGCTGACCAAGCAGGAAATATTCTATTTCTTATCTATATTGGTGGAGCTATTTTAGGATTAATTGCAGCAAAAGTACTTAAGGTTATGGTCTTTAAAAATGAAGATGAACCTTTTGTAATGGAGATGCCAAAATATCGACTTCCATCTACTAAACTTATTTGGCACACAGTATCTAACTCAGCGTGGATGTATTTACGAAAAGCGGGTACTTTTATTTTGGCTGCTTCTATTTTAATTTGGATTGCAAGTAACTACCCAAAACAACTTGAGTATGAAGAAACAATGTCTGTAAAAATGGAACAACTTTCAACTGATGAAGAAAAGGCAGCATTAGAAAATGAGATTGCCCTTTATGGTTTAGAAAACTCGTACCTTGGAAAACTAGGTAAATTTTCAGAGCCACTTTTTGCACCATTAGGATTTGACTGGAAAATGGCAGTTGCATTAGAAACAGGTCTTGCCGCAAAAGAAATTGTTGTATCAACATTAGGAATACTCTATGGCTTAGGAGAAGAACACGATGAAGCAAGTGATACCTTAATTGAAAAAATCAAAAACAATATTCCACTACCAGCTGCGATTTCATTTATCGTATTTGTTATGATTTATCTACCATGTTTAGCAGCATCAATGGTCTTTATGAGAGAAGCTGGCGGAGCTAAATACTTAGGTTACCTTTTTGTCTTTACAACAGGAACAGCATGGGTTCTGTCATTTATTGCTTACAACATCACAAAACTATTGATGTAAAAAAAGGAAGGTTTTTCAACCTTCCTTTAATACATTTATCTACAAAAACTAATAACTAATAACTAATAACTAATAACTAATAACTAATAACAATCTTCACATAAACCATATATGGTCATAACATGATCTTTTAGTTCAAAGTTATGAGATTGTGCAACTTTAATTTGTTGCTCTTCGATTAATTCATCAGTAAACTCAATAATTTTATGGCAATTGGTACAAACCATATGATCATGATGTAATGAAAGGTTTAATTCATACCGTTTAACACCATCACCTACATCAAGTGAATTGATGATATTCATCTCTTCAAAGAATTTAACCGTCCGATAAACCGTTGCAATACCAACTTCAATATTATAATCACTCTTTACACTGTGTGCAATTTGTTCAGCAGAGAGATGCTCTTTTGACAAATATAAAATTTTTAAAATATAATCTTTTTGAATAGAGTTTTTAAAACCCAATCGTGATACATGTTCTTTAAAATTTTTTAAAAAACTATCAAATCCTGCTTCATAATTATCCAATATTAACTCCTTGAACCATAATAAAAATTAGACTAACTACTAGGGTTAAGGCATAAACTTTCCATAATCTACCATGAATTTCTACATTTTTTTTATAAAGAAAAGAGTCTTTATGGATATTGTATTTTTCTTTTTTCACTTCAAACCTTAATAATGAGTATCATTATGATACAAGGAATTTACTTAAGTTAATATTAATGATAATAATTATCGTTTTAAAATTAAAATAAGCTTTTTTGGATAAACTATGAGAATAATTATCATAAAAGGAGAAACATGCTTAATGTTGCACTTGCCTCATCTTTTGCGAAAAATGCACTTGTAGGTGCCGTAGTTTCAAAGGCTATTGATACCTTTATCATGTCAAAAATAAATCATAAAATAGAAGAAAAAAAATGGATTAGAAATAAAAAACTGGAATTATATTCACAGTTTTCTGAAGTTGCTTTAGAAATTGATAAAACTAACTTTCATGAAAAAAAACTTATCATTAGAAAACTTATTGCAAAAATTATGCTAATTGAAGATGATAAAAAACTAGGTAGAAAAATAAATCTCTATTTAGATTCACTACAAAACAAAAATAATTACACTACACAAGTTGATGACTTAAATATTTCACTTATACACTATTTTAGTAAAAATCTAAAATAGCCTTTTTTTAACACCCATCAACAAAGCAACGATTTCGTTGCTTTGTTTTATTTACTAAACTCTTTAATAATTTTTTCTAATTCAACTACAGGAGGATTTGGAAGTTGTGGGTATGCTTTTTGAACGGCACTTGTCACCCATTGTGGATAGATTCTAAAGTTTAACTTTACTGTTGCGCTTAAAGGATATTGTAGTTCTTCGCCTTCTTGTACTTGTATAGCATAAGACTCTACTCTTCGTTCACCTGAAGCAATTCTAGTATCACTTAGCAGTTTTTCATATCGCCAAAAAAGTAAGCCAACAGGTTTTCCATCTTTATCTCCAAAGACTTTCATGAAAGGTCTGGCATCTTCAGCAAGATTTCCATCCTTTTTTAGTTTTCCTGATTCAAAGACAACTTTACCATTTCTATCTTTTACTGTGATATCAAGCCACAACTCTCTAAAATCAGCGACTCCAGTTGGTAAATGGTGCCCTGCTCCAACATTTTTTACACCAACATCTATTTTAGTTCCTATAATATTAACATCCAGTTGGGCTGATGTTCGTAATAATTGTAGAGTTTGGTCTTCATGCTCTTTATTTTTAAGTCCCGATAAAAAGTGATTTGAGCCTGCAAAGTAGTGAACTTTTACATCCCCTTTAATTTTTCCACCTGTTGTTGAACGTCCACGCAATGGTGATAACTTATCATCTTTTAAATAAGTCATGTGACAATCAATACACGATTTATGCTTACTTGGATCACTTGGATTATTAAACTCGGATTCTTGCCACTCTTTAAATGTCGATACTATCTTGCTTCCACTTCCAGGGGTAAACTCATCATGACACGAAGCACAATAGACACTATCTTTATAGACAGGTTTCATATAACTATCCAAGTGCGCTTTTGGTTTTGAGTTAATAAACTTTTCACTTAACCATTGGGCTGCATCATTATTTGTATCTTCAAACACATATTTTTGACGCTCTGTTAAATTTAAAGTATACGCAGCATTTCCACCAGCATCTTCAATTTTTGTGATACGATGGCAGGCAACACACGATACACCCTCCTCTAGTTTTGCATTTCCATGTACTTTTAACTCATTGATGAGCGTCTTAGCACCACTTTCAAAAAACTTATCCATTGTAGGTGTTGTTTTATCTACAAGACCTGTTGTAATTGCACTTGGATTATGACATCCCATACACCATTTTCTAAACTCTTCCCCTTCAACTTTTGCTGCTAATCCTTCAACCACTAAATAATAAGGATTAGTTCCCACCAAGTTTTTATGGTTTGAATCAGCCCATTGATTAAAAATCTCTTCATGACACGATTTACATTTTGCAGAGTTTGTCCAATCTTCAACATGGTATTTATCCACATCATCTTCAAGTTTAATCCAGTTTGATAAATAACGTAAGTTCTCTTTTGCCATAACATACTCATGCAAGGCTTCCATATTCTCTTTTAATTTAGGACTCATTTTTTCTGGATTGGCTAAAGGAAGTTCTGCTTTTTCATCAGCTCCCATACCCCCTTGGGTATCTCTAGAAATTCTTACATAATCTGATAGTGGTGACTTTGAAATATAACCTTTATCTACATTATCATGCCCAATACTTACATCTTTGTGTTTATCAAGCTTTGTATCTGCAAATAAAAATCCATTAGTAAAATTAAACCCTTCAAAATGACATGAATTACAGCTCATCCAAAAATCACCTACCATCGGTATGTCTTTATAAGTATTAGTATTACCATTATTAAATAAAGTCTTACCCAATCTAAGTTTTTTAAATAGTGGGTCTTTTTGAACTACTTTAGAAAAAGAGTCTTTTTCCACAGTAACCCTTGCAAAAGGATGACTTCCTCCACTATTCAGCAGTGTCATATCAAGTCGCGCCGCATTTTGAACATAAATATTGTCATTTTTAGGATGGGTAATAAGTGCTTGTGGGTTTGTTCCATTTGGATAAGCTCTTAATATTTGTGTTACTTTAGCCCCTTTTCCAGCTCTTTTTCCTCTTTTTCTATGTCGTTTTTTCTTAGCATTTCCCGTACTTCTTCCAATATTAAAAACCATAATATCTTCACTACCTGCTAAGGTTACAAATGCTTTTCTTCCATCATTTGAAAAGGCTAAATCCCAAGGGTTTGAAACAATCATCGTTCGGTTATTATTATCTTGAATATTAATAGATTTAAACAGATGTTTTCTTTTTTGTTCTAACTCTTTTTCAACACCTCTTTCCAAAGAAAGTACTGAAACAGTTGGGAAAACAGTTGATTGAAACTGGAAAGCATGGTCAAAATTCCATAAAACATGAGGTAACCATGCCTCTTTTCCATCAGGTTTTATCTCAATATCATCAAGAAGTCTTGGTTTTCCTTGAGAGACAAATTCATCATCATTTTGTGTTGAATGTAACGTTATAGTTTTAAGTCGTGCCAAACTTCTAGCATCATAAATAGATACCATACCAATCATAGCATGGGAAACGAGTAACCGTCCATCATCTGTTAAAGCTAATCCTCGTGGTGTTTTAGCTGTTTTGACTTTGTTTAAAACTTCAAAACTTGTATCATCAATAACCCAAAGCTCATTATCTTCATAAATAGTTACAAAAAAGTATTTGTTTTTTTCATCGTAAACAATTGCATGGGGTCGATTTTTTGTTTTGATTGTTTTAATAATTGCATTTTGTGTATTTAAAAAATGAACTTGATTTTTCATAAAATCCGTCACCCCATAAACTGACTCATCACTTTTAAATGCAATTCTTCGAATATCAGTTCCTAAAACCTTTTCAAATACTTTTTCACCAGTAATTGCATCAGTTTTAGTAACACTTCCCCCATCTAAATTTGCACTATAAATATATTTTGTATCTTTTGTTAAATAAAGTGCCGAACTGCTTTGACTTGAATGGGATAGCGTAGGAATTAAAATAGTTAAAAGTGTAGCGCTTGCCAATACAGTTTGTTTTTTGAGCCGATACTCTTTTGCTTTTTTCTTTCGTCGTATATTTGCGTTTGAAAACATTGAATGATACCACAAGAAAAAAAGCAGTAAAAAAGAGCCATAAAGATGAATATTAAATGAATAAACACCCCACTCATCTCCACCTCTATTTCCTAAAAAGAAAAGATAAAATCCACTGATTGTAATCAATAGTAGGGTAACTCCTAGGAACATTCCATTACCACTATTTCTTCTTTTTGCAACAATATTTTTTCTGTATTTATAGGTATGCATATTCACAAAAGGTATAATTAATACCACTGAAACTAGTATTGAACTAATAATATGTACCGCTTGTAAAAGTGCAAAGTACTCCCACTGAATACCTAAAATATCCCACTGTAAAATACCAGTAATAAACATAATAATAATTGAAATTTCAATATAAATTGTCTTCATTTTTTCCTACTTCTTAATTTCATAAAATTTTATATACCAATCAATAAAAGAGTTAACCCCTTCTTGGATTGATGTTTTTGGCATTTGCCCTAAATCTTTTATTGTTTCTTCCATATTTGCGCAAGTATTTACAACATCACCAGCTTGTAAAGGCAAATAGTTTTTTATAAGTTTCATTTCTAGCTTATATTCTATGGCATTAATAAAATCCATAAGTTTTTTTGGCTGTCCATTACCTATATTGTAAACTTTATACAAATCTTTTTTTGATAGATTTACATCTAATGCCCGCACAGTCATCTCAACAATATCATCAATATATGTAAAATCTCTTAGCATTTGAGCATTATTAAATATATCTATTGGTCTTTTTTCAAAGGCAGACTTTACAAACAGATGTAACGCCATATCAGGTCTAGCACTAGGACCATAAACGGTAAAAAAGCGTAAACCTGTTGTAGTAATACCATACAAATGACTGTAAACGTGAGCCATTAGTTCATTGGATTTTTTTGTTGCCGCGTAGATACTAATTGGGGTGCTAGTGTCATCATTTGTACTAAAAGAGTCATTATTATTTAAACCATATACACTTGAACTTGAAGCATAGAGTAAATGTTGAATATTGAACTCTTTGCACAACTCTAATATATTTAAGAATCCATCAATATTACTTGTAATATATTCTTTGGGGTTAGTGATGCTATATCTTACACCTGCTTGACCTGCCAAATTAATCACTACATCAAAAGATTCTTTTTCAAAAAAAGATGATATGTTTTTTTTATCTGTGATATCTAATTTAATAAAACAAAATTTTCCAAATATTTTTGATTGAGTATAAGAGTTGTAATTTGTCTCTTCTACTCCTAACTCATGTAAACGAGAATATTTTAAGGATTGATCATAGTAGTCATTGATATTATCTAACCCAAAAACAGCGTAATCCATAGAGAGTAATTTCTTTACTAAATGTGAACCTATAAAACCTGCACAGCCAGTAACAAGAATTTTGTTTTTACCTTTAATCAAAACGAACCTTTTATTTAACCTTATGATTGTATAGTATATTAAATAACAAAATTCTTAATATCAACAATGATTATCAAAATAGATTTAAAGAAATATCTCCCACCATTATAGTGGGAGAAAAGAGAGTTATTTTGTTAGTTTAACTTTGGCAGCCATTGTCATAGCTGTACCGTATTTTCCACCTGCTTTATTAATTGCAGGAACGTTATCTTCGTCATTGTTAGTAGATTTCATATCTACTGTTTCATACTCACCAGAATCTAGTAACCACTCAGCTAATTGAGCACCATCTTTAGTTGAGCTTCCATTTACAACAGTTTGGAACCAAGAAGTAAATCTGTCTGTTAAGTTCTTTAATTCTAATACAGGCTCTTTTTCACTTCCTGCATTTTTAAGATTATTAATAGCATCTCTTAATCCACCACTTACTGCACCAATTGCATAAGGAGTGTACTCTTTAGTTGAATCAACATAAGTACCTAATTTTGTATCATACATATTTTTCTCAATTGCTACAAATAAGGCTCTTGCTTCTTTTCTGTAGTTTTCATCTTGAGTTGCTAAGAATGCTGCTGTTAATCCGCGTACTACTGCAAATTGAGTTCCAACATCAGTTCCTTTTTTAGAACCATTTTTAACATTTACAGATGTTGCATATAATCCATTTGAACCTTTTGCATTTTTAATTAAGTAATCTGCTTGTGTTTTAATTAATGATAATGCTTCTTTACCTTGAGCAGTCCCTAAAGATTTTGCACCTTCAGATGAACCATAACCAACTGGTAAGGCATCAATAGATCTTTGGAAAATTCGTAATGCTTCCATAGAGTAAGCTGCATCAAAAACAGTAACTGTTGTTCCCATTTTACCATCAAATATATCAACTAAAGAACCTGCTTTTTTATCAAAGTGAATTGTCGAAATGTTTTCAAATAATAAGTTTTGAATATTTGCAGCAACTGAGAATGCATCATCAGCTTTGATATCATTTTTTCTATTTGCATCTACATTTGCTTTAGGAGCATTTTTAAATGGGTCACCGTCAAATACACTTAAGAATGCTGGATTTTGACCTGCATTTGTTGTTCGCTGATCAGAGTATGCATAGAACTCAGAAATTGGCCATAATACTCCCCATGTGTCTCTCAAGGTAGAGTTTCCATCAGTAACTTTTAGTTTTGCAACTGATTTTGTACCATTTTTAGTTCCCTCTTTAACTGCTACTTTATTAGCAAACCAAACTGGTTTTGAAGCATCATATGAAGGATCAAAAGAAGTCCCAAGTTTTTTCCCGTTGTATCCTAATTTTTCTTGCATGTAAAGAATTCTTTCCCACGCAAGTTCTGTTAAAATTGCTCCATTTACTCCATCAGCACTTGATACCCCAAGAGCATGTTTACCATCATGATCCATAGTAGAACTCGTTGCTTCTACTTCTTCATCATTTTCGATAACATGCATACCGCCAAGGAAATCTTGTGCCCACATTGTATCTTTTAATAAAGCTCCACCAAATGATGCAGGGTTAAATGTTTTATCCATACCATCTTCAACCCAAGCAAGAGTTTTATAATCTCTTAAATATGCAGGAACAGCAATTTTAACAGTTGATTCTTTTCCATGTTTGAAAACAACTACTTCATCGTTATTTACAACTGTCATATCAATTTTTTGTGCAAATTCAGGCATCCCTGAAATATATGGAAGTGCAGTTGGGTGCATATTTAATGGTAAAATTTCAGGGTCATTTCCTGTTACCTTAGCAAATTTAATAAATCTTTTTGCCAGTGATGTCATATCCCCACCACGTTTTGCATTTAATAGACCATTTACTAGGTGTGGTCCCATTTTAGATTGATAGTTTAACGCATACATAGCTTCTTCAGAGTACTCATAACTCTCAATACCTGCAGTATAATCAAATTGCGTTGGTTGGTTAATTGCATTTGGGTCTAATGTATCTAAATCTAATCCTAAACCTTCAGCCATTGGCTCACCAGATAATTCAAATTCTGTATAAGCAAACATCGCTCCTGCAGTATTAAATCTTTTATCCATTACTTCAGCTTTTGTATTTGCTGCATATAAAGATGATACTACTAAAGATGCGGCTAAAGACATTTTTACTATGTTTTTCATTCAAGTCCTTTATTTGTTTTTGAAAACGATTATCAGAATTGTAAATAAATAAAACTTAATTGTTTATTAAATTGATAGTAATTATCAATAATAGTTAATAACGAGTCTAATTTTTTAAAAGATAAAAAGTATGTTCACCAATAAAGCGCCCATTAAAAGCCATGAAAACGCCATTTTCTGGCTTTATTGTAGTAATATGATAAGTCTTTTTATTGGTTAATAAATAGTTAGTATTGTTAATGTAATAACTATCCGAGATACCATTAGTTAAATTTTTTCTCAATATTTCAATGCTTCGATTACTTAAAACGATACGTTCTTTGTCATCAATTTCTTGCATAATTTGATCAATGGGTGATAATTTCTGGGTATAAACACTAAGCGTGTAAACATTAAATATAATCATCAGAATAACAAAACTTTTAAAATTCTCTAATACTTTTGCAATCAAAATCGTTGCAATAAAAATTAATGGTATTAAGTGTCGTATGTTATCAGGATTTTGTGCCAATAAAATCCACACTAAATAAGCACAAAAAAGAAGCACTAATAAATTGAACTTTTTCTCATACTTATAAAAAGAATAACCCAGTAAAAGAAAAGGAATATTTGCTACAGTAAAAATATTATCAACCCATGTTATTGGAGAGTTTTGTCCTGTACCCCATAGGGAAAAATGTCCTGTTATAAATCGTTGTGCTTCATACCAATATAACATGCCATTAGATAAAAACAAATAGGTAATAAACACCAAAGACGTAATAAAAAACCAACTCAATAATGGTTTTAAAGACTCCTTTTTAACAACTAACAAATAAAGAAAACCCACTAAATAAAAAATAATATAAGAGGGTCGTGAAAAGAAAGCAATACTTAACACTATACCTGCTCCTTTATGCCTATTTATTTGCAGTAAATATAGACCTAAAAAAAGGAAAAACAACCCTACACTATCACTGAGCATTGATAATGAAAGATTGACTAAATAAGGGCTTGAAAGTGCTAATAAAAAAGCATAAAAGGCAACTTTTTCATTGATGAGACTCTTTACATATAAAAACAGCACTAAGGGTAAAAAAATAGCACAAAAAGAAGTAAGAATAAACAATGAAAACTGGCTATCATGTACAAAAAGATTAATAAATTTTCCAGCTAGTATGATAAAAGGATATCCAGGAAAATGGGGAGAGAAATCAATAACACTAAAATTATCAATTCCTCGCGCTAAAAAAAGAGCATCGTCATTAAAATAGGATGCAGGATAAGTAAAAATAAACAAAGCATATAGAATTGTTGCTACGCATATAATTACTTTATACAAATTCATCTAAATTGATTTTAAGATTTTTACAGCTATTTCTTGGTTTATTTTATATTCTTCTGGTTTTGCAGGTTTTGCTCCAACACCAAAAAGCCCAGGGTTTCCAATGAACTGTACACAATTTTTAATGGCTTCACTTAGCTTTTCATTTGTTGTTTTCTCTAAACTAGGTGATAAAATTTTGAAAAACTTATTGGCTTTTGCCAACATCACTTTTGCAATATTAAACTGTTTGATATTTTTTAGCCCACCATCAAGTCTTCGTTGAATTTCTGCTGCAATTGAAGTGTTTAACCACTTTACAACGTTTTTTTTATCTTTATTATCAATGGCACTTTTTAAACCACCGTATAATTTTGAGTTAAACTCATCACTTAAATATTGATAATTTTTTTCATACTTTATAAAAACAGCTTGAGCACTTTTAAAATCGTTTGCATTCACTGCTTTCAAAATCGCCTCTTTTGAGTCTATTGTCGGCTCTTTTCCTGCTGCTGCATAAGAGTACGCATTTAGATTAACTGCTGTAATAACAGCTACGATAAAAAGTAAAACTAGTCTCATTTTTTTCCTTTATTAATTAGTTTATAAATAACGTCACGCGACACTTTTAGTCTCAATAACTGTCTTTTCATTTCGATGATTATAAATATTCAATCGTGAGTGACTCTCGTCATCCAAAATCTTTTGTGCGGCCATTAAACCTGTCTCCATTGCAGTATCTAAGAAAATGTATCTAAAAGTTCCTTGCCTACCTGCCATAATAAGGTTATCAAATTGGTTTAAGTACTCAATGGTTTTATCTCTTTTTTCACTGTATTCTATGTCCATTAAGGTATACGCATGTTCTGTTGTAAAAGAGAAGTAATCCACGATTTTATCTTCAATATCAAACTTTAACCTGCTTAAATCTTTTTTAACAATAGCTAAAAGTTCATCTTCATTCATATCCCATATTTCATCCCCTTTATTACAAGGGATCTCAAGCATAATAGAACTTTTTCCTTGTGGAGCCATGGATTCTGACCTTCGTTTTGGTTCTTGAATACGTGTTGGCAATAAATCATAATCACTCACATACTGCCACGTATGAGGTGAAAAGTCCTCAATATCCAAACCTATACATAAAAATCGAAGACTTCTAAATTTTAACCCGCTCTCAAAACCTAACTGTTTTGACATCTCATTTAAAGGCATAGTTGAAATAATATTTTGAGCATGGAAACTTTTTGTTTGTGTTTTAACTGTTTCAATTTTATTATCACTATAAATAAAACTTTCAACACCTTCATTAACAAAGATTTCTCCACCTAAAGCTTCAAACTTTTTTGCCATCTTTTTAGGCAATCCACCAAAACCAAATTTTGGATAGCGGTAACTTTTGGCATAGGTTCGTGCTGTTTTTTTGTTTTTAAACAAAAGTTTCTTTGCTACATCTTTTAAATCAAGTAAAGATATTCTCTGTCCCGCCCAATCAGCACTCAATTTATCAGGTTCAATGCCCCACAGCTTTTTTGTATATGGGCCAAAAAAGTTATCATAAAGGGTTTTTCCAAAACGTGAACTAATCCATGATTTAAAACTACTATCATCGGGGTTCACCATTTTAAATATGATTTTTAGGGTATCAATTGAAGCACCAAAGAGTAATTTAAAAGGTGCCACGCTAAAAAGGTTTTTTAAATTTAAAGGGTACTCATACACCCTGTCTTGATGAAGAATCACTGAACTTCTTTGAGCAAATAGTAAATCATCACCTAAAACCTCTTCAACAAAAGAGAGTAAAACTTCGTTATTCGTAATAAACCTGTGTCCCCCATAATCAAAACGATAGGTTTCACCATTTGTATATAACTCTTCGGTTTTACACTGTCCACCAACAACACCCTCTTTTTCTAAAAGAATCACTTTTTTACCATTTCTAGCAAGTTCAATCCCAGCCATAAGACCGGCAACTCCTCCACCTATTATTAATACATCACACTTTTGCATAGGAGTAAGTTCTTTTCCATAAGAAGATTGCAGTTAACATATAAAATGACCACGAAACTAAATGAAGTAGTGTTGGAGAAGAGTTATATCCAAACAGAGCTCTTAAAAATGTTCCAAATAATCCCCTATCATCCAAGATAAACGATATATCATATACAACAGGTATGACTGTAGGTAATAGCTCCGCTGCTTGCATCATTGAAATAGCACTTCCAAACAATCCACCAGCAATGATTAAAATTAACAATCCTGTATATTTAAAAAATGATTGCAGTGGGATATTTCGAGCACCTTTCATAAGAATATAAACTAAAACAAGGGAAAGGAAAAGTCCTATAACTGCACCTATGAGCCCTTGCTCCATAGTAAAACCTTCAGTAAGAGTTAATGAAGAAAAGAAAAGTACCGTTTCAAAGCCTTCTCTTAAAACAGCTAAGAAAGCTAAAAATACCATACCTAAAATATTACCTGTGGTTACCAATTTTTTAAGGTTTTCTTCGATTTCACCTTTTATCTGTTTTGACTGGTTTGCCATCCAAACAACCATGTATGATAATACAACTGTTGCAAAGAGTAAAATAAATATCATCAGATAATGTTGATAAAGTTCATTATCCATTCCATAAATAACAACTTGGAAAATATACGCAATAAAAAGAGATACTATGATTCCAATAATAACACCAAGGTAAATAAATTTATTAAATCGTGTTGCTTGTAGTTTGCCTAAATAGGAGAGAATTATACCAACAATCAGAAAAGCTTCTAAGCCTTCTCTAAAAGTGATTAAGAAAGATGCTAACATTGTGTTCCTTGTAATTAACTATAATAATTGTTATCATTATAGTTATTTACACTTAAAAACACACTTAACTATCTAAGTTGTTATTTTGTAACTTCAAACTCCGTTGAGTATGTTATTTCACCATCGGTTGCGTTAAAAGTCCAAATACCTAACTCGCGTCCTTGAATATATCTAAAATCATAAACCGAGCCATGCCCTTTTGGCATAATAAGTTTTCGTTCTCTTGAAATGTCACCATTTGGAGTAATCCATTGAACATCAATAAATTTATCTTCTATTTCACGATTAGCAGTATATTTACAGATAATAGAGTTCTCTTCTTTAATAATTAAACAATCAACTTCATTGATTTTATCCATTGAAAAAGCCAAGCTACTACCTAAAATAAGGCTAAAGAGTATCTTCATCATCATCAGATCCTTTAATATCCATATATTTTAACAAAATATGTTTAATGGGTGCATAAAATGTTGTCATAAATAAAACAGCAATAATAAGTTGAATAATCTTTTTCCAAGAACTCTGCTCAAAAAAGAAGTTAATCACCCCATAACTAATCCCTAATGCCAAAGCAGCTGTAATAACAACTGATACTATAATTGCTACATTATAATTATTCATATTTCTCCCAAATAGTTGCTTCATCCAAACTTACTCGATTTGTCAAAATATCAAACGGTTTGTAGGACTCTTTGTATCCCATAGAGGGATGATTTTTAATCCAATATCCCAAATAAATATAAGGAATATTTAACTCTTTAGCGATTTTTATTTGCGCTAAAATTGAAAATTTTCCCAATGATAACTCTTGATAATCATGGTCATAAAAACAGTAAATAGAAGAGATTGATTTAGGTAAAATATCCGTCAGAGCAACACCAATAAGTTTATTATCTCGCATATATAAAAACTCTTTTGAGTATTCTGCTTTGCCTTGTACATACGAACGGTTATACTCTATTGGTTCAATAGGTGAATGTTGCCACCCTTTTTTTTCACTCATATGAGCATGGTATTTATCATAAAGTTGCAAGTGATCTAAGGTTAATGAAGGCGGTTGAATATAAATCTTTGTATCTTCATTTTTAGCTAATACTCGTTTTTCAGAACGCGAAAACTCATAGTTTAAAGCATCAATACGCATACTAACACATTTTGTACAATTTTCACACTCTGGAACAAAGTGCATCTTCCCAAAACGTCGCCAGCCATGCTCTAACATATTTTGATACTCAAGTGTCGAACAGTTTTGTAAATATCGATATCGTATATCTGATATTTCATCATCAAAATAGGAACAATCCCGATGCTGTTCTACAAACTCAATATCCTCTTCTAACAATTGCATTTTTTACTCGTTGATTTTAGCTTTTATCTCTTTAGCAATAGCGCAGATTTTGGTAATCTTTTCCATATTGCTTAAACTATCATCAATTAAGTGCTTCACAAAAGCACTTCCAACAATAACTCCATCAACACCTTTAGCTTTTTCTTGACATGTCTTTTCATCCACCCCAAAGCCAATATAAAGTGGCGTCTGAGAATATTTTTTCACATTCTCAATAACCATACTTAAATCTTCACTTTTACCACTTCCTGTAATTCCAGCATATGCAACCATATAGATAAACTCTTGGGCATTAGTTACAACTTTTTTAATACGATTTTCACTGTGTGTTGGAGCTACAAAAGAGATTAATGACTGATTGTATTGATTACATAATGATTGATAAGCTACCGCTTCTTCATATGGTAAATCAGGGATAATAGCACCCTTAATACCATACTCTTGTGCTTTTGTAAAAAAGTTCTCCATTCCATAATGATAAAAAGGATTCATATATCCCATCCATAAAGTATCCATTTGAGGTGCTATTTGAGAACTTACATCAAATAAATCATTTAATTTAAACCCTTGTTGTAAGGCTAACAAGTTTGCTTTTTCAATCACTGGTCCATCTGCAACTGGGTCAGAAAAAGGAATACCTAATTCTAAAATATCAACACCAGCTTCTTTCATATTCAGGGCTAAATCAACAGTAAAACTATTATTTGGGTACGAGGCAGTAATATACCCTACTAATTTTTTCAAAATAAAATCCTATTTATAAGTTATATCACAAAAGCTATTTTTAACTTTTTGATACTAAAAGCAGTCATTTTACCTAAACTCATCTTGAAAAGATATGAGGGTCTAAGTATCATTAAAACTAGAAGGCGTCTTTTAAAGAGTCTCGAATTGTTAAAAATTCATCTAAATGTTCAAAAAAGATATCAATTAATTTAGGGTCAAAGTGTTCACCTCTCTCCTCTTTAAAGAGATTAAAGATTCTTTCATCATCCCATGCTGCCTTATATACACGGTCACTTCCCAGGGCATCAAAAACATCTGCTAAAGCAGTGATGCGTCCATAAATATGAATCTCTTCGCCTTTTAATGCATTTGGATATCCCTTTCCATTCCATTTTTCATGGTGTTCATAAGCAACAGTAGCTGCCATTTTAAGCAGTGGACGATTGGAGTGTTTTAACATTTCATATCCTAGTTGAGCGTGGGTATCCATGATTTTTCGCTCTTCGTCATTAAAACGGCCGGGTTTATTTAAAACAGCATCAGGAATAGCAACCTTTCCTATATCGTGCATTGGGCTTGCTTGTTTGAGCATCTCAGCTTCTTTTTTGGGTAATCCATAATATAAAGCTAATAACTTAGAGTACTCAGCAACTCTTTTAACATGATTTCCTGTCTCTTTTGAACGGCTCTCTCCAATAGCACCCATAGTAAAGACGACTTCTCTTTGTGTCTCTTCTATTTCACGACTCAGTGCTTCAACTTCTTGTAATTTCACTTGGAGTTGATCATACTCTTGTTGTTGGCGTTTATCACTTCGCGCCATGATTTTATCTTGACGTTTGACATCTTTGATTAATTTATCGGTGGTTTTAGCAAACTCTTCTTTTAAAAGCTCAATCTCTGCAATAAGTTTATTATCATGTACGTTATCGTTTTGACGTCTACTTTTTTTTCGTCTTTCCGAACTTTTTTCTTCAGGCATGATTTTCCTTTATTTGACCACGATATTTGTTTCATCTTGTTGTGCTTCAATAAATGCATTTTCACAACGTCGTAAAAAAATCTCTTCAGTATCTTTTCCTGGTATAAAATGTGTCATACCAATGGAAAAAATAATATCAAAATTTAATACTTTTCTTTTTTTATTTAACTTCTGCATCAACAGTTTCACAGCATTACTATCTTTATTTCGTGTAATAATATAAAAAGCCTCTAAGGTATCATGAAAAACAATATCCTCTTTTTGAAAACTATTTTTTAGATACTTGTAGGTTCCTAATAAAAAATTATTGATTGAACTACTTTGCTCAATTGTATCAATCATAGCGTTAAAATTATTTAATGAAATCTTTGCTAACCCAAAAGATGTTTTATCTTTTGACAACTCCATAGAGACAACTTGTTTAATGGTCATATTTTTATATTCAGCAGGATTGATAACAATTTTTGCAGTGGGTTGAGAACCTACCTCCTCATTAAAACTGTGTTTAACTTCGCCATAGTTTTCAATATAATAACGCAGTTTTTTTTCCAACTTTGAATTCTCTTCATAACTCTCTTTTAAAGCAGTCTCTAGATCTTTTGAACGCAATTGAAACTTCGAAGAGGTCTCTTTTGTTTTACGATGTTCACTGACATTATCCATCAATTTTGTACGTGCTGTTTTTATAGTATATTGTAAATTATCACTAAGAGTGTCATTTTTTTCCATGATTTCACCACCCATATTATCGGAAAGTTTTATCATCTTTTCTTGACGTTTATACAAACGTCTATACTCTTTTAGTAATTTATAATACTCATCAATACCTATACCCTCTTTATAGACACGATGCAACTCTTTGATAATATATTCACCGTGTTCAATGACACGTTCTTCTTTTGATTTTCGCATGATTTACTCTATTTTTGTACTAAGTTAAATGTTAATTCCTCAAAGTCTTCTTTAAAATCTTCACCTGCTTCTAAAGCAGATTCATTCTCTTCATCATAAATCCAATTGATTTCAATGCTGTTATCTTCACTTGCTTCTTCAATTAAATCGAAAAAATCAAAAAAAAGTTTTGAACTACTTGAATTAAAATAAATGATTTCTAAGTTAACCACCGTTTTTTCCTGTGCATTACTTTCAAAATATTCTTCTACCCAATCCATCATTGGTTTATAAAATTCAAATGTATTTTCTGGATAGGATTTACCCACTAGTTCAAACAAACCTTTTTGCGCATCTAGATTTATTGATGGAGTATATTTAGTCTCTTCAATTTTTAAGTTTTCCATAATTTAGTTCTCCTTATTAATATTAATTCGTGATATAAAATGAAAATAGTATTTATCTTCATTGATTGTTTTAAATTCATATTTGACTTCACTACTGCGTTTAGCAATTTCATAAAAGCCAATTCCACCACCTTTGCCATGTTTATCTTTACCACTTCGACGAAGTTCCCGATACTTTTTCTTTAAGTCATCTCGAGGAAGGGTAACAATTTCTTTTAGTTTTGGTTCAATTTTATCTTTATCGTCTTGAGCAACTATATTTTGGCTATGGATGTAGTAATTTCCCTGTTCATCTTTTCCTACAACAATAAGACCTTCAGATTTAACCTCTTTGCATTGGGCATTTTTGTTTTTTGAATAATTCATAACATTTTGAGAAAGTTCAATAAAAATTGTAAAAATATTATTTGCAACTCCCATATTTAAGTCATTATATTCTGCTTCTTTTTCTAAAGCTTCTGTCATTCCTGCAATGAGAGTTTGTGTTAAAAAACCACCATAAGATAAAAAGATGATACCATCTTTTTCAACCATATTTTGTATATTGTCAACGTTCATCTTTATCCTTTATCTCTAATTCTTTCACTGCTTGAGCAAACATTTCAAAATTAACAGGTTTTCTCAAGATCTTTCTAACACCAATTTTCAGAGCCCCTATAAGCTCTTTTTTATCTACTATTGATGTTACCAAAATTATATTTATATTAGGGTTTATTTCCAACATCAGTTTAGAAGCTTCATTGCCTTTCATATTTGGCATTTCTAAATCCATAATAATATAATCATACGCTATCTTTTTAAATCTCTCAACTGCAATCACGCCATCCTCTGCTTCGTGAATTACACTAAAATTTAACTCTTTAATAAACTCACTTAGCTTCTGTCTTGCTATTTTAGAGTCATCAACCACTAAAAACTTTTTACTCATCATATTACCCAGCTTTCATTCTCTGTTTTTTTTGTAGCATCAAGCTTACCTATTTTAACTCCAACAATAGAAATATCATCATTTCGTTCTTCTTTTTGCTGATAAGCCTGTAGTTCATTTAAAAGAACTTCTTGTTGATCTGCAAAGCTATAGTCCTTGTACTCCATAAGTATGTTTTGGAATCGTTTTTTACCAAATGGGAATCCCTTTTCTCCACCATTTTGATCCAAATACCCGTCACTTGTTAAATAAAACTGCATGCCCTCTTTTGCTTCAATTAAATGTTCTTTAAACTCATAAGTGGCATCTGATTTTTTATATCCAATGGAGTGTCGATTTCCTTTTATTGTTTTCATTTCACCATTTTCAATATAAAACAGTGGTAACTCGGCCCCTGCAAATCGCACAATTTGATCACGTCGATTATAGTATAAAACAGCACCATCAAACCCAGCATTGGAAATAGCATCATCATCCTCTTGTTTTAATAAGGTTTTCATTGTTTGATTAAAATATTGTAAAATCCAAGCTGGGCTTACTTCCAAGTTCTCATCGCTTGCTATTATTGCAGCAACTTGTCGTTCAATTGCTTTAACAAGCATTGTTACAAATGCCCCTGGAACTCCATGCCCTGTACAATCGATTACCATTAGTAGACACTCATTATCATTACGCAATTCATCAAAGAGATAAATATCTCCACCTACAATATCTTTTGGATGCCAAATGGTAAAATAATCATCATAGTATTTTCTAAACAGATCATTTGAAGGGATGAGCGAGTGTTGAATCAACGAAGCATACTCAATGGAAGACTGAGTATGTTTATGGATTCTTCGTATCTCATCCTCAATCTCTTTTTGTTGTGTGATATCAACAACCATACCAATAAATGCCTCTTCGCCATTATAAACAATTGGTTTAACAGAAAGTAACCCTATAAACTCTTTTCCTGTTTGCGTTCGATACCGCTCTTCAAGGTTTTCAACATATCCTTGCTCACTCATAATGGATAAGATTTTTTCTTTTTGATCAAGACTTGTGTAAACGCTGTCAATATTACTGCCAACCAATCTATCAATTGGTGCTTCATATTGAATACTAGCGTACTCATTAGCATAAAGAATCGTTCGACTCTCTTTTGCTGTAATCAATACAGGAAGCATAATATTTGATAAAATTGTCTCAATATTTCTTCGGATATCTTCTATTTCGGTAATATCTGTAAATACAGCAACTTCGAGCATCTCACCAGCAAACTCAAATCGATCAGAAGTTATGGTAAAAATATGCATTTGACCATGGCGTTCAATTCTAGCTTTATGAATGATATCAGGTCGTGCATAAACATACTCTATCCATTTTTCATCACCCATCATTTTTTGTAAGAATTCATCAGGTAATTCTGTGTCAAAGGTATCACAAATACAATCTCCAATATTGTCCAAAAATTCTTGTTCATCTTTTACTTCAAAGAAATCCAAGAATGACTTATTCGCCGTTCGCAATTTCTCACCATCTGTTGAGATTACAATATTACTTTGAGAATTCATAATAGAGTCTGTATACTGTTTTTGATCAGCAATTAGCTCTTGTGCTCGTTTTGCTTCATCAATATCAATATTCACACCATTAAATCTAATAGGTTTCCCATCTTCATCAAATTTGGATATTCTACCAACTGCTCGAGACCACATCCAAGTTCCATCAGCTCTACGCATTCTATACTCAACATTATAAAGATCAGTCTCTCCATTAATATGTGCTGTTATTATTTCACCTGTTCGTTTTGCATCATCTGGATGTAGAAGTTGTTCCCAAAAGGCCAAACCATCTTTAAACGGCTTAAACATCTTGTTCTCATAACCTGTCAACAGCACTTCTTCAGAATCATACCCAAGCATCTCAACAAATACATCATTGACAAAAAGGTCTCCTATTTGAGGGTTGAAGTTCCAAAATCCTAAGTTAGCATGTTGTGATACGTAAGTCATTTGTTCGGTATTTTCTTTAATAACTCTTTCTAACTCTTTTCGCTCACTAATATCACGCACTACTGCATAAATGTGAGCTTCACCTCCAAGATCAATAGAAGATAAAATGACCTCGGCATCGAAACTCTCATTGGTATCTATTCGTTTATGAATCCATTCAAACCGGTTATAACCAGTCTCTATGGCTTCTTGAATTTTTTCAGGCGCCAGTTGTGCAGAAGAAGTACCACACTCTTGCATTTCAGGAGAAAAATCAGATGGTTTACTTTGTTTAAAAGTATCTTCACAATCTACACCAAAAATCTCTAAGGTTTTTTGATTACATGAGATATATTCTCCATCTTTAATAAGTGAAATACTATCAGGAGCTGCATCAAAGATTGTAGCAAATCTTTTTTGTGACTCTTTAACTTCTTCTTCTAGTTTCTTCTGTTCTGTTACATCAAAGAGAACACCATCTAAGTACTGTTCATTATTATCTGTCATATAAGCTTGACCTTGACTTCGAACCCATTTAACAACACCATTGTTATCAATAACACGATAATCAACTAAAAACTTCTCGCCTTTATCAATCTGATTTTGAATCAATGTTGCAACTGGCTCGATATCATCTTCGTGCATAATATCAGCAAAAGTTCTAACCTTATTGTTAATAAACTCTGATACAGGATAACCACTAAGCACTTCAATCTCATTACTAATATATAACATAGTCCAACCAGCATCAACTTTACATCGATAAATAACACCAGGAACATTTGCAGCCATAGAAGAGAATTGTTCTTGTGCTTCCTGTAACTCTAGTGTTCTCTCTTTTACTTTTATTTCTAGGTTTTCACTTAACTCTTCAACCTCTTTTTTGGAACTGATATCTTGGCGAATGGCACTGTAACCCGTTATAGTTCCCTGCTCATCAAATTCAGGAGTAATAACTACCTCAACCCAATAAAAACCTCCATTTTTAGTTTTGTTTTTAACTTCACCTTTCCACACTTTTCCACTTTGAATTGTTTGCCATAAATCTTTAAATACTGATTTGGGCATCTCTGGATGGCGAACTATACTTTGAGGACTACCTATAAGTTCTTTTTGTGTATACCCACTAATTTCACAAAATGCCTTACTTGCATAAAGAATTGTACCCTTGACATCTGTCTTAGAGGCAATAACATTCTCATCAAAAGAGTCTAAAAGTTTTTTCAACTCTATTGTTTTTGAGTCAACTGCTTTTTTGAGTTTTCTATTCCAGTAAGCAACTAATAGTAAAACGACAAGTGCTCCACCTGCAATACGATAGATTAAATCCCAATCTATTTTCTCTTCCACTAAAACTTCTGTCCATTTCAAATAAACATCAGATAACTCTTTTTCTGAAATGGACTCAAGCGCTTTATCCAGTATGGAAATAACTTCAAGAGGCCAATCATCACGAATAGCAGTCTTAATCTCTAATTTATACTCCGTTTTAGTTGCAATCTTGAGATTTTCAAACCCTTTTCGATTGATATAATATTTTGCTGTTGAAGCATTAACAAGAAAAATATCAATATTTTTATTAGTAACTTGTCTAAATCCTTCCATAGTACTAGGAACAGTTTGAAGTTTAATATTAGGTTGTTTATCTTTCATTATTCCTTGGATTGTATAACCATCAACAACAGCGATTCTTTCATTTCCTTTTAAAGATTTAAAAGTATCAAAATGGTCATCTTTATGATCTTTATGCACAACAAAAACATACGGTGTTTTATAGAGAGTATTCTCCGTAAAGTTCATATATTTTTTACGATCTTCATTTTCACCCAAGCCACCATACATATCTACTTGTTTTGTTTCGGCAAGTTTAACAGCATCCGTCCAATTATTTGTTGCAACAGGTTCAAAAATTAGCCCTGTACGCTCCCGAACAATATTTAAAATGTCGTAAACAATTCCAGTATGTTCTCCTAATTCATTTTTCCACTCAAATGGCGCCCAGTCAGGATCAAAAACATATTTTATCGGTATTTTTTTATCTACCCATACTTGCTCTTTTTTTGTTAAGTTAACACGTTTGGCAGCTTCAAAATTTTCTCCTAACCAATTTTTATTAATCTCTTGTCTAGTTCCTTGAGAAATGGAATCAACAACCCTGTTAATAAGACGAACTAAAATATCCCAATCTTTACGAATACCAAGACCTAACTGCATGGTTTCACCAGTTTGTCCAGCAACACGTAAGTTATGTAATCCTAAATCACTAATCGTATATTGAGCAAGGGTTAAAGAACAGATGATAGCATCATATTTTCCTATAGATACCCCTATCAATCCCTCTCTGGCATTATTAACTTCTATATAATTTAAATGAGGATATTTAGCAAATATCTTATCAAGGTATCCATACCCTTTAACCACTGCTATTGTTTTATTTTTTAAATTTTCTAATGTTGTAGCAACCTTAGTATCATCTCGCATAACAATAGAAATTGGACTCACAATATAAGGTTTTGTACTAGTGTGAATATCTTTTAATTCTTCATCCACGGTATAATTAGATAATACATCAATCTTGCCATTTTTCGACATTTCCAAAGACTCTGTCCAGTTTTTAGTTGGAATCTTTTTAAAAGTAATATCCAAGGTATTTTCAATAATATCTAAATAGTCAGCTACGATTCCAATGTAATTTCCATCACTATCAAAAGCCTCATAAGGCAGATAACTAGGATCGGCAGTAAACTTAATTTGTTTATGTTCATTTAACCATTTTTTCTCTTCTTTAGAGAGTTTTAATACAATTTTATTTTCATCAATACGCCCTAACCAGCGGTTATTTAGCTTTTTCTGTTGTGTAGGATCAATACTTGCTAAACCTTTTTGTAAAATAGATAAAAGTTCAGGAGAATTTTTACGTGTAGAAAATCTCAATGGCATTGGTTTCATAATAGGAGAACTCATATCTGTAAAATAATCTAACCTCGTAATAAAGTTTTTCTCTGCAATATATTTCATAACAGGCACAAAACCTATAGTTGCATCTGCTTTTTTAAATACCACAGATTGAAGAGTTTGAACTCCATTATCAACAACAACTAGTTTCGTATCAGGGTGATTCTTCTTAAAATAATCATGATAAAAGAATCCATTTTCTAACGCTACTTTTTTACTTAACATTTCATCAAATGTTTTGATATCATCACGATCAGAATGAACTGCTATTCCCATGGTTGCTTGAATAAAAGGATCAGTAAAAAGCATATACTCTGAACGTTCTTCATTTTTAACAATATTAATGACAACATCCAATTCATCTTTTTTCATCATTTGCAAAAACTCATCCCAAGTAGGACCAGTAACAAACTCAATATTTAGACCCGTGTTTTTTGCAACAAGTTTCATTAACTCGACACTGTAACCTTTAGGTTGTCCAAACTCATAGAAATTAAAAGGAGGCCAATTTTTTTCATTATGGACTTTAATTGTAGGATGAGATTTAATAAAAGCCTTCTCTTTTTTTGTTAACTCAACTTTGATTCGTTTTGTTTTTTTGTAAACTTTATTTTGAATACGACTTAATTCACTTTTTGGAATCACACTATAAATTTTATTTAAAATTGAAAAAAGTTCCTTTTGATTTTTACTGACTCCAATATGTACTTCACCAAACTTACTAAAAAACTTATTGGCTACTTTTAAATCATATTTATCCAAAAGCTCAGGGTCGTATACATAGGTTAAAAGCGCTTCAGCTTTTGAGCCATCTTGTCCTAACTGCTTATACATCATCTCTTCATTTTTTAAGTTTATAGGAGTAATATTGTATTTTAACTCTTTAATAATCTGATTTGTAATTGCTTTATCTTTAACAAAAATAGTTTTGTTAGCTAAGTCCTCAACTGATTTTATAGTAGTATTCTTTTTTTTAACAATAAGATAACCAGGAGTAAAGAAATAAGGCTTTGTATAATCAAAACTTTTCTCTTCTCGCTCTTTACTCCAACTTAAATTTAAAATACCAAAGGCATTATTCCCTTTTACAGTATCTGCAAACCCTTTCTTCCAAGCATCATATTTCACAAGAGTGACATTAATATTTCCATATTTACTTAAAAGTCCTATATACTCAGTATGAATATTATCTCCATTGTCATCCACTGGCCAGTAATCCATATAGGCTAAACGAACTGAAGAATTCTTTAGTAACCACGCCTTCTCAGATTCTGAAAAAACAATTTTTTTCTTTGTAGATGCATCGGTTTGTAAAATCCATTTATCTCGTATTTTTTTTATTGTTTTAAAAGAGATTTGTTCCAAAGCCTTATTTAAAATTGAAACCATCGTCTTTTTTTGCCCATTCATTGCAAAAGAGATTGATAGAGGTGGAAATTTATCGTATGGTAGTTCATAAACAATATGCAAATCTGTTAAAAAAGATTTATTTAAAATAAATTCAGTATTTGCTCGATTGTTAATATAATAATCTGCTTTTTTTTGCCTAATTACAGTAAAACCTTCATCATTATTATTAACATACACTTTTTTGATTTGAGGAAACTTACTTAAGTATTTATCCTGCACGTAGCCTTTAACAACTGCAACTCTCTTTCCAAACAAGTCTTGAATAGAACGAATTGCATTCTCATTTGTTTTACCAATAAGAACAAAAGGTGTTTTTAAAACTGATTTTGATTTTACAAGTTTTGATTCAGGCCCAAGATCAAGTGAAGTAGGATAAGTACTAAGGATATCTGCACTACCATTCTCAATAGAAGTTAACATATCTCCATAGGAGTTATAACCGCTTACATACTCAACTTCCAAACCAGCTGACTTAATTAAGTATTCAAGCATCTCATAAACATAACCGCTTTTTTTAGTGCCATTCAAAGTAAAAGGAGGTTCGTCAAAAAACTCTATCATTTTAACGGTAGGATTTTTTTGTATCCATGCTTTTTCTTTAGCATTCAGTTCAATAGTTGCCTTACTTTTTGTTAACCATTTTTGTCTAAGAGATGACAGCTGCTTTAAAGATACAGAATCAATACCCTTATTTAAAATAGAAGCAATTAAAGGAAACTTTTTATGCGTTCCAATATGTAAGTTACTCGATTTATCAAAGAGCTCAGAAGTAACTCTTAATCCTGATTTTTTAAAAAGATTATCTTTTATATTTGGACTAATTGTTCCTACAACCTTCCCACTTTTCACACTCTCGTAAGCTTCTTTTGTATCTTTAACAAAAACAATCTTTACTTGTGGTGCCTTAGTACGAATTATCTTTTCAAAAATCGTATCTTTTTCTACGGCGATACTCTTATTACCAAAATTCTCTAAAGTGAGATTTTGTTTATTCTCTTCATTAACAACTAAGTAATATGGAGAAAAGTGATAAGGATTTGAATAATTAAAATATTTTTCTTCTCTCTCTTTGGACCAGCTTAATGAAAATATTCCATGTACACTACCACTTGTAGCCGCGTTAAAAGCATCTGTCCATGAAGGGAATGGTCGTAAGATAATATTTATTCCTAAATTATTATTCATAAGTTGTGCTAAGTCAGAGTGAAAACCAACCAATTTATTACGTTCATTTCTAAAATCATAAGGAGCATAATTATCAACAACGGCAATTCGAATTGTTGGATTTTGTTTAATCCATTTCACTTCTTTATAGGTCAATTCCTTTTTATTCTCTTCAACAGTACCCATCCATTTGTTATTGATACGTTTTTTTTCTTTATCTGAAATTGAACTAATTGCCTTGTTTAAAATATCTTGTAACAGTGGTGCACTATTTCGAACTCCAATAGCCTGCGCAGATACAACTTCACTATAACTAATAAAATTCTTTTTTAAATTAGGCAACATATACTGGTTCATTTCATAATCGAGCACCGCTAAATGACCAAATATACCAAAAGCTTTTTGGGTCATTACTAAATGAAAAGCACTTTGATAGTTCTTTACTTCTTTAAAAACTAAATCAGGGTATTTTTTTGGTAGAACCACTGATTCTACCGTTTTTTCTTTTACTAAAATTATTTTCTTTTTTAACTCTTTTAAACTACTGTAATGTTCTCTTCCAGAAGAAGTTATTAGTGTCATTGGTGCAAGAATATAAGGTTTTGTAAAAAGCAGTTTTTTTACACGCTCTTCAGTAGCATTGGCATTTATTATTCCATCACTTTTATGTTCCATAGCATTAGATAAAGAGATAGGCCAGCTATTAGTATCCAAATCAATTGGATAACCAATTTTTTTTTCTATTAACTTGATATAGTCAATACTTAATCCATCCATCTTCCCTTGTGAATTTACAAAATTCATAGGTGCATAACGATCATCTACACTCAATAAAATTCTATTGTTTTGTAACCAAGCTTGCTCATTACTCGATAGCGTAATTGAACCTTCATTTTTAAAGTAGGTTATTACAAAACCAACCTCTTCATTTTGGTACATGGATTTCGTTTTATAACTTCGATATTGTTTTTTTAAGTCCTCAGGTATTGGCTTAAAAATAATTTTGTTATCTTTTTTATAAAACTCAACATACGTCTCTGAACTTAAAGACTCAACAATTTTAAGCCCTTGTAAATTAGGATAGTTTTTAACTGACGCTTTAATAATATCTTGTAAAGCACCCTTATTGATATTATATAAAGAGACAGCACTAATACTTGCAAGATTATCGGTATCTTTTTGGGTGGCAAAAAGTGTTGTAAGCGTGACTAAAAAAAGTAATACTATTTTATAAAAACTTTTGAACATGAATATCCTTTAATACAATATGCAAATTATTTTAATTTATCTTTTTTTTGATTGTAAGGCTTTAAGCCATTCCATATCTTTTCCATTTCAGCTTGTTTCTTTAAAAAAGTGATTTTAGAGAAAATTACAAAATACTCTTTTTTTCGTATGGGAATCGACTCTCTAAGAATTTGTTGTGATAATATTGGATATTCTCGTAGCAGGTTGTCTACTGCAAGAGAAGAACCTGCATACGCAGAGAGTTTTTTACGTACTACACTTCTAATAATCTCAACATTTTCATTAAACTCTTTAATCGTAATATTGTTATGTTTTTTTAGATCTTCAATGACAGCATAGTTTTCCATCACTCCAATTGCTCCATCAGGATTAATAAACTTTTTACCATCCCAAACTAATGATGAATCTCGATTTTTATAGATATAGTACGAATCACCATCATTTAGGCGCTTTGAGCTATCAGTTTTCCCATCATTCATTGGGTAGTGAGCATATATAGCTCTATTATTTTTATAACTTGCATTAATAACACCATCAATTTTCCCTTTTTCAAGCAACAACAAAGCCCTCTTCCAAGGTAACGGTTTTAATATCAAGTCAATATTATGTTTATTGGCAATTTCTTGAAGCTTTATCAAATCTGGTTTTTGATGTTCTGCAACCTTCCCGCTTTTGCTTCCAAAAGCAATCACTAACTCAGCATGTAAAAAACTACTATACATGAGGAATAAAAGGATAAATAACTGTTTCATAATTTTCTCAGTCTTTTTTATATTTTAAAACAATATTATGTTTTTTAAATAGCTTTTCATAAAGCCCCTGTTTTATTAACTTTTTGTGGGCTATATTAAAACGTTGTTTAATTTCATCTTTTTTTGGATGATTGATAGAAATGGCTGGGGCAGAGATATTGGTTTGTAAAGCAGGCTTCCATACTTTTGTTTTTCCTATAAGTTCGGGGAATCTATCAACAATAACTCCAAGAAGATGCGCAGTATTACTAACAACGGCATCAACTCTTCCATATTGAAGCTGTTTTATCATTTGGTCATCTGAAGTAAGGATTTTAACATTAAAATTTCCATTTTTTATCATATGCATGTTTCCTGCACCTCTTAGAATAGCAATAGTTTTTCCGCTAAAGTCTTCAAGTTTTCCAGACTTTACGTTTAAACTATTTAAGGACATAAATGAAATTTCATCGTAAGTGACAGGGTTAAAAAATTCATAGGTTTTTTTATTATTTTTATCAATCCAAAGCCCAGCTACCATATCATATGAACCTTTTTGGACATGAAGTAAACAACGTTTCCATAGCATAATATCTACGCTAGGAGTATAACCGGCTTCTTTTAAAATGTGGGTAAATAAATCAGGATTAAAACCTTGGTTAGGGAGGTGTTTACCACCTTGTTTTCCCCATTCTAAATAACAAACCTTAATAGGTTCAGCATTAGCACTAACTAAAGCTAAAAAGAGAAAAAAAGCAAACAAGCGTATCATAATATCTCCTTTGAATACTTTTATTATTCATTATATTACTAATTAACTTATACTTATTCTTAATAATGATTTTATCTTACGATAAAATTATAATAATATAGTACTTTTGTAATAATGAAAAACTTTTATCATGACTTAACAAATAATAATTAATTTCCGTTTCAGCATTTATCCAGAGATAAAGCAAAAAAGTCAACTAATTCTCCAGTTATTTCATTTTATTAAGAGTCTAAAAAAAAGAATTTATTAGATATAATATCCACTTATTACAACAATGGAATACACTATTAAGGATATACTTTATGAGTATTATTAAACATGATTTTGAAAAAATGAATGTAACAAAAATTAAAAATGCTAAAAACACTAAAAAACTTACAATGATTACAGCTTATGATGCACTTTTTGCCAAACTATTTGAAGAGATAGCCGATATGATTTTAGTAGGAGATAGCCTAAATATGTCTTTTGCAGGTAAACCAGACACCCTATCAGCAACGTTAGATCAAATGATTTACCATACAAATGCTGTTTGTACTGGTGCGCCAAAAGCTTTTACTATTTTAGATATGCCTTTTGGAACATACATCAATAAAGATGAAGCATTAACCAACGCTGTCAAAGTTTACCAAGAAACAAATGCTGCTGCTATTAAAATTGAAGGTGGAGAAGATAGAGCACATATTATTGAGCATCTCACTAAAAACTCAATTGCAGTGATGGGACACATCGGTCTGATGCCACAATATGTGCGAAGTGAAGGCGGTTATAAAGTTAGAGGTAAAACACAAGACGATACTGAGCAACTTATTCGTGATGCAATTGCTGTTGAAAAAGCAGGCGCATTTTCTATTGTTATTGAAGGTGTCATGAGTGATGCGGCTCAAAAAATTACCCAAGCAGTTAATATCCCAACCATTGGAATTGGTGCAGGAAATGTAACAGATGGTCAAGTTTTAGTTTGGTCTGATATGCTAGGTTTTTTTGAAAACTTCAAACCTAAATTTGTACGTCACTATATGAATGGTGCAAAAGATGTCAAAGAGGCAGTACAACAATATAGAAATGACGTTCAAGAAACAACTTTCCCTTCAAAAAATGAAGAGTACTAAAAGGAATAACTATCGTGGATAGATTAGTCGAAGTTGAACAAATCTCTTTTGAAGAAGATAACCAAGAAGTGAGTCTTCGCCCTTCTTCATGGGATGATTATATTGGTCAAGAAAAAATCAAAAAAAACCTACGTGTTTTTATAGAAGCTTCTAAAAAACGAAACGAAGCACTAGACCATATTCTGTTTTATGGACCTCCTGGTCTTGGAAAAACAACACTTTCATATTTAATATCAAGTGAGATGAACTCCAATATTAAAATAACGGCTGGTCCTATGATTGAAAAAAGTGGTGATTTAGCGGCAATTTTAACCAATCTCGAAGAGGGAGATATTCTTTTTATTGATGAAATTCATAGATTAAGCCCAGCAGTTGAAGAGATACTCTATCCTGCTATGGAAGATTATCGCTTAGATATTATTATTGGTTCAGGACCAGCTGCACAAACGGTCAAAATTGACCTACCTCGATTTACACTCATTGGTGCTACTACACGAGCAGGAATGCTTTCTAATCCACTTCGTGAACGATTTGGTATGCATTTTAGGATGCAATT
This sequence comes from Arcobacter sp. EP1, assembly GCA_001655195.1. Taxonomy (GTDB): domain Bacteria; phylum Campylobacterota; class Campylobacteria; order Campylobacterales; family Arcobacteraceae; genus Arcobacter_A. The sequence continues at coordinate 64,195 of LPNY01000209.1, forward strand.
TTATAATCATGATGAATTATCAAAAATCATTCAAATTGCCTCTAAAAAATTAGAAAAAGAAGCCTTACAAGATGGTGCGTTAGAAATTGCACGAAGAAGCCGAGGAACACCTAGAATCGCACTAAGACTCTTACGTCGTGTTCGTGATTTTGCAGAAGTTGAAAATGAAGAAAAGATTAATTTAGCTCGTTGTCACTATGCTCTTGATGAATTAGGAGTAAGTGAAACAGGTTTTGATGAAATGGATATCAATCTTCTTGAACTACTCGTTTCAAATAAAGGAAAACCAATGGGTCTTTCTACTATGGCCGCAGCTCTTAGTGAAGATGAAGGTACTATTGAAGATGCAATAGAACCATACCTTTTAGCTAACGGTTATATTGAACGAACTGCACGTGGACGAGTTGCTAGTGTAAAAACATATGAGCTTTTTAGATTGTCCTATCCAGGAAATGAAAAACTAGAATCAGAAGGAACTCTATTTTGAGACCACAATACTTTTTAGTTGCTTTAGCAATCGTAACAATCTTTTTTATGTTTGAGCTTTTTGGTCCCTTTTTAAAACCAATGATTGTTGCCCTACTTTTGGCAGTGGCAACAAACTCTCTAAATGTTTATATTTCCAATCGAATTCCAAGTAACTTTATAAGTTCATTGATTATGACAATTTTTTTAACAGCTATTTTCTTCGTGCCCGTCTTATATTGTATTTTTTCATTTGCCACTTTAATTAATAAAATCGATCAAAATGCATTAATTAATATCTTTAATGTGGTACAAGAATGGGTTGAAAATATGCCAAATGATTTACTCTTTGTTAAAGAGCATTTAATGGAAATTTTAAATAAAGTTGATATTCCTGAATTTATTCAATCATTACTCTCCTTTGGTGCTTATTTAGGGAAAAACTCCGCACAGTTTATTATTGATATGGTAATGATTTTAATTTTCTACTTCTTCTATAACTTTTATGGAAAACAGTTATCTCACTATTTAAAAGATGCACTACCCCTTAAAAAAGAGGATTCAAATGCACTTTTTCATGAGTCATCTAATGTAATGAGTGTTGTTTTATACTCAATTTTAGCCACTGCTGTTCTTGAAGGGTTTCTTTTTGGTATTTTTGTCTCATTCTTTGGCTATGATGGAATTCTTTTAGGAGTCCTTTATGGTTTTGCCTCACTCATTCCTGTTATTGGAGGAATGGTTATGTGGCTACCAGTTGCTATCTACGAAGGGTTTACTGGAAGCACAGGATATGCTGTTGCAATTGCTTTATACTCAATTATTGTCATTTCAATCATTGCCGATACATTTATAAAGCCTGTTATTATTAAATATATCAATCAAAGGGTTGTAAAAACACCTTCTGATGTCAATGAAATACTTATCTTTTTTGCTATTGTTGCAGGTCTGTCAACATTTGGATTTTGGGGGATGATTATAGGACCAGCTATGGTTACTTTCTTTATTTCCTTAGTACAACTATTAAAAAAGTACTCTGATAATTTTTATACCAACGATTATCATTCCAAAACAGATAAAAGTTAATCCTGATTAGGAAAAGTTAATTACATTGCTATGAACAAGCGTATCTAACTCATTTGGTATATTAACAGCTTTATCAACCTCTAACCAAGTGAGTTGGTCCAACTGGGCTAATTCACTTGGAAGATTTTTTAGTTCATTATTTGATAAATTAACCTCAGTTAAATTTTTTAAATTTCCAATACTATTAGGCAATGTAATCAAACAGTTATTAGATATCCACAACTCTTTTAGGCTCTCCATTACTCCGATTTCTTTAGGTAAGTTTGCTAACTTGTTATTATAAACCCATAAGTCGGTGAGTTTTTTAAGTTTTCCTATACTTTTTGGTAATTGAGTTAAACGATTATCATACAGCCAAAGATACTCTAGCTCTTTCAATTCTCCAACACTTTCAGGTAAAACTTCTAGATAGTTATTATTGACTAAAAGTTCTGTTAAGTTTTTTAAATCACCAATATTTGTAGGTAAGGTCTCTAAACGGTTATCAAAAAGACTCAAGCTTTCTAAACTTGAAAGTTTTGTTAAACTCTCTGGTAAACTAGTTAATCGATTTCCTAAAACATTTAATTTTTTTAAGCTTTTTAATCTACCAATATTTTTAGGAAGTTCAATTAAACAATTTCCTAAAGTACTTAACACTTCTAAATTAGAGAGTTTACAAATCTCATCAGGAAGTTTTGATAAATTATTTTTAGAAAGACTTAACTCTGTTAGGTTTTGTAAATTTGCAATCTCTTTAGGGATAAATCGTAATCTATTTTTATACAAGTGCAGCTTTTTTAAGTTGGTTAAATTACAAATCTCTTTTGGCAAATAGGTTAAATTATATTTGTATAAATTGAGTTCTTCTAAGTTTAGCAAACTCTCTTTGTCCCTTGGAATTCCTCTGGTATACCGTTTATTAAAACCTTTTTGAACCACATGCAAGTCATGAATTTTATTCTCATCAGCCCAATCCCAAAGTCTTGCAATCCAATCATCATTAGTGTGTAGAACAAGGGAGGAAGAGAGAATTTTATCAGTAATAGACATCAAAGCATGTGTTCGATTTAAAGCCACATAAGTTGTCTCTTGTCTAACAACAATACTTCTACTACGACTTGTCATATTTTACCTTTAAACCATTTGTGAGGCTTCGCTCATATTTTCCATAATACTCTCTTTTTCATCCAGTAACTCTTCACGTTTACGCTCAAAATACTCATCTAAATCAACAATTTTATTGACTAAGATAAATGTTCCATTTTTCTTAATAGCTTCAATCTCTATTTTTATTGCTTTTATTTTCTCTCTGGTTACTTTTATTTTACGTTTTAAAATTTGTGTATCAAAGAGGGAATCAGAAGTTACAGTAAAACTCTCTCCAGTTAACAGAAGTTCTAAAATTTCTGAAATCTTTTTAATATCGTTATGCTGATATGCTGCATTTAACTCTTTAAATATCTCTTCTGCTTTTTCCTTTTTTTCATCTTCTATAATATCAGGATGACATAGTTTACTGGCCTTTTTATAGAGACGTTTTAACTCTTTTTTCTCCTGCTTACTTAATTCTATTGGGTCATCTAAATGGTATTTTTTTAACTCTTCATGAAAGTCTTCAAAATCCTTTTTTGCCTCTAAATACTCAGTTTCAAATGATTTTGAATTTTTATACATAAACTCATAATACTCTTCTCTAAGCACCAATATTTCTTCAATAAGTGTTCCTAGTTCTTTATGGTAACGTGCATTAAAATCGTTAATAAGATTGTGATATTCTTCAACCTTACAACTGTAAACTAAAAACTGTTTCTCTAAAACTTTTAGCTCTAGTTTTAACCCCATTACCTCTTTATCTTCATAAGGAACTAAAGAAGTAAACTTCTGGATGTAACTATCTATTAACGGAACAACTTTTTGAAAGTCAGTATTTTTAATAAGATTCAAAATCTCTTCAACATCGTTATCGACAGTTAACTGTGCTAGTTTCGAAGTTTGAAACTCCACAGTTTCATCATCTTCAATAGCGATACAATGTTTTATAATTTCCAATCGTTTTATAATCTGCTTCATACTATCCTTAATACCTAATACATCACACCATATTATACAAAATGTTTAAGGAACATTATCTTGATTTAAAAATAGAAAAGAAATTTTTGTTAAATTTATAAAAATAATTCGAGAGTTTATTTGTAAATAAAAGTCCGACAAAATCGGACTTTTAAGAGTATATTAAAGAAGTTTAAAAAAATACTTCTTTATATTTATGCTAAATTTAAGAAAGATACAATCTAATTAAGTTGATTTTACTCTTCACCACTTGTCATCTCACCTTGAAATCCAACAATTCCGTGAAGTAAGTTTGATACTTGATTAAATCCTAAATCTTTCATCATTCTTTGACAATAAGCACTTCTGCTACCGATATGACAATAAACAACACACGGTACTGTTTTTTTTGTTTCTAGTTGGTCTAAAGCGTTGTAAAAGGAAGTTGTCGGAACTAAATAATCTGTTCCAACAATTCGAGAACCTACCCACTCCATCCATTCGCGAACATCTACTAAATTAAATTGAATGACTCCTGCTTCTCTCGCTTCTAATAAAGATTGTAACTCATCAGAGTCAATATTCTCTTTTTGTAAAAGTAATGAACACTCTTCATGACTCAATCCTCTAAAATGTGTATGTGTAGCTTCTTCAATAGCTTGTTCTACTGCACAATTCTTTGCATATTCAGGTGTACAAAAAATTCCACATCGGCACTTTCCATCCTTTGGGATTTCCTCTTCTAGGGCTGGAGTACATGGACAAATACGGTTGTCTGCTTCTTTTTGTTCCTCTTTTGTCTCGCCTACAACCATGAAACAAGGGCAAAAACGTTTTCCGTAAATTAGTTTGTTTCGTGTCAAACCTTGTTGTACTGATTCGTTTACATCATCTTCTGGATTATAAACAAATCCAAACTGATCACACACTTTTTGGGTAAACTGTTTTGTAAGTTCTAATTGAGTTTGGAATTCATTTGAATCAACATCGAGTTTTTTTATCATTCTTTTACCTATAAATTTTTTTGAAATTATAATAAAAGAAACAAAAAGAAATCTGATAAATTAATACTAAAAATCTTTCGGATGTTTTAAGGCCTCTTTGACATATTCTAAAAACTTTTTTCGAAGCATTGGTTGTGCACCTAAAGACTCTAAATGAGGAGTTGGAATTTGGCAATCAACTAAAATAAAACCTTGTTCTTTTAAATGTTGCACAAGATGATAAAAAGCGACTTTTGAAGCATCACTTTTTTTTGCAAACATGGATTGTCCACAAAAAATATTTCCAATAACAATACCGTAACCTCCCCCTACAAGTTCTCCCTCAAAATAAGCTTCAAAAGAGTGTGCAAACCCCATCTCAAATAGTTTTTCATTAGCTTCAACTATTTCAGGCAGTATCCATGTCTTTTCTTGTCCGTTTCTAGGCATGGTTGCACAAGCAGTCATAACTTCATTAAAGTTGCTATCAAATTTAATTTCATAGATATTTTTGTCAATTGTTTTTTGTAAAGATTTGGAGACTTTTAGTTGCTCTAAAAAAAGCACAAACCTTGGATTTGGACTCCACCACAAAATAGGATCACCTTCGTTATACCAAGGGAAAATTCCATTCATATAGGCTTTTATAATACGGTTAGGATTTAAGTCACCACCATAAGCAACAACTCCTTGAGGACTTGCATCATTAGCACTTGGAAAGGTATAAGAAAATTTATCTAAAGGAAAGATATTCAATATAATCCTTGAAATGGTTTCAAAGATTATATCAAATTATAAAAAGTTTTTATTTAAGTTGGAAAATATATTCGGCAAGAAGATTAATATCTTCTTCATTTAAGTTTGAAACTTGACCCGTCATAAGGACTTTCATAGCTCCTCCGTAACTTCCATTTTTATATCCATTTAAAGCAGCAACTGTTCGCTCTACTTCCCAACCTTGGATAACTTCAGATTTATTAAGTGCAGATCGTTCTGCTTTTTGTCCATGACAACCTGCACATTTTAAATATAAATCTTTTACTTGTGTATTTTCCAAAATATCATTTTGTTTTTCTTCAATCACTTGGTCTATTTGAGAATCTAGTTCTTTTTTAACTTCATTCACTTTTTCAACGGCAACTGCTGAAATCTCTTTTGTCTGTTTTGCAACTTCTTTTACAACAACTTTTGACTCTTCTGAAATCTTTTGAACCATCTTTCCTGACTCTTTAGATAACTCCTCTGCCATTTTTGCAGCAACATCAATTGCATCGCTAGTTGTTGCTTTTAGGTTGTTTGCAACTTCTTGTATTTTTGTCTCTTCTTTTTTCTCTTCAATAACTACTTTAGGTTGTACAACTACCTGTTTCTCTTCTTTTTGCTCACCACAACCTGAAAAAAATAGTGTTAATAAAACCACTGAACTTAATAAAAATCGCATCAAACATCCTTATAAATATTTTTACTATTATAGCAAATAATAATTTTAATTACTTTCAAAACTGAACGTAAACTCTTTTTTTACAAAATCGATAGATACTTGTCCGCCATTTTTAAGTTTTCCAAATAAAATCTCATCTGTTAGTGGCATTTTTATTTTATCTGATATCACTCTATTTAGTGGCCGCGCACCCATCTCTTTATCATATCCCAATCGTGCTAACTCTTTTTTTGCTCTATTTGAGATAACAATCTCAATATTCTTATCACTGATTTGCTCTGACATATCCCCGATAAATTTTCCAACAACTTTAGAAACAATATCTAAACTCAGTGACACAAAAGACACAACACCATCTAATCTGTTTCTAAACTCAGGAGCAAAGAATTTTTTAATAGCTTTTCCTTCGTTTAGACTATCATCTTTTGCAAATCCCATAACGTTGGCTTCAGAAGAACCAAGATTAGAAGTCATAATTAAAATAACATTTTGGAAATCTGCTACATTTCCATTGTTATCAGTTAGTGCTGCATTATCCATTACTTGAAGAAGCACTGACATTAAATCAGGATGCGCTTTTTCTATTTCATCTAATAACAGTACACAGTGAGGATGTTTTCTAATGGCTTCAGTTAAAAGTCCACCATTTTCAAAACCTACATACCCAGCAGGTGCACCAATAAGTCTTGAGATTGTATGTGCTTCCATATATTCACTCATATCAAAGCGCTCAAAATGAATCCCTAATTGTGTTGATAACTCTTTGGCTACCTCAGTTTTACCAACACCTGTTGGTCCAGTGAAAAGAAAACTTCCAATAGGTTTAGCATCACCACCAAGACCTGCACGGTTTACTTTGATTGCTCTAACAATAGAAGTAATAGCTTCATTTTGACCAAATACCCGTTTTTGCATATTTCTTTCTAATGCTTTTAATAACGACAAGTCAGATTTTGTTGCTGATTTTGGAGGAACATGCGCCATCATACCAACAGTAGTTTCAATATCTTTTTGGGTAATAGATATGGCTTTTTTCTTTGTTCCTTCACTATTTAAATCAAGCTTTTTAGTTGCTGCAACCTCATCAATGACATCAATAGCACTATCAGGTAAAAATCTATCATTAAAATACTTTTTACTTAGCTCTACTGCCATCTTGATGGAGTTTTTATTAAATTTAACGTTATGGTACTCTTCATATTTTGATTTTAAACCTTCTAAAATAGAAATACAATCATCAACTGTTGGTTCATTAATATCCACCTTTGCAAAACGCCTGCTAAGAGCTTTATCTTTTGAGAAGTCATTTCTAAATTCACTAAATGTTGTTGCTCCAATACATTTTAGTTTTCCACTAGCTAACATTGGTTTTAAAATATTTGAAGCATCCATGGCACTTCCACCAACACTTCCTGCACCAACAATAGTATGAATTTCATCAATAAATAAAATAGCATTTGGAACAGAACTAATCTCTTTTAAGAGGGCTTTGAGTTTCTTTTCAAAATCACCTCGATATTTAGTTCCTGCTAAAAGTGATCCCATATCAAGGGAAAATAGTTTTGAATCTTTGATAGTAAAGGGAACATTTCCACTAGCAATTTCTAAAGCTAAACCTTCTGCAATGGCAGTTTTACCAACACCTGGTTCACCCACTAAGATAGGGTTATTTTTCTTACGTCGACTTAAAATTTGAATCACACGTTTGATTTCATTTTCTCGTCCAATAACAGGATCAATTTCACCTTTTTTGGCAACTTCAACTAACTCTGTAGAGTTTTTAATCAAAACATCATTTTGTTTAACAGGAGATTCCAGCTCATCTGATTCATCTTCTTCTTTATGGGAAATCTCTTCTAAAATATCAACGCGTTCAATACCTTGCATTTTGAGTAAATACATAGCATAAGATTTTTCATTTTTTAAAATAGCAACAAACATATCATCAACAGTTGCATTACCTTTGCCCGAAGTTTGCGTATGAGCAACCATATGCTCTATGACTGATGTTAACGTTACTGTTTCAATTGGGTCTTCTTCAGTATCTTCTGGTAGCTTAGGAGTACTCTCATCAATATGCTTTTTAGTATCGTTAAATATCTTATTAGTATCTAATCCTAAATCACTAAGCATTCCTTCAATAAACTCATCATTAAGCAACATTAAAAAGATATGTTCAATTGTCAAATATTCATGTTTGCTTGTTTTTGCATAAGATACTGCTTGTGCAAATATATCTCGTAACTCTTTACTTATCATTATTATTCTTCTTCCATTACAGCTTTTAAAGGATATCCCTTTGTACGTGCCATTGTTTTAACTTGGCTAACTTTTGTACTCGCAATTTCATGGCTATAAACACCACAAAGTTCTCTACCATTATTATGAATATTCAACATTATTTTTGCCGCTTCATCGGTTGATTTTCGAAAAACCTTTACCAGTACTTCAATGACAAAATCCATGGTTGAATAGTCATCATTTAACAAAAAAACCTTATATTTACTAGGTTCTTTCACCTCTATATCATCAGCTAACTCTATTTCAAATTCGTTTGCCACTTCAAACCTTTTTTATATATTATTGTTATTTATATTTCTATTATAGCAAAAAAGAACTAACATTGGTAAAAGTTAAAAACTAAGAAATAAAATAAAAGATTTTTTTAGTTTTATATTGATAAAAGATTTTTACCCAATATATTTACGATAGATTCTTCAAAATGAAAAGAAGAAAGAGTATTTTGAAAGATGGTTCAATTGAGACTTTTCAACATATTTACTTTTTGCTGCCTTCCATTCACTATAAAATGTTAAGCAAGAAATAAGTATGATTATTCCGCTGATAATAAAATATATTAACCAAAAGTTTACTTCTTTAAATTTAGGCATAGTAACTCTTTTTTAAAGATTATTTATCAGTATAACATAGTTTTATAAAAGAAAAATAACAACTTTTTATTAGTTTAAAACGAGTACACAATGAACAATAACACCCTCTTTATCACCGCAACAAACACCAATGTAGGAAAAACTTATGCCAGTGAAAAGTTCCTAAGATATTATGCAAAAAAAGGTTTCAAGGTAGGTTACTTTAAACCAATTGAAACAGGAGTAGTTGATAAGCCCTTTGATGGTTCAGCAATGCTAAAACTCACCCAAGAACTCAACCCTGATTTTAATGTAAAAATCAATGATGTCGTCCCATATCAATTTAAACTCCCTGCTGCTCCTTTTGTAGCCAAAGGCTCAACAAAAATTGATATAGACTTTTTGAAACAAAAAAAAGAGTACTTATTTAACTTTTGTGATTTTTTGATTATTGAAGGTGCTGGAGGGCTTTTAGTTCCTCTTGAAAAAGATTACTTTATTATTGACTTAATTCAAACATTTAGAAGTCCCGTAGCATTGATTGTTCCAAGTAGACTGGGAAGTATAAATGATACCTTACTCTCAAAAGAGGCATTAAAAAGCCGAAACATTCCCTTTAATTGGTACATTAATCTTTTTGAAGATAAGGAAAATTTTAAAGAGGTCACGTTACCTTTTTATCAAGCAACAGAAGAAAAAATAAACTATTTAGATGAGTTAGATTAAGATAATCTATAAATCACTACAATCTACATTTACCTCATCAACTTGTTCTGGCATAAGATTGTATTTGGTATAAGAGAGATAGATTTTATTCTCAATGAAAAACTTCACAAGTTTTCTATCTAAATCATTATCCTTTGCCATAAAATATAAAATCCGTAATGACTGATTTAAGGTATTAGCTTCTTTATAAGGTCTATCATGTGCGGTTAAAGCTTCAAAAATATCTGCAATAGCTAAAATACGTGCCTCGAAACTAATTTCATCACCTTTTAGGTTTCTTGGATATCCGCCACCACGTATTTTTTCATGATGACCACCTGCTATTTGAGGAACCTCTTGTAACTTTTTAGGGAACGGTAAAGACTCTAACATTTTTAAACTAAGCTCCGCATGATTGTTAATAATAAATCGTTCTTCTTCGGTTAATGTTCCTCTTTGAATGGTTAAATTATCCACTTCATTTTGAGTTAAAAGTGATACTTCATTATTATTAATAATAATAGTCTTTTTAGCAATCTCATGAATACGTTCAATTCTATCATCGGTCATGTATTCAGTCCCTTTATTATTTATTTTAAGAAAATCAAGGTCATCTTCTAACTCTTCAATTAAAGTATTAAAGTTTTGCGTTAAATTTGTACGTTCTTCATCATTCGTTAGAAGAGATAATTGTTTATAATAATCTAATTCAACATCTCTTTTGAGTACTTCTATTTTGGCTTCAACAAGAGTAATACGATCATGAATGCTTTCTAGTTTTGTTGCTTTATCAACAATATATTCAGGTGTCGCAATTTTCCCAATATCATGCATCCATGCAGCGATATCAAGTTGTTTTAACTCATCTTCACTGTAGAACTTATCTTTAAACAATCCTGTTGTATCTTCATTAATAGCACGAGCCATATCAATAGTGATTTCTGCTACACGATTAATGTGTCCTACGGTGTATTTTGACTTTTCTCCAATTGCTGTTGCAATTGATTTGATAAAAGCATTTAAGAGTGTCTCTAATCCTTTAATAAGCCGAGAATTTGAGATAGCAACTGCTGCTTGTGAGCCCATAGATAAAATTAATTTTTCATCTTCTAACGTAAACTCAACAAGTTTACTGTAAAGATTCTTTTTATTAATAAGCTGAAGCACACCAATAACATCATTGTCATTATTAACTAAGGGTACAACTAACATGGATTTTGTTGTATAGTTTGTCATAGCATCAAAATTTTTAGGACCCGTAAAGTCATAAGACTGCGTTTCATAAACATCTGCAATATTGATAAGTCTATTCTCTAAAGCACATCGTACAGATATTTTATCCGAATTGGATGTTCCATCTTCGTTATATAGCTCTAAATCTGGCCAATGAATCTCTTCACCAGTGCCACCCATTTGAACTTGCATAGAGTCTGTATGCACAATTTTGAATTTTAACTTGGTTTCCTCTTCATTCATCAAATAAATTGTTCCAGCATCGGCATTAGTTAACTCTTTTGCGGCATTTAAAATCTTATCCATTAGTACATCAAAGTTCTTTTCGCTAGTTAAAGCATACCCTATTTTATTTAAGTATTTAATCTGCTGTCGATCACTTTCAAAACTGTGAATTACTTTAGATGATTTTAAATTTAACATATCTGAGTCTTTTAATACAGACCCACTGTTCCATAGTAAGTTAAGTTTGCGAACCTCTTCTTTAATATCAGTTATATACAGCGGTTTTAAATGGTTAATAAAGACTGTTATATCGTTTCTTTTGAGCTGTTTTAACTCCTCAAAAAGCAATTGAGGTGTTAAGTGTTTACTATCAAATGCCAGTTTTTCAAACCGTGAGGGGAAAGAGACATCGACAATAACAGATTTGATTTTTTGATTATTGTTAATTTCTTCCCATATTTCAGGGCATTTATAGGTATCTGAAGTAAACAAAGTTGCATAGTCATTTTTTGTAATCACAAAACCACAACTTCCTAACATATGGTTGTTTTTAATAACTTTCAACTCTACATCTTCAAAAGAGATTTCATCTCCATAATTAATTGCATTAAATTCAATTGCATCTTTATTTGAGTGTAAGAGTTTGATTTCTGAAAAATCTGGCCATACCTTTTCATTGAGGATAAACTCTTTTAAAGCTAAGATAGTTCCAGGTAAACCGTAAATTTGTAGCGGTTCTTTGCGTGTTTCATAAAATGTATCAATTAAAAATGGAATATCTATAATATGGTCAAAATGAGAGTGAGTTAAAAAAATATGATTAATCTCTTTGGCACTATCCCCTAAAGATTTTAATATATTTCCAGCATCAATAGTGATACTTCCAGAGACTTGTACACAGGTTGTATTTAACTCATAATTTTTACCACCATAAGCACCTAATATACGAATAATATTTTCCATGTTATATCCTGACTTGCACGTAAGTTTATTATAGCCTTTTTTTTTATTATTTCTATAAAAAATTATAATGGGATTTTTATTGTAAAGCAAGCACCCCTATAGTTTTTCTTTTCATACTCAAATTCCACATTTGTAGTTTGCATTTGTCCTTTTAAATGTTTGACAATAATCTCTTGTGCCATATATAACCCTATGCCTGTACCTTGACTTTGATGTTTGGTTGTAAAATAAGGTTCATAGATTTTATTGATAATTGCATCATCAATCCCACCAGCACTATCTTTTATGGTGATAATTGCATATGTTTCATCACTTGTTATATTAATAAAAATAAATCGATCTGCACTATTTATAATACGCTCACATAAAACATCTTTTGCATTTGTTAATACATTTAAAAGCCCTTGGCTAAGCTCATTTTTAATCACGTTAACAAGCACCTCTTTAAAATGTGTAATCACATTAATATGGTTATTTTTCATGGATGCTGCGAGTAAATTCATATTATGAAGCACCAGTTCAGATAATTCACACTTTTCAAAGGTTTTGTTTTCGGCAAAAAAGTTTCTAAAATCATCAATAGTATTTGATAAATACTGTGTGGTATCCACGATAACTTTAATATCTCTTTTTGCCTCTTCTTTATCAAATACATCATACTCTAATTTAACATCCATACCCGTTGCTACTGTACTAATGGCACTTAGAGGCTGTCTCCACTGATGTGCAATATTACCTAACATCTCTCCCATAGATGCCATTTTAGACTGGTGATATAAAACTTGATCTTTTCGACGGTTTTTTAAAACCTCGTCGTTAACTTTTACTTGTAGTTCTTGATTAAGTTTTTCTAACTCTTTTGTTTTTTGTTGTACTTTTTGCTCTAATGTAGCATTAATATTTTTCAGCGCATTTTTTTGGCTTTCTATACGGTTTTGATATGTCTTAAAAATATCGCTCACTTTTCGTGAAATAAAAAAAGAGATAACACTCACTGAGATAATAAGTAAAAATGTTACAAGAACGGTTTGAGATAGACTTTTATTATACTCTTGCTTTTGACTACCAATAAGATCTTGTACGGTTTGTTCTAAATTATTAACATATATAGAACCCACAACAACCCAATCCCAGTCTTTAATATATTTTAAACTAGAAATCTTAAAGGCATTATGGCTTGCATTGGGTTTTTCATATATCATTCGGGTGTTGTTTGACGTCTCTAAAGAGTGGCTTTCAATAATAAACTTCTTAACTCGTTTGGAGGTCTCTTTTTCTTCATGTAATAATGAAAAATCTGTACCTATTTTACCATTAAACTTAGTATGTTGTAAGAGCTGGTACTTTTCATCAATTGCATATAAATAACTGTTACTATCATTAAAGTTTACCAAACTTAAACGTTGCAGAATATCTTTTTGTAAGCCCTTTTGGATTAAGACATCATTTTCACGATATGCAATCATAATATTTAATGGTGTAAATGCTTTTGAGGAAGGGAGTTTAGAATGTTCTAAGAGATTACTCTTTATTTCATAAATAACATACCCTGCACCATTTTCATAACGAATTTTTTCTAAAACGGAGCGTATCTCTTTTAATATTTTTGTTTCACTTTCAATACCAATTTTACGATTATATAGATTTGAAGCAATATTATAAGCAATTTGAATTCGACGATTTGAGCGGTTTTCTTTTAAAATATTTTCCGTGGAACGTTTGTATTCAATGTAGTCATATAATGAAGCAATTTTATCTTCTAACGCTTTTCGCTCTTGTTCGAGTAGTTCTTCTTTAATCTTTTTACTATCAACATCAAATTTACTATTGACTTCATTAAAGTAGATAAAACTAAAACTTAATGCAGTAATTAGAATAAATACAATGGGGATGAGTTTAATAAATTTAGAGATGTTCTTTTCATGAAACATTTCTAGATCTTAAACTCTTTTTCAACAAGTTGCGCTTGAGTGATACCAGTAAGGGTTAATTCATTGTTTGTTAGGTAACTTTGAGCTTTTAAATCTTTAAGATATTTTTTACCCTGTTTAAGTGTAAAAACTTGCGATTGTTCCAAGGAAATAAGAACATCATTTAAACTTTCATCCTCTTGCTTTTTATAAATACCAAGTAAAAGAACCTTTTGTTCTATATCCATTGTAAAATCCTTTTATAATAAATAGCAACGGCAAAAAAAGTACAGCCGATAATAATAGTAATTATATCAAGAGAAGTTAAACTTGCCATTAATCCTATAAAAAAGGTCGTGATTACATTCGTTAACATAAAAATCATATCATTGTACGAAATAACTCGGCCTAAATATTTTGATTCCACTTGTTCTTGTAATAGCGCGTAAGTAAAAGACCAAATAGTTGTTGTTAAAAAACCTGTAAAAAAGACAAAAAATAGTGCCACATAAAAATTGAACTGAAACAATCCCCAAAGAATAATGGCAACACCTTGTAAAATAAACACATAGACCAATCGCTCTTTTGTTACCCAATTTGTAATAAACAGAGGTCCTACCATTAAAGCAACTGCTCTAATAGCATTTGTAATACCAATTGCTAATGGCACAGCAATAACATATTTATACTCATTTTTAGCAAGTAACGTTACAAGAGTATCAAAAGCAGTCAAACCAACACTTGAGTGCAATAAAATGAGATGCAATACAATCTTATGATTTTTGATATAAATGAAGCCGTCTTTTATCATCGTTAAGATTTTTTCTTTAGTATGAATAACATCCACTTTAAACTCAATATTTAAAAAGACAATAATTGCAGTTACAAAAAATAGGGCATCAATTATAATAGAAGTTTTTACTCCAAAATAGTTAACAATAACACCACTAGTAGCCATTCCAGCGGCATAAGTAAATGACCAGATAATTGAATGGATTTCATTGGCTTTTTGTAATGCTTTTCCAGAGACAAGTTTAGGAAGCAGTGACATCTCTGTTGAAAAAAACATAGAAGCCGCACTCATTCGAACAAAAATAAGAAGCATCAAAAACCAAAGCTGAGAAGCATCATTAATCGTAAGAAATAGAAGTGTCATAACTAACTCAATACACAAAAGAGTTAACATCAAAGTTTTGATTTTAAAACGGTCAATAATAGCCCCTGATAATGGAGCTATTATCACAGCAGGTAGAAAATGCATAGCAGCGACAACGGAAATAGCAAAGGCTGTTGAGCCAAACTCAACAATCATTGTATAAATAGCTACATTAGAAAACCATGCTCCAAAATAGGCAATAAATTGAAGCAAGGAGAGTTGTCTAACAATGGGGTACTCTTGGAGAAGATTACGATAGTTCAATACGTACTAATGCCTCTTGAAACATCGCAGAAGAAGAAGCTTCATCACTCTTATAGGGTGTTAAATAGTTTCCATTTTTATTTCCTGAAAAAAGTAAGACAGAATTAGATTTAACATCATCACTTAAACTCACTATAAATTTTGCTTCACCAAATGAACTACAAAGTTTCACCTCATCACCTTCATTAAAACCACATTGAGAGTGTAAATAGACTTTATCATCACTACTAAACTGAGAGTTAAGAGATTCTTTTCTTTTTGCAGTAATCAAATAATACTCATCTTCTTGTTTTCCTTCATAAAGAGCATCAACCTCAACATCTTCAATAAACTCCAAAGTTTCAATAAAAGACTCTTGTTTATCAACCTGACACTCAATATAAGAAGATAAAATAACATCTTCATCTTCCAAAGATTCAAAACTAAAAGCTTCGTTCATATACTGAGTAAAGTCATATTCACTGATTGTATTCGCATGAGCTTTTTTAACAGCGTGAGAGATAGCTTTTAACTCATGTCCATAAGAGAGACGAACATCTTTTTTAGTTAAAAAATCGCTCGAAGGAATAATAATATCTGCATATTGACTGGTTTCATTCAGAGTCGTTCCATAAAAAATGACAAAACTATTTTTTAATCCATCAATAACCCGTTGTGTATTAGGAGCACTGACAACTGGATTCGCACCTTGAATAAAAACAACATCAAAAGAAGCAAAATCAAGTTCGGCAACATCCACACGTTTTTTTGCCGTTACTGGGAATTTATTTTCATAACCATAAGAGGAGTCATCTAAATACCAAACCCCACCAGCTTCTTTATTATGAATACCAATATAACCTGCAAAAGAGTCAATTGTACGGGTTATTTGAGCACCTTCATAATATTTTTGAACACCCACACCAATCATTAAAGCAACTTTTTTATCTTTGATAATTTCAAAAAATGTTGTCACATCTTTTAAAGAGACACCCGTTGTATTTTGATAAGAAACAATAGGTCGCCCTTTGGCTGTATCAAAAAACCAATCAGCACCTTCGGCATATTCTTCAATAAAGTTTTCATCTTCTGCATCTTCCATATATGCAAAGCGCGTTAATAAAAGAGCTAACTCATGATCAGTTTTCGGATTTAGTTGTAAATGCAACTTAGATTGTTTTGCAATAGAGGTTACTATTGGGTCAATGGTGATAAAGGTTTTATCTTTTACTAAATTATACATATGAGGAGAAGTCACAGAAAAGTTTCTGCCCCAAACAATGATAACATCAGCATTAACAAGATTTTCAATAGGAGGGTTGACAACCTTTCCCCTACCTTGTTCTAAACCTTCTGCTCCTGCACCATCGCAGAGACTTCCTCGTGTTAATACAGAACCATAGTTTGCAAAAAAAGTTTTAGGGGCACTTTGCATCACACCTAAATTTCCTGCACCCTTATAATAAAGTGTTTTTGAAGGGTCACTGCTTTTTAATTTTTCTACTGTTGCACTTAACGCAGTTTGTAAAGGAACACCTTTTTTATCAACAAAAGCCTCTACTAAATACTCTTCATTGAGCAAATTAGCAAAATTTACACAAAGTTTTCCATTGGTTACTTTATGTTCTTTACTCCCTTTACAATTTCCTTTTTCATCATAAACTGCCTCACAACAATCATAACAATCGAGAGGACATGCTACTGTATTATTTGAATTCAATTTTTACCAACCTTGAGAAATTTGAAATTTGAGGAATAATTATTTCACACTTGTATGATGAAATATGTTTTGCATCAGCAACTTTATAAAGCTTATCAATTTTTAAATCACTTTTTTTGCCATCTATAAAAATGGTTTTACTTTCAATTGTGTTTGCATCAGCGATAGGAATAAAGACTTCAACTTTTCCTTGGGATAAATCTTGTGCCTCATAAAGCAGTGTTCCTGGGTTTACATAGTCACCTTTTTTTACTGCAATATTATAAATATAGTTCTTCTCTTCTGTGAGTTTTTTATTGTCGATCATATCTTTTAATGTTGCAATACGAATAAGTAAATCACTTCGTTGGGTTTGTAAATTTATCACTTTTATTTTTTGATTATCTTTTTCGTAACCTGATTTTGAAGTTAATTTTTTCAATCGTTGATAATTTTTTTCTTCTAAATTTATAATTGTATTAATTGAGTGTAACTTATCTTGTGTCTGTTTTAATTCTGTTTCATTTAAATTTGAGTCTAGTTGAACTACAGTATTATTACTAGCCTGTTTTCCTTCTAAACTATCATTAACATAGATAACCTTACCACTAACAGCTGCTTTAATACTATAACTATGAATTGGTTCAACTTTTGAATAATACTCCATTGCAAAAAGAGTATTAACCAGTAATAATCCTAGGGCTAAAATTTTCATTAAATTTCCTTAATTTTTCTCGTTTTAAGAAGTTCCAGAATACTTTTTTTAATGGATTTAAATGTTTCTTTTTGAGTTTTTTCAAGTTCAAAAATCAACTCATCTAAAGATGCATCACTATTGATATAAGGCAAAAGTACTTTTAGAAGTTCTTCTTTATTTTTTGTTCTCTTTACGCATTTTATTAATGGTAAATCTTCATTGCGTTTTTTATTGTTTCTATTTATAACATAGTAGTATAAACCAATCATTAATAATACAGTAAGCATCCCTAAAAAATAAAAAAGTGTTCTATCTTGCCATGAACTTTTTACTTGAATAACTGATGTTTCCCTTGCAACTAGTTTTTCATTAACTTTTGACTCTTGTTTTTTTTCTAATTTTACAGGAGTCTCTTTTATTTTTTTATTAACTTTTATGGTATAGGACTTAGAACTTAATATTTCTACCTTTTGGCTCTTTTTATTGAAATACTCTATTTGTATAGAAGGTATTGTTAAATCATTTGAAGGAAGAATTGAAAAAGATTTTGTGTAACTACCTTTGTATTGTCCATTCTCAATTGAAGTTTTAATTTCAGGCTTATTTTCATAAATAACACTGTTGTTAATATTAAGTGTTATATCTTCTACATCATCAATATTTCCATAACCATCAATCTCAACCTTAAAAGAGATTGCTTCTCCTTCATTGACTTTCATTTTATCAACTGTAGTCAAAAGTTCAAACTCTCCAATGAGAGAAACATTTTGAGGTAAAGGATTAACAGTAAAAACTATTTCGTTGGAAAAAACACGAATATTTTTTGTGGAACGATTGAAAAAGGAGTAACTATTTGAATTAACATCAAGGGTTGCAACATCAATTTTAATGGGTTCAATTTTTAGTTGTCCTGACTTTTGTGGGAAAATTAAAAAATCTAATTCCTGAACAATAAAATCACCCTCTTCATACTTTTTAGCTTGATTTAACTGCTTTGACCAAAAGTTTTCAAAAGTAGGTAAGGTCAAATCTAAATCAACTAATTGCACATCTTTTCGATGTTTAAATTGCAAGGTTAACTGCGTTGATTCACCAACATAGAGTTTTTCTTGTGAAGCTTCTAGATTAAGTTCAAAATAGACAGATTTTGTTTGGGATATATTTTGTTTGTCAATAACTTGCTGTTTTGTTTGATACTCTTTTCCATTAATAAGCACAGAGAATACAGGTATTGTAACTTTTTTTGTTGGAAAAAAACGATAACGTTTGGTCAATTTTGAAGTTATTTTTCCATTTATATTAGAAATAGAACGAGAAGTACCTGATGCTTCAACTAAAAAGCTATCAATTTTTTCAATCTTTGGGAACTCAATATTTTCACCCATAGCTTGAATAGAAAAATAGACAGGTTCACCCTTTAAGAAGCTTTTTGGTGCTTGTAAAAAAACGTTCGCAAAAGCTAATATACTTAACAATACGATAAAAAGAATGTATTTAACGATCATTTTCATTATTAAAACTCTAATGTTCCTTCAATTGCAAAGTTTGCTTTAGAGTCAAGTTCAGCATGAGAGAGCACTGCAACATCTAAACCAAATTTTTCATAAATCTCTGCAATACGTTTTCGTAAAACAGGATCAACTACCATAGCAACTTTATTAAATCCTCGTGCTTCTACAGCTTCTAGTAACTCTTTAGTTTTTGTAACCAGTGAGTTAATTTCACCTATACTAAGCATTAATTGGCTAACACCGTGCTGTTCTTGAAGTTTTCCAATAAACTGCTGTTCAAGCTCTGGTTTAATAGTCACAATATGTAAGACATTATCAGTGCCTTTAAAGCGTTCAGTAATTAGACGATATAACTTACTTCGAACATGTTCTAACAATACATCAGGAGCTTTTGTAAACTCTGCAATATCAGCAATTGATTCAATGATTGTTAACATATCCACAATTGGAATTTTTTCATGAAGTAAATCTTTACACACTTTTAATAAAGCCCCATACGAAGTCACTTTCATAGCTTCTTCAACAACAATAGGGAAATCTTTTTTCAAGCCATCAACAATATCAACAATATCTTGTCGGGTAATAATATCTTCAGAATTTTTTCGAATAATCTCTGCAATATGCGTAGAGATGATTGTTGGAGCATCAACAACAGTAAAGCCCTTCATCAAGGCTTCTTCTTTTTGATCAGCAGTAATCCATGTTGCAGGCAACCCAAATACAGGTTCTTTTACTTGTAATCCCTTAAGTTTAGCATTACCCATACCACCCATAGCTAGGAATTTATCAATCTCAACTTTACCAGTAACTAGTGGAATTCGTTTTAAATAGAGTTGATACTCATTGGAACCCAATGTTGTATCATCAGAAATTCTTATTTGTGGGATAATAAAGCCTAGTTCACTAGCAATTGTTTTTCGAATTCCTCGAATCTTATCTAATAGTTCAGAGTTTCCTTGTACTAATTGCAGTAACCTAAGTCCAAGTTTAAGCTCAAGGACTTCCATTTTCATGATATTCTCAATGGTCTCTTGTTCATCTGGTTGAGAAGCTTTTTTCTTTTGTTCTTTCATCGTATCTAAATCAGCACTTGGTTTAATACCGCTTTTACTCGGTTGTTCTTTAGAGCCAAAGAAATTTGTTAATCCATTTTGCTGTCCATCATCAATCATATAAATAATATATCCTGCACCTATTAAAAGAACACCCATCACCATCAAAATTCCAGTAGGGAAACCAGGAACAAATCCAAAAAGAATCAATCCAATTCCTACAAGTACTAACGATTTAGAATCTTTCACTAATTGAGATATAGATTGATTTGCAAATTTATCTTCATCTAAATTTGAACGAGTAATAATAATGGCTGTTGCGGTTGATAAAATTAATGCCGGAATTTGAGCCACCAATCCATCACCAATAGTTAAAATTGTATAAATTTCACCACTTTGAGCAATCGTCATATCGTGTTGAAACAGACCAATTAATAATCCACCAATTAAGTTTACTAATGTAATGATAATACCAGCAACGGCATCACCTTTTACAAATTTTGAAGACCCATCCATAGCTCCATAAAAGTTTGCCTCTGAAATTAATTCTTTACGCCTTATTTGAGCTTCTTTATCATCAATGAAACCTGCATTTAAATCTGCATCAATTGCCATTTGTTTACCTGGCATTGAATCAAGGGTAAACCGTGCAGTTACCTCAGCAACCCGTGTTGCACCTTTTGTAACAACCATAAAGTTAATTAAAACTAAAATAATAAATATGATAATTCCAATAACCATATTACCACCAACAACAAATTCTCCAAATGCCGAGATAATGGAACTAACTGCATCGGGGCCATTTTGTCCTTCACTTAAAATTGACCGCGTAGTTGCCACATTTAAAGAGAGCCTAAAAAGTGCAAAAATTAAAATAAGTGTTGGAAATGTTGTTAAATCTGCAGGTCTTTGAATGTATAAAGAGATTAAAAGTATAAGTAAAGCTAGCGATAAGGAGACTATCAAAAAGAAGTCCAATATCATCTTTGATAAAGGAACGATAATAATCATTAGAATTGCTACAAACATAGCAACAACAATTAAATCTTTTGATAGAAACCTTTTTAAATTCATCTATATTTTAAATTATCTACCTAATAAAATTATCGAACAAAATTAACTAAAGATAGTTGATTCATTTTATTAACAGTTGAATAGAGTGCCTGATAGGTAATTTCTAACGATTTTGCTTCAATAGCAACCTTTGCTAAATCCGCACTACTTACCTCTTGTTGTAAAAGAGTAAACTGTGTAACTTTAGCACCTAATCGGTCTAAAGAAGTTTCAAAAACTTGATTTCGTCCACCTAGTTTTGCGTGTCCAACATTTGCTCCATCAAAAGCAGTTGTGATATTATCAAGTTCTGCTGCTAATAACGCTCTTGCTGTTGCTGCATCAGCAGCAGGTGAGCCATCGCTTTCACGATTTCTTAGAGCATTAATTGTTCTATCTATGGTATCAAATATATTATGCCGTGCTTCTAAAACCTGTCCTGAAGTTGAAAGTGCTGCTGTTTGATATTGTGCGGGTGTAGTTGCCGTTGCCGCAGCAGTTTGTGTTACCGCTAAGGTATCTGTCGTAGCATTATTTTCATCATCGTATTTAGTTAAAACTCCATCACCCGCAGAAGGACTATTTGTAATTGATAATTTCCACTCATTACCGTCTTGGTCAATGATTCGCTCTCTATAAGGGTCTGTTGGGTCTCCACTAAAGGTAAGTTGTTCCCCATTAAAAGCACGATCTGTTGTGTACATCATAGCATCAAATCCAGATATACCTCGATCACGATATTCACCCTCTTCCACTGCTACACGACGTAAGTGACCATCACCATTATAGGTAACAACACCAGAAGAATCCATTGAAAATGGTTTCACTGTTGAATCTGCTCCAGCAAATAGATATTCACCTTCCACTTCTTCATTTGCTAAAGCAAAAAGATTTTTCTTTACCCCTTCAAGGTTTGTTGCAATTGATTCTCGTGAAGTGTCATCACTTGTAGCATTCAAGCCTTTGATAACTTCTGCTTTAATATATGTTATAACATTTTTAACTTCTTTCATTGTTGAGTCAGAAACATTATTTTGTGCAGTTGTTTTTTCTACTTGACGTTGTAAGCCCTCAAAAACATTAATTTTGTCTTCAATATAGACTTCTCGTGAGAATATCTTTGCATCGTCACTACCGTTGTCCAGTAACTTACCTGTACTTGATTGATAACTAATGCGTCGTTGTTCTTCGTTAAGGTTATTTAACCTAAATGTCATTTCACTGGTTGTATTAATCATGATAGTACCTCCTTGAAGAGTTTACTTATATCTTCAAAAGTATATTGTTCTTGTGTATCTTGTACCAAAAACTCCCTAAGTTTATCTTTTTTAGTTAGGGCGAAATCAAGCTCTTTGTCCATACCTTCTTTGTAGGCACCAACACGAATCAGAACTTCATTTTCCTTTATTAATGATAATACTCTTTTTAAGTTTAAGAATTGATTATAGTGTTCCTTATCAACAACTTTATCCATTACCCTAGATGCAGATTTTAAGATATTAATAGGTGGGTAAAAACCTTGTTCTGTTAAATCCCTTGTCAAAACAATATGCCCATCTAAAATTGATCGACTTTGATCTGCAATAGGATCATTCATATCGTCTCCATCAACCAGTACTGTAAAAAAAGCAGTGATTGAACCCTTTTTGTTATTTCCAGCTCGCTCCATTAATTGAGGAAGTAGTGCAAATACTGAAGGTGGATACCCACGACTTACTGGTGGTTCTCCTGTGCTCAATCCTATTTCACGTTGTGCCATTGCAAATCGTGTTACAGAATCCATCATCAATAAAACATCATGTCCCTTATCTCTAAAGAACTCTGCAATTGCCATTGCTGTAAAAGCACCATATTTTCGCATAAGTGCAGACTCATCAGAAGTTGCAGCAATAATAATCGTATTTTCTAAATCATTATTTAAATTATAGTGAATAAACTCAGGAATTTCTCGACCCCTCTCACCAATAAGAGCTACCACTTTAATTTGTGCTTGACACCCTTTTACAATCATTCCCATAAGTGTTGATTTACCAACACCAGAACCTGCAAAAATACCTACTTTTTGACCTTTTCCAGAAGTAAGCATTGAATCAATAGCTTTAACTCCTGTTGAAAATCGTTCATCAATAATTCCACGATCAAGAGCAGGCATAGAGACCTTATTAATAGCAGAATTATCCTCTATATCTCTAATCTTTCCTTTTCCATCAATTGGATCACCTAAAGCATTTACAACACGTCCTAGTAATCCGTATCCTGTTTTTACAGACAAACCATCTTTTTGTAAATAAACTTTATCATGAATTCTAAACCCTTCAATAAATGAAAAAGGTACAATTGTAAAGTTTGCATCATCTATGGAAGCAACCATACCTAATACCGTATACAAATGCTGTTCTGATTCAATTTTAACAATATCACCAACTGCAACCTCAATACCGCATGCAGTAATTGTTGTAGAACTAATATGGCGAATTCGTCCAAAAGGAACAACAAGATTTGTTACATCTATGCTATCTATTAATTTATCAATATCTATCATATTAAATCTTATCACACATATCTTTGTAAAGAGACTCAGTAGTTCCTTGTAACTCTTTGCATTTCAGTGTGTACTCTTCTTGTTGCGTTTTGTTTCCTAAAGTTTCATTCAGTTTTATAATCTCATAATAGAGTTGCGCTTGATCATTTGGTTTAATTTTACGAGGGCTATTAGTTGCTTCCATTAAATATTCCAATGCCTTTTGTGGTGCATCTTTCTTTTCATAACTAGCTAATTCTAACTGTACAAAAGGAGAATAAATTGGTGCACGTAACTCATTTTGTTTTTCATATAAACGCATTAATATCTCTTTTGCCTCTTCTAATTCATCTTGACTTACTAAATATAAATAGTACTGATAATAAAAGTCAATAATCAGTGGATTATCACTATTTTCATTAATATACTCTTTATGTTGTGTAGCATAATAAAAAAACTTTTGCATTGAAATTGAGTCTTGTTTTTCACTTAGAATCAAAAATCGGATTAAAAACTCTTTAGATAAAACCTTTTCATTTTCTACCATTTCAACTTTAGCTGAAAATGACATCGCTTCATCAAAATCCTTTAAAGCAAATGCCATACGTTCTAAATAGAGATATATATTTGCATCTCTACTCTTATTAAAGCTATCTTTTACTAGCATATAAGCACGTTCATAAGGAACTTCAATTAAACACTCGAAAAATTGAAATTTTGTTGCTTCATCTTCAATGAGTTTTTCTAAGGTTTCACGCCGTGATGTTTTTAATGCTTTATTAAGTAAGAAACATTTGCCCTCAGCAAGATAATCTTTTATCATTAAAATATTAATTTCATCAAATATTGCATCAATACTTGCGTACCCAAAACGTTCTGCTATAGAGTTTGAAATCTTTTTATAGATTTTCTTGGCACGTAAGATATACTCATACTTTTTCTCTTTTTTATCATTTAACAACTCTTGTAAAAGTACTTTTTGTTGCATTGATTCACTATCTTTGTATTTTGAGGCTAAGACTGCAGGTGAAATTTGCCCTTCACGCATCAAAATTTCGTCAATATACATCTTTGCTTTGTCCTTATAAATACCATCGGGAAAATCATTTAAAATATCTTTATATAACTCTTTTGCTTTAAAAAGGTAATAGTTTGTTCCATCATACATTAGCATATAAATATTGGCTAGTTTATATTTAAAATCTTCAATAGCATCCTCTTTTTTTGCACGTTTTAGAAGTTCAAGTAAAATCTCGGCTGCAAACTCTGGCATTTTTGCTCGTATGAGTTTGTTCACTTTTTGAATTGCTAAATAAGAGTCTGTTGCATAAAAATCCATATTCTTTAATAAAACTTTTGAGATCAAATCATAGGCTTTATCTTGCTGTTCATTTGCAATATAAACATCAAAGAGCTCATCAGCAACAATTGTTGCCACTTCAATATCTATTGTTTTAGTCAAAATTTCATAAAGAATCTTTGTTGCTTTTTTATATTCACGAGTATGTCGATACACCTTTGCTAAAAAGATTTTCCCATAAGCATTTGTAATTTTATCATTAAAATTTTCTACAACTGTTTTGGCAAAATATTTTGCATCTTTTACTTTATTTGACGCTAATTTCAGTTCTACTAATAACATATAGGCTTGTGGCAAATCAGCTTCATGAATAATTGAAGAGTTAATTGCCTGTTCAAGTTCTGATGCCGCTTTAATAATAAGTCGTTTTGTCCCTTTTTTTATACTCATTTCACCATAAGCAATCATAATATCTGACGCTAATACGTCAACACGATTTTTCTCTTTAAAATCTTTTATTTGACGATAGGCTTCATCAATTCTTCCATCGCGAGACAGCTCTCGAACATGTTCGATAACCTCAAATCCATCTCTAATTTCATGTTTTCTTTGTTGAGAAATCTGTTGTCCACTTGAACCAATAAAACTGTAATAAAAGTCTTTTTTTGCCCAAGAAAACGTCACTAAAAAAATTGTTAATAAAAATAGTATTCTCAATTTAAGCCTTTTGTTTCAATTCATATACATATGTAAAAATTTCAGCAATTGCTTTATAAAACTCTTCAGGAATTGTCTGTTCAATCTCTAATTGGCTATATAAAGAACGCGCTAATGCAGGATTCTCAATAATTGGTATATTATTCTCTTTTGCAATATCTTTAATTTTTAATGCCAAAAAGTCAATCCCTTTTGCTATCATTTTAGGCGCTTGGTCTACCTTATTATCATACTTTAAAGCAATGGCATAATGTGTAGGATTCGTAATAACAACATCTGCATCAGGAACATCTGCCATCATACGTTGCATAGCCATTTCCATTTGGATTCTACGAATTCGTCCCTTTACTTGAGGATCTCCCTCCATATTTTTATATTCATCTTTGATTTCTTGTTTTGTCATGCGCAAAGATTTCAAATAATAATGTGTTGTAAAAAAGTAATCTATTATAGCAAAAAGTATTATAATAAAAAGTATCGTGACTAAAAAATAAAATATTAATTCAAGCATTGCGTCAATAGAACTTGCAATCTCTTTATCCATCATTGAAAGAAATGCTTCACCTGTTAATAAAAATAATACGCACATAACAATTACAATAACTGTTAGTTTACCCATTAACTTCAGTGCTTCTAAAAGCTTTTTTAATCCAAAAACACCCTTCATTCCCTTTATTGGGTCAAGTTTTTGTAAATCAAATTTCATTGGAGTAAAAATCATACCAAACTGCATCCAGTTAAATATAAATGTTAAAAGAATAACCAAGATAAAAAAAGGGGATAAAGCATAAAGAAGCGTTGTAACAATGGTATACGTCAAAGAGTAATAAGTTGTTTCGGTTATCTCTTCTCCAATAAATCCAAAAATAAATCGCATCATACCTTCAATTTGTCCAAAAGTAAAGCTAGAAAAAAAAAGAATATACGCCGTTCCAAAAGTTAAAATAGCAGCACCTACAACTTCGGCAGACTTACCAACATTTCCTTCTTTTTTTGCATCTTGAATTTTTTTATCAGTGGGTTCTTCTGTTTTTTCATCTTCATCCATAATGACCCCTCTTATTGAAACTTAGTAATAAAATAGTTTACAAAATTTTCGGAAAAAATTTCCATACCCAACATCATAAATAAAAATATTACTGCAAATTTTAGCTGAAAAGTAATTACAAAAGGCGAAAAAGCAGGCATTGATTTTGTTCCATATCCATAATAGACATCCATAATAAATCCAATAAAAAATAGAGGAAAGGCAAAAGAGAATGCAAAGGCAAACATGCGTTGTATTTCATCAATAATTATTTGTATTCCATCATAAGAAAAGATATCAAAGGTTCCAAGATTAATCATGGAAAAACTTTTTACTAACATCACTAGGGTCATCTCATACAGACCTGACTCAAAATAAATTGCTAAAGAGATATAAAAAAGAAACTTAGCAACAATTCCTAACTGGCTTCCACTGGCTGGGTCAAAAAAGTTTGCCATGGATAAAGCTGTAGCGTACCCAACAAATTCCCCAATAACCTTAACTGCATCAAATATAATATTAACAAAAAGTGCAGCAATAGCTCCTAAAGTAATCTCTGTTAATATTGCTTGAAAAAATGTCGCCTGTGTAACATTTGATTCAACATCAATAATTGGGAATAAAAAAATTGTAAAAAAGAATGAAAGACCAACTTTAATTCTTGCTTGAACAACTTGATGCCCAAATATTGGCATAAAAGCCATAAAAGCAAGGATTCTCGCAAAAAGTAGTAAGAAGTTTATAAGTACTGCTTCATTAAGAAGCGAAAGGAGTGCTTGCATTACATATAATTAGTAGATTTTTCATTATCCTGTTCATTAGTAGCATTTTGATTTAAACTACCCTCTTCAGAACTATTTTGTTGAGTATTTGAAGAACTCTCCTTTTGACTACCTTCATTTGAACTATCATTTTGCATTCCAAAGTCTAATGAAAAACTTGTTTCTTCGCTAAAATTTTTAGATAAAGCATTACGCAGTGTACTTTGGCTCTCATTCATAGCATCTAGGGTAGCGTTATTAGACATACTCATACTAATTGAAATTCCATTCTCACGATCATTTTTCATCATAATAGAAATTGATCCTAAGTGAGAGGGTAATAAGTTAATTCTGAATGCAGTTACAGGTGGTTTATAGTTATTATACATTTCTCTTGCCACATCTGACATCATTGTTGACATTTGTTGCCGTGCACCAATAATTCTTGATTCAATATTTTGAGCTAGCGAAGGAGCAACGGCTATTTGAACAACCGTTTCAGCCGAATTTGATTGAGTGGTTGCAGCTGCTGTTTGGTGTGATCTTAAAACTGCAGAGGCAGCTTCTACTTTTTGCAAACTATCATTCATCACATTTTTAACAAAAGCTAGTCTCTCTAATGTTTTATCTAAAACTTTTTTATCTTCAACATTTTTTACATCAAGCTTGGTACTTTCTAATCCTAACTCCAAGACTTTGGCACTTTGTTTAACATCTTCAACACTTTTCGCATTTTTTGCTAATTCTTTACCTTCATGGCTTACTTCTAAGGCCTTTTGAGAAAGTTCTTTCTTTTGGGTACTTAAATACATATTTGTTAATATACTATTCTTAGACTCTTTAACTGGCTCATTTAAAGTTCTAACATTTTGTGCAGTTTCATTATTCTCTTTAGATAAAACCTCTTTTTTT
>LPNY01000209.1:92771-149639 GCA_001655195.1 Arcobacter sp. EP1
TCTAATAAAGAGTTTTTTTGTTTTTGATTCTGTTCTAAATTTTTATCATCAACAACAACTTTTTCCGGAGAGATTTGTGTATTTAATTTCGCTAATTCTGACGCAACTTGCTCATTTTTAACTGGAGTCGTATTCGTTTTTAATTCAGATGATAAACTTGAAGTTTTTCCTTCATTTACAATATTTTTTGTCTCAAGAATTTTATTTTCTTTTAAAGAGACACTGTTTTTTTCTTCTTTTGAAGCTCCCTCTTTTTTATCCAATAAGCCCTCATTTTTAACAACCATAGTACTTTTATCTAAAACTTTTTCTTCTTTTAAAATTGAAGTATCTTTATTCGTATTTTTTGACAGGACATTATTCCCATCATGAAGATTTTTTTCACCTTTATTATTAGTTGTGTTTTTCAAACTTTCCGAAATTTGATTTTCACTAGTTTTACTTATATTTTCTTTACTTATTTTACTATCATTTTCATTTATAGTTTGTTTTTCAGTTTCACTTTTGTTACTATTTTTTAACTTATTTGTATCCATAGCTATTTCAGAGTTTTTAAATTCTTTATTTATAGAAATCTCTTTTAAATTGTTTTCAATACCATTTTTACCGTTATTTATTTTCTCTTTTTCACTATTTTGAGTTTTTTCCACGTCATTAGTTGTTTGAGTATTCTCCCTATTTTTTATCTCTTTAGTTGTTAAGGTCTCTTCTTTTTGAACTAATTCTTTAGAACTATTATCAATTGTTATTTTTTGACTTTTAACTGTTTTTTCTTCTTTATTCTCTTCTTTTAAAGAATCTTGAGTTTCTTCTTTTTTATTTATTAGATTATTCTCTTTAAGATTTTTTATTGATTCATTATTCATATTAGCTGGAATCTTCGTTGCAGTTTCTTTTTCAAGCGAAACTTTAGCTTCTACAACTAATCGATCAAGAAGACTAGATGAGCTCTTTTTAGCGCTCTCCTCAGAAGTATGCTCTTTTAAAGTATCACTTTTTGTTTCTACAGATTTCTTTTCATTTTTTACTTCATCATTTCCATTTGTTGTTTTTTTCGAAACTTTTGAAGTATCAGTTTGCGAAGTATTAGGAGTAGTTTCTTTATTTTCAACTGATGTTTGTTTATTTACAGAAGAGAGGTTTTTAGATGTGTTGTCAGATTTAGTTTCTGTAGTCTCTTTCTTTGCACTACTTAGGATTGAATCAAAAAGAGAACTACCCTCTTTTTTTGGTGTTGCTTTTCCACCTGATTTTTCTATAATTTTCGTATCACCTGATAATAAATCTACTTCTTTTGTCATAATCTTACGCTTTCAATATCTCTAACGTTTTTGTATCGATAGTTTTATGCGTTGTAAATGCTGCAACATTGGCTTCATAAGAACGCATTGCCTCAATAAGGTCAACCATTTCAACAACTGGATTAATATTTGGATACGCTACATATCCTTCGTCATTTGCATCGGGATGTTCTGGCTCAAACCTCATAACTGGGTCATCTTTAGAATTTACAATAGATTGAACACCAACACCACGAACTGCTAGGTTTTGTTCATTTGAAATTTGATGACTTTTATCAGTAACATTTTTCATATTATTTAAAAGTAACTCTTCAAAAACTACATTTTGTTTTTTATAAGGCCCACCATCTTGAGTATGAGTTGTTTGTGCATTTGCTATGTTTGCACTTACGACATTGATTCTTGTTCGTTGTGCACTCATACCTGATGTTGAAACATTATATCCATCAAATAGTCCCATACTATGCTCCTATCACACTTGCATCTTCATAATTTCTTTGAATCCCATCACTGCCTTGTTTTTTACTTCAAGTGCAAGTTTTAAACTTAAATCAGCTTCTTCAATCTTTTGAACTGCTTCTTGTAAGTTAGGAACAGTACCTGTAGCGATACCTTCCATTGCTTTATAACCTTCAATTTGTGTTTTATTAACTTCATTAAGAGATTTTTTTAACATATCTTCAAAAGAGTTACCACTCACAGCTTGAACATTGTTAGTATTCATTTGATTATTCATTAAACTTGATAACGAATTAATTCCTGAAATATCCATCATTTCTCCTTAGTTTTCCTAAGTTTTATTTACTTCTTGTACGTTGAGTTCATTCATCAACGAATCAATTTTTTCAGAGTGATATTTAAAATCAAGCTCTGCTTTTTTATTATCTAAATTAAATAGCAAAATTATTAACGACAACATCATATTGGTAATACCTTTAAGAACAATGGTTACACCAATAATTCCTATTACCATCTCCATTGGAGTAAACCAATCAGCATTGATAACAAAAAATATTACTGTCGCAAAAAATCCACTTGCTATATAGAGTCTAAACAGACCACTATTAATAACACTTTGTGAGAACTTTTCTACTACCACTTGTGGGCTCTTTTAACAAAAATAAAATATAAATACTTCACATATGTAGTTGTCACTAACATATACCCTTATTTTATGATGTTAAGTAACGCCTCTACTATAGTCTCTAATTCATTCGTGATTGGTTCAGATTTAAACTCTTTTGTAAAGAGTTTTCTTAATCGACCAGTCGTTGAAACATTCTTAGATGTCGTCACATTACCTATATATTTTACCATAAATTTGGGATTTAGCCTATTTTTCTTTGCCAAATTCTCTAAAGAATTTGCTATGGTTTGGCCAATTTGGTAGTTTTTTGTATGATTAAAGCACAACATAAGCGAACTTTTATCTTTGGATAACATTTTCATTAATGCATAAACATCAGTCAGTGCACTGGGGTCCGGAGTAGTTAATGCAAGAATATTATCAGAAATTGCAAGAAATTCTTTTACATAATCATTTAACCCCGCACCAGTATCCACAAGAATATAATCAAACTGATTTAATGTAATAACATCCTGAACAATTCGAGCAAAAACAAAAGAGTTGGAGTGTTTAGAATACTGGTAACCACTCTTACCTGCAATAAGAGTTATGTTTGAGTAAGGAGTGGGGGTTAAAACCCTATTTAAATTACTTCGTCCATCAATATAATCAAAAAGAGTATATTTAGGTTTAACATCAAAAAGAACTTGCATATTAGCCAATCCAATATCAGCATCAATAACCGCAACCTTTGCACCTCTAAGAGCTAATAAATAAGCAATATTAGCAGTAAAAGTTGATTTACCCACTCCCCCTTTACCTGAAGTAACGGTAATAAGTTTACTCTTAGAATCAACTTTTTGTGCTTGTTGCTGTTGATTACGTTTTGTAAGATTTATAAGCTTACTAGCTTGAGTAGAAATAGTATCTAACAATGTATCATCTTCCAGGACATGTACGGTCCATAAAACAATTAATTAAGTAGTTAGCATCTGCAACGATTAAATCATCAGGTACATTTTGACCTATTGAAAAATAAGTAATAGATTTTTTTGTTTTATGAGCAAAGGATAAAAGGTTTCCAAAGCTTTTTGTCTCATCAAGTTTAGTAAAGGTAAGATAATCAATATTTAATCTAGAGTAACTTGCATAGATATCATGTAAATCACTCTGCTTTACATTAGAAGGTAATACCAGTATTTTCTCAATGGGAAGTTCATTCACTTTCTTTTGATACTCATTTATTTGTTCAATTTTATCCACATCGTATTGACTTGAGCCTGCTGTATCAATAAAAATATAATTACAATCTTTTAGTCGTAATAAGGCTTCAACTAAGTCCTCAGGTTTTTTAACAATTTCTAAAGGCAGTCGCATAATATTTGTATAGGCTTGTAACTGTTCAATTGCTCCCACTCTAAAGGAGTCTAAAGTAACAATACCCACTTTATTATCTTGTCCAAGTTTATAGGCATAGCGAGCTGCAAGTTTTGCAATTGTAGTCGTTTTCCCAACACCTGTAGGTCCAACCATCATTGTGATTTTTCGTTGATGTTGACGCATTGGAATTTCATGCTTTACAGGTATAATCCGTCGTAAAATAAGTTTAAAGAAATCATTGACTTTTTTAGGATTTGATTTTAAAGGAACAGGTAGATTTTTTATTGTCTTTTTCATAATGGTATAAGTCATTTCAGGATCAAATTCATTATCCTCAAAAAGATTATACATATCAACAAACTCCAATGGAATCGTTAAATCATAAAGTTGACTTTTTGGATCCCAAATTGATTTTTGAACCTTTTCTATAGCCTCTTGCATTTTAAGAATCTCTTCTTTAAAATCATAAACTGAAGCTGCAAACTTTGTATCCTTTTTAGGATCTGAGGAAACAAGTTTTTTTGTAAATTGAGCAGTGGTAGTTTTCACCTCTTCATTTTCATCTTCAAGTCCAACGATAACTTCATACATAGGTTCGCTATTTTGATCTGAAATTTTTTTTGTTGAAATTACAATTGCCTCTTCCCCACACTCCTCTTGAGCATGTTTAAGAGCAATAGATGGGGTTTTACCCAAAAAAGAGAGCATATTCATCGTAACCGCCCATCTTTATAAATTTTTTCAGTTTTTCCATTAAGTTTTTTTATAATAATATAATCGTCCGTCTCATTAATTAGCTTTCCCGATTTTTCAATCTGTATTGACCCAAAGTCAAATAATATGCTCTGATTTTTAAAGGTTTTGAGACTTTTTTCACACAGAATAAACCCTTTATTAATATAATGTTTTGACATATAAGCTTGCTTTTCTAACTTTTTTAGTGTCACTGGAGTACAGCTTTTTCGCACCTTTGGAACATTTTTCATAGTAAGGTGTTTAATAGTTAGTTTTGTATTATAAGGAATTGCTTCTTTAGCAACAAGCACGTTAATAGCATAAGAATTAACAGCAAAAAAGGACAAAAAAATAAAACACTTAAGCTTTAAGTTCAATAATATTCCCTCCGCTTTGAGCTGTGAGTTCATCAACTATCTCTTTGTACATTTGTTGAATTGGTAAAACAATTGATGCTAATTTTGCATTGAGTTTATACAAAGTTCGCAACTCATCTTCTAAAGAGTCTACCTTTTCTCGGTACTTATCAACATCTTCTCCATTTTGAATAGCTTCAACAAGTAATCCATTAAGATTTTGTTTTAATGCTGCAATTTGATCCATCATTGATTGTTTTTCATCATTTCTTTCTAGTAACTTTTCATTACGTGCAGCTTTAATATCTTCAATATCTAAATTAATTGATTCTTGCATTTTAAGCACTAAATCATGCATCTCTTTTACTGTTTTTTCAATCATTGTATGTCCAATTTTTTACTTATTTTCACTCAAATATTTATAGAGTAAATCACTTATTCCCATTGTTCCAGAGGTATGTCTTGACATTGTTTCTGTATACATCCCTTTGATAATATCCGAACCAGCACCTTCACCTGCAATATTTGTTGTTTTTAAAGATATATCCATTAACTGCTGCATAAAAAAAGATTCAAACTCATTGGCAACTTTACGTAAATTTACATCTTCTACATTTTTTGCATCAAAATTATCATACTTTTTTGTATTCATTCTGGCAAGTTCTAAACCAGTTGTATTTAAATCAATCATTGTTCCAACCTATCGAAGAAGTTCTCTTCTTCTAAAATATCCTCTTGGCTATTATCTGCAAAGAATCGCATCTCAACACGTCTATTCTCAGCCGCATTTTCGCTCTTTGGGCGATAAGAACCATAAGCAGCTACCTTTAACTGAGCAGGGTCAATTCGATTACGAATTAACTCTTTTACTACAGAAATTGAACGCAATGCAGAATCATCCCAGTTATCCCTTGGAATAGTTGCACTTTGATAAGGACTTCTATCTGTGTGTCCAATTATTTCAATATTAAATACCTGAGGCATAGTTCTAATAACTCGTGCAATCTTCGCAATAAAACGTTTAGCCGCTTTATTAGTTAATTGATACTCACCCTCTTCAAAAAGAACCGTTGAAGGAATATCTAGGGTAAACTCATTTTTTCCCTTGGTAATCTCCATAATTTCGCTTTGTTCATTTGCTGCTTCATTAACTTCTTGTACCATTTCAGAAATCTCTTCCGCAGCAGTTTCAACATCTTGCGCTGTATCATCACTTTGACTCGAACTCTCCTGTTCAGAGTACTCTTCTGTTTGCTCTTTAACATTAGAGTTTTGATCCAAAAATCCCATTGCTTTACGCATTACATCAAAATACTCTTCAACTTTTTTCTTATCCATTACTGCCATAGACAAAAGCAGAATAAAAAAAGTTAAAAGCAATGACATAAGGTCACCAAATTGGACAAGCCAACCAGGTAAACACTTAGGACAATCTGGACACTTTTTATCAGCCATATTTTTTACTACTCTGGAACTTCAACTAAAATTGCATTTAGTTTCATTTTAATATTACCAATTGAATCTTCTGCTGCTATCATTGCAGCTCCCGAAATAATCACTTCACAAGAGTTCACTTCAACTTTGTGTTTTTGCGCTAACTTACTTTCAAAAATACCTGCAAATAAAGTACCAATCAATGCACCATACATTGTTGTAAGTAAGGCAACTGCCATTGCTGGACCAACTGCTGCTGGATCAGAAAGATTCGCAAGCATAGCAACTAATCCAACAAGTGTACCAATCATACCCATCGCACCTGCAGTTCCACCAATATTCCCAAATACTCCAATCAATGTGCCATGACGCTTATCCATATGTTCTAATTTGATTTCCAATAAAGGAACTAGAACTTCTGGTTTTGTTCCATCAACAAGCAGTTGAAATGCCTCTTTAAAAAAAGGATTATTCTCTTCTAAAACCTTTTGCTCAATATGCATAACTCCATGCTTTTTGATCTCAGTTGCATAAAAAATAATTTTTTCAACAAGTTCAGGTAGAGGTTCAACCTTTACAGGATTCATTGCAATTTTAATTCCTGCACTGATACGTTTTAAATCAGCCGCTTCAAATTGTCCTGCAGTAACAGCGGTAGTCCCACCTACAACAATTACAACAGAGGGAACATCAATATATGGTCCAAAACCAACACCACCTAAAATAATAGCTAAGGCAACTAAGGCCCAACCACCAGCTAAACCACCGAGTGTACTTTTATCCATATTTTATAACCCTATTTGACTCAATCTCATTGAGCCACTACCTATACTTTTAATTTTCAGACCAAATTTTCCTTCAACAATAACAGCTTCACCTTCACCAATTTTAACCCCATTTACTAAAACTTCTAAAGGTTCATTTACCATCTGCTCAAGTTCAATAATCTCTCCAACATCCCATCGTAAAATATCTTTTAATAAAAAAACTTTTGTTCCTAAACGTACACTTAATTTGAGTTTGATATCAAAAAGTAGTTTTAGGTTTTTTGAAGAATCATCGGAGAGAACTCCTCCTAGACTGTTATCTAATCCAACAGGTGCAGCTGGTGTTGGTATTGTTGCACCACTACCCACAGATGCTGTTTCATTTTGGGCAGATTCTACTTCTTTTCCTGTAATACCAGAAATAAAAGCTAAAATTGCATCATCAAAACTAATAAAAAGAGTAAGTCGTTCATCCCCTAAAGAGATACTAAATTCGTATAAATTGGTTTTACCTGAACATGAAGAGCAGTCAATAATAGACGAACCTTCCATCTCATTCTTGATACCACTTACATCAGGAAAACCTTGAGCATTGATCGAAGTAGAGATACTTCCACATATGTTAGAAATAATTTCATTCACAGCATCTGTGATTTCATCATCAATATGCTCTTTTAAATCACCCATACCACCCAACATTAAATATTCAAATTTAGTTGCTGTTGCAGTAGGAATAAAAAATTGCCATTTTGAACTTATATCTTTGAAGTCAAACTTGACATTACCCTCTATGCATTGCGATGCATCTAAATTCTCTAAGTTTGCCTCATTAACCTCTTCTACTTTAGCGCTATTTGATAACAGCTGTTCTAAAGTATTTGCTAACTCGTCTTTTATAATATTTGATAAATCAGATGCCAACTACAATACCTTTATTTTATTTACTATCTTCGTGCATTGCTTCCATTAAAAAAGCTTTCATTTTCATCATATCTTCAGTAGGAAACTTATATTCAGCTTCTCCACGTGTAACTTTTACATAGAAGTCTTGTGATTGCTTATTGTAGCCAAACTTTACGTTATCAAGGATTACTTCATTTGCTTCATCAGCAGCACTTTTAGGTGAAGCATTCTTGTACTTCTCATCAGGCACAATTTTATTATCATTGTCTGTCTCTTTAACTTTTTCAAGTTTTTGAACATGATTTGCTTGCGCATTGTCAATTTCTGGTAGTCTTCCTAATTCCATAGTAGCCTCCTTTTATATGCATATCTATTAATTATACCAAAAAAAATTTAAATACAACAGAATAATTTTATAAAGAAGGCAAAAAGAATAAGTTTTATAAAGATTCTAAATAATCATCAAATCCAATTAACTCAAAATCAATCAGTGAATCAAAATAAGGTTTTAGAAAATACTGTTTTGCTGAAGAGAGTTTTAAGTCTTGAATTAATTGAACACCCGTTAAAAAATCAGCTCCACTATCATTTAAAATAGCTTTAATAAGTGAAATTTGAACAGAGGCTTCATTATATTTTCCAGCTTCTAGTAATCCAGCAACAATTAAGTACAAGGTATATTTATCTTCTAAGTTATACTTCTCTTGCAGAAACTCTAAAATATCCACAGTAGCTTGGGGGTTCCCCATATGTAAATCTCTTAAAGCTTTTGTTCGTAAATATGAGGGTGAATGGTCACCTTCAATATTCAAATCAGCTTTAAAAAATAGACCTAAGGATTTTAAGATATCAATATAGTATTGGGTTACAATTAATGGACCTTCGAGGAAATTATTATTGTAACGAAGTGGAATATTATCTTGAAGTCGTGAGAAATAATCAAAATTTGTCTCACCTTTTTTTCGTAAAACCATTTTCATTAAATAAACAAAAGGGTCTTTATAGTGTTCTGTTAATAATGGATCATTCTCTTGATTTTCACCTAAATCCATTTTTTGAAGGTAATTAATCCCTTTATAAAAAACAGTCTCTTTATATTTTGAAGGCTCATCTTTTAATTCAAACTTTTTGTTTAAATAAATTTTATATAAAAGATGACCTAAATATTTATAGAGACCATTTTTTGATTTTAAATTAGATTCAATATAATCTCTATCTTTTAAATTAACCCCTAAACGCTCAGCTGCAATTAGTGTCATCGCTGAAAACAATTTATTACCAGGATTAAGTTTATAAGCTTTTTCAAAAAACTTTAAGGCATTGTGGTAATCATTAATTTGGGCAAAACAGATAGCAATATTATAGTAAATATAAGACTTGGTATCCTTTAAAAGAAGTTTTTCCAACTCTTTAACCCTTATAATTGGGTCCTTTTTAATAAACCGTAAAAAATTGGCATTGTATTCAACCATCTCTTCTAAAGACTCAATACTTTGTTCTTCTTGAAAGATAAATCCTTTTGCAATGTCATAAATTATCTCTTCATTATCAGAGAAAACATAAGGAGCAAAATAGAAGAGGTAATCAATTTTTCTATCATGATTAAAACGTGTTACAAAACGGATATATTCTTTTGCAGTATACTTATGTTTATTAAAAAATATTTTAAGTGGTAACTCTTGATTTGCATTAAAATTGTTCTTCTTAGCATTAATGATATCAAGATGATCTAAAAGTTTATCTATTTGATTCGCTTTTAAATCACGATAAACCATAAACCAATGAATTTGATCTAGCTTATTGGGATTAATTGTTGTTTCATAGGCCTTTTCTAAATAGACTTCTGCTTGTTGATAATCTCTAAGTTTTAAATAAATCAATGCTTTTTTCAAATCCAAAGGGAAATCCATAGAATCCAAAACTTTGAGTGCTTGACGGTACTGTTTTAATACAATCAAAGTATCTGCGATAAGCCGCTTAGAATGTTCTGATAGTTTTTTATGTTTAGCAGCAATATCAATGATTTTTTCAAGATATTTTTTATTTTTAGTGATTTGGTAAAGATAATAACAGGCACTCATATAAGAATATGTATTAGTATGTGCAGCTTCTTCATACTCATAGATTCTGTTCAAATAAACACGTGCATTATACATAAGATCTAATTTATAATAGGCAATTCCAATATTTAAAAAAGAGGGAATTTTCATAATACGAGCAGTACTTTTTAATATCTCAATGGCCAAGGCATATTGCCCTTTTTCTAAAAGCAAAACTGCCTTATTAAACTCTACTTGCAAAGCAAGGTTACTTTGATTTTTCTTTAACTTATCAAATTTAAAAAGAATTTCTGGTTCTGATTCCATTTGAGAAGGAGTTATGGCATAAAGTTTGTTAAAGTGGTTACCAAATAGTATAACAAATAGTATTAGATAACAACTATGTTTTATCGCTTTAATATCTCTCTCCTACACCATCGTATTAACTTGTGCATACAACTCTTCAGTACGTTTTTCCAAGATGTCAATTTTATGTTTTAATTCAGTGTTCTCTAATTTTGCAGCTTGTAAATCATTACGTGCTACATGTAAGTTGTCTTGGTTAGTTTTTAATGTTGCCCCATGAGCTTTGATCTGTTTTTCATACCGTTTTAGTAATTCATCATAGTTACTCAGTTCTTCTTGTAAAATATTTTTTTCTTCGTTTACTTTTTTGTAAAGTGATTTATAAACATTTGTACTTGAGAAAAAGTATAGAAGTAACACTCCTGCTATGATTAAGAGTAAAAAATTCTCCAATGGTTATCCTATATTGTAGTTTTTAGTAAATAGTGGAAAAATTCCACTATTTACTATTATACTCATTATCGTTTTAAATTAATCAATGTATTTAATAATTGATCCGACGTTGTAATTGATTTAGCATTTGCTTCAAAGGCTCTTTGGAATACCATTAGGTTAACTAAACTCTCAGATAAATCAGCTGTCGAAAGCTCTAACGTACTTCCTTCAATATTCGCTGTTCTTTCATTGTTAGTATTATAAATTGGTTCACCGGAACTTGTTGTTTTCGCCATTAAGTTATCACCATAAGGATTTAATCCTCTAGTATTATTAAATAAGGCAATAGAAACTTGTCCAATAGCAAACTCAGCACCATCTTGTTTCATGGTAATAAGTCCACTGTTACTAACACTAAACTCTCCAAAAGCACTATCTGAAATACCTAAAGTGTCTAATCGTAGTTGAAGACTTCCTTGAGATGCCACTTGATCAATTTTATTTACAAGTTCAATAAACTCAGCACCTGCACCTTTTCGTCCAGAGTGATCAGCATTTTTTTCAATGATTTCACTGGTTGCAAATTCTTTTAATTGAAAGTCTAATGCAGCACTTGCTGTATCATTTGTAATAACTAAATCACCATTACTATCAACGGATGCAGTAATACCTGTACTTAAACTAATTGCCGTTGCTAAAGCAGTTAAATTTGCTGGGTTACCAGGAACTGTTACAGTTCCAGTATTACCCGAGTTATCATTATAATAGAATGAGTATGATTTAGTTGAACCATCTGGAGTTGGCTGAAATGATGCATGGTCAAAAGTCAATGTATTTTCAGAAGAAGAGTTTGTTCCTGTTGTTCCAGAAAATGCTTTATTTGTTGCGGTTAATGTTGTATTAAACTCAACATCATAGTTAGCATCATTAGTACCTATAACTAAATGACCATTCAAATTTTCTGCTTTAAAGTAATTATTAAATAGTTGTGCTTGAGTTGTATTTGGAGTTGGGGCACCACCAGCTTTTAATCCAGCAATAATCTCATCAACAGTATCCATTCCATCTAAAGTAATAGGTCCAATATCTACATTTTGTTTTGTATCTTTATCATAAATTGTAAATGCTGCAGTATATGCTTCTCCACCTAATGTTCCAGAAGTAGCGTTTCCTAAATCTAAATCAGTCGTTGTAAACACATCTCTTTGGTTACCTGTTACTGCCATAGAAAGTGCATCTCTTGAACTTTGTAATGCACCTAAACCACTTCCTTTAACTGCAGTGGTAGCACTTGCCGTTGTATTAATTTGTCCTTGAACAGTTACTGTTCCAGAAACTTCTGCAACTTCAGTTACAGTAAATGATTCTCCTGGAATTAAACTTTTAATTTGAATCATTCCTGAAAGTGCATTTAATGTAGCCCCTGAAGCATCACCTGTTACTTCAGTAAATGAGTCACTTGCTTCAAAGGTGCCATCAGAAGATCCAGAACCTCCTTCATCAGTTACCGTATGAGCAACAATTCCTGGAATCTCAGACAATTGGTTTGCTAAGGCTTTATATGTAGCAATCTTACTTGCCGCTAAGTTATCTTCTGTCTGTTCTGCAGTTGAAGATGAAGGTAAGTTACCATCACCATCAGCATCTGTTGAGGCAACAACTGATACAAATGATTGTGTATATTTATTACCGTTGATGTATACATAAATTTGATCACCCTCTTTTTTAAGATCAGTTCCTTCAAATTTAATTTGTGAAATTTGTGCCGTAGAGGAAGCAGAAGTTCCCTCTGGTTCATCTTGATACTTTTGTAACCATGTACTGTAATTTGAAACAAGTTCTTCAACATCAGCAATTTTTGCAGATTTTGATTTCATCCCCGCACCGTCATAAATAAGTGACGTATCAGCCCCTGCACTAGTTGCATAATCTGTTGTTTTTGCAGTAATTGTTTCAACATAACTTGAATGACTTACAACTTTTGATGCAACTAATTTTGTATAATCAGTTGTAAAAACATTAATATTTGGGTTTGTACTTAATACATCTTCGCTAGGGTCAATTGTAGACATACCCCAACCTTGCACTTTGTTTCCTGCAGCATCTTGTAGCGTTCCATCATCCCCCATTCTAAAGTTCCCTGCACGAGTAAAGAATGTTTCAGCAGTACCACTGGCTCTCTCATTTTTTACAGAGAAAAATCCATCTCCTGAAATTGCCATATCATATGCAACTCCTGTAAGTTTTAAGTTACCTTGAACAAAAAGCTTTTCTGCATCTAAAACTTTCGTTCCCTTACCAATTTTATCTTGATAAAGTTGATCTGCAAATGAGATCCGTGATGCTTTATAACCAATAGTATTTACGTTTGCGATATTATGAGACTCATTGTCCAGTGCGGTTTGTTGACCTGCAAGACCTGAAATCCCTGTCCATAATGCTCCAATCATAACTTATCCTTTATGAATAATCTTATAAACTTAATGTTCATATATCAATACTAAAAAAGTACTGAGATAAAAACACCTATGTAAACATTGCAACAGCTATTTTTTTAGCTGTATTGCAATGTTTAAAAATGAGTCTGAAGCAGTAATTGATTTTGCACTAGCTTCAAATGCCCGTTGATAAACCATTAAATCAGTCAATCCAATACTCAAATCAGAATTACTTAGTTCCAGTGCTGTACCTTCAATTTTATTTAAATTTCCAGCAAATACAGCAACTCCAGATTCTTCATTTGCTTTATAGGTATTACTTCCATTAGCTTCTAAACCTTCAAGGTTATTAAATATTGCTGTAGAAATTTTACCCATAGCATATTTATTTTCTCCTTGTTTCATATATAAAACACCATTATTTGATTCAAAATCCCCAAACCCTTCAGACGACAGTCCTGCGCTATCAAGTTTAAGTTGGATATTTGATGTTGTCAGACTAGCTTGAGTTGATAAGTCAATCACATTTGTTAAGTCCATAAACTCTGCTCCTGCAGCTTCTACTGCTGTTTTAAGAGCATCTCTTGAACTTTCCACCATTGCCATTCCAGCACCAACACTTGCAGTTGATGTATTGACTTGTGTAGGAGCATTGCTATTTAGTTTAGCATTGGTGATTTTTAACTCTTGTCCTGGAATTAATGCACTAATTGTGATCATTCCAGAAGTATCTGCTGTTCCAACAACACCTTGCATACTAGAAATTTGATCAGCAAGCTTATTCATTGTTGTTTGAACATCAGTATCAAAATATTGGCGAATTGATTGGTCATTTATCGTTACCTCTAAAACATCGTTGCTATCTGTTAGGTCTGTTAAATAACTTGAGAAACCTAATTGTGTTACTTGTGATGTAGATGCCGTTGATGTTGCTGTTGGATCTGAAGCATAAAGAGATAGTTTATTACGATAATCAATTTTTAATGCTTCCACATCAGAAATTAAATCCGACGCTGATTTCAATCCAGAACCACTTACCCCTGAGGCAACTGCCGTTTCTGTATAATTGGTTGCTTTTGCATTAATTGAAGTTACTCCAGCATCAGTTGTAATGGTTTGAGAAGCTAAAAACTCTTTAAAGTTATTATCAAACATCGTTTTTGTTGTATCTGTTGAAATAGCTGTAGGTGCAGTAGTAGCAATCCCTTGTACATACATACCATTTGCCATTACAAGTTCACCATTGGTACCCATTCTAAAATTTCCTGCACGGGAATAAAGAGTTTCAGTTGGATTTGCAGGATCTTGAACAATAAAAAATCCTTTTCCGTCAATTGCAAAATCGTAGGCATTGCCTGTCATTTTAAGATTTCCTTGATCAAAATCTTTTTGCACAATTTGTGTTGACGCACCTTTTCCAAAACTTGATTGATACATCATATCTTGAAAAGAGATCTGATCACTTTTATGTCCAACCGTATTAACATTTGAGATATTATTTGACTGAACAGTTAAGCCTTTCTGGTTTGAATTAATACCAGAGATTCCGTTCCATAATCCACTAATCATGTTAGCTCCTTAGAATATCTTCGTAATATTTGAAAAAGGAATATCACTTAATTGATCCGAATAAACAGGCATAGAACCACCTGCTAATAAATACCCTGAATCTGCTATTGGGTCGTTATTTTCATCTAAAATAATTGGTTTTCCTTCACTTAAAGCAATTTGTCCTGGATTTGTTAACGTTACTTTTTTTCCAGTTGGATTACCATTTTCATCTAGAATTTCACCTGCTACATTATAATTAACAAGCTTATCATCGGCATCTTTTAACTGTTGTTCTAAATAAAGAATTTCTTGTCCTTTAACTGTCACGGTCCCATTTTCATTGATGACAGAACGAACAGTATAAGCTTTGTTGATTCCTTGTTGATTAATGTTTCCATCTTCAATATTTTTTCCAATCACATTTGCAGCATTTGAAAGGGCTGATTGAGAGTAAGATGTTGTTAAAGCTTCCATCGATTTCACTAAGGAAAGGTTGGTCTCAATATTTGACATTTGCATTTGAGAATCTAACATTCTTTGCGAATCCATAGGTTTTGTTGGATCTTGCATTTTCAACTCTTCCAGCATCAACTTTAAGAAATCAT
The DNA here is from genome assembly GCA_001655195.1 of Arcobacter sp. EP1. Lineage (GTDB taxonomy): Bacteria > Campylobacterota > Campylobacteria > Campylobacterales > Arcobacteraceae > Arcobacter_A. Next base: position 108,088 of record LPNY01000209.1, read on the forward strand.
CATTATCTAATTTATCATTACTGATTGCCGCTGTATATGAATTTCCATCTATACCTGTTTTTGAATTTACTTGTACTTCTGCCATAACTTACTCCTATAATCTCTCTTCAAAGAAATATCGAACAACATTGTCTGAATCCATAGCATCTTGAACACGAACTGCTAATCGTTCATCCATTACGATAATATCGCCTGTCCCAACAATTCTTTGGTTTACATATATATCTCCACCTGAACCTGCAGCTTTATCCAGTGAGAGGATATCGCCCTCTCCTAAATCTAAAAACTCTTTGACTGTAATATTAGCACTACCTAACATCACATCAACTACAATTTCAGTGTCGACTAATAAATCATAATCTCTATCACTTATTTCCATAACGTTTCTTTTCTTTTAAATTATTAGATTATAACATAAAGCATAAGGCATGTTTAGAGGCAAATTGCCTATTTGAGGTAAATTTAAGAATTCAGGTTTTTGGCTTATCTAATTTTAAGAATTGTATGATTATAAAACAGAATCAAGTGATTCAAGCATTGAAGAGACTTTTGCTTCTACATTTCCATCAAAGTTTCCAAGGTCACTTGCGATGACAACACCACCTGCTGTAACATTTGAATCTTCCATCAGATCAATAAAAGGCTCAAGATTTAAATCATCTTTTAGAATTTGATAGTCTTTAGGATTTAAATGTATTTTAACCTTTGAAGCTGTTTTGATTTTTGCTAATATTGTAGTTATTGTCTCTTTTGCAATTTGAGCAGAGTTTGCTGAAATTTCAATACCTATAATTTTTTGGGCAATATTCATAGAAGTTTTTAGAATCTTTGACTCCATTTGAAATGTTGCTTGTTCAAAAAAAGAGGCATAATGTTTTAAATCTTTAATAGCCTCAACAACTTGTTTATCAATATCACGCCCTGTTATACCATCATTTTCAATATTAGTAACTTGTGATTGTATGTTTGACACAGCTTGTGCTAAATTTCTAACTTCAATTAACAAGGGATCGCTGTTTCCATTGATCTCTCTCTCATCTAAAGTAGCAACTTGTTGCATTTGTTGATTTTGATTAGGAGCACTGTTATTAATAAATGTACCTAACTCATAATTTTGAGTATTATCATCTGATTTAATTACTTTAGCATTTGAGTAGACATTATTTTTTTGCATTATGATTCATCCATATCTCTATCAATTACACCCTCTTCAATGAGTTTTTGGGCAACATCAAGCATTTTTCTTTGAGCAGCTTCAATATCTTTTATTTTAACTTTATTAAGCATCTCATACTCTTCTTTAAACCGATCACTTGCTCGAGAAGACATTGCTCCAGTAATTTTTTCTAAATCCTCTTCCGTTGAGTTTTTCATGGCAACTGCAACATCAGCTGTTTCAACATTTTGTAAAATTTTCATTACATATTCACTTTCAAGATTTAATAAATCCTCGAAAACAAACATATTCTCTTTAATCTTAGTTGCAAGCGTAGTATCAACACCATTAATATTTTTAAGAATATCCTGAGATTTTGGTCCCAATCTATTTAACATATCCGCAACAACTTTAACTCCACCAACATCTACAATAGATGACAGTAGTGACTCTAGCTTCTTTTCAAGTACCACTGATATAGTACGTACAACATCAGGGGAGACATCTTTAATAGTTGCCATTTGCATAGTTACTTTTACTTTAACATCTTCATCTAATTGTTCTAATACATCAGCAGCACCTGGTGCTTCCATATGAGATAAAATAACAGCTATAGTTTGAGGAGACTCATCTTTAATAAAGTCTGATAGTTGCTTTGGATTAATTGCATCAAGATAAGAAAACGATTGAGCTGCTAACTTCATACGAGAGAGTTTTGCTAAAACATCATCTGCTTCACCTTTTCCCAAAGATTTATATAAAATGTCTCTTGCGTAATCAAATCCCCCAGAACTAATAAAACCTTTTGAGCGAGTATAGAGATGAAACTCATCTAATACAGCCAATGAGGTATCTTTATCAATTGACGTTATTTGAGTAATTGCAGTTGAAATTTGTTCAACAATATGCTTAGGTAAATGTTGAAAAATCTTTACAGTAGCTTCTTCTCCAATGAGAACACAAAAAGTAGCTACTTTTTCCAACATTCCCATACCCCTTAGAGCATCATTGTCTACGTCTGCCATTATCTCTACCTACCCTTAAATTTCGTGTTACCCTCAGCTAAGAGAAGTTCAATCATTCTTGCCATCTCTTCTGGGTTATCATTAATCTCTTTATCTAATTCTTCAATTAGAATCTCATATTTTGCCGCACTCTCTTCATCCAAGCCATCAATATTATTCATGATTTGACTTTTGATTTTTGCTTTAAGTCGACCCTTGGCGCTATTCACATCAAATTCATGCTCAAAGTTTTCATCTAAATCAACAATAGTACCATCTTCTAAAACTTTTTTACCATCTTTATTAATCGTACTACCATCACCTAGAACAACAACTTCATGATTTACAATAAATTTCTTATAAAATATAAAAAGTAAAATCGCTGCAACTAAGTACTGAAAATACTCTGAGAAATCTCTAAGAATCGATCGAACCATACTTAAGGTATCAACAGAATCATTAACACTATCCATAACTACTGGTTCACCATTTTCATCTAACTGTGGTTGACTTGGAGTTGTTTGCAGTTTTTGAAAACCTACAAATTTAAACTCTTTAACGGTGATTTTATCGCCACGTTTAACATCATATCCAACAGTGTCTTCAACAAGTGCAGTAATAGAAGCTATTTGTTCTTCTTTATTCTGTGCATCTTCTAAAAATGAAGAATCAACTGTTACTGCCGCGGTTATTCTTCGAATAGTTGCATAATTATTATCTTTATGGTCAATCACTTTTTTAGAGATTTCATAGTTTACTATGTTTTTTGCACTCTCATTTGAAGATTGTGATGCATTAGAGCCAGACTCATTTTCTGGAGTTTCAATATTACTCTCAACTCCTGCAACTCCACCAGATCCACTACTTCCACCCGTTGAGTTAGATGTACTTTCAGTTGTCTGCTGACTTCGAATAGTTCCTTCAGGGTCAAAAATCTCTTCTTGTATGTGTTTTTTTGAAAAATTTAACTCCATAGAGACACGAGCAACTACTCTATCTTTACCTACAATTGGCTCAAGTAGTGCAACAATCTTCGAAACAAACTCTTTTTCCATCTGTTTTTTATATTTATTTTGGGTAACACTTTGTTGATTTTCAATTTCATCACGTGATTGTTGTAGCATAGCACCATCTTGATCAATCAATTTAATATTTTCAACTCTTAAATCAGAAACCGCAGAGGCTATAAAATTTTTTATTCCATCAATTTGTTTTTGGGTTAAAAAAACGCCAGGTTTTACTGTTAATACAGCTGATGCACTAACAGCTACTTTTCGTTCTGTAAAAATTGTCTCTTTAGGTATTGCTATTTTAACACTTGCGTTTAAAATTCCTGATAATGACTCTAAAGAACGAGAAAGTTCCCCTTCTAATGCTCTTAAATATTTTACTTTATTTTCAAAGTTAGTTGTTCCTAAAGATGACTTTTCAAATATTTCCCAACCTACATGTTTACTCGTTGATGCCTCACTAGTAACTAACTTGATTTTTGCGATATTTATAAACTCTTTTGATGTTTTTAGTGTTAAAGAGTTCCCACTACCAATAACTGCAAATTCAATGCCTGAGGCCTCTAGTTCATTTGAAGCTGACATCACTTGATTTTTTGTTAAGTTTGAAGCAATAGTATAATTTAATTTTTTATCTTGTGCTTTAATATTTGAGTAAACTAATAATCCAACTAATAACACAAAAAGAAGTGAAAACCCTCCAATGATTACCGCTCGTTGTGCAGAGTTAAGATTATTAACAAACTTAAAAAGTTGATCCATATACTATTTATCCTAATTAATTTTTTGCTGATGACTCGATGACTGATCGAAATAGTCTTGAATCTTTTTTTACGGCTTGACTTAAAGCATCTATCATTGTTAAGTTCTGATTCATATTACTCATTTGTTGGTCTAAGTTTACATTGTTTCCATCATTTTGTTCTTCTAATCCTTGTACAGCAATAAGCTGAGGGTCAGTAGAATTTATGGCACTTTTCCCTTCTGTTATATGACTCTTGTGTGTTGTGTAAAGTTGTAAATCATTTTTATTACTTGCTTTTTGAAGTTCTTGCTCAAATACTAACTCTTTTGTTTTATAGTTGGGGGTATTAATATTAGCAATGTTACTAGCAATGATTTTTTGACGTTCACCTCTAAAACTCAACTCTTTAAATAATGTATCTGTTACGGAACTTGCTTTCATTTAAATTACCTTGCACTTCCAACTTTTTCAATGGCACTTCTATTAACAGTATCAATAGATGTTACTGCCTTTTGTGCTTGTTCAAAACGTCTGTGAGCATCAATCAGGGCAACCATTGTAGCGACACCATTAACATTTGATTTTTCTACAGAACCTTGAACCACATGGTCTTGATTTCCTTCAATAAACTCGATACCAAATATATCTTTTACTTTATAGTTGTTACTTCCAACTTTCTCTAAATTCTCATAATCAATTTTTACAACACCAATAAGTTCTGCAAAATTATCTTCAATAGCAATAGGCTCATTATCTGACCCTAAAATGTTGTTTCCTCTTGAGTCAACTAACATACCATTTAAGCTTTTAAAAGCACCATCTCGTGTGTATTGGATATCACCATTTTCAACTTGTACTTTAAAAAAGCTATCTTTTGTTTTTAAAGCGAAGTCTAATTCATTTCCTGTTAATACCATAGCACCTTTTTCACTGGAAATATACTTATCGTCCAATTTTGGAATATTATTGGTCACAGTATTTATAGCCGTTGGGTTAAAACCTTCTTTGGCAGATCGTTCTAGATAGTGATTGAATGTCCCTTCAGACAAACCCTCTTGCTTAAATCCATTTGTATTTGTATTAGCTAAATTATTGGCAATGGTATCAACACGATTCAGTTGATTGATCATTGCGGCTGCGAGAGGGTATGTTCCTTGGTTCATGATTTATCCTTAGTTTCCAAACTCTGCAATTAATGCATCTAAATCTTCATCACCTACTAAATCATTTGTTGAATCACCTGCAATATGTTTTGCTACTACAATCTCTTCATGAGAATTATCATCTTCAAAAATATTGTTTAGGTAAATTGTTAATTTTCGGATTACGGACATTACTCGTTCAATTTTTTGTCGGTTAATATCATGATATTGCATCAATTCCATTGCACTAAACAGTTCATTGTTTTCGTTATTCAGTCTATCCCTAATAGCTTTAGGTTCATCTTTAAGACTATTAAGTAACTCTAAGTTTGTAGAAAAAACATCCACATTTGGGAACTTTGCATTTAATGTTTGAAGTACATTTTCTTGAGCTTCCATAAACTCTTCAAGTTTTTTAACACTTCCATCAATTGCACTATTTTCATCAAGAATATAACTTAAAACATCAAATATTTTACTTGCTTTCTCTTCAGAATCATTAGCTACTGCACTTAATTGACTTACTACTTTAGATTCTTGATCTGCAGGCAAGGGGAAAACACCTTTTTGTATTTGATCTTCAACATCATATCTTGCATTTGACTCAACTTCTGGTGCACTTGGAGCAACTTCAGCAGGCTTTTCCTCTTCTACTCCATCTATACTAGAGAGTAGTTCATCAATATCACTTGAATCAACATCTGATACTGATGATGATTCTTCTACATTATCAATAGATGCAAGAAGTTCATCAATATCATCCGTTGAAACAGCTGAGTCAGAGCTGTCAGCCTGTTCAGTTGAACTCTCTACTTCTTTTTCTAAATTATTAATTAAATCATCTATTGAACCTTCAGAAGCATCGGGTTCAGGGGCATTATCTTCTATACTTGCTAATAATTCATCTACTTCATCATTTGATACAGGCTCAGGAGAGGCAGGTTCTTCAACAGGTGCTGGTTCTTCAGAAATCACTTCTTCTACAGGTGCTGGTTCAGCAACTATTGTATCTTCAAGAGCATCTCCCTCAGATGCCACTTCTGAAGCACTATCCTCTGCAATATCTAACCCATTCATTAGTGATTCTATTTCTTCTTGACTCATACTCATTATGTCAACCTTTATTATCTAATGTGGTTATGCTTTTAACACACCATCAAGTTTTTCTTTTAAGATTTCTGCATTAAATGGCTTAACAATGTAGTTGTTAACACCTGCTTTAAGTGCAGTAATTACTTCACCCTTACCACCTTCAGTAGTAATCATAATAATTGGGGTCTTCATATGATTTCCTTCAGATCTAACCTTTTTAACTAAATCTAAACCATTCATATTTGGCATATTCCAATCTGTTAAGATAATATCGTATTGACTTTCACCTAATAATTTCCATGCTTTGATACCATCTTCTGCTTCATCAAAGTCTTCTTTAGAAAATCCTAGCTGCATAACAACATTTCCAATAATTCTTCTCATAGTTGAGCTATCATCAACAATTAATATTCTCATATTCAACCTTTTATCAAATTGTAAAATTTTACTACATTATATTTAATTTGTTTTAAATTTACACTTATACTCAAAAAGAATTAGAATAAAAACATTTTTAACTTTTCTTATTTTTTTCTTAATATAATTTTTTCACACATTTATCTGCGCTTAAATTGGGAAATTTTATCTAATTTTAAAAGTTCTTTAATTATAATCGCTAGATATAGTATAAAAGGACTGCCATGATTAGAGGGCTTTATAGTGCTGCAACAGGTATGAATGCACAACAACATAACCTAGATGTCATCTCAAATAACATCTCAAATGTTAATACCGCAGGATACAAAAAAGGTCGTGCAGAGTTCCATGATTTAATGTATGAGTCACTTAATTTCACAGCAGGGGCAACCTCTGATTCTACACGAAATCCAACTGGTATTGATGTTGGACTTGGAGTTCGTATTTCAGGTGTACAGAGAAGTTTTCTACAAGGTGATTTAAAAGAGACAGGAAACACTTATGATATCGCCATAGAAGGTGACGGTTTTTTTACAATTACCCTGCCAAATGGAGAGAGTGCCTACACAAAAAATGGCGCTTTTAAATTAAATGCAGATGGTGCTTTAGTTAATGGAAGTGGTTATGAACTTGACCCAGCGATTACAATTCCTGTAAATGTTACTGATGTTGTTATTAGTGAGACGGGATTAGTAACCGCAAAGAATCCAACAACAGGAGCAACAGTACAATTAGGACAAATCACAATTACAGACTTTACCAATCCTGCTGGACTTACACCATTAGGAGGAACTCTTTACCAAGAGAGTGAAGCTTCAGGGGCAGGAAATACAGCAAATCCAGGAACAAACCAATTTGGTAGTTTACGACAAGGGATGATTGAACTTTCAAATGTTCAACTTGTAAATGAAATGGTTGATTTAATTACTGCACAACGGGGATATGAAGCTAATTCAAAAGCAATTACAACAACAGATTCAATGTTACAAATAGTTAATAGGTTAAAAACATAATAATATAATCAGGTTTTAAATGGATTTAGAAGAATTAAAAAGAATTCGAGAAGAAAATTTCTCTTCCCACAAAAAAAAGAAAAGAGAATATTATCTTAAAAATAAATTAGCAAAGCAGGCAAAAAAGAAGCCTGAACATAAAGAATATGATTATGAAAAAGAGTTAAGTGGGGATAACTTTGACCTTAAGATTAAAGAGATTATTAAACAGCAAAAAGAGCATGTAGATAGTCGAAAAGATAAAATTATTGCTAAAATCAATGATTATAAAAAGCAAAAACAAGAGTATTACCAACAAAATAGAAATAAACGTTTAGAGTATGATAAAGATTATAGAGAGAAGAAAAAAGAAGAGCTAAGAGAGTACCGTAAGCGTTACTATGAAGAGAATAAAGAGAAAATACTTCAAAAACAGCGCGAAAAAAGAAATAACAATAAAGAGTAAACAATGGCAGAAAACCAAGACGACAAAAACCTAGATGAGTTACTTGAAGATATAGCATTAGAACCAGAGAGTGATAATTCCAATGACAATGCTAACGAACTGGATGATTTATTATCAGAGTTAGAAGAGAGCACAGAAAATAACAATTCTAATGATTCCCTAACAGAAGGTTTTGAAGAAGTTCCATTATCTGAAACAAATGATTTACAAACAGAAGATTCAAACAGTGAAAATGAATTTGTTAATGAAGCTGATGTGCAAGATGAAAAAGAGTACGCTATTCAGAAAAAACAGTCTAAGCTTCAAAAAATACTTATTGGAGTTGTAGTTGGTTTAGTTGTTGTCATTATCATTGGACTCATTCTTTATTTAATTGGTTTCTTTGACCCAGAAGAGCCAAAACCACAAGAAAAAGAGGTAATGCCTAAAAAAGAAGTCGTTGTTGAAAAAAAACAAAAACCTTCAATCAATGATAAAGATATTAATGTAGATCGTCTTAACAAAAAGCTCAATATGCTTACTAAATATGAAATTTTAGAGAGTGAACAAAAAGAGATTGATAAAACAATTGAAAAAGAGAAGCTTTACCAAGAGGCAAAAGAGCAACTTGAGAGGGAAAGAGAAGCAAAAATTGAAAAAATTAAGGCAATTGAAGCTAAAAAATATGAAGAACAACTTCTTGCACAAAAACGTGAAGAAGCAATTATAAAAGAGGCCGAACAAAAAGTTGAAATGGAAATGCCAACAACTGAGCCTGAAGCTGAAGAAAAAGTTGAAGTGGTCAAAGAAGTAGCTCAACCTATAGTTGAAGAAAAAGAAGAGATTGTTGAAGAGCCTATCATTGAAGAAAAAGAAGAAGTCATAGCTGAGCCTGTAACTGAAGAGATAACAGAAGAGCCTAAAACTATTGAAATTACAACCAGCGATGAAATGGTAGAAGAAGAGCCTGTAACAGAAAAAATGTTTGTTAAATTTATTGTCATAAATACTAATAAAACGGATATTTTCAAAGCTGACTTAGACAAAATTCTTACTTTAAATGATAAGGTTCAACTCTGTCGTAATGAAGAAAATCGAATTGAAATTTTTGTGGGACCATTTGAAGATGATCAACGAGATATGGTTCTAAGTAAATTTAAAGAAAATCTAATAGATGAAAATCCGGAAGCACTTGATTTTACTCAAGAAGAATTTGATAAAAGGTGTAATTACTAACGCACCTTTTGCTTCATTAAAATATGTAGATAATTCTTTTTAATATTTTACAATAAAGTAGTCGTATTAGAAGTTATGAGTTCTCTAAAATATCAAAGGCACCTTGTGTGGTAACCACTTTTTCCTCAACATCCACACTAATAACATATTCATCAATATAAGGAATCAAAAAAGTTTTTGGCAAATCTTTTTTTACAAGTTCTTGAGAAGTTTTGATTTCTAAGTAATCGTCAACTGGGTAGCGATGGATTTCAACAACTTCACCTAAAATGGTATCGTCATCTTTTATACTGCAACCAATAATATCAAACCAAAAATATTGATTTTCTTCTAATTGGCAATCCTCTTTTGTCTGTTCATAGGAAGTAAAAAGTTGAACATTCGTTAACTTTTTAGCAGAGTCTACATCATTAATAGATTCAAAAAGAACAGTTCCTCTTGAAGCATTAAATTCTGCTATTGTAAGTGTTTCTTTTTTATTTGTTGTAAATGTAGCACCTTTTTTAAACTGCCCAGGGAAGTCAGACTCAATAAAGAGTTTAACATGCCCCTTAAGACCAACAGTTTTCCCAAGCTTTGCTACATATACATTATTCATAAAAAGACTTTAATTTGCTACAACTTGTATCTTATACGATACACCGTCTTTTGCCTTACAACCATTTGCCATAGTTTTTAAAGCATTAATCATATTACCATTTTTCCCAATTAACTTACCAATATCTTCGCTATTTGCTTTGATGGTAATCTCTGCAAAAGTTTCATCAATTGATTCTTTTGATACAGTAACATCATCTGGATGACTTACAATTAATTTTGCATAGCTTTCTATGAAATCTGTAATCATGGTAGATCGTTTGATTATTTAGAAGCAGCTAACTTAGCAACTTTTTCAGATGGCTTAGCACCAACACCTAACCAATAGTTATATCTCTCTTCATCAAGTTTTAATACTTTTGGCTCAGATACTGGGTTGTAGTATCCGATTGTTTCAATTGAACCTGAATCTCTTCTTTTTCTTGAGTCTGTTACAACGATTCTGTAAAATGGTTTCTTGTTTCGTCCCATTCTTGTTAATCTAATTACTGTCATATTCTTTTCCTTTTATTATTTTGTTTTGATAGTATTGAGGTCTAAACTTATTCATTAGAAAAGTTTACAACTCAACACTATGAAATATTTATTTACCGAGGTAGTTTAGGCATCCCACCCATTCCACCAGGCATTCCGCCACCTTGCATTTGAGACATCATATTTTGAAGTCCTTTCATGCCACCCTTACTTGAAAGTTTTTTTGCCATTTTTGAAGCATTTTTAAACTGTTTCAAAATTTTATTAACTTGAACTTCTGTTAAACCTGATCCCTTTGCAATTCTTTTCTTTCTACTTGGATTAATTAGTGTTGGAGTTTCTCTCTCTTTAACTGTCATTGAACCAATCATCGCCTTAATTCGCTTAATCTCATCAGAGTTTTCAAAGTCCATATCTTTGATTTGTCCTGCCATTTGATTAAGTCCGGGAATCATTCCTAAGATTGACTTCATACTACCTAGCTTACTCATCATTGAGAGTTGATCTAAAAAGTCATTAAAGTTAAACTCACCTTTTTTAATCTTTTTAGCCACATTTTTAGCAGTTTTTTCATCTATTACAGCTGCTGTTTTTTCTGCAAGTCCTTCAATATCCCCTGCACCCATAAGTCGAGATACAATTCTATCTGGAATAAATACTTCTAAGTCTGGCATTTTTTCACCAAGACCAATAAATCTTAAAGGAACACCAACTTGATGAGCAATAGAAATAGCAACCCCACCTTTAGTATCACCATCGTATTTCGAAAGTAATACCCCATCAATTCCAATTTGTTCTTTAAATGAAGTTGCTGTTCGTGTTGCATCGTGCCCAGTTAATGAATCGGCTACATAAAAAATCTCATCAGGGTTAACCGCTTTTTTAACATCTGCTAATTGTTGCATCAACTCTTCATCTATTGCTAATCGACCTGCAGTATCAACTAATAAAACATCATAATGCTCATCGGCTGCTTTTTTCTTTGCACCTTGTACAATTTTTACAGGATTTTCTTCATTATCATCAAAGTATAAATCAACTTCAATTTGTTCACAAATTTGTTTAAGTTGCTCAACTGCTGCTAAACGCTGTAAATCCGCTGCGGCAATTAATACTTTTTTCTTTCGTAGTTTCAAGTAACTTGCTAATTTACCTGTGGTAGTTGTCTTACCAGACCCTTGAAGTCCAGTCATTAAAATTGTTGTAGGAGGAGTGTTAGAGAATACGAAACCTTGGTTTCCGTTTGTAGTTAAAATGTCAGTTAAAGCTTCTTGAAGTGCCTTTAAAAAAGACTCTTGCCCAATACCTAACTCTTTGGTTCTTAGTTCAACAGCAGTTACAAGCTCTTTTGTTGTCTTATGATGAACATCTGCTTTTAACAGTGATTTTTTTAATTCCGTTGTTGCTTTTTTTAATGACGCGGCATCATCTTTAAATCTAATTTTATTGACAGCATTTTTTATCGAACCGGTTAATACATCAAACAAACTTCACTCTCCATATTTATAAAGTTCGCAATAGTACATAAAATATTCTTTATTTAAGTTTAAACAGTGTCAAAATTAAGTTTAATTTAATTTATTAGAATTTTTCAAAAATGACAAAAAGCCCAAAAAATGGGATATTTATCATTTTTTTATTTTTTAAGTAGCTTAAAGTTTAGTTAAGTCCAAATACTCTGAACTCTTTTGGCTCTTTAGATTCAAAATCGTAATCAAATATCTTCGTTCGTTTTGAATGCAACAGTACTCGAGTAACATTTGAAGAGGGTTTTCCATAGACACTATCACCAATAATTGGATACCCAGCTGAGTTTAAATGAACTCTAATTTGATGGGTACGTCCAGTATCAATGATAACTTTTACTTTTGATTTATTCCCTTCTACAAACATAGGGTAAATCGTTGATTTTGCAGGTTTACCATTTTTTGAATCAACTTTTGATCTAGCACTTCCTTTTCTATCACGTGTTGTCAAAATTGGTTTATCAATCTCAATTTCATCAATTACCTTTCCTTCAACAACGGCAACATACTCTTTATAGACTCTATTGTGCTTAAACTCTTTAATTGCTTTTGATTGAAAAGCTTCATTTTTAGCAAATAACATCACACCACTTGTCTCTTTATCTAAACGGTTCAGTAAAAAGTAGTCAGGGAATTTTCTTGAAATTTCATCTGCTGTTAAAAAAGCAGGTTTATCAACCGCAACAATATCCTCATCTTGAAATATCATACGTATTGGTTCAACATCTTTAACATTAAATTTTGTATTTGTTTTGATTTCACCTCGAGCAATACTAACTTTACGCCCACCAACTCGAACTAAACCCTTGTCAATCAACTCTTTGGCTTTACTATTAGAAATATTCTCTTGTTTAGCTAACAGCTTATAAGCTTTATCATATTCCATTTATTTCCTTTATTATAGGAGTTAAATCGCCAATCTCTTTTAATGACGATTTCTTTAACTCTTTTATATTTTTCATTATATCTTTTAAATCACTATTTTCGACAATAGTATACTCATTAACACACTCAAAAAGTGGCTTTTGGTTAAAGTAGTGAACCCCTGAAACCAAAGTACAATTAAAAAAAGCAGGTTCAACGGGGTTATGCCCACCAATTTTTTCAAAAGCTCCACCTAAAATAACTGCATCACTAACAGCATAAATATTATTCAATTCACCCATCTTATCCACTAACACGATTTGACTATCTAAATTTTCAGTTACTGAAAAACGATGGTACGTCAACGACTTTTTCTTGGCAAAATCTTCAAGTAAATTATGTACCTTTTCAAAACGTTCTGGGTGCCGTGGAACAATTATAAGTTTTTCAATAGATTCATTATAAGCATCTAAAATTAAACGTTCTTCATTCTCATGAGTACTTCCAGCCGTTACGACAAAGGCATTAGGTTTTTCATACTCTTTTGTGACAACTGGAAGTTGAGAAAGTTTAATATTTCCAACTACTTCAACATTTTTTGCACCTAACTCTTCAAGTCGTTGTTTATCTAGGTGACTTTGTGCAAAAACTTTATCAATATTTTGAAAAATTTTTGAATAAAGCCATGAAAAACGTTGATACGATTTATAAGATCGATCAGAGATTCGAGCATTTATTAGCAGTGTTTTAGCACCTTTTCTTTTAGCACATAAAAAAAGCATGTACCAAAGTTCAGCTTCCATAACCACAAGTAACTTTTGTCTGTTTACCCAAAAAGGCAATAACAATTCATAAGGAAGATACCTTACATTTGAAGTGAGTTTTTTTGCTTCTTCAAAACCAGTGTTTGTTGTGATACTAATATTTACAACGCCATCAACAGCATCCACAAGAGGTTTTATTGCGCGTGTTTCACCAAAAGAACAACAATGGAACCAAACACCCTCTTTTTTAAAAGAGCTATTCTCTTTTAAAAAAAATCGTGCAGGTAAGGCTTCTTTATATTTCTTAGTACGTGATTTATAAACGATAAATGGAAGTGCTAGCACATAAAAAACAAGTGCTAGTAGCGTATAAAAAAGAGAAAAGAGGCTCAAATTATGCCTCTTCTTGAGTCTCTTCTTCTTTGTAAAGAATTCTTCCACAGTGTGGACAGTTGATAATCTCTTCTGATTTAATTACTTCAGCAAATGTTTGATCACTAATTTTCATAAAACATCCATAACATGCTTGTTTCTTAACAGGTACAACGGCTGAGTCTTTTGCCCATCTTCTAATTTTTTCATAGAATGTTAAAATTTTATTATCAAATTTTTCTAAAAGTTCACTTCGACTTTGATAAACAACATTTCTATTTTTATTAATATCTTCAATAGCATTATCTACAGCAACTTGTAAATCTTTAATCTCATTCTCTTCTGCTGTTAACTTTTCTTGAAGCTCTTTAAGTTCTTCTTCTTTTGTTTCAGAAATTGTATCTAATCTCATAATTTCTTCATTTGCAAAGGAAATTTGCTCTTTAGCAATCTCTTCTTCAAGTTGTAATGCTTTTAACTCTTTTTCAGTTTGAACTTGAGAGTTTTTCTTTGCAATATCTTCTAATTTAGTTTTTAATTCCGCTAAATGGATATTGTTTTTTGTTCTTTTTGACTTTACATCATCAATTTCTGCATATGTTGTATTGATAGAGTTCTTAATCTCTTCTGCTATTTCAATAAACGTAGCAAGTTTTGCTTTTTCATTCTCAATTTGTGGCTCAAATGCACTAATTTGACTATCGAACTTAGATAGTTTTACTAAATCTTCTAAATATTTATTCAACCGGTTCTCCTTACAGACTATTGTACTCAAATGGATTTTTCGAAGCTGATATTATAGCTTTTAATTCATTTTTTTTCAAATATTCTTTAATCAATCCCAAAACTAAGGGACTAAAATGTTGTTCACTTTCATAATGTCGTACATCAATTAATGAAATTCCTCTTGCCTTTGCTTCCATAGCATCATGATATTTTATATCACCTGTTAAAAAACAGTCAGCATCGATTTCACTAATCATTGACATTCCAGCACCAGTAACTAAAGCAACTTTTTTTATCTTATCATTACATTTCACAGTTTTAATATAATTCAAATTTAACCTGTTTGCAATATCTTTTGAAAATGATTCAAAATCACAATCAACATTAGCATAACAAACATAATCTTCACTATCAATAATATCTAACCCTAAAATATCTTTTGCCACATAACGATTTAAATGTGTTCTATCAATATTAGTGTGCATTGAAATCAACACACAATTTTTTTGAATTAACATCTTTAAAAGTTTTGTTGCATAAGAGTCATAATTTACTGTTCGTAATGGTGAAAAAATTAAAGGATGGTGAGTGATTACTAATGAATTCTCTTCCATGCTTTCAAGTAATTGCTTATCTAAATCAATACTAATATATACACGCTCTATCTCATCTTCCATACTACCAACAAGAAGTCCTGAGTTATCCCATTTTTCTTGATAATCAAAAGGTGAAACTTCATTTAAGAAGTTGTATATATTTGCTACTTTCATTAGTATCCTAAACGCTTAAGTCTTTCTTCTTCTTGGTTCTTATACATCACTGCACACCCTTGTGCTAACTCTCTAACTTTTAAAATATAATTTTGACGTTCTGTCACAGAGATTGCTTTTCTAGCATCTAGTGTATTAAAGGCATGAGAAGCTATCATACATTGATCATATGCTGGCAATGGAAGCTCTGCTTCTAAACACTTCTTACACTCATTAAATGCGTCATCGAAATGAGCAAATAACATCTTCGTATTGGCAACTTCAAAATTATATTTTGAAAATTGAAACTCACTCTCTTTGTGAATATCTTTATAGGTTGTTACACCATGTTCATTCTCATTCCAAACAATATCAAATACAGAATCAACACCTTGTAGATACATCGCTAATCGCTCTGTTCCATAGGTAATCTCAACAGCAACTGGATCACACGGAAGTCCTCCTACTTGCTGAAAATAAGTAAACTGTGTTACTTCCATTCCATCAAGCCAAACTTCCCATCCTAGTCCCCAAGCTCCTAGCGTTGGCGATTCCCAGTTATCCTCAACAAATCGGATATCATGTTTTGAAAGGTCTAATCCTAAGTACTCTAAACTTTGTAAATATAAATCTTGAATATTATCTGGACTTGGTTTGATTAATGCTTGGAATTGATAGTATGACCCTAGTCTATTCGGGTTTTCTCCATATCTTCCATCAGTTGGTCTTCTACTTGGTGCAACATACGCCACTGACCAAGGTTGTGAATCTAAACTTCGTAAAAGTGTTGCAGGATGAAATGTCCCAGCACCAGCTGGAATATCATAAGGTTGTACAATATTACATCCTTGTTCTGCCCAAAATTGTTGTAATTTTAATAATAACTGACTAAAGGTAACCATCTATTTAATTCCTAATTCTTTATTAATTTTATTTTTATCAAAACCGCAAATCCATCTATTTCCTATAAGTACAACAGGAGCACCCTTGCAACCATGCTTTTGGCAATCTTTCAAGGCTTGCTTGTTCTTCGAAACATCGATGAGATTGTATTTGATTTTTTTGTGTTTAAAATAAGCTTTAGCTTCGTTGCACCATTTACAGTTTGGTAGGGTAAACAGTGCAACGGGCTTCATTAAAGAATAACTTCAATCTCTTTTGAATCAGTTTCAACTTTTTTCGCTTGAACGATTCGATCTTCAGTTAATTTAACCGCTAATTCTTTATCACTAATTGCTAAAATTTGCATTGCTAAGTATGCAGCATTAACCGCACCACTTCGTCCTAATGCAACAGTACCAACAGGCATTCCAGCAGGCATTTGAACAGTTGATAACATTGCATCCATACCATCCATAGCTCCACCTTTCATTGGAACTCCAATAACAGGTTTAGTTGTACTAGCAGCAACAGCACCAGCAAGGTGTGCAGCCATTCCAGCAGCAGCAATAAATACAACAGAACCTTTTTCTTCTGCATCTTTCATATACTGTTTAGTTCTCTCAGGGCTTCGGTGAGCTGAAGAGATAACAATTTCGTACTTAACATTAAATTTTTCAAATGTATCAGCACAATGCTTCATAATTTCATAATCTGATTTACTTCCCATTAAAATAGAAACAAAACTCATTTAATATCCTTTTTATTTTATGTAAAATTCGCATTATATCAAATTGTTTCTAATACTTTCATAACCTTTGAAATTTTTACCTTTTTCCAGCTATCAAATTTATATAAAACCAAAGGATCATTTTCAAATTTAAAACGAGAAAAATTTTTGCTTTCATCCACAATATTAATCCCTTTTGTCTGTTGATAATAGGCAATTCGTTTATGACTGATATCATCATTAAAGAAAACAACTGTTGGGATAAAAAATGCATCAGCAATATGATAAGTAGAGGTATCAACAGTAATAATTTTATTCATATGAGAAACAATATAGATAAAATCCTGTATGGTTTTGGAATAAGGTGTAAGATTAACAAAATGTTCATCTTTGATGTCTGCTATAGGTAACAGTGTTACAACCGTGTAGTTCTCTGCTTTTTTAATAAGTTTTTTCAAAAGTTTTTGAGCAATCTCTTTTGGCATTGAGCGATGAGGATCTGCTGAAAATGGATGAAAAAGAATAATCTTTTCTCCACGCTCTTTTAACTCTCGTATTTTTTTTTGTAAATCATTTTTAATTTTAAAATTAGTAATGTCTAAATCATTATATTTGTTTTTATCGGCGATTTTTTTATAGTCCAATCCAAATTTATATAAATAGGCATCTACATATGAGAGCTCTTTATAAAACTGACTATATCTTACCGAAGAGTTATCAATATAAAAATCATACTCGCACAACTTTTGTAACGATAAAGAGAGCGGGTAAACATTGCTAATGTACTTTTGGGTTGAAAGTATCACTTTATCCCTACTATAAAATTTATTTTCAGAAGCCTCAATGTACAAATCTAACCGTACTTTTTCAAAACTATGGGATAAAAACTCATGCAGTAAGTGAATTGCCGTTAAACTAGCTATCATTTCACCTATGTGCTCACCCACATTTCCAATAATTGCCAATGAAATCTCATCCTTATCAAAGTCTTTAAGCTGTTCGTGAATATCTATCCACTCCTCATTCAAATAAAAACGTGGATTTTGATTTTCGTAGTGGTTATACTCTTTTAGATATTGTGCTTCATGGGTTTTGATATTTCGGTACTCAAAAGCATTGGAGATTCCTAACTCTTTTGGAAAACTTTTTAATGATCTAAATCGTTTTTCTAAAATAACATGGGTTTTATACTCATCCCCTACTCGATTAAGCACCTCATTGAGACGTTCAAATTCATCATATGTTGTAATATAAACAGAACTATGTATTAACTGCGCAGGGTTACGCAGTTTTAAATACTTAACAACCGTTCCATCTGTTGTTTTGACATTGATATTTTCAGAAACTCTAAAAAAAACCATTAGTTACAGTACGTTTCCTCTTCCTCATTTTCAACTCTAAGCATAGTTAAATAAGGCAGTTTCCCAGGTAACTTTATTTTATTAGTATTACCACTGTGTACTGATTCTAACTCTTTACCTGCTTCGGTCAATATTTTCTTAAAAGAGACATAATATTTACCATCTTCTTTTTGATAAATCTTTCCAATATCATTTTCACACTCTGTGATTTGTGCATTTAAAGGTGCAAAGATTTCAACATCTTCATTCGGATAGGTTTTATACTTACACATAAAATGTTCTTCATCGCTAGTCACTAAACCACTCACTTCATAACTTCCCGTTGATAAGGCGTAATCATGATTTTGTGCATCACTTTTATCAAATGGTCGATGAATTAAATAAGCATCGGTAAACCCTCTGTTTTTTGTTGTATTAAGTTCTCTTTGGTATTTAGTAGCATCAAATTTATTAGCATAAAAATCATCAATAGCATCACGATATGCATGAGCTGTAACCGCTGCATAATAAGGTGATTTTGTACGACCTTCAATTTTAACTGAGTCTACAGCTCCTGAAGAGAGAATCTCATCCACGTGAGAAGCTAAATTCATATCTTTTGCATTAAAAATATAAGTACCAACACCTGGTTCTTCTTCTAACCTAAAAAGAGTACTATGGTCTTCATTTGCTGCATACAGTGTATACTCAAAACGACAATCATTTGCACAACTACCACGATTTGGAACTCGTCCCATTTGAACAGCACTCACTAAACAACGCCCAGAGTAGGCAAAACACATAGAACCATGTACGAAAATCTCTATTTCCATATCAGGTAAATGTTTTTTAATTTCAATAACATCTTTTAAACTAATTTCGCGAGCTGCAATTATCCGTCGTACGCCCATATCATAAAAGACTTGCGCATCCAAATAGTTCATAACATTGGCTTGCGTTGATAGATGAATTGGAATATGAGGTACTAAATCCCTACACAGTTTTACCACTCCTGGAGAAGCAACAATAAGTGCATCAGGTCCAAGCTCTGCCATATCAAGAATATGTTTTTTCAACAACTCTATTTGAGAGTTAAAAGGGAATCCGTTAATAGTTGCATAGACTTTTTTACCCAATGAATGGGCATAATCAATTCCTTCTTTGAAGGTTTCAAAGGTAAACTCTTTTCCACTTCGAATACGTAAACTAAAGTGACTTACTCCTCCATATACGGCATCTGCCCCATAGGAAAAAGCAATCTTTAACTTTTCTAAGTTTCCTGCTGGTGATAATAGTTCTACTTTATTCATTATTATCCTAAGTAATTATTTATTCGCGAGTATATCTAAATAATGGTATGAAACAGATTTACTCTAAATATTAAAGCATTTTTATAGGCTTTTTTAAGCTTTAAAAAAATATCTTTATAACACTCAACTATGTTTATGCCATCCTATCAGGCATCAAGGGGAGAGTAAAAAATTATTTTTTATTAAATTTAAAAGAGCAGTTTAGATTTATCTAAAATTAAACTTGTGATTTCTTCGATAATTTCTTAAGTTTAGCCAAAAAAAATTATCTCAAAAATATAATTATTTTACAAGGTTTTAGTTGACAAAAATTTATATTATGATATTATATTCTAGTATTAATTATTAACACATAGGTAGAACAAATGCTCGGTAAATTTTTCAAAAAACATACTCCCGAAGAACTTTTAGAAGCCCTTAAAGATAAAACCTTTAAAGAATCAAAAGCAAGCTCCATATTAAAAGATGTGGACATTAACCACAAAGATGATAAAAACAGATCATTTTTGCATATCGTTTCTGAAGAAAATCTAGTTGAAGCCATCAAATGGCTCATTGAAAACAATGCAAATATCAATACAATTGATACCAATGGGGAAACCCCTTTAATGTACGCATCAAAAGTTGGTGCAGTGCAAGCGGTTAGAACGCTACTTAATTATAATGCCAATGCTGATATCAAAAATCATCAAGAGCGATTACCTATACAAGAAGCAGTAAAAAATAAACACAAAGATGCTTACGTACTTTTACGAAATAAAACATCTAATATAAATAGTAAAGATGAAACAGGAAAAACACTCGTTTATGATGCTATTGATAGTCAAATCATTGATATCTTTAAAGATGTTATTCGACTTCAAAAAAATAATGTTGACCCTAAAATATTTTTCTATCCAAATACCTATGGAAATCCAGAGATTGTTAAATATCTCTCTTCTAAGCTTGACTTAAACTCTGCCGATGATCAAGGTAGAACACCTCTATTTTATTTAGTTAAAAACGGGGCACTCAACACAGACTCTTTTACCTTTGCAATTTCGCAAGGTGCTGATATTAATCATGTGGATAAAGAGGGGAATACGGTTTTAATGGCGCTTATTGAAGAGATTTTAGAAATTGAAAAAATACCTTCTGAAGTAACAAAAGAGGACAAAGAGAGAGTCAATAATCTCATTAAAATGATTCCTTGGCTTGTTGAAGAGAATATTGATTCAAATAAATGTAACAATGCAGGTGACAATGCTTTAATGTTAGCAACTAAACAAAAACACCTCAGAGTCGTTGAAACACTTTTAGAATTTGAAGTGGATGCAAACTATATTAATGATCGAAATGAGACAGCCTTAGGTTTTGCTGCCATTCAAGGGAAATGCAACATTGACGTGGTTTCGTTACTGTTAGATTATGGAGCTCGACCAAATATTAGTGATGAGAATGGAAAAACCATTATTGAAAAACTTCTTGATACAGAACTTTTTTTACGAAATGGTAAAAAACTCAAAATGAAATTTCGACAAGAGATAAATGAAAATGAAAACTACAAGGCAGTACTAGAAGAGATTCTACTTAATGGAGAAGTTAACTTAACACAAATGAACTCTGAAGGGAATCCTTATCTTTTTGATCCAGTGGAACATGGGAATTTTGACTTGGTCAAACTGCTTGTTAAATATGGAGCGGATATCAACCTCAAAAACAAAGAGGGATATAATGTTGTTTACTATTACATGTCGCAAAACATCACTTTTAGACGGGTTGTTGATCAAAAAAACTATCTTGTAATGTTACGAAATATCATTAGTTTAGGTGCAGATGTAAATTCACGAGATGACTTTGGGGGAATTACCCTTCACAAAGCAATTTTGGATAATGATTTACAAACAATTAAAATCCTACTTAATGCGGGTGCTGATATTAATGCCGTTGATAACAAGGGTAGAAGTATGATGCACAACTGTATGTGGCAGAATAAAATTAAAATTGTTCGGTTACTATACTCGTACAACAAAAAACTTATTAACTTACCAGACAAATTTGGAGTTTTACCAATCAATTATGCGGCGTTTCTAGGATACAATGAATTAGTAATTGAGATGATTGATTCAGGGTCATATGTAAATAACCCTTATCGAAAAACACACTATATTTTTAATTTCTTAAAAAAGTTTCATAAAAATCTCAAACCACTGTTGGAAAATACACGTAATCCAGCAGATCATAAAAAAATGAAAACCTTAGTTGAAAATATGATTAAAGAATTTAATGTAAAAGTAGCCCTATAAAACTATAGAATCTTCTATAGTTTTATACTAAAGCACTAAGTTTTTTGCAAACTCGTATGCTTCACTTGTAATATTTTCTCCACTAATCATTCGGGAGATTTCATTAACTCTTTCATCTTTATTTAATACTTTTACAAAAGAGTTTCCATCAACTTTATCCACTAAGAAATGTTGATCTGCACTAGCAGTTAATTGTGGCTGATGAGAAATTGCAAAAATTTGATACTTTTTAGCTAACTCTTTTAACACTGTAGCAATAGCATCACTCTCTTTTCCACTTAAATTTGCATCAATTTCGTCTAAGAATAAAATTCCATCATCAACAATTTGAAATTGACTCATTGAGGTTAAAAGTGCTAGACGTAAACGATTGAATTCACCTGAACTTATGGTATCTAAATTCACACCATTCAGCTCAAAACAGACATCATCACAACCTGTTATATCAAACTCTTTAGGCACAAGTGAGATCTTAGCATTGGACAAATAAAGGTACTCTAAATATTTATTCACACTAATTTCAAGGGTTAATGCACTCACTTCTCGTTTTTGATGCAAGCTTTTAGCTAAAAGGGTTAACTCCTCTTCAAGTTTTATTTTTTTCTTCTCGAGTTGTGATTTTTCAAAAGAGATATTGTCATAAGAGTCTAACTCTTTTTTCTTTTGCTCTTTATATTCCAACGCCTCTTTAATAGAACCAAAACGTTTTTGTAAGGAAGAGAGTTTTTCAATACGGTCTAAAACCGATTCAATATCTAAATCTTCTAACTCATATAATGAATCACTAAAGGTTTCAAAAACATTATTTAATTCATTCATACTCTCATCAAAAAAGCTACTATCTTTGTCTAAAAGTTCCAAAGCTTTGCTCACTGCACTACTGTATTCAAAGATAGGCTGAGCCAGAGTGATTGCTTCTTCTATTTTATCTTTTTTAGAGAGTGTTTTTTTGATTTGATTGAGTTCTTCATACTCATCCTCTTTAGGATTTAAGGCTTCAATTTTTTGGATTTCATAGGTTGCGAACTCTTTAAGCTCTTCAAGTTTCTTTTCATCATTATAAATTTTAGTTAATTCATTTTGCGTTGTTTTTAAAGCTTCATAAACTGTCTCATAAGCAGTTTTGATTTCATTAAACTCTTTATCCTCTTTTGCCGCAATAGTATCCAATGCAGCTACAAGTTTTGAAGATTCAAAATCGCTGGTATCTTTTAA
Organism: Arcobacter sp. EP1; assembly: GCA_001655195.1. Classification (GTDB taxonomy): domain Bacteria; phylum Campylobacterota; class Campylobacteria; order Campylobacterales; family Arcobacteraceae; genus Arcobacter_A. Next base: position 131,158 of record LPNY01000209.1, read on the forward strand.
GTGTAAATGTTTGATTAAACTTTTTGAAAACTCTTGTAGATTCTTTTTTGATACTGTCTGATTATTTAAAAAATATCGGATTTTATCTTTTTTAATCTCTTTAATAACAATATCATCATCACTCTCAATTCCAAAAGCTTCATTGTTAATACGATTATCCAAAAGGGTTTCGCTCAACGCCGCTTTTGCTTCACTTAAGCCAAAGAGTGCTAAAAATGAATTCATCAAAATTGACTTACCCGCACCAGAAGGACCTGTAAAGACGACTAACCCTTTTTCAAACTCAATATCAACCTCACGAAAGGAGAGGTAATCTTTTAAATAAAATCTATTAATCAATTAATTTCTCCATCTCTATTAATTACCCCACTGCAGTTTTTCATTGAGAACTTCAAAATAGTTTCTCTCAACACGGTGAATTAATTTTGCTTTTTTTGAAGCAATCTCAATTTTAATAGAATCATTTTGTTCAATCTCATAAATATCTTGCCCATCAATGATTACAACAGCTCCTTGATTATCTGAAACGGTAAACTCAATTTCAAAATCAGCAGGTAATACCAGTGGTCGTTGGGTTAAACTATGAGGCGCAATAGGAGTGACAATAAAAGCTTCAGTCAAAGGGAAAACAACCGGACCACCAAGGGAAAGGTTATAAGCTGTTGAACCCGTTGGTGTTGAGATGATTAATCCATCACCATAATAAGAGTTAAATGGCTTTCCATCAATTTTAGCATCAATACGTATCATGGATGAAATTGATTTTCGTGAAATGACAATATCATTAAAGGCAACAAACTTTTTGAGGTTTGCATTTCCTCGTATCATCATACGATTATCAATACGATACGTCCCCTCTTTCATTGAACATAAAAAGCTCTCTAATTCACTCAGTTGTATATCTGTTAAAAATCCTAATGTTCCTTGGTGAATTCCAAGTACGGGAATATCATATTTAAAACTTCTTCGCACAACCGAAATTAGTGTTCCATCACCCCCAACAGCAACTAAAAAGTCACATTGTGAGCAGAGTTCATCTAAACATAGGCCTTCCTCATCAATCATATCAGCACTATTCTCTTCAAGAAGAACGCTAATATTAGCATCAATAAAGTGCTGTTTAATTAAATGAAATTCTGATTTCAATTCCGGCGAATTTGGTTTTAATATAAAACCAGCTGTTTTAATACTTTTAAGTTTTTCTGTACTTCGTGTGATTTTCATAAGGCGATTATACCAAATCCTATTTAAAACCTCAGTTTTAATTACAATTTGATATATTTTTACCTTTCATGCAGTGCATCTTGTTTTGTTTTTAAAATCGGTTTTAAAATAAAATCAAGAATCGTCTTTTGTCCTGTAATTATATCAATACTCGCAATCATACCTGGAATAATAGGTAATTTTTTGCCATCTTTTTCTAAATAGTTTTTATCTGTTTTAACAACAACCTTATAATAACTCTTTTGGTCTTTACTCTCTTTATCAATAATAGAATCGGCTGATATTTCAACAATCTTACCATCAAGACCTCCATAAATAGCAAAATCATAAGCAGTGATTTTAACAATGGCTTTTAGTTCAGGTGAGATAAACGCAATATCTTTTGGATCAATTTTTGCTTCAACAAGTAGCGTATCACTTTGTGGAACAATTTCAATTAAATCCATTCCTGATTTAATAACTCCACCAATAGTATTAATATTGATAGTTTTGATAAATCCATTAACAGGAGATTTAACAATAGTTTTATCTAACTTATCCTCTTCTGAAATTAAGATATTTTCAAATTTTCTTAAATCAGTATTGACTACTTGAAGCTCTTTTAATGCTTCACTTTTAAAGTTTTTAAGTTTTTCAATGATTCTATTTTTTGCTTCATCCACAGCATATTGCGCTTTTGGAATAGAAATTTTTGTGGTATTAATATCACCTTTTATGGTATTGAGCTCTTTTTTAGAGTTAATTAAATCAAACTTAGATTTTGCACCAGTTTTAACTAATCGTTTAATGGTACTGTTCTCTTCCCGCGCTAGCTTTAAAGCCTCTTGCAGTTGATTTCGTTTTGAACGCAGTTCCACTAACTCTTGAATTTTTTGCCCCAATTGTGTCTCTAAAATATTTAATGCACTTCGAAACTCTTCAACCCTATTTTCAAAAAGACTTTGTTCATTTTGTGCAGATAAAGGTTCATTTTCTAAAAGAATTTTTGGAAATGTGAGGTTGGGAACTTCTTCTTTAATATTTAAATCATACTCATACTCTAACCGCACTTTTGTTGCAAGCAGACCATAATATGCTTGTTTATTTTCATCCACAGAGGCCTGAAAACGAGTTCTATCAACTTTCATTAAAGGTTGATCTATTTTTACAAAAGAACCCTCTTTAACTAAGATCTCTGAAACAATACCCCCATCAAGGTTTTGTATGGTTTGTATTTTTTCAGAAGGGATAACCTTACCTTCACCACGAGCTAATTCATCAATTTCAGAAACAGATGCCCAAATAATAAATCCTGCAAAAAACAGAACAATTAAAATAAATAAAAAGTCGACCTTTTTATTGGTCGTTGCATTTGCTTGTGCTTGTAAAGTATGTACAAAGTTAATATCATCTCTTGCCATATGTTAGCCTTTATTTTGCTTTACTTGAAAGTGCTTGAAGAACATCTTCTTTTGGACCATCAGCAATAATTTTACCGTCATCCATAACAATCAGTCTATCTTCAAGGGAGAGGACAGAAGGTCTATGAGTAACAAGTAATAACGTTTTATCTTTTACGATATCTTTCATTCGTCGTTTAAATACCTCTTCTGTTTGCCCATCCATTGAGTTTGTTGGTTCATCCAAAATCATAATATTTGGCTCAGTAATTAAAGCTCGTGCTAAGGTCACACTTTGACGCTCACCACCACTTAATCCTTCACCACGCTCACCAACAATCAAGTCATAACCACTATCATGTTTTCCTAAAAAGTCATGAACTCCTGCAATTTTTGATGCTTTTAAAATCTCAGCATCACTTGCATTTTGCTCCCCAATAGTAATATTATCTTTAATAGTACCCATAAATAAAAATGGCTCCTGAGGAACACATCCAATGGCTCGACGTAAATCAACAGGGTCAATTTGCCGAATATCAGATTTATCAATCAAAATTGAACCACTCTTTGGTTCATACAAGTTCATAATCAGTTTCCATAAGGTTGATTTACCTGAACCAATTTTTCCAATAATACCTACTTTTTCACCCTGTTTAATAGTAAGATTAATCCCTTTTAAGACTTGGAAGTTTTGATCTTTATATGAAAAAGTCACATCTTTAAACTCAATATCCCCATTTAGGTTATCTCGACTTAAATAGTTTGCTTGTTCATCTTTTTCTACTGGCATATTCATGATTTCATCAATATTTTGTAAACTTAACATGGTTCTATCAAATCGAATAATCATACCAACAATTTGTGAAACAGGTGCAATAACACGACCATTTAACATCATTGCAGCAATAATAGCCCCCATTGTCATATCACCCTCACTAGCTAAATACACCCCAGCAACAACAATAGCTATATTTGAAAACTGTGAAATAAATGCCGTAAAAAACGTTACAATCTGCGATAAAAAGTGCGATTTTTTACCATAATACGAAGTTTTTTCAATAGAGTTTTCCCAATGGGTTCGCATTCTATTTTGTGCTCGAACACTTTTAATAATCTCTAAACCAGATACCGCTTCAGTCAGTGTTGTCTGTTTTATTTGATCCTCTTTAGCACTTTGTTGTACCATATTTTTAATAGGTCGTTGCATGTAATATGAAAAACCAAAGGCAACAATAACCGTAAATATTGAGATATAACCAACTGGTCCACCAATATAAAAGATGATAATAACAAACAGTACAATAAATGGTAAATCTACAATTGAGGCAACAGTAGCACTAGTAAAAAACTCTCGTACACTTTCAAAAGATTGTAATCGACTTACAAACTGCCCAGTAGAAGCTGGTTTCGCATCCAATCGTATGTTCATAAGTTGGTCAAAAATTTTGCTTGACATCAAAATGTCAGAGCGTTTTCCTGCAACTTCAATAAAGTGCGCTCGCATTAGTTTAAGCGCAAAATCAAATAACATCACCACTAAAATACCAATTGCTAAAACCCATAAAGTGGATAAGGCATTATTAGGTAAAACCCTATCATACACGTTCATCGTAAACATTGGAGTTGCTAAAATAAACATATTAATAATCAGTGCAGCAACTATCACTCTTCTATAAATAGAAGTGTTCTTTTTCATTGATCCCCAAAACCACTCTTTTGGTTTATCAATTAAAACATCTTTACGAATTCGGTTATCAAAATTGTATTCAGGTTTTATAATAATGACGTAACCATTAAAATCTTTATTTAGTTCATCAAGAGAAATTTGTGTTTCACCCGCTGCAATATCAGGCATGATTACATTTGCAAGGTTTTTATCAACATCAAGATCAACGAGTACGCATGCTCTATTACCATCTAACATAACAACAGAGGGTAAAGCGGCTCTAGAAATATCTTTTAAATCACGTTGCACAGTTTTTGTTGTCATACCAATACGGTTTGCTGATTCAACAAACATTTTAGGTGTCATAACAGAATCATACATAGCAAGACCTGCTATCAAAGACTCCACAGTTGCTTGACGTTCGTGGTACTTAGATAAGAAAACTAAACACTCTAACAGAGTATCTACTTCTCTTCCTTGAGCCATATTTTCTAACTCTTCATTTTTTAATTCAGTTGCTTCCAACACTATTCTCCACTGTTTACGTTATATTTTGCATATAACTTTTGATGTTTTGAAATCCTATCTACAAACGGTTGATTGTTTTGTAGTTTTGGATGTAAACCCTCAATTGCCTTTTGAGCATCTTTTCGTGTTTCATACACACCGTATAATACTTTATAATATTTTTTTCCATCATTCATTAATTTATATGTGACAACATCCTCGTTTAGACTATATCTATTTTTTATTAAATCCGTATTCTTTTTACTATCCAAAGTCAAAATTGAAATAGTATATTTTTTTGTTTGTAAATCTTTGAACTCTTTTTTTAAGGTTAAATACGGTGCTCCTTTTTGTAATGTTTGCGTCTCATTAAGACGATACTCTTGTATCTCATCTTTATTCTGTTTTGCTTTAATATCACTGATTAATGATTTTGCTTTTTCTATTGATTGTTCTTTACGATTTGGTGTTTGTGCTTTGATTTCACTCACCAATGCTTTCGCTTTTGAAACAACTTCATCTGAACTATCAGGCTTTTTATTTGTTGTTTCTTGACGGTTCACTTTATTTTGTTTTATATCATCAACAATTAATTTTGCTTTTTGAGTAATATCTTCTTGAGCATTATTGGCAACACGTTTTCTGTTCTCTTCTCGAATTTCATCAACAATTAATTTTGCTTTATCTCGTGCATCATCTTGAGAGACTAACTCTTTTGTTTTAAAATAGTTCCCCTCTTTTGTAGGATTGATTTGCTCTTTATCTTTTAATTTTATTGCTAACTCTTTTGCTTTTTCTTGACTCTGCTCTTTTTGTTTGTTAGCTTTTATTTCATCAACAATTTTTTGTGCTTTTAAAACTGTATCATCGACGGTTTTAATCTCCCTGTTTTGAACTTCTATTGTATTCTCATCCTTAGAGATTTCGTTAGTAGTACGAATTTCTTCAATAATTGCTTTTGCTTTTGCTCGTGCAGCATCGCCTTTAGCTCGTTCTTCTTTCTCTTTGACAGCTTGTAGTTTTGCTTCTTGACGTAACTGTTGTTGTGCTATCTCTTGCTCTTTTTTAATTCGCTCAATTTCGTCTTCTTTATCTTTTAACTCTTTAGCAACTTTAAAAGCCTCTTGTTTTTTACGCAATGCTTGCGCTTTTTCTTCTTTGAGTCTCTCTTCTTTAGCTTGAGCTTGTGCTTTTAACTCTTCTTCTCGTCGCTGTTTAATTAATAGCTGTTCTTTACGTTTAGCCTCTTCTAGTTTTTTTGCGGCTAAAGCTTCTGCTTTTTTAAGAGCCTCTGCTTTAATTTTTTGGGCTTGTTTTTTGGCCTCTATCTCTTTTTGTTTTTTGGCTTCTTGCTTTTGAATCTCTAATTGTTTAGCTTCTTCTTTTTCTTCTTTCTCTTGTTCAAGTTTTTTTCTATATTTTTCACGTATTAAAGCGGCAATTCTTCTAGATTCTGCTTGTTCACGAGCTAGTTTTTCAGCCTTTAATTTCGTTTCGTTTTTTGTTTTTTGCGTTTTTTGTTTTTGTGCTTTCTCTTTTTCTAGGCTAATAGCTTTTGCTTTTTCACTCTTTTCTTTCTCTAAACGTAACTTCTCTTCTTCACGACGCTGTTTTTCTAAAAGTACCTGTGCTTTTGCTTTTTCAACTCTTAAACGTTCTGTTTCTTGATTTTTAAGTAGCTTCGTTTTTTGTTCAGCCTCTTCTTTTTTCTTCTGTTCTAAGCGCACTTTTTCTTCTTGTTCAGATTTAAGTTTTTGCGCTTTTTTAATAGCTTCTGCTTTGATACGTTTTGCTTCTTCTTGTTCTTTTAGCCGTTTTTCTTTTTGTGCAGCCTCTTCTTTTTTCTTCTGCTCTAAGCGTGCTTTCTCTTCTTGTTCAGCTTTTAATATTTGTGCTTTTTTAACAGCTTCTGCTTTGATACGTTTCGCTTCTTCTTGTTCTTTTAACAGTTTTGCTTTTTGTGCTGCCTCTTCTTTTTTCTTTTTCTCTAATAAAGCGCTTTTTTCTTGTTCGGCTTTTTGTTGTTTTAGTAGAGCATCCTCTTTTGCTTGCTTTTTCTTCGCAAGTTTTTCTCGATACTCTTTTCGTATTTTTGCACCCAATCTTCTTGATTCTGCTTGTTTCTCTTTTAGAGTCATCTCATCCCAAGATTTTTTAACACTTTTAGATTTGGGTTGTACAACATCAGAGCCGTCAACTTCATTTTCAATTGCTTTGGCCAATTTACGTAATCGCATTCGCTCTTCAAGAAGTTTATCAATAGCACTTTTTTCTTTTTTTGCTATTGGTGTTTCATCTAACTTTGAAGAACTCTTAGGATTATCTAATTTAAGCGTAGGTTTCTTTTTAACCTCTTTTTCATTGTTTATCGTTTCATTTTTAGTTGATGGCGTCTCACCATTATTTAATATTTTTTGTGTCTCTTTTTTAATCTGTTCTTTTAAAGTTTCGTTCTCTTGACGTAACGCTTCTTCTTCTTCAAATTGTCGCTCTTGAATAGTTTTTTGTATGGCTTTTTCTTGAGGAGTTTGTTTAACCTCTTTTATTTTAACTGGTACTTTTTCTTCTTCAATTACAACACCCTGAGAACTTACATTGATATTCTTGTTTTTTGCATTTGGTGTATAGATTTCATTTAAAATACGTGATAGTATAGATTGAACTTCTGCATCTTGTTGTTGTTTACTACCTATTACTTCTTGAGAAGGAGTTGCTGAATCATCATTGAAGAGGTCTTGTAATTCTTGTTCGTCATCTCCACTATCTTTTAGACGAAGTTCACGTTTTTCAATATCAACTTTAATTGGTTTACATATTTGATTCTTTGAAGAGAGCACTGTTTCACTTAATCGCGACTGCAATGCTAGGAGAGCATAATATGAAGAATAGTAAGTAAACTCTTCCTCAACCAGCTCGGTTTTAGCCCTAAAGATTTCTGCTTCATGATTTAAAATATCAATAAAACTTCGAGTACCACCTTCAAACTGTTCTAAATATACTTGTAAAATATTTTTATTTTTTGCGAGATACTCTTTGAGAAAATTGATTCGCTCTTTTGAGGTTTTAAACTTTGAAAAGTTAATTTTCACCTCTTCTTTTACAGTATCCACAACATTATCAAGTTTTTTTTGAGACTCTTGTAAAAAAAGACGTTCTCTTTCATAAATTGCTCTGTCTTGAAAACCATTAAAAATATTGTAACTTAAACTTAATCGTACAGTATCTTCAGTTTTTTTAACATCTTTTTGGTCAACACCATCATCAATTTCTCGTAATAATCTCGCTTTTATTGTGGGAAAGAACCGAGACTGCTCTTGGGAAAGAACAGAACGTTGGGCTTTTATTCCTTCTAAGGATTCTAAGATTGTATAGTTAACAGCAACCGCATCTGCAATCAATCTGTCTAAATCACTACCAACGGCACCATTATTTACATTGGGTCGGCAAATCAGTCCATCAAGTGGTTTTCCATAATATTTAACCAAGTTCGCTTTTGCTTTGTTGCTATCATCTTGAAGTTTTACATATTTGGCTTTTGCTGAAAAGAGTTTTGACTCAACTTGCATTCGGTCTAAACTATCACCGCTTACATCTTCACTTTGTTGTGCCGTAATCAAATAATCTTCATGAATTGCAAGGTTGTTTTTTGACAATAGTGTTAACTCTTCATTTTTTACAACGTTTAAATACGCATCAATGGTCTCTTGTAAAATCGTTTCAATTTTTTCAACATTTTTAATTCTATTTGATTGGTAATTATGGTCTGCTTCTGAAACACGAGCACTGGTTAATCCACCATCAAAAAGTGTTTGTTCAAGTTTTAACTGAGTATTAACTCCATCTTGTCGTGTAGTTGTACCTTCTCGTAGTGTCTTTTTTTCTTCAAAATAGGTATCTAAACTCAGTGTTGGTAGGTATTTACCTTGTTCCTCATCCACATATTGTCGATTAGCTTTTGTATTTTTTCGTAATGCTTGGATTTCAGGGTTGTTAATTAAAGTCTCTTTTGCCACAAACTGAAGTGTTTGTGCTGCTGATTGAGCAACAAGTGACATTGATAAGAAAAGAGAAATTAGATATTTTATTTTCATGGTCAACTTTAATTATTTTTTTTAAGTTTAAAATTAAGATATTTTATCGAAAAAGTATTAATATTCACTAAAAAAGCCCCAAATTTTCACAATTGTTGCATTTTGAATTTTAAAATTTAAACTTAAATTAAGAATGTTTTAATTTGATTATAATTTATTTCATTATGAATAAATAATTATTTATCCCGTTTAGTTCCTGATATTATTAAAAAATATTATAACTATAAATAATTAATAGATGATTAATAAAGAATAATTTTATACTTTTTAGATAATTTTTAACTAAAAATGAGTCCATATTAGTTTATTAAACGGTCATATGTCATCAAGATTTTTAAATTTTACCTAAAACAAAATGAATTCTTTTGTTAGTTTTATAATTTTAAATAGTCTTTATTTTTTATTATTTTACTTTTTTTAAAAATAATGTAGTGAGTATAGAAGATTATGTGACGTAATATTTTAATGAAAATTACAATCAAAATTAGTAATCAAAAAAATTCTTAAGAAAGAAATTCAGTATCATTATTAGGTATTGTAGTGTTATTGTTTTAAGATTGTGGGATTATTTTTCTAATAACTCTAAATTTTTATAAGGGTAAAGTAAAATATTCTCAAAGAAGAGCATTGAGAATAAAAAAGCCCCAGTACATGAAGTACTGAGGCTTTTTCTAAAGAACGAGCATTTTCGGTTCAAAAGAACATCAAAAAAGCTCGTTAATAGCTATTAACCATTTCTCTTTTTAATGATTTCGTCAGAAACGTTCTTTGGAACGTCCATGTAGTTATCAAAAATCATAGAGTATGTTGCTCTACCTTGAGACATAGATCTTAAGTCTGTAGAGTAACCGAACATTTCAGCTAATGGAATCATTGCAGTAACTAGTTTAACACCAGCTCTGTCATCCATTGAGTTTACTTGTCCTCTTCTTTTGTTAACGTCACCGATAACATCTCCCATATAATCTTCAGGAGTTTCGATTTCAACTTTCATGATAGGCTCTAAGATAACTGGTTGAGCAGCATCTGTTCGACAACCTTGTTTGAATCCCATAGAAGCAGCAAGTTTAAATGCCATTTCAGATGAATCAACGTCGTGGTAAGAACCATCATACAATGTTACTTCAACGTTAACCATTGGGTAACCAGCTAAAATACCACCAGCCATAGCTTCTTCACAACCTTTTTGAACAGCAGGGATGTACTCTTTTGGTACAGAACCACCTTTAATTTCGTTGTGGAATAAGAAGTTATCTTCTGAATCAGAAGGAAGTGGTTTAATATCAAGATATACGTGACCGTATTGACCTTTACCACCAGATTGTTTAGCGTATTTGTACTCTTGCTTGATAGGGTTTTTAATCGTTTCTCTATAAGCAACTTGTGGAGCACCAACTTCAGCTTCAACTTTAAATTCTCTTTTCATTCTATCTACAAGAATTTCAAGGTGTAATTCACCCATTCCTGAAATAATAGTTTGTCCAGACTCTTCGTCAGTTGCAACTCTAAATGATGGATCTTCTTGAGCTAATTTACCTAATGCAATACCCATTTTTTCTTGGTCAGCTTTAGTTTTTGGCTCAACTGCAACAGAGATAACTGGATCTGGGAAGTCCATTCTTTCTAAAATTACTGGATCTTTTTCAGAAGCTAATGTATCACCTGTGATTGTTGATTTAAGACCAACAACTGCACCGATTTCACCAGCATATAATTCAGAAACTTCTTCTCTTTTAATAGCGTGCATTTTAAGAAGTCGACCGATTCTCTCTTTTTTCATCTTCGTAGCATTCATTACGTATGTACCAGACTCTAAAACACCTCGGTAGATTCTTGTAAATGTTAATTGCCCAACAAATGGGTCAGTCATAATCTTAAATGCAAGACCAGCAACTTCACCTTCATCAGTAGACTCAACAACTACAGCTTCACCATCTTGAGTTTCACCCTTGATGTCTTCAACTTCTAATGGAGAAGGCATATACATAGCAACAGCGTCAAGTAAAGTTTGAACACCTTTGTTTTTAAATGCAGTTCCACAAGTCATTGGAGTAATTTCCATTGCTAAACAACCTTTTTTAAGTCCTTCAACAATTTCTTCTTCAGTTAATTCTTCACCTTCAAGGTATTTTTCCATTAACTCTTCATCTTGTTCAGCAGCAGATTCAACCATTTTTTCTCGGTACTCTTCAGCTTTGTCTTGTAACTCAGCAGGAATATCTTCGATGTGGTAGTTAGAACCCATTGCAGCATCTTGATCCCAAACTACTGCTTTCATTTGTACTAAATCAACAACACCTTGGAAGTTTTCTTCAGCACCAATAGGAATTTGAATAGGAACAGGATTAGCTTTAAGTCTTGAAGAAACTTGCTCTTCAACCATAAAGAAATCTGCACCAGTTCTATCCATTTTGTTAACAAAAATCATTCTTGGAACTCTATATTTGTTTGCTTGTCTCCAAACTGTTTCAGATTGAGGTTGAACCCCACCAACTGAACAGAATACTGCAACAGCACCATCAAGAACTCTCATAGATCGCTCTACTTCAATAGTGAAGTCAACGTGACCTGGAGTGTCAATGATGTTAATTTGTAGTTCTTCGTTTGTTTTTGGGTGAGTCCAGTTACAAGTAGTAGCAGCTGAAGTAATTGTAATACCTCTTTCTTGCTCTTGTTCCATCCAGTCCATAGTAGCAGCACCATCATGAACCTCACCAATTTTATGCTCAACACCTGTGTAGAATAAAATTCTTTCAGTTGTTGTTGTTTTACCTGCATCAATGTGTGCAGCAATACCGATATTTCTAAGTCTATTAAGTGGGGTTTTTCTTGCCATTTTAATTTCCTACCATCTGTAATGAGCGAATGCTTTGTTAGCTTCGGCCATTCTATGCATATCTTCTTTTTTCTTGAAAGCAGAACCTCTGTCATTAGCACATTCGAATAATTCGTTTGCTAATCTTTCAACCATAGTTCTTTCATTTCTCTTTCTTGCAGCGTCTACTAACCATCTTAATGCTAAAGTTTGTCTTCTTACAGGTCTAACTTCAACTGGAACTTGGTAAGTTGCTCCACCAACTCTTCTAGATTTAACTTCTAAAAGTGGTTTAACATTTTCAATTGCTTTTTCAAAGATATCAAAACCAGATTCTTCACCTCTAGCATCTAAGTTTGCAATTGCACCATACATAATTTTTTGCGCTGCAGATTTTCTACCATCTAACATTACAGTATTAATGAATTTTGTGATCACCTTACTATTGTAGATAGGATCAGCCATTACTTCTCTTACGGGAGCTTTTCTTCTTCTCATTATCTTATCCTTCTACTTATTTCTTCGGCTTTTTAGTACCGTATTTAGATCTTGCAACAGTTCTGTTAGCAACACCAGCAGTATCTAAAGCACCTCGAACAACGTGATACTTAACACCAGGTAAATCCTTAACTCTTCCCCCTCTAACTAATACGATAGAGTGTTCTTGAAGGTTATGACCCTCACCACCGATGTACGAAATAACTTCGAACCCAGTTGTTAATCTAACTTTTGCAACTTTTCTTAAAGCCGAGTTAGGTTTCTTTGGTGTAGTTGTATATACTCTTGTACATACTCCTCTTCTTTGTGGACATTTGTCAAGTGCTGGAGACTTAGACTTTTTAATCACTTTTTTTCGTTCTTTACGAACAAGTTGATTGATTGTAGGCATTCTTTCCCTTTTGTTATTTAGAGTAATCTTGTAAAATGTTTTGAATCGTTTTAAAGATTCTCTATTTATTGGTTTGAGCTTTTAAGCAGGCTCATGCTTCTCGTTACACAAAATTGTGCCATGACATATGACAGGAGTCATAATCAAAACGATACTACCATTCTAGAGAAACGTTGAGTGTTTTCTAAAAAAGTTATGGATTATACTTAACATATCCTTAATTATGACTTATACTATAATGCTTAACTCCTAACATAAACCACTTAGACTCGGATATTCATGATAAGAGATTTTATTTCTTCTAAATTATAACTAGGTAGATTTTGATTTAAAAATTTCAACTACTTCAAGAAGTTTTTCTTTCATATTTTTATTTTGCATATTCTTAATCCAGTTATCTAATTCACTAAAATTCCAATCAAACTTATCATATTTGTATTTGTCGAGCCAACTAAATACATCAACTACTTTATCATTGACAATATTTTCCAATATTTTTAACATCTCAAATTCCATACTTGTTGAAAACCTATTAATAAATTCTTCTTCAATCTGTGAATCTATTTTATTATGTATTATTAGTTGTAATTCAAATAAATTTGTATAACTATGTTTTAAATCTGGATTTAACTTTAGTGCTTTATTATAATTTTCAAAAGCAATTTCATACATTTCTTTTGCCGCATATGCTCTTCCTAAAACATCGTACGCATCCGCAAACTCAGAATTAATCTCTATTGCTTTCATTGAAGATTCTATTGATTTGTTCATATCACCCTCAATATGATGTACTATTGCTAAATTATTATAAGCAGATTCATTATTAGGATCAAACTCAATTGACTTTTTATATGACTTAATTGCTTCTTTGTATTCTTTATTCATATGGTATGAAGCACCAATACTATTATAAATCGCTGAATTGTTAGGCTCAAACTCAAGTGATTTCTTATATGTTTCTATTGCTTTATCATATTCATGTTGAGCGTAATATGTATTAGCTAGAATAACATAATCTATAAATGTTTTATTCTCTTCACGAATTGATTCTAAATCTTCAATTTCTTCTTCAATTGCTTTTTCATAACTAGTTTCTAACTTTTTTACAATTTTGTCAAAATTTGGTTTTGATAAATTAAATTTCGACTTTATTAAACTCATTATTTTATCAAAATCTCGCTCTTCTATAAAAGTTTTTATTGACTGTTTATTCCACCATTCCTCTAATACAATATCTTTGGGATGAGACGAAGACAACCAGTACACTTGGTCAATTCTTTTACAACCTTCTAATAGCTTTGCAATACTCACGTCATTTCCTTTATATCCAATAAAAATCACTTTAGTATTAATAAATAAACCTTGTATTGCTATCCTTAAATCTTCTGGAATATCTTTAGTATCTTTACTATTATTAAATGGATGAAGATGTGCATCACCATGTATCTTTGTGATTAAAGGAGTATGGTCTCTTTTAATAAATTTTGCCAAATCTTGATGAGTAATTACAAGTGCTCTTTTATTTCCGCTATAAATAAGTGCATCTTGTATAAGATTATCAAAATTTGTTGTTATTGCCATATTAAAAGGAGGGAGTTGCATAAGCTCAGAAAGTACGTAATACCCCAAACTTGGAATGCTATTTTCTGTAATTCTTTGTATCTCTTTTTGTTGCGCTAAAGGTGTAGGAAATAAGGTTTCAAAAATTTGAAAATACAGATTTCCAAAATTTTGTACATCTTTATCAATATTTTTGATTTTATTTAACTTATTAAACCTATTAAATTTTGATTTTTGTTTTTTTAACTTTTCATACCATTCACGAGCAAGTTCACTTGCTAATTTTATACCTGAACTTTTTGAACATCCTGCACCTAAAAAAAATATATATTCAGTATCAGGATTTTCTTTATAGTCTTCATATACCTCATCAACAAATTCTTCCAAACTGATTTCTCTCATTAATATCCCCAAAATAAAAACTTTCCAAATAATATAACTTAACTGTCACAGTTTCTGTCACAAAAATAGTTTTTTTAAAAAAGGTTTTAGATTTCTACTTTTTTTAACTACACATGCCAAACTAAAGTTCGGAATCTCTCTTTTGCACGCTTCGCTTAGTCACGCTTTGTTACTTTTTTCAACGAAAAAATAAGTAACCAAAAATTCTGTTTTTAGTTACTGACATTGTATTTGTTATATTAGTTTATTCTCTTTATTCATTTGGCATGAGAAGAACTACCTTTAGCTTTCCCAATTGCTCCGCTATTAGGTTGATATTTCTTTTGTTGTTATTGTTTCCCTTTTTGAAAAGCTGTCTAAAATGGAAGTATTTGAGTATTTCTTAGATTGAAGATAAAGGGGTTATATTCCTGCCTTTGTCAAAGCCGGAAGTTTTTGATTTATTTTCGGATACGCCCGAAACTGTTTGAGCGTAACAAATATGCTGGGAGCATATTTTAGCGAGTTTTGCAGGGCAGAATATACTTCTAAAACTGTAGGGAAGCTTCGCCTTTGACAACCGGCAGTTTCTTTTGCTTACTTTTCGTAAACACAAAAGTAAGTAGAGTAAAGAGGTAATCCTCTTTGCGATATCAAGCCAGAATACATAAATCACCCTAACCCACAAACTCACAAAGAGAAAATAAAAAAGCTATTTAATAAACCCAATCTTATTATCCTCTTCATCCTTCTGATGAATAACCTCCATCAAAACATCCAAAATCTGTTTATCTACTTTTTCACCATTTTCCACTCTATTTTCTAAACCCTCAATACGTTTTGCTAACTCCTCATGAGTTAATGCATACTTTCTCATTTCTACAAAGGTACGCATAATTTGAATATTAACTTCAATAGCTACCTTACTTCGTAGAACTGATGAAAGCATCAAAATCCCATGTTCAGTAAAAGCATAAGGTGCTCTTCTTAAACCTTGTCTGTCTTTTTTGGAGGTCACAAATTGTGACCTCCAATTATCAAACTCATTTTCAGACAACTGAAACATAAAATCATCTGGAAAACGTTCTATATTTCTTTTTACTGCTTGATTGAAAACTTTTGTTTCAATCTGATAAAGCTTTGCCAAGTCTCTGTCTAACATCACTTTTTCATTACGTATTGTATATATCTTACTATTGATTGTTGAAATTAAAAGTTCCATATCATACTCCCCATTTTGATTATAAACTTTATCAAAAAAAGGAAAAGAATATAAAAAAATATATCAAATTGTTATTTTTCACTTAAAAGTCTCCTTTTACCAACCTATGCTATAATCCAACCTATGAAACTACGCATCGGAACCTTTAACCTATTTCAATTCTGTTCCCCACCCTACTCCTACTACATCAGAAAAGACCGCTTCAAAGAAGAGGCTTTTAATACTAAATATGACTGGATAAAAGAGCAGATTAGACAAATGGATTGTGACATCATTGGATTTCAAGAGGTCTTTAGTCAAGACGCTCTAAAAAAGCTCTGTTTAGAAATGGGCTTTGAGTATTTTGAAGTTGTGGATACACCCAAACTATTAAATCCTACAACAAAAATATATGTGAGTACGACGGTAGCTATTGCATCTAAATATCCTATTGAAAAACTTTATAAAGTCAAAGTTCATCCCAAAGCCTTGAATCAACACTTTTTTAAAGGACACTTTGAGTTTTCTCGAATCCCTATTAAAGCCCGTATTAAAATCGGTGAAGATAAAGAAGTTATGACTTATGTGGTGCATTTTAAATCGAACCGTCTCAATGAGTTTGAGTATCTGTTTACTAAAGAAGATGGGCTTGCTCATAAAGTAACAACAACCTACACTGCTTTGAAAAATGGTATGTCTCCTGCACTAAAACAACGTCTTTGTGAAGCTTCATGTTTGTATCACGATATTAAAAAAGTAAAACTTCCTGTTGTGGTTATGGGAGATTTTAATGATAAAGAGTTTTCTCTAACCCACGATGCCTTGAGTAATAAAAACTACAATGAACTCAAAACGAAAGGTTTTGTATTAAATGATGCCAGCAAGTTTTATAAAGTAAAAGAGCGTAATCCTCATCCTGAAGCCAAAGAAAAAGGACGAACACCTACGAGTTACTATCAAGGCAAAGGCAATGTTTTAGACTATATTTTTATCTCAAATCAGACAATCAAAGTTAAGAAATATGAAACTTTTGATGCGCACTTACAAGAAAACAGGGAAGGAAGTCTATTACAAAGTGACCATGCTCAAGTTGTTTGTGAAATAAACATATAAATTCATGAAATTTATTCTTCTTCTTTTTTCACTTATTAATGTTCTAGGTTTTATCATTTTTGCTTTAGACAAACGTTATGCAATAAAACATCAACAACGGTTTTCAGAAAAAAGCCTTCATACAATCTCACTGTTAGGTGGTTTTATGGGAAGCAGTTGCGCAATGTTTTTATTTCGTCATAAAACTAAAAAGCTTAAGTTCATCTACATTCATCTATTTATCTGTCTAAGTTGGTTGATAACACTTGTTATCGTGTATAAATCAATACTTTTCCCTTAAAAGATTCCTCTAAATAATCCTGCGTATTTTCAGGTTTATATTGGGTATGAACAAAACCTAAATCTACCATATTTTTCGAAAACTTATTATAATTTCCTCTTCCTGGGTCAACAATAATAACTTCACATTTTTGATTTGCATGTCGGTTTATAAAAGAAGAGAGTAAATTAATATGATCTGGTTGATAGAGTAAATCGCTACCTATAATTAAATCATAGGTTCCTAGTTGATTATTAGTATCTTCCCAATCTATTCTGATATAAGGTATTTTTTTATCATGATTTAATAGTGTATTTTGTTCTAAAAAGGATTCCACTTCAGGATGATAATCAGTTGCACTAATATCATCATCTCTATGATTTAACATTAAACTAGTCAGTGCCATACCACACCCTACTTCTAAGATTTTTTTATTTTTAGTATCAAAATCATGCATATGATGCGCTAGAATTTTAGATGAAGGCCAAATGACCCCAAACAAAGACCAAACTGCCTCATGAATTCCAAGATTCGAAGCTACGTTATATTTATCATAATACTCTTGTTTACTGCGTAATGTTTTTACATGGATATCAATCAAACCAAATTCAATTGTTTGGTATTTAAATCGTAAGTTAGACATAGTTTTCCTATTTTTGTTAGCTATTAAAATAATATCAACAAAAAAGGGAAACCCTAAAAGTTAATTTATAAGTAAATGAATATACTTAATTATATTCATTCGTTCATTATTACACAAACAACTTAAACTAGACTTCCTTCAAAAACTAAATCTATTTTAGAAAATCTTATATAAAGACGATGAGATGATTGTTATGGTATTTGATCCAAGGTGAGTCCATTAACAATATGTTGTTTTTGGTTATAGATACAAGCTTAATTAGAACCTACTTATCACAAAAAGCAACGGTTGTTAGGGCTTTATGAAGTCATATCATATTTTACTTGAACTCAGTTTTACTTCAATATAATATAAAATGACTTAGTTATCTATCTGCTGAGTTTTTAAGCTCATGAAAAACTTTAACTACGGGTATAAGTTTTTCATCTGCTTTTTTTACAGATGCCTGAAGCGTAAAACCCTCTTCAGTGAATTCTTTTATATAAAGTACTTTTTTGATATTCACATAATCAAACAATTTATTGGCACCACATCTGCCTTCAAGAGAATGAATAATTCCTTTCTCTTCCCAATATCTGAGTTTTCGTTGATTTATTCCTGTAATTTCTTCAACTCCACCAATACTCAAACGTAGTTTGGATATAAGTTGAAAATCAAAAAGTTCTTCCATAAGTTAATTCCTTAATTTAGATATATTCTACAAATATTGTCTTTAATATACAATTAAGGTCAATAATATTAGTATACAAAAAAC
>LPNY01000209.1:149677-157000 GCA_001655195.1 Arcobacter sp. EP1
TTTATAAATGCTGCCTTTATGTCTGGTCTTATGAGCTTTATAATAACCTTTTTAAATATGGGAATGATTGACAACTTTATTTCTGTATGGTTGAACTCATATTGGAAAGCTTTTTTAGTTGCTGTACCCATTATACTTTTCATAACTCCAAAAATAAGAAAAATAGTCAGTAGCATAATAAAATAATTACATCTAAAAGGATTACAATGACACAAGAAGAATTTGAAAAAAATGATTTAGAAAATATAAAAAAACTCTTTCAATCAATTGAATTAGAAACAAACTGTTCAAGTATGAATATTATTTCAACACTATATGAAGATAATTTAAAGGTTGATATAAATGAACATGTTGAAACACATTACATTGGTTCAAAAGATGATATACAAACCTGGATTGATATTGCATCAAAAGCATACAACTTTACGTTAAACCATCAATTTTTTTACAGCATTTCAAAAAATAAATATATAGACTTTGTATTAACATACTATGATGGTATTCCTATTGCTACAGCATTAATAATTTGTTATAAAAATAGACTCAATATTCATATGATTAGTGTTCTGCCAGAATATAAAAATAAAGGTATAAAGAATAGTATCATTCAGGAAATTGTAGCCTATTCAAAAAGAGAAAATAGCTCACACCTTATTTTGCAAACTGGAATTAGAATATCAGATATTGAAAGTAAATTTTTATAAGTTCTAATCTTAAGCATAATTGAATTAGAATTTCAAACAAAGAATATAAAGCGATATCATGACTATACTTGGACACACTATTATTGGAAACGGAAAAAAACATATCATAGTTCTACATGAACTTATGGGAGATAGTAAAAACTATGACCCTATTCATCCTTACATTGATACAGCTAACTTCACCTACTATTTTGTTGACCATAGAGGTTATGGAAAATCTAAGACGTTAACAGGTGAGTATTCCTGCCAAGAAGCTGCGCAAGATGTTATAAACCTCATCACTTATTTAGCACTCAAAGAAGTTAATCTCGTAGCACACTCCATGTCAACCATGATTGCTCAAAAAATCGCCCTACTTGATGAGCATATACGACAACTCATTCTTATCACACCACTTAGTGCCAGTGGTATTAAAATGAAAACACCGGCAAAAGAAAAACTGTTAGATTCAGTCAAAAAAAATGAAAACTTTGTTGAAAATGTTGTAAAGAGTTCCAGTAAACGTTACAACGATACATGGAGAACTTATCGAATTAAAATGGGATATAACGCTTCAACGGTTGAAGCGCGTTATGGATATATGAATATGTATTTAACCACTGATTTTATTGAAGAAGTGAAAAATATAACTATTCCAATACACATTGTGGTAGGTCGTAATGATTTGCCAGCTTTTAATAAACTCACTATCAAAAAACTCTTTGAAAACAACTACAATAATTTTGACATAACAGAGTGCATGGAAGCAGGTCACTATCCCATGGTTGAAGCACCTGTCTATTTTGCAACAACCATTGAAAATTTTGTTACAAAACTACATTAGTGAATTCTTAAATAAAAAGAATTTGTTAATTTAGATAAAAAGTCACGTTCATATCACTTCTTGGGAGTATCATTATTTTAAGTAGATAAAAAGCTACTAAACACCCACTGGAAATCATCCAATGAAAAAACATATTATTGAACAGTCTCTTATCTTTTTTAGTGTCACCAAATGGGTGGTATTATCTTCTGCTATTGGTGTTGCTATTGGTGCTATTGTTACATTTTTTTTAAATACCATTCATACATCTGAAAATTTACATACTTTTTTACCCTTTCCACCGCACTATCTATTGCCCTTTGGTTTAGTTATTACTGTATTTCTTATCTCTAAATTTGCTCCCAATGCCACAGGACATGGAACAGAAAAAGTAATTGAAGCTGTGCATAAACACGATGGGAAAATTGACTTTGCAGTCATCCCAATCAAACTAGTAGCAACTGTTATTACAATAGTTACTGGTGGTTCAGTAGGAAAAGAGGGACCAGGTGCTCAAATAGGTGCTGGTTTTGCTTCCTTTGTTTCACAAATCTTTAAATTCTCAGCCCTTGATAGAAAAAAACTGGTCATTTGTGGTATTAGTGCGGGTTTTGCTTCGGTTTTTGGAACACCAATTTCAGGAGCAATTTTTGGGGTGGAAGTTCTCATTGTGGGTATTATTATGTATGATGTTCTTTTGCCTTCTTTTATTGCAGGATTTGCCGCATATACCACTGCAAAACTCTTAGGGGTTAACTATACCTATTATCATTTGCAGTTTGGAACGGGAATTCCTTTTGATATTGTCTTAGTTTCAGAAGTTATTTTAGCAGGGCTATTTTTTGGATTGGTCTCTTATTTTCTTATTTCAGTACTTAGACGAACAGAACTAAGTATTAAAAACATCCCTATGAATCCTTATAAAAAAGCTTTTCTTGGTGGTAGCTTTTTGGTACTGCTCTCGTTTTTTATAGGTGATGAATATTTTGGATTAGGATTAGATACAATTTCTACACTATTTTATTCTGACCCACAACTTTCTGAACATGTTCCATGGTATGCATTTATTGCTAAAACCTTTTATACTTCAGTTACATTAGGTGCAGGAGGAAGTGGTGGGGTAATTACCCCTATATTTTATGTGGGTGCAACGAGTGGGCATCTGTTTGGAACACTTTTGGGTGACCACTATGCTCTTTTTGCTGCTCTAGGACTTACTAGTGTATTAGCAGGGACAACCAATGCACCCATTGCAGCTACGATTATGGCTGTTGAATTGTTTGGTATAGAGATAGCTCATTATGCGGCTATTAGTGCCGTAATTACGTTTTTAATTACAGGGCATCGCAGTGTTTTTCAATCACAGATATTACAAATGAGTAAATCCGATATGCTAAATATTGACTATGGTGATAATATTACTAAAAGTAGTGTTGATGCAAGTAGTAAAAGTAAAGAAAAAATGCAAAAGTTTAAAAATAGATTTAAACGAAAAAAAGTCAAAAAAGATGAAGAAACAAAAATAGAGAGTATTCAGACAAACAAAGAGCAGAAGTGAAACTAGTTCACTAATGCTTTTAATGATTTGGCTGTAAAGAGACGTAAACCTTCACCTTTTTCAGCTTTGAGTTCGTTGGTGAATCCTTTTTTAGAAAAAAGGACTACCGTATCAGGTACAATCTCTAGCTTTTCACATAATTCTCTGAGGCGATTAATTTCACTCTTTTTAGTTTTTGAATCAAGGTATCGACAAGAACCAATGATAACTTTTCCTGAGTATGTTTGAGCTAGGAGTTCTATCTCATCATCACCATCCCAATATCTTCCAATCTCGTCAATTTCGTCATCTTTAAACGTAACTTTTAAATACTCATGACAAAGCTGTTCAAAGATTAAATCCATAAACTCCTGTTTTCTATTATCAAATCGTTCATAAACCTCGTCATACTCTTCTCTTTTAACACCTCTATAAAGTGGTGCTACAAAAGCAAACCAAAATCGAATAAAAGGAGAGACAAAAAGAAGTTTATCTGCTGCATCATTTTCTTCAAATTGATTAGTCAAATGATCCATAGAAGTCTCTTCAAAGATAACCTCTTTTTCACAAAGAGTTTGAACAATTTCGATTCCATCTTCAAATTCACAATCAGCTCTTTTAAAAGCAGAGTTTATTCGTCTATCTCCTAAAGCAATACCTGAAAGAATTTTATAACCAACATTGTCAGCTTTGACAACTTTATCAACCTCATCATGTAAATCATAATATGCATCTAAGATATGTCTTTTTATTAATACACCTAAAGGTTTAGTTGTATCAATTTTCACATCTAAACCTCCAAAAACAGCAAAATAGTTAATGGCTGTTTCCATATCTTTTGGTTTATTTGTTTTGCAAAATGTTTGGAACTGTTCTAATAGGTTCTGTTTTAGTTCAATAATGGGGAATCCTTTAATCTGTTAGTGAAAGTATAGCGTAATAATTAGTCTATTTGTTGGACACGTCCTACTTGTCCATCTTCAAGCATTACTTTAATACCACGAGGATGATAGGCAGAGTTTGTTAAAAGTTTTTTTACTTTTCCAGCGGTGAGTTTACCACTACGTTGGTCTTTTTTTAGTACTACTTTAACCACTAATCCTATAATAATATCTTCTCGTTCTCTATGGTCTCGTATCATCGTTATATCTCTTTTACTATTTTTTCGTAAGTATAGCTAAAATTAGTAAAATAACAATTTTTATGCACTTCTTGTCACAAGACAATTTTTTTTATTCAATTTCATGGTAAAATAAGTTTATGGGAGTTTATCGTTGAAAAAAATTTTTATCTTACTTACTTTAATCACTAGTTTTCTTACTGCTAATATTCTTCAAGAAGCCATTAATAATGCGCCTAACAACTCTGTACTTAAGCTACCAAGTGGTACTTATCTTGGAAATATAATAATTAATAAACCTCTTACAATTATTGGTAAAGGTGATAGTGTTATTATTCAAGGGGAACAAAAAGATAGTGTTGTTCAAATAACCTCTTCTAATGTTACTCTTAAAAATATAACCATTCAAGGAAGTGGTATTCGTTTAGACAATCGCGATGCTGCTGTTAAAGTCTCAAACGCACAAAATGTAAAAATCAGTGGTTGTAAAATTCAAGATGCTTTATATGGTATTGATATGGGTATGGTAAATAACTCTATCATTGAAAATAATTATATTACCTCAAAAGATTTAGAGATTAGCTTACGAGGGAATGCGTTAAAACTATTCTATAGCAGTAACAATACGCTACGCAACAATGAGATATATAATTCACGGGATGTTCTTCTCTCCTACTCGCATAATAACCTCATCACTCAAAACCATATTGAAAAATCGCGTTTTGGATTGCATTTTTTAAAAAGTAATGGAAATATTATTGACAACAACCATTTTACATTTAACTCTGTTGGAGTTATTTTTGGTGGTGCAAAAAATACAGAAGTTAAAAATAATATCATCAAAAGTAGCATTGGACGTGCAGGTATTGGGGTACTTATAAAAGGGGTCTCTAATTTTGTCTTTACAGATAATGTTGTAACCTTTAATAGTAAAGCTTTTTATATTGATGCAAAACACAATGAAACAAGTATCAAACGTTTTTTAACCAACAATGAAATCAGCTACAACATGGAAGCCTTACACTTTCATGGGGCAATTAAATATAATCTAATAAAGAATAATACAATCATTGGAAACATTGATGATGTGGTTAAAAGTGTTCGAGGAAATAGAACCTCTAAAAATGTTGTGGAAGGTAACTATTGGGATCACTATTCAGGGTTTGACAGAAACAATGATAATATCGGAGATACCACCTATAAAATGCTTCAGTATGCAGATAGACTATGGCATTACAATAATAAAGTCAAATTCTTTTATGCAACACCAATTATCTCTATTTTAAATTTTATCCTCAGCCTTGCACCCTTTGTTGAGCCAGTATTACTACTAGAGGATACAAAACCTATTGTTGAACTAAAAAAGATGACTAGTTTTTAAAAGCCAGTGCTTTTTTCGCCTCATCTAAATGATAAAAGAAAATTGTTTTAAAAGCAAAAGTTACTTTTGTCTGTTTTTCTACGGTTGTATCTAAAATACTAAAACTAAACCCTTCACCATCTGCTTCATTTTTAGGAGTAACAGTTACGGTTACTTTTGCTAATGTTCGCATCATATTCATGGTTGATTTATAATCTTTTGGATTAATTCCTGCAATCATATCACCATTTTTTTCTTCACGTCTAATAGCATCAAAAAGCAGCGAAAAAGTCTCTTTAAACATTGATTTACTCAGCGTTACTTTAACTTTAGGAGTATGAAATACTGCCGTTTTATTTAAAAGTGGGTTTGGTTTTTCTGCACGAATATCTTCAATCATTTTTAAAAAGAAGTTTTTACCTCCCATGCTGTTAGCAAATCCAAGAATCTCTTCACTTAGTTCTTGTTTTACTTGCTCGTCTAATTTATTAAAATCCATAAATCTCCAAATTGTTTTTTGGAAGTATAGCTAAAAGTTAGAAGATTTACTCATAAAAGACGAATTTAAACAAAACAAATAAAGGGTATATTTTTGTAAAGTTCAAGGCAGAGGAGAAATTAAAGGAGGAGCATACTAAAGTATGTGAGTTTTTTAATTTCGACGATAACGCCGAAATTTGCTAAAAGATGCTCTTTATTTGTTTTATTTTATATGCCCATGCTTTATATGCTTTTTGTCCTAAATGCAATCCATCTGTTGTTAGGTCTTGCCGTAACAAACCCTGTTCATCCACAAAAGATTCATTTAAATTCACAACAGTTATAGCGTTTTTTTCACAATAGTTTACTACCATCTCATTAAAAAGTGTCACCTTTTTATTAATTGCTGGCATAGTTGTATATAAGGTGAGTTGAACAATAGGAGTGACCTTTGCCTCAATCAAAGATTCAATAATTATTCGATAGTTTTCAAAGACCTCATCTAAACTAATGGAGAGGTTCATATCATTCACTCCTGCCATAAAAAAAACTTTTTTAGGTTCTAAATCAACTACCACATCCAATCGTTGTAAAATATCCTTGGTAGTATTTCCATCACTTCCCAAATTAACAATAGATTCATCTTCAAGTAGTATTTTCCACTCACCACGAGCTGTTAAAGAGTCCCCTAACATAACAATATTGATGTTATTTTTCATGAACTTTTATCTGCATTTAATGCAAAATCAACAGTACTTAATACATGCAATTTTGTGGTATCAAAAATAGGAATATCCACATAACCTTGTTTGATGAGCATGGCTATTTCAGTACATCCAAGAATTACCCCTTGAGCTTCTTCTTGTTCTTCCAGACGTTTAATGATTTTGATATATGCATCCCGTGATTTTTTATTGATTTTCCCTAGACAAAGCTCTTTATAAATAACATCATGAATAACATTTTGCTCCTCTTCATTTGGAATGATAACATCAATATTAAACTTCTCATGAATTCTATTTTTATAAAAGGCTTCAGTCATAGTAAATTTAGTTCCTAAAAGAGCAACTTTAGTAATGCCCGCTTTAACTAAAGCTTCCCCTGTTGCATCAGCAATATGTAATATAGGAATGGAAATACTCTTCTCAATAGTAGGAACAACTTTATGCATAGTATTGGTACAAATAATCAAAAAATCAGCTTCTGCTTTTTCAACTACTTGTGCTTCATGGGCCAAAATTTTAGCGGTTTCATTCCACAGTGCACTGTGTTGGAATTTTTCTATCTCTTCAAAGTCAACAGATGAAAGTATAATCTTTG
>LPNY01000209.1:157014-179349 GCA_001655195.1 Arcobacter sp. EP1
CTAATCGTTGTTTAATCTCTTCATTTATAAGTTTATAATAGGTTGATGTTGATTCCCAGCTCATACCACCAAGCATACCAATTTTTTTCATAATAGTCCTAAGTAATAATAAGCTGTAGTGTAACGAAAGTTTTCTATGAAAGATGTAAGAAAGAACCAACCCAATTTAAGAAAAAATGGGCTGGTTAATGATGCTATTATTTACCAGCAAACTCTTTTTCGTCTGTATGTTGTACCACTTTAACTGCAATTTGATTCACTTCTCGAGCTACTTTATTTGCTTCACTTGCTGATGCGGCATTTTGTTGTGTTACCCGGTCAAGATTATTTACGGTATCGTTGATTTGTTCCATTGCTCCAAACTGCTCTTTTGAAGATGTTGAAACATCATTAATCAATGCTAATGTATTATGGATATTACTATTAAGTTTTTCATACCCTTCAATCATATCATTAGAGATGTTTTTACCACCATTGGCTTTATCAGTAGCATTCTCAACTAGTTCTTTAATCTCTTTTGCTGCTTCTGCTGACCGGCTTGCTAGGTTACGTACTTCTTGTGCAACAACAGCAAACCCTTTTCCAGCTTCACCTGCAGTTGCTGCTTCAACAGCTGCATTAAGAGATAGAATATTTGTTTGGAAAGCAATTTGGTCAATAACAGTAATTGAGTCCGCAATTGCTTGTGTTTGTTCGTTGATTTCATCCATTGAACTAGCTGTTTTAGAAGCTAACTCTTGACCAACAGAAACTGAATTTGATACTTCATTTGCATAAGAAGTCATTTTTGCAATATTTTCAGAACTATTTTGCATATTTGCAGTAATCTCTTCAATAGCAGCTGCTGTCTCTTCTAAAGAGGCTGCTTGATTATTTGCAGAGTTTGTTAAACTATCAACATTTTCTGATAGCTTTTCAGAGTTTGACGATAATACTAATCCAATTTTTTTATTTTCAACTAACATACTTGTAATAGCTTGACCTAGATTATTAACATCAGCACATAGTGCTTTTAAGTCACCATCTAAACCATCTAAACAAGCTTGTGGACGATAATCATATTGAGTATATTTAGACAGAACATCCATTGCATTTTTAACATTTGATTCTACTTCAACAAGCATTTCATTAATAACATCTTTTAACTCATTCAGTGATGGATTGGTTGTTGTTCCTTGAATACGTGCATTTAAGAACCCTTTTTTCGCTTCATTTGCACATCGAATAGCACTATCAACCATAGTTCTATCTTGATCAATTCCTTCTTTAATGGCACTAATACTGTCATTAACAGCATTTGCCATTTCACCTAATTCGTCAGTTGTTCCTAACTCAATTTTTTTAGCTTCAGTTGTCTCTTTATTCATATATCTAAAGAACTCTAAAAGTCCTTCTTGGAATTTTGTTAATGGTTTTTTAATTGAATTTGTAACTGCAATAATAATCACTATTGAAAGTAAAACGGCAATAATAATTAGTGTATATAAAGTATATAAAGTATTATCAATTTGAGTTAATGCTTTTTCATAACTTTCATTATTAGCTTTATCTGCAATATCATTGATTTTTTTAAGGTCTTTATTTAACATAGCAAAAACCTCATCAGTGACTGAAAGCATTGGTGTCGCCATTCCTACATCTACACTTAGCATATCAATAGCATCACGTACGGTTAACATATACTCTTTTTTATTCTTTTCAATCTGCTTAATGAGTTTTTTCTCTGCTTTGTTGAGTCCTCGAGCCTTAACTAAAACCTTGAGATCTTTTTCCATCTCTTTTCCAACACCATCAAGAATACCAAGTTGTTCGTCAATTTGTGATTGCTCATATCCACCCGTTGCAAAACTAAATACCTTGTACATTACAGAGTTATATAAGTCTACATCAATAAGTAGTCGACTACTTGCTTTATACAGAGCAAATTTTACTTCTACAATTTCATTAAGGGTTTTTTTGTCAGATTTTAAAGCATTGTTAGAAAAAATTGCAAGAACAATTAAAAATATTACCGCTACTGCTGGGGCGATGACAAGCTTCTTACCAATTTTCATATTGTTTAACATTAGCATGGGGCATTCCTAGTTATCATTTGTATAATCTTAGCTAAACAAAGTATCATCTACTATAGTTTGTTTTAGATAAAACTATAACATAAATCCTTGATTATTATATCAAGGATTTATTAAAAGCACTTACTATTTATAGTAACCTGCACCAATTAATTGATTTTCTCCAATTCCAATTACGAATGAAGACTTAGGCGCTTGTTTTCCTGTTGTAGGGTGTGCCCAAACATAGTCACTCCAACCAGAACCTTTAGCTTTTACTACATCAATAAAGTTTTTGAATAATTGGTTACCCGCTTTATCTTTATATCGATATAAGTTTTTACCAGCGATTGGTTTTTTTGGATGTCCTGTAATTACACCTTCGAAATCATTTGCCCAGATGTAAAGATCACCCTTGTCAAACATTCCACCTTTTTTACCAATTTCTGCCACACATTTAGCAACACCTACTTCATCACAGTAAGCTTTCCCTTTCATAACATGGGCTTTTACTTCATCAGCAGTTAGTGCGAATGCGTAAGTTGCACTCATTAATAAAAATGCTGCACCTAATTTAATTAACTTAGTCATAGTCCACTCCTTGTTGTGTTTGTCAATTATATGTTTCCATAAAAATAATTAATTCAATCTTAAGCTCACTAATTATTTTTACAACTTTTAAGGAAAAAACAAGAAATTCTTAAAGTTTTCCCTAAGCTCCTAGAAATGCTATTCTATTGCTACTTTTTAACATGAAAAAGTGGAACATTTGTGTAATGTACAAAAATTATTTATATGTTACATTTTCAAGTTATTAAATTACAAAAAGCTTAAGAATAGTATTATTTTGAGTTTGTGCACCTCCATCATTAATCATTTTTGAGATTATATTTTTTACAAATCATCAAAAAAGATAGTAATGAAAGCAATCACTATGTAGTTGAATAGTTCATAAGAGTTAATAGTAATTGTCCAAGACTTGCTCCTCTTCATTACTACCCTTTATAGATGTATTATACTCCTAGATAAAAAAGTACATCTTTAAATTAATGAGTTAGTTTATTTTATTTAAACCCGCATTATCTAAACGATAAATTGTAGGAGCAAGTCTTTCAATAAATGTTTTATGGTGAGAAACAATAACCATGGATTTTTTTATGCTATTGAGTATTTCAATAATTCTATTCTCTGCCTCTTCATCTAAAGCATTGGTGGGTTCATCAAGCAAAAGTATCTTAGGTTGGGTAATTAATATTCCAGCAAGGGCAATAATACGTTGTTCTCCACCACTAAGTTCATGGATAATACGTTCTTCTAAATGTGCTACACCTAACTGGGTTAAAACCTCACACGCTTTTTTGTATGCCTCATTTTTTTTCTCTCCTTGAGCTCTTAGGGCAAACATCACATCCTCAATAACAGTAGGGCATAAGAAATGATCACTTACATCTTGAGGCAAGTACCCTATTTGGCTTCGTAAGCCTTTAAAGTCTTTAAGACGCTTCATCTCTTCGTGAAACAAAAACACGCCACCACTGCTTTGTTCAATAAGTCCTGCAATAATTTTAAGTAAAGAGCTTTTACCAGTACCATTTGCACCAACAATAGCAACTTTTTCTTCATGGGAGACATTAAGCGTTACATCATTAAAAATATTTTTATCGTTACACGAATAAGCAACTGCTTTTAGATTTATAGAACAACTCATAAAATTACCTTTACAACTACAATTAAACAAACAGATAAAATCAAGGCCACATCATAATAACTAAGCCGTGAATTATTGAGTAAATAGATTCTACCATGAAAGCCACGTAAAACAAATGAATCTCTAAGGGCTAAGGATTTACGAATAGACTTCACAAAGATATGTCCAAACACATTACCGTAAGTCTCATAACTAAACATGCTACTTCGGGCATGAAATCCTCTTGCGCGAAGAGTCTGTTTTACCCCTTTGAACTCATTACTTAATGTTTGTATCATCTTTAAAGCAAAATAAACACTACTTACAAAACGCTTTGGAAACTTTAACTCATTCAGTGCTCGAACTAAATCATATCCATTGGAGTGAGAAAAAAGAAGTAAATTAAATAGAATAATCATATTGGTTCTTGCATAAATATGAAGTGCTTCATTAAGGTTATCTTGTAGTGCTAATGTAATAAAAATCATCACAATAAAAAGGTTTAAAAAGAGTAGCTTTTTAAGCACTTCAAAAAGTATTTTATATTCACACACCATTAAATATAACAATGCAGCAAAAAAAACAGGTTCCACATTACTAAAACTTAAGAAAAAAGAATAAATCACCGCACAAATAAGCATAATGGAAGCGTTAAAACGACTCATTTTTTCACTCGCTTTAAGGCAAAAAATATACCCCCAATAACCATAAGAGCAAGAAGTATCTTGCCTATTTCAACAAGTGAACTTTTCTCTTTTAATAATTCAATCTCACGTTTTAAGCGTGCATTCTCTTCTCGTAATTGACGTACTAATTGTAGTTCATTTTTTTGTGATGAATGATTCATTTGTGCCACAAATTCGCGCACTTGTTTATGTCCAGAGCCAGCATCAACACTAACGCTGATATTTTTTTCAAATTTTTTAATCTCAAAATCACCTTTTGCATTAGTAATACCTTTGCTTAATAGAAGATTTTGAGCATTAAGCACTTCAACTTGACATTTTTGACACGGTTTTCCTGAAGCAAAATAGGCATTTACATATAAAACTTGGTTTTCTTGGGAAATAAAAATATTAAGTTTATGGGCAAATAAAGAACTAGATATGATAAAAATTAACGCTATTGTCTTCATACTTTTGCCCCTTTTAACACCCACGGGATAGATTTTTTTAAATAGTTAATTAAAAATAGCGTCACTAATCCTTCAATAATCATCACAGGCACATTTGCTGCCATAACAGTGTAAGCAGCATAAAGATACTCTTCTTTAGATAATGCTAACAACAGTGCCATAAAAAGCGTCGCTAAGCATATTGGAATAAAACCAATTAGAAAATATCTTATTTTAACGGCAAATGAGTTTAAAAGACCTCGAGATACAAGTATATATGTGATAAATGCAGGCAAGGCCATAATTAAAAGATTTGCACCAAGGGAGCTTAAACCACCATACCCTAAAAGGGTCGCTTGTAATAACAAGGCAATAAAAACAGCAATAAAAACCTTGCTTCCTAATAAAATACCAATTACCCCAATCATTATTAAATGAATTTGGGTAGGTCCTAATGGAATATGAATAAATGACGAGATAAAAAACATCGCACTCATAGCCGATACAAGCGCAATATCATCATCTTTTAAATGCTTTAAAGAGTAAATAACTAACCCAAGACTAACAACAGAGGTTGAAATAACAATTGGTGCAGTTAAAATCCCATCAGAGATATGCATTAATAGGCCTTAATCCAAAGAAGGGAACCATTTTCAATAGGGTACATCATACCATCATCATGGACCTTTTCGCCTTCAACAATGAGTGCTGCAAATCCCCACCACCCTTTATGATTCATTACAAAAGAGAAAACTCCATCTTCATTTGTTTTGATAACTTGAGTTACGTGAGCTGATGTGGGTGCTTTTAATCCATAGGTATTATAAAGTTCCACTTCCACTTCCACATTACTAACTGCTTTTCCATGACGTAATACTTTTCCTTGGAATAAGTTTCCCTGATACAGACCAAAAGGTTTTGTTAAAGGAACGATTTCATAATCTAAACCAAGAGGTTCTTCCCATCCATCTTCTCTTCCATATGCACTTATCATAACTTTTGGCACGTGGGAGATATATTTAGCTTCACTCTTTTCAAAATAGGGTTGTGGTTTAACATAAAAAGAGTAAACACCTGGTTTTTTAATATCAAGTTTGCTTTGCCATGCTTGATGATTTAACAATTGTACTGAGTGCAAATTTAACGGTTTTTTATTACCTGCTTCATAAAATTCTGGTTTAACCAATGTCATTCCCGTTTGTTCAAAGGGATGCATAAATGCCATAGTAAAACTCAACGAACTTTGATTTTGATCTTCAATATAATCAGATTGGGGAATCAACGTTAAAAAATGTGCCTTTAAGCTCAAAGCAAATAAAAGGATAAAAATTAGTTTTTTCATAATATAACTCTCTATTAATTTAATAAAGTATTGTACTCTTAGGGGTTTTAGTGTAAACTAAATTTATATTTTTCTTATATACTTTTGGAACTAAATTATGAATAATTGTTCATTTTGTCACACCACTCACCTCTATTTGCTAAGAAATGGTCACATTAAGTGTGCTCAATGTAAACGTAAATTCTCACCTAAAAAGTACGAACGTGATAAAAAAATCATTCAATCCTTTTGTAATAATACCAATGCTCTGCAAGCTAGTAAACTTCATAATCTCAACTATGTTACAGTTCAAAAGAGGTATCAAAATCTTAGAAGACTCATAACCACCTATTTAGATAATGAACACCATAAAGATAGCATGTTAAGCCAAGAGTATGATGAATATATCTACATGAAAAATGAAAACATCTATGCTGCTCAAAATTTTCTAACCTTTAATTACCACAACAGAATTTACAATTTGATGTTACCATCACTGTATAAATTTAGAACCTTTGATAAAAATGATGAAGAGTTATCCAAGTTTTTATTTTTAAATAAGATTGCAAAACTGGAGAGTAAATACGGAAAAATTAATGAGTTCTGGGAATATCTAGAAGAGTTTTTAAAACCCTATAAAGGCGTAAATAGTGAAAACTTTGTCTACTATTTAAAAGAAGCTGAGTTTAAATTTAACTATGACAAAAAAGTTCAAGAAGAGATTCTTCTTAAACTCTATTTTGTCTAAATGTTATGCCTTTGGCATTACTTTAACAGGAACGATTTGAATCTCATCCATGTTCCAAACACCACCTGTTACATAAGGTTCGTTTTCTAACCATGTATTCATCTCTTCTTCATTTTCAAAGTTAGTTACCACTGAAGATCCTACCATCATATCTTCTTCAATAAGTGCACATGCACTTACAATTTTACCTTCAGCCATCAATTTCTGGGTACCTTCAACGTGTGCTGGTCTATTTTCCATTCGTTTATCAAGTGCATCTTGGTTATCATATGCGATTACTAAATATTGCATTATTCATTTCCTTATCAAGTTTTTTAAAGTATAGTATTTTAGCATGATAAATGTATGATTCTTGTTACACTCAACGCTCGAAACTTAAATCATTAAAATAGAACCCTTGCATATAATCACAATCTAATGTTTTAACAAAATCATAATCAGCGTAGGTTTCAACCCCTTCAATAATCGATTTTTGATTATTCATTTTGATGGTTTGTAACAGCCCTTTTAAAAAAGGGATATAGTTCATATTGTATTTGATTTGTTTGATAAAAGATTTATCTAACTTGATGTATTGACAACGATTCATAATAAAAAAAGAGAACATTGAACCATCTTGGGCAAAGTCATCCAAAGCACACATGATATCTTTTTTATTAAGCCATGAAGAAAACTCTCTAATAATTTTTGCACTCGCCTCATCATCGCTTCCATTCTCAGTGATTTCCACGACCACTTTTTCTTGATGTTTTAAGAGGAACTTTTCCCAATACTCCTTTTGTTCTGATGAGACAAAAATATCCGCATCAAAATTAACAAAGAGTTTTTTATCCATATCAAAATGGCGAACTTGTAACTCTTTGTTTCTTTTTTCTAAAGTAAAAAAGAGCTCATTATTATGGTGAAGTTTTCTAAAAATATCTTCGGTACTCATAATACGGTTATCTAAGTTAAATTTTGACAGTGCCTCATAGGCATAGACTTCATCAGTTTTTACGTTCACAATAGGTTCGTATTTAGTGCAATAAGTTGCATTTGAGATTAGGTGTTTAAATTCTATATTATTCATAGAAAAGATTTTAACAAAAGAAGACTTAATATTTATTGATAATAATTATCACTATTTAAACAGTACTCCTGTTGCCACTGCAAAACAGAAAGGATAAAGTACAACATTAAAATACCTAAAGAGATTTGTCATTTTTATATTCATAGGCATTACCTCTTTGATATCCACACCAGCACCCAATTTTTGCATCATATTGAGTTTAACTGCCATATCCAAAAATTTAATCACTATAATAGAACTCATCCAAAAACCAAAGTTATTTAAATAAATTGCTACAGCTAATGCATAGAAAAAACTTATGTGTAAAATAAAATAGAAAAAGATATTTTTTTGGTAAATTAAAAAGTTATTGTAGATTAAACCATATAAGGTGTCGTGTTTTTGCCAGTTTGACTCAAAAAGTTCAACGGCTGCAAATATAATCAATAGATGAACTAAATCCATACTTTGCCTTTGTGTACAAGGGAGCGAAACGCTCCCTTTGTTTTAAGCCTCTTCAGTTGACTCGAATTTGATTTTTTTGTCTTTGTACAGACCCGTTCCAACAGGAATAGTTCGTCCAATAACAACGTTCTCTTTTAAGTCTTCTAACATATCCATCTTAGCAGAGATTGCAGCTTCAGTAAGAACTTTCGTTGTTTCCTGGAAAGATGCTGCTGAGATAATAGAATCTGATGTTACCGCTGCTCTTGTAATACCAAGTAATAATGGTTCAGCAATCGCAGGTTCTCCACCTAATCTAATGATTTTTTCATTTTCAATTTTAAATCGTTTTTTAGAAATCATATCACCAATGATAAACTTCGTATCTCCACCATCTAAAATAGAAACTTGTCGTAACATTTGAGATAAAATAACCTCAATATGTTTATCGGCAATGCTTACCCCTTGTGATCGGTAAACTTGTTGTACTTCAGAAACAATAAAGTAATGAAGTGCTTTTTCACCTAAAATCTTTAATACATCATGAGAAGCTAACTGACCATCAGTTAACGCCTCACCAGCATGAACAAACTCACCTTCGTGTACTAAAATTTGCTTAGATTTTTCAACTAAGAACTCAGCTTTAGCACCCTTATCATCAGTAACGATGATTCGCGATTTATTTCTAAGTGGCTTACCAAATGAAACAACACCATCAAATGATGCAAGTACTGCAATATTTTTTGGTCGTCGTGCTTCAAATAGTTCAGATACTCTTGGAAGACCCCCAGTAATATCTTTTGATTTTTGTGTTGCTTTTGGTGTTTTACCAATAATATCAGCGATTTCAACTCTTTGTCCTTCTGCAACAAACAATGATGTTTTAGGGTCAAGTGTATATCGAATAATTTCTGATGCATCTGTTGCTAAGACAACTGTTGGTTTATAACCAGCAGGTACATATTCATTAATTACTAACTTAGATGTACCTGTTAACTCGTCAAACTGCTCAGCAGCTGTGATTCCAGGAATAATATCTTCAAATGTAATCGTACCTGCAGTCTCTGCAATTGTAGGGTTCGCATATGGATCCCACTCTGCAATTACTGCTTGTTCAGTCGTTTCAGGACTTGCAATTGAAGTATCTTTTTCAACTCTTGAATCATCATTTAATTCTACAACAGAACCTCTTGAGATGTAGTGTCGTAATGCTTCTCGACCTTCGTCATCAACAATAACAGAGAAAAGACCTTTTTCAACTACTTTATATCCAGCAGAGATATCTTCTCGTCGCTCTAAGTAATCACCGTGAAGTTTGTAGTATTTAACTACTCCTTTAGCTCCAGAGATAACTTGTGTTGTAATAGGTGCACCGTCAGCAACTCGTAATTCAGAGGCAAAAGGAATTCGATTAGGAACATTCCAACCATCTTTGATCATCTCAACGATTGATTCATTCTCTTCTACTTCTTCACCGTTGTATGGTAAGTAAAGTTTACCTTCAATTTTACCAGAAACCCCTGCAAGTTCATTTGCTTTAGCAACGTCATTCTTTCTTAGGTAATATCGCTTGTTCTCTGTACCGTTTGAAATTGTTACAAGAATCTCTTCGTGAATTGTTTCAACAGTTACTTTACCTTTAAATGGCGCATTAATTTTTGGTTCAACTAATAAAATACCAGCATTTCTTCGGTTAGCAACAACAGCTTTACCTTCTTTATCCACATACGTTTTAATGTTGTAGTATCGAATGAAACCTTCTTTATCTGCTCTAAGCTCACGCTCAGTTTGTGTAGCAGATGCAGTTCCCCCAACGTGGAATGTTCGAAGTGTCAGCTGTGTTCCTGGCTCACCAATTGATTGAGCAGCTAGAACTCCAACCGCTTCACCTGGATTTGCTTTTCGTTGCTCACCAAGGTTTAGACCATAACATTTTGAACATAAACCATGTTCAACTTTACACGTTAATGGTGTTCTAATTACAACTGATTTAACTTCAGCTTCTGCAACAACTCGTGCATCTTCTTCAGAAATTAAAGAACCTTCTGTAAATAGAATCTCATTAGAGATTGGGTCAATAATATCTTCTGCAATTACTCGTCCTGTAATTCTCTCTTCTAAACTCTCAATTAACTCATTACCACTTTGTAAATCAGAAATTTCAATACCTTCGTGAGTCCCACAATCTTCAATTGTAATTCTAACATTTTGAGATACATCGATTAGTTTTCTTGTTAAGTAACCTGCATTCGCCGTCTTAAGTGCCGTATCTGCTAAACCTTTTCTCGCACCGTGTGTAGAAATAAAGTACTCAAGTACATTTAGACCTTCACGGAAGTTAGAAATAATTGGTGTCTCAATAATAGAACCATCAGGTTTCGCCATAAGACCTCTCATACCAGATAACTGCCTAATCTGAGCAGCAGATCCCCGCGCTCCCGAGTCAGCCATCATATAAATAGAGTTGAATCCATCTTTATCAGCTTCAACAAGTTCCATCATTTCAGAACCAAGCTTATTGTTAACTTCTGTCCAGATATCAATAATCTTATTGTATCGCTCTTGCTCAGTTAATAAACCTTGCGAGAACTGCTTTTGAACTTCAATAACATCTTTTTTAGACTTTTTGATATGTCCCTCTTTTGAATCTGGAACTCGAATATCATCAATTGATACAGAGATACCAGCATCAGTTGCGTATCTGAAACCTAAGTTTTTAAGGTTATCTAAGAATTTAGGTGTTACTTCATAACCACCATGCTTATAGATGTAATCAACTAAAATACCAATATCTTTTTTCTTTAAGATTTTGTTCCATAAATCAACCGGAACAAACTCAGGAAGGATATCATGAACAATTAATCTTCCAACAGTTGTATGGATAATTCTATTGTTAATTTTAGTTCTAATTTTTGCATGTAAGTCTACTTGATTAGTATCTAAAGCAATGATTGCTTCATTTACATCAGTAAATAGTTTATGCTCACCAATTACTCCATCTTTTTCTAATGATAGGTAATAAATACCTAAAATCATATCCTGAGAAGGTACAGCAATAGCACGACCAGAAGCTGGCAAAAGAATGTTCATTGAAGACATCATTAAAACTTTTGCTTCCGCAATTGCTTCTTGTGATAATGGTACGTGAACTGCCATTTGATCCCCATCAAAATCGGCGTTGAAAGCAGCACACACTAGTGGGTGTAGCTGGATTGCTTTACCATCAATTAATACAGGGTTAAATGCTTGAATCGATAATTTATGCAGTGTGGGAGCACGGTTAAGTAAAATTGGATATTCAAGTACAATTTCAGCCAAACATTCCCAAACTTCATTAGTTTCAGTTTCAATTAATCTCTTTGCAGATTTTAATGTTGTTGCATACCCTTTCTCTTCTAATTTCGCCATTAAGTGTGGTTTAAATAACTCTAAAGCCATTTTCTTAGGAATACCACATTGGTCCATATTTAATGATGGTCCAACAACAATTACAGATCGCCCAGAGAAGTCAACCCGTTTACCAAGTAAGTTTTGTCTAAATCGACCTTGCTTACCTTTAATGATTTCAGATAATGATTTTAAAGGTCGCTTATTAGCACCCTTAACCGCATTTGCAGTTTTACCATTGTCAAATAGTGCATCAACTGCTTCTTGAAGCATTCTTTTTTCATTTCTAATAATGATTTCAGGTGCATCAAGCTCTGTTAATCTTTTAAGTCGGTTATTTCTGTTAATAACTCTTCTATAAAGGTCATTTACATCAGAAACCGCAAATTTACCACCATCAAGGGATACAAGTGGCCGTAAATCTGGCGGAAGAACTGGAAGTTGTGTTAACATCATCCACTCTGGTCGGTTACCTGAATTAATAAAGTTTTCAACAACTTTTAATCGTTTAATAATTGTCTTTCTTTTTGCTTCAGACTTCGTTCCACCCATCTCTTCTTTAAGTTTTGAAAGTAGTTCAAAAAGGTCTAATGTTTCAAGTAAATCACGAATAACATCTCCACCCATTTTTGCATCAAAACCAGTATGGTCAAAAAGATCTGAAATAGTTCGGTATTGTTCTTCATTTAAAATATCATATTTTAATACTGGTTTAGTCTTTTCATTATCATAAAAAGCCTCACCTGCTTCAGAAACAATGTATGCTTCATAATATAATACTCGCTCTAAATCTTTAAGTTTAACACCTAATAATGTACCAATTCTTGTAGGAAGAGATGATACCATCCAGATATGTGCAACAGGAGATACTAAATCAATATGTCCCATTCTGTGTCGTCGCACCTTTGATGATGTTACTTCAACACCACATTTTTCACAAACAACACCTTTGTATCGCATCTTTTTGTATTTACCACAAAGACACTCATAATCTTTAATTGGTCCAAAGATTTTTGCACAAAATAGCCCATCTCTCTCTGGTTTAAGTGTTCGGTAGTTAATAGTTTCTGGTTTTTTTACTTCACCACATGACCAAGAAAGAATTTTCTCAGGACTTGCTAATTTTAATTGAAAAGCAGAAAAATCTTGAGGTCTTTCTAACTCTTTAATTTCGATAGGTTCTAATATTTTTTCAGTTTTACTCATTTTCTTCTACCTCTTCAAAAATTTCTACATCTAATCCAAGAGCTTTAAGCTCTTTTGTTAATACGAAGAATGTTTCAGGAACACCTGATCTTGGAACGTTTTCACCATTTGCAATAGCTCTATATGCACGAGTTCGTCCTTCAACATCATCTGATTTAGTTGTTAACATCTCTTTTAGTACTGCTGTTGCTCCATATGCTTCAAGAGCCCAAACTTCCATTTCCCCAAATCTTTGACCACCAAATAACGCTTTACCACCAACTGGCTGTTGAGTTACTAGTGAGTAAGGTCCAGTTGAACGAGCATGTACTTTTTCATCAACTAAGTGATGAAGTTTTAACATGTACATATAACCTACGTTTACACGCTCTTTCATCTTATCGCCAGTTTTACCATCGTAAAGTGTTGATTTTCCATCAGTATCAATTTTTGCTAATTCGAATAGTTTAACAAACTCTTCTTCTTTAACACCATCAAATACTTGTGTTGCAAATCTTACACCTTTTGTCCAGTCTTGACCATATTTGATTAACTCTTCATCATCTAAAGAATCCATAAACTCTTTACCATTCATAAGTTTAGCAACTGATGCAATCTCAGTCATTTTAGCTCTAAGTTCTTTTACAAACTCATCTTTTTTAGCATCAAAGATATCTTGGATTTGTGCTCCAAGTTTTTTACCTACTAATCCTAAGTGAACTTCAAGAATCTGTCCTATATTCATCCGTGATGGTACCCCTAGTGGGTTAAGAATAACGTCAACAGTGTTTCCATCTTCTAAGTATGGCATATCAACTTGAGGTACGATGTTAGAAACAATACCTTTGTTTCCGTGTCGTCCTGCCATTTTATCACCTACTTTAATCTTACGTTTAGTAGCAACATAAACTTTAACTTGTTTGATTACACCTGATGGTAAAATATCATCATGTTCTAATACTTGAAGTTTCTCTTCATGTTCATCTCTTAATTCAGCTTTTTGCTTAATGAAGTGCTCTTTAATTTCGTTATACTCTTTTTCTACTTCTTTAGAGAAAGAGGCAACTACTTTTTTCATTGCAAATCGGTTAACACTTGAAAGTACTTCTAAAGGAATTGAATCACCTTTAGTATACGTTTTAGAGTCAACTTCAACATCTTTAGCCAGAGACGATTTTGCTAATAAGTTATTAATTTTTAAAATCTCTTCTCGGTCAAGCATTAAAAGTTTATCGTGATGTTTTACATCTAATTCAGCTTTTTCAGACTCAATCTCTTGGATAGCTCGTGCATCTTTTTCGTATCCTTTTTTAGTGAATACTTTAACATCAACTACTGTACCTTCCATAGAAGTTGAACAGTAAAGTGATTTATTGATAACATGACCTGCTTTTTCACCAAAGATTGCTCTTAAAAGTCTCTCTTCTGGAGTAGGTTTAATTTCACCTTTTGGTGTAACTTTACCAACCATGATCATTCCAGGTTTAATGTAAGTACCAACTTTAACAATACCTGACTCGTCTAAGTGACCAATTGATTCTTCTTTAACACCTGGTAAATCTCGAGTAATCTCTTCGTTACCATGTTTAAGCTCTCGACACTCTACTTCTTTTTCATATACGTGAACAGAAGTGAAGGCATCTTCTTCAATAAGTCTTTGAGACAGTACAATCGCATCCTCGTAGTTATATCCATTCCAAGGCATGAAGGCAACCATTGCATTAACACCAACAGCTAATTCACCTTTATCCATAGATGGACCATCAGCAATAACTTGTCCAGCTTCTACAATATCACCCTCTTTAGTTGCAATTCTTTGCCCAAAAGAAGTATTATTATTTGTTCGAACATTTTTACTAACTGTATAGTGGTCAATAAATGCACCATTATCATCTTCACCACGAACATAAATATTCTTAGCATCAGCTTTTTCAATTACACCGGCACGTTTAGCTTTAATAGCTTCCCACGCATCTCGTGCAACTGTCTTTTCTAATCCAGTTCCAACAACAGGAGCATTTGGTCGTAATAATGGAACAGCTTGTCGCATCATGTTTGATCCCATAAGTGCTCTGTTGGCATCATCATGTTCTAAGAATGGAATTAAAGATGCAGCAACACCCATAACCATTTGAGATGAAATATCAATTAAATCAACTTTATTTTTTTCAATAAGATAAATTTCACCATCTTGTCGTGCTTCAATTAAGTTTTCTGAAATTTTACCATTATCTTCAACTTTTGTTGATCCTGGAGCAATAATCATTCCCTCTTCTTGAGTAGCAGTTACATAGATAATTTCATCAGTAACAACACCATCAACAACTTTTTTATAAGGAGCTTCAATGAATCCTAAGTTATTAACTTTTGAGAAAGTTGATAATGTATTAATAAGACCAATATTTTGACCCTCTGGAGTTTCAACTGGACAAATTCTTCCGTAGTGAGTTGCGTGAACATCCCGTACTTCAAATCCAGCTCTCTCTTTTACAAGTCCACCCTCACCAAGTGCAGAAAGTCTTCGTTTATGAGTAACTTCTGATAGTGGGTTTGTTTGGTCCATAAATTGTGATAATTGACCTGATGTAAAGAATTCAGTAATTGTTGATGTAATCATTTTAGAGTTAACTAAATCGTGTGGCATAATATCTTCTAGTGTACCAGACAATGTCGTCATTTTATCTCTAATTGCTTTTTGCATTTTGATTAAACCAGAGTGAAGTTCATTTGCTAATAACTCACCAATTGCTCTAATTCTTCGGTTACCTAAGTGATCTCTATCATCAATATGACCATGCCCAGCTTTTACTTTTACAAGATATTGAACTGTTTTAATAACATCTTCATAAGTTAATACTGTTACATATTCAGGAACATTTACACCTAATTTATGGTTCATTTTCATACGACCAACTTTTGTTAAGTCATATCTTTCTGGATCAAAGAATAGTTTTTTAACAAACTCTTTAGCAGCTTCTTTAGTAACAGGCTCACCTGGTCTCATTACTTTGTAGATTCTAATTGCTGATAGATCATTTTCATCATCAATTTGCTCAGTTTGTTTTAATAATTTTAAAGACTCTGCATCTGCTTTAAATGCATTAATAATAGAATCATCAACACCTGTTGCTAAGTCATTTGCGATGTCAAAGTTATCAAAACCTAAATCTAATAATTTCTTTAATTTTAACTCATCAAGGTTAGTTAATGCGTCATATAATACTTCACCAGACTCTGGATCAAAAATTGCATTTGCAGTATATCTATCCATTAGTAACTCTAATGGATATTCAACTAAATCAAGACCACCTTCAACTAAAGCTTTTGCTTTTCTAGCTGTAAGACGTTTACCAGCAGCAACAATTAAGTTACCTTTTTCATCTTTTACATCATATTCAATTCTTCCAGTAAAATCTTCAGGGTTGAATGGTGTTAAGAATTTGTTGTTTTTAATTTTAATATTAACAACTGGGTAGAAAAGTTTAATAATATCTTCTTTAGAGTAACCAAGTGCTCTAAATAGAATTGTTACAGGAACTTTTCTTCTTTTGTTAATTCGTACATATAGTACATCTTTAGCATCGTATTCAAAGTATAACCAAGAACCACGATCAGGAATAATTTGACCTGTATAGATTAATTTATTACCAGCAGTGTTTGATTCTTCTTCTTTGAAAATTACACCAGGAGATCTATGTAACTGGTTTACGACTACTCTTTCAACACCATTAACGATAAATGATGTTCTGTCAGTCATTAGTGGAATCTCTCGGATAAATAAAGATTGCTCTTTCATATCTTTTACACCGATTTTCTCACCAGTTTTTTCATCTAAATCCCAAAGAGTTAATCGAATATTGATTTTTAATGGAATTGAATAGGTAAGACCTCTTACCATTGATTCTCTAACATCGTATTTTGGTTTTCCTACTTCACTCCCGATGTACTCTAACGTTACTCGGTTTTGTGCGTCATGGATAGGGAAAACTGACTTGAATACTTTTTCAACACCTGCAGTACTTCTATCGTCTTTACCGACCATAAGGAAGTTTTCATAACTGTTTTGTTGTAGTTGTAATAAATTTGGAATTTCAATTTGTTGTGGATTTTTTGCAAAATCGACTCTAAGTCTATTACCAGATTTTAAAGAGTTTAGCATTGTTGGCCTTATTAAAATGTGATTTTTTTTGCTTTTTATTATAAAGCGCAAAAGCATCCCTAAAGGATAGGGTTAAAATTTGATCAAATTCTAACCTTAGCCTTCAAAGATGCTCTAATTTTATACAAGGCCTTGTGGCCTTGTATAACAGTAAAATTAAGTGTAAGTAATTACTTAAGTTCTACAGATGCTCCAGCAGCTTCTAACTCAGCTTTTGCAGCTTCAGCGTCTTCTTTAGAAACACCTTCTTTAACAATTGCTCCAGCTTCTTCAGCCATAGCTTTTGCTTCTTTTAATCCAAGACCAGTTAACGCTCTAATTGCTTTAATTACGTTAATTTTCTTAGCTCCAGCGTCATTTAATACAACGTTGAATTCAGTTTGCTCTTCAGCAGCTTCAGCAGC
The DNA here is from genome assembly GCA_001655195.1 of Arcobacter sp. EP1. Classification (GTDB taxonomy): domain Bacteria; phylum Campylobacterota; class Campylobacteria; order Campylobacterales; family Arcobacteraceae; genus Arcobacter_A. The sequence goes on from LPNY01000209.1 coordinate 174,563, forward strand.
AACTGCTCCAGCTCCTGCAACTGCAACTGGTTGTGCAGATACACCAAATTTTTCTTCGAATTCTTTTACTAATTCAGATAACTCTAATACAGATAAACCAGAGATATATTCTAATACGTCTTCTTTAGAAATTGCCATTTCTTTTCCTTGTTTTTTTATTTATTTATTTTTGTTTTATTAATAGCTTAAGTAATTAAGCTGCCTCTTCTTCTTTTTTCTTTCTAAGAGCATCAATCCCAATTGTAAAGTTAGTAAGTGGTGCCATCCAAGTAGCAGCAAGCATACCAAGAAGTTCATCTCTAGATGGTAATTTAGCAAATGCATTAACCGTAGCAAGGTCAGCGATTTCACCTTCAATGATACCAGATTTAATTGCGAACTTATCTTTATTTGCAGTAGCAAACGTATCAGCAACTTTACAAGCAGAAATTTGATCTTCAGACCATAAGAAAATATTTGTTCCAGTTAATTCGATGTCACCTAATTCAGCATTTTTTACAGCAACTGTAACTAATGTGTTTTTAGCAACTTGAACTTTAGTTCCATTTTCTCGTGCGTCGTTTCTTAATGTTTCTAACTGCTTATGTGTTAAACCATTATAATCACAAACTACGATAGCTTGAGACTCTTTAAACTCACCAGTTAAGAAATCAATTACTTCAGCTTTTTGTTGTTTAGTCATTTATATATCTCCTTTCAAAACATCCAACTTCGGCAGGTTTTACAAGATACAGGAGTTGTATCTAACCGGCTATCTTCAGTTTTTAATGTAGTGCTTTGAATAACACTCAAACATGGGGATGAAAACATCCCCACTATTGAATATTATAAATCTTATTATTGAGCTTTAATATCCATAACTTCTAAAACATCCATGTCTACTGATGGAGACATTGTTAAAGAAATTGCTGCATTTGTCATGTATCGACCTTTTGCAGTTGAAGGTTTTGCTTTATTAATTGCTGCGATAAATGCTTCAACGTTCTCTTTGATTTGCTCTTCAGAGAAAGAAACTTTACCAACTGCTGCTTGCATGTTACCTTTTTTATCAACTCGATATGCAACTTGACCACCTTTAGCATCGTTAACTGCTTTAGTTACGTCCATAGTTACAGTACCAAGTTTTGGGTTAGGCATTAAACCTTTTGGTCCTAAGATTCGTCCTAATTTACCAACTAATCCCATACAATCTGGAGTTGCAACTAACACATCAAAGTTAATTTCTCCACCTTGTACAGTCTCTACTAAATCATCATTTCCAACAATATCAGCACCAGCTGCTTTTGCTTCATCCATTTTAGCACCTTTAGCAAAAACTGCAACTCTAACAGTTTTACCAGTACCATGAGGAAGTACAACTGCACCTCTAATCATTTGGTCAGCATGTCGTGGATCAACATTTAAGTTTAATGCCACTTCTACAGACTCATCAAATTTAGCTGAAGCTAAACCTTTTACAGTGCTAATAGCTTCTGCAAATGAGTATTTTTTTTCTGTATCAATTTTTTCTAATAACGCTTTGTATCTTTTTGAAACTTTTGCCATTTTATTCTCCGCAATTTTTATTTTTATTTGCTACCGCTTTTTTAAGCCTAGTGGTCGGGCTAGATATTTACAGAATCTTATAATTCTGTTTCAATTCCCATTGATCTAGCAGATCCTGCAACAATTTTTGCAGCTTGCTCTTTATCATTAGTATTTAAATCTGCGATTTTCATATCAACGATTTCTAAGATTTGATCTTTAGTTAACTTTCCAACTTTATTTTTAAGTGGGTTGTCAGAACCTTTTTTAACACCAGAGATTTTTTTAATTAAATCACTCATTGGTGGTTGTTTTAATACAAATGTAAAACTTTTATCTGAATAAACAGAGATTTCTACAGGGATGTTAAATCCACCCTTATCTTTTGTTTTTTCGTTGAACGCTTTACAGAATTCCATAATATTAATCCCTCTTTGACCAAGAGCAGGACCAACAGGTGGTGATGGGTTTGCAGCACCGGCAGGAATTTGAAGTTTTAAAATACCTTCTACTTTTTTTGCCATCGTATTTCCTTTATAATTTTTGTTGTTAATGATTTAGACATTAGGCAAGAAAACTCTAAGGAAGCTAAGTTTTTTTGCCTAATGGCTAAGAATCATAGCCGAAGCTATGATAGTTTATACTACTCGTTCTACTTGAGTGTATGAGATTTCAACTGGAGTATTTCGTCCAAAGATTGAAACATTTAATTTTAATTGACCAGAAGCCATATCGAAATCTTCAACGATACCGTTAAAGTTTGCAAATGGTCCTTCATTAATTCGCACCATTTCACCTTCATCAAATGATACTTTTGGTTTAGCAGCAGCTCTATTTTCTGCTTTATCTAAAATTGAGTCAATATCTTTTTTAGATAGTGGCGTTGGTTTCTTTGATTCACCAATGAATCGTCCAACTTTAGGCATAGATTGAATTCGGTGCCATAAAGCTGTATCTAAATCAATTTTAGCAAAAGCATACGCAGGGTATAACGGACGCTCAACAATTGATTTGTTTCCTTTTTTTACTTCGATTAAGTCTTCAGTTGGAACTAAAACTTCGGCGATTCTTTCATCTGCCATTTCATCAGCAAGTCTTTCTAATGCTCGCTTAACTGTTAATTCACTTCCTGAGTGTGTTTGGATTGCATACCATTGATGTGCCATTAATTAATTCCTTAGTTGATAACTGCAGATAAGCTTACAGACATAATTGCGTCAATGAGTGCTAAAAATAATGAGATTACTGTAACTACGATAAATACTGATAGATAAGCAGATCTTACTTGCTCTTTAATAGGAAAAATAACTTTATTTAGTTCTTCTTTAGCATTTTTATAATATGTACTTAATTTATTCACAATTGACTCCAGATTTAAGCTTAAAAATTCTTTTAAAAAGAGTCGTAACTGCTTTTAAAAAAATTTAGTGGCAGGCCAGGAGGGACTCGAACCCCCAACCATCGGATTTGGAATCCGGCGCTCTACCATTGGAGCTACTGACCTAGTTGAGATTGCAGTTACCTGCGAAATAATAAAGGCTAAGCTAAAGTCTTACGACTTTAACTTAACTTCTTTATGAATTGTATGTTTTTTTAATCTTGGACTATATTTTTTAATCGCCATTTTCTCAGTGTGAGTTTTTGGGTTTTTGTAAGTAGTGTAGTTAATATCACCACACTCCTCACATTTTAGTCCGATTTTAATGCTTACTCCGTTACCCATAAGTTATCCTTACTTGATAATTTCAGCAACAACTCCAGCACCAACTGTTCTTCCACCTTCTCGAATAGCGAACTGAGTTCCCTTTTCAAGAGCGATAGGAGCAACTAAAGCAACTGTCATCTCTACGTTGTCACCTGGCATAACCATTTCAACACCTTCTGGTAAAGTACAAGAACCAGTTACGTCAGTTGTTCTAACGTAGAATTGTGGTCTGTATCCAGAGAAGAATGGAGTATGTCGTCCACCTTCCTCTTTAGAAAGGATATATACTTCACATCTGAATTCAGTATGTGGAGTGATTGATCCTGGCTTAACAAGAACTTGTCCTCTTTGAACATCTTCTTTTTTGATACCTCTTAAAAGGATACCAGCGTTATCACCAGCTTCTGCGTAATCCATTTCTTTTCGGAACATTTCAATACCAGTTACAGTAGTTTTAACAGTGTCTTTTAAACCAACGATTTCAATCTCGTCACCTAATCTAACTGTACCTTGAGAAATAGCACCAGTAACAACTGTACCTCTTCCTGAGATAGAGAATACATCTTCAACAGGCATTAAGTAATCTTTTTCAGTAGATCTTTCTGGAGTTGGGATATAAGCGTCAACTTCAGCCATTAATTGATAAATTTTTTCAGACCACTCACCAGCTGTACCACCTTTAGCTTCTTCTAATGCTTGGAATGCAGAACCTGCAACGATTGGAGTATCGTCACCTGGGAAATCGTACTCAGAAAGTAATTCTCTTACTTCCATTTCAACTAATTCTAACATCTCTTCTTTATCTTCATCATCTAATTGATCTTCTTTGTTTAAGAATACAACGATGTATGGAACACCTACTTGCTTAGATAATAAGATATGCTCTCTAGTTTGAGCCATAGGTCCATCAGTTGAAGCAATAACTAAAATAGCACCGTCCATTTGAGCAGCACCAGTAATCATGTTTTTAACGTAATCGGCGTGACCTGGACAATCTACGTGAGCGTAGTGTCTAGTTTCAGTTTCATACTCAACGTGAGAAGTAGCAATCGTAATTCCTCTTTCTCTTTCTTCTGGAGCGTTATCAATTTGATCGTAATCCATTGTAGCTTGACCATTTTTAAGCCCTAAACACATTGTGATAGCAGCTGTTAATGTAGTTTTACCGTGGTCAACGTGACCAATAGTACCAATATTTACGTGCGGTTTGCTTCGCTCGAATTTTTCTTTTGCCATAAAATTCCCCTTAAAAGATTTTAATTATATTGCCCTCTGAGTAGATAAGCCCGATGGCTTCTCTATTCAGAGGGGGATTATTTTGTTTAAATTATACAAAAAAACTCACCAAAATTTGGCAAAATTAATTTGTGGACGCAAATTATACTTAAAATTTGCTAAAAAAAATATTAAATGGGAGATAATATATAAAAATATAGAGTTATTTACAGTATTTGCGTTATAACTCAGCTCCCAGTTTCAATAAATTATATATAAAAAATGGAGCGGGAAACGAGACTCGAACTCGCGACAATCTGCTTGGAAGGCAGAGGCTCTAGCC
>LPNY01000209.1:179359-197278 GCA_001655195.1 Arcobacter sp. EP1
GCATTTAAATGGTGGTGAGAGAAGGATTTGAACCTTCGAAGCCGTAGGCGGCGGATTTACAATCCGCAGGATTTGACCACTCTCCAATCTCACCTGAAAAGTTATTGTTCTGGTCAAGCGCTGGTCTCAAGGACTACGCAGGACAAAATTTAATGGAGCTGGTGAAGGGACTCGAACCCCCGACCTGCTGATTACAAATCAGCTGCTCTAGCCAAGCTGAGCTACACCAGCATCCAAAAATTCCAAAATGGTGGCTCGAGGCAGAATCGAACTGCCGACACAAGGATTTTCAATCCTTTGCTCTACCGACTGAGCTATCGGGCCATCTGAAATTGGAGTGAAATTATATACAGATGTATATTAATTTTAGCTTAATTTTGAGACGATTAATTTAAATTGTTCACCTCTTGCTTTATAAGAGGAAAATTGGTCTAGAGATGATGCAGCAGGAGAGAGTATTGCAAGTGCTTGTGTGTCGTGCTTTTCGTTGATTTTAGCAACAGCATTTTCTAGTGTTTTAGATGATTGAAAATCAATTGAATATTCCACTGATAACTGGTTTAAATCGTCAGTATTGGTTCCGATATTATAAAGTTCCACATTAAAATCTTTTAAAAACTCAAAAAGCGGTATAAGATTTGCCCCTTTATCATCACCACCTAAGATTAGATAAATCTTTTTATCTTTATATGGAGTCAATGCATTAATGGTTGCATCTATATTCGTTGCTTTACTATCATCCACCCAAGTACGTTCTAACTTGTCTTGAAAAAACTCTATTTTGTGTTTATCAACAACAAAGTGATTAATCTTTTCATAACTCACCTCATCAAAGATAATCTTTTCACATGCAAGTGCTAACAATGCATCTAATAAGAAAGGTTCTTGAAAATCAACTTTCTCTTTATTGATATCAAACTCTTCACATAAATCATGCGAGTCTGAATAGGTTATTTTACAAGCTGCAGTAGGATAGTCTTTATATTTATCTGGAATAATTGCAATTTCACCCTCTTTCATCATATCAAGAGGTTTAAGTTTTGCTAACTCATATTCACTAAAACTACCATGCCACGAAATGTGGTCTTCTGAAATTGGCAAGAGTACATATAAGTTAGGTTTTGCTTTATTAGTATAATGTAAAGTAAAAGATGATGTCTCTAAGATCCAAACAGGAGCATCTAAATTCATATGTGCAACAGGTACACCAATATTACCTCCTAAAATACTTCCTTTTTCTTTTAAAAGATGTTGAATCATTTGACTTGTTGTCGTTTTTCCATTAGTTCCGCTAATCCAAATAGAAAAAGGCATACTATCTGCAAAAAAATCATAGTCACTCATTAGATTCTTTGCTTGTTTTACCATAGTGTTATGAGGAGGAATTCCAGGACTTACAATTGTAGGAGCATCACTATTAGTGTCATAAGTATGAAAATCACTGTCATCATACATAGTTACATTATAAACTTTTTGTGCAAAGGCTTGCGCTGTTAATCCTTTACCTAAAAACCGAATATTTTGATTTTCCATAATATAGACACTTTATCGAAGTTTTAAGCTCATCAAAGCTACTAGGTTAGCCATAAAGGAGATAATCCAAAAGCGCACAATAATTTTGTTCTCTTTCCAACCCTTCTCTTCAAAGTGGTGATGAATTGGTGCCATTAGAAATACACGTTTTTGGCGTAACTTATAAGAGCCTACTTGTAAAATCACTGATACGGTTTCAATCACAAAAATTAAACCGATAATCACTAATAAAATTTCGGATTTACATACAATTGCCATATAACCCATGAATGCACCCATTGGTAAACTTCCACTATCTCCCATAAAAACTTGTGCAGGGTGTGAGTTGTACCATAAAAAAGCGATAAGTGAACCAATCATTGCAGCACCCACAATTGCTAATTCTCCAACAATCTTAATATTTGGAAGTAATAAATAGGATGAAATAATTGCATGACCCGTAATATACACAATCACAGAGAGTGTAAAAAATGCCATAATAGAAGGAACTGTTGCTAAACCGTCTAACCCATCAGTTAAGTTAACGGCATTTGAAGCAGCTACCATAACTAACATCCAGAAGATAACAGCAAAATATCCCATATCAAAAAGAGGCATTTTATAAAATGGTGTAAAAAGTGTCGTGGAATGGCTTGCATAATAAAGCATACCCACAACAATAAACCCCGCAATTATTTGTAAGATAAGTTTAGCCCGTGAGCTTAATCCTGCAGAGTTTGCATTGTGTGTTATTTTGGATAAATCATCTTTGATTCCAATAAGAGTAAATAAAGAGATTGCTAAAATTCCACCGACCACATAGTAGTTGTTTAATTTTGCAGTTAACACTGTAGCGATTAGGGTTGCTCCAATAAAAACAATCCCACCCATAGTTGGTGTGCCCGCCTTTTCTTGATGAGAATCAGGAGCATACTCATAAATTGGTTGTCCAGCTTTTCGCTGCTTTGCCCATCGAATAAACTTTGGCATCAACCACATTGTTAAAAAAAATGAGATAAAAAATGCTATACCACCACGAACTGTGATATATTGAAAAATATTAATATCTAAATGTCTATAAAACCAATAAAACAAATTCAAACCTTAATTTTGTAAGAAAATTACATTGCTAAATTTTTAGCAAATATATTCCTATCTTTTAAATAAACTACACTCCATGTCTAAAAAGCTTAATACAGCACAGTTATGTTTATATTTGATAGAAACAACACAATAGTTATTTTCAGCAAATATAGGAGTTAGTTTTGATATAATCGCGCAGATTATATTATAAACTACCAAATAAAAAGATAAACTCTATGCTTTTCATTGGTAACAAGGTTAAAAATGACAAATAAAACACTTTTAATAATCACAGATGGTATTGGGCACAATAATAACGATGAATTTAATGCCTTTAAAAATGCAACAACACCAACATATGATTATCTTTTTAAAAATGTACCCTATTCTCTAATTAGCACCTACGGAAAACATGTAGGACTTCCGGATGGACAAATGGGGAACTCAGAAGTAGGTCATATGACAATAGGAAGTGGTCGAGTACTCTATCAAGATTTAGTTAAGATTAATATCGCAATTGAAGAGGATACGTTAAAACAAAATAGCGTATTACAAACAACTATTGACAATTCAAATAGAGTCCATTTATTAGGACTATTAAGTGATGGAGGAGTTCATTCTCACATCAATCACATCATTGCATTAGCAAAACTCGCAGCTTCTCAAAACAAAGAGGTCTTTATTCATATCATTACTGATGGTCGAGATGTTGCTCCTAACTGTGCAAAAGAGTACATCCAACAAATCCTTGATATCTGTAATGACACGATTTCTATTGCAACCATTTCAGGTCGTTATTACACTATGGATAGGGATTCACGATGGGACAGAGTACAAAAAGGGTATGATGCTATTGCTAAAGCACAACCAAATAGTACAACACCTATTCTTGACTATGTTAATAAGGCATATGAAAATGAAATCTTCGATGAATTTATGACACCAAGTGCCTTTGAAGGATATAATGGATTTGAAGACAATGATGGTATTATTTTTTGTAACTTTAGAAGTGATAGAATGAGAGAAATTTCAACTGTTATTGCAAATAAAGATTTCAATGAATTTGATACAATTAAAAAAACGTTAAACATTGCTACCATGACACAATATGATAAAAACCTACCTCTTCCTGTAATGTTTCCAAAAGAGACACCTAAAAATACTCTTGCTGAAGTAGTTGCTAATGCTGGTCTTTCACAACTTCATACTGCAGAAACTGAAAAGTATGCCCACGTCACATTTTTCTTTAATGGTGGAGTAGAAGAGCCTATGTTAAACGAGAGTCGTGTGTTAATTCCCTCACCTCAAGTTGCAACCTATGACTTACAACCGCAGATGAGTGCACCAGAAGTAAGTTCAGCTGTACAAACAGCAATGGATGAGGAAAAAGATTTTATCGTTGTTAACTTTGCCAATGGAGATATGGTTGGACATACTGGGGTATATGAAGCAGGAATCAAAGCAGTTGAAGCTGTTGATTATGAATTAGGACGTATCATTGAAAAATGTAAAGAATTAAACTATAATTTAATACTCACATCAGACCATGGAAATTGTGAAATGATGAAAGATGCAAAAGGGAAAGTATTAACAAACCACACCGTTGGAGATGTTTACTGTTTTGTGATGGCAAATGGAGTAGAAAACGTTACTGAAGGAAGTTTAAATCATATTGCACCTACAGTACTAAAATTAATGAATCTAGAGATTCCACAAGAGATGGACAACCCACTAATCTAAAAGGTGAAAACAAATGAGTAAAATAAAGATCAAATCAGACTTAAGAGAAATTTCACTCTTGATTATTGAAGATGGTGAAGATATTATTAACATCATGGATAGAACATTTAAAATGTTAGTAAAAGAGATTTTTTTAGCAAAAGATGGGGAAGTAGGTTTACAAGAGTATCAAAAACATACCCCTGATGTTATTTTAACAGATTTACGTATGCCCAATCTAAATGGTATTGAATTCATTAAAGAGGTTCGAAAAACCAATAAAGATATTCCTATTATTATGATTACTGCTTACGAATATGATTTAAAAGAGGAAGATAAAACCTATATCGATGCAATTTTCCCTAAACCTATTAATTTTATGAAATTAATACAAACCATTGATGAGTGTGCACAAAAAATAAAATAGATGTCAAAGTTACATATTCAAAATCTAACGATTGTTCATGAACAAACAACTTTAGTAAACTTAGAACTTAAGGTAACCTCTTCTACTGCTTTGATTGGTCAAAGTGGTAGTGGAAAATCCCTCACGTTAAAATCAATACTTAATTTGCTACCTGAAAACCTGCAAAGTGATATGAGCATTGAGAGTGATTTTGAATTGAGTAAAGAGAATATTGGATTCATACCACAAAATCCATTTACCTCTCTATCACCCTTAACCCAGATTGAAAAACAGTTTTTTTGTGAAACCTCAAAAATGAAAGAGCTTCTTGAACTTGTTGGTTTAGAGTCTTGGGTTTTAAAACGTTTTCCCAGTCAACTAAGTGGCGGACAACTTCAACGTGTTGTTATTGCAATAGCATTAAGTAACTCTCCAAAACTACTGCTATTAGATGAACCAACAACGGCTTTAGATGAAAACAGTAAAAATAAGATCTTACAACTACTCAAAGAGTTACAAAACAGATTAAACTTTTTAACACTTTATGTGACCCACGATATAAACTCTATCAAAGAGATTTGTGATGATATTATCATTATTAAAGAGGGAACAATTATTGAAACAGGTCTAACCAAAGCTGTCCTTGAAAATCCAAAGGATACTTATACCAAACAACTTGTCGCTGCAAATTTTGAAAATAAAGAATTTAGGAAATAACCAATGAAATATGTTTTAGGCTTTTTTACACTTATTGGAATTGCTGTACTAACATGGCTTTTATACTTATACAATGAAATACGATTTGATATTGACAAGGTAGTAAACTATAAACCACCATTAACAACCCAGTTTTTTGATAAAAATGGTGAACTAGTCGCCAATATCTTTGATAAAGAGAACCGTTTATATGTGGAGTACAAAGATATTCCTCCACGTGTAGTAGAAGCACTGATTGCCATTGAAGATACACAGTTTTTTGAACACAATGGAATTAACCTTGATGCTATTTCACGAGCCATTATTAAAGATATTAAAGCAGGTGCTTTAGTTGAAGGGGCAAGTACTTTAACCCAACAGCTTGTTAAAACTCTCGTACTTAGCCGAGAGAAAAAAATCATGCGTAAAATTAAAGAGGCACTTTTATCTATTCGATTAGAAACCATCCTCACAAAAGAAGAGATTTTAGAAAGATACCTCAATCAAGTCTATTTTGGACATGGATATTATGGAATTAAAACTGCTGCTCACGGATATTTCAAAAAAGAACTCTATGAACTTAGTCTAAAAGAGATTGCTATTTTAGTGGGACTTCCAAGAGCACCAAGTTTTTATGACCCAACACGAAATTTAAAATTTGCATTAGCGCGAGCTAATCAAGTAGTTAATAGAATGAATACCTTAGGATGGATTAATAAGAGTGAATATGCACAAGCAATCCAACAAGTCCCTGAAGTATATAATCAAACATTAACACAAAACAAAGCACCATATGTAATTGATTATGCCTTTAAAGAGTTAAAAGAGCACATCCCAAATATTAAAAACCAAGGGTACAAAGTTCAACTGACCATTGATTTAAAAGCACAAGAGATTGCACGAGAGGGATTAAGTTATGCCCATGGTGAAATTTTAAAACGTGATACCTATTTTAGAAACAAAGAAACTTCAAAATTTAGAAAAGAGAATAAGCTTAAAAAGGAAGATGAACTTCCAGAAGAGTTTGTCACTGCACAAGAGATGTACAGTAAAACTCTCAATGGAGGTATGATTACTATTGAAAACTCAACTGGAAGAATCATAACACTGCTAGGTGGTGTTGATTATAAAACTTCTTCATTTAATAGAGTTTTACAAAGTAAACGACAACCAGGTTCTGCTGTTAAACCATTTATCTATCAACAAGCTTTAAATCTTGGATACTCCCCCGCTAGTGCATTGATTGATATCTCTCGAACCTATGAGTTTGAAGACCCCAATGCAAAAGTTATCAATGAAGAGACAGGGGAAGAAGAGAAAAAGAAATGGCAACCTAAAAACTACGAAGAGAACTATAAGGGGCTGATTTCCCTAAGGGAAGCCCTAGTTCACTCGCGAAACCTTGCAACCATTAATTTAGTAAATGATATTGGTATTGATGTTATTTATAAAGGGTTAAAATCATTTGGCTTAAAAGATATGCCTTTTGATTTATCTATCACCTTAGGTTCATTTGGTATTTCACCTATTGATTTAAGTGAAGCCTACTCTATGTTTTCAAACAAAGGGATACAGGTAAAACCTTATATTGTTCATTCAGTAACAAATCGATTTAACGATACCATACGATTTGAACCAAGTACCAAAGATGTTATTCATGAAGACCAAGCTTTTTTAATTACTAATATTTTACATGAAACAGTTCAAAGTGGTACAGGACGAAAAGCAAAAGTCAAAGGTATCGATATTGCAGGAAAAACTGGAACAACCAATAAAAATGTGGATGCATGGTTTTGTGGATACTCACCAACTCTACAAACTATTGTTTGGTTTGGAAATGATGACAATAAACCAATGAGAAAGAGTGAAACAGGTGGTCGAGCAGCAGGTCCAGCATTTGCACACTTTTACAAAAACTATTTAAAAATTCACCCTGAAATTACACGAAAATTTAAACAACCAAAAGGCGTAAAAAGTTCTCTTATCAATGGAAAAAAAGAGTTCTATACGGAGACTTCTAAACTTCCAGAAATCAAAATGGAAAACCCAGAACAAGAAGAAGTTCAGTTTTAAAAACTAACTTCTTTTTAATTTTATAAAATTAAACCCATAAAAAAAGGCTAACCAAATTTGGGTTAGCCTTTTTTATTACGTAAATCAGCTTACTAACAAGAGTAAGTTGATTTGAATTCGAATGCAGTTGGTCGAGCTTCGTCTGGCCAAACTTGTGTTTCAAATTTGTAGTGTTGATAACAATCAACCATATCTTTTGTAAATACTGGTTGTAAGAATTCGTTATCTCTAATTAATGCTTCTAAAGATCCTCTTAATGTATGAGGCATTTGAGGGATATTTCTCTCTCTAATTTCATCTAAAGGCATTTCGAATAAATCTTCATCCATTGGACCAATAGGTTCATACTTGTTAGCAATACCATCAAGTCCAGCCATCATCATTGCTGCAAATGCTAAATAAGGACAAGCAGTTGAATCTGGGAATCTCATTTCAATTCTTGTTGCTTTTTCACCTGCACCATATGGTACACGACAAGAAGCAGATCTATTTTGAGAAGAGTAAGTTAAGATTGAAGGAGCCTCAAATCCTGGAATTAATCTTTTGTAAGAGTTAGTTGATGGGTTAGTAAACGCAGCAACCGCACGAGCATGTTTAAAGATACCACCAACGTAGTGTCTAGCCATATCAGAAAGGTTTCCGTACTCACCCTCTTTGTAGAATAAGTTCTTACCATCTTTCCAGATTGATTGGTGTACGTGCATACCATTTCCATTATCACCAAATAGTGGTTTTGGCATAAATGTACAAGATTTACCATTTAAGTGTGCAACCATTTTACAAACATACTTGTATTTTTGTACATTATCAGCAGCTTCAATTAAGTCTCCAAATACGATACCAATTTCACCTTGAGCTTGTGCAACTTCGTGGTGTCCTAAAACAACCTCTAATCCAACTTGCTCTAAAATTTGCATCATTTCTGCTCGTAAATCAACCATTGAATCTGTTGGTTGAACTGGGAAGTAACCACCCTTAGTTCTTGGTCTGTGTCCAATATTTCCAACTTCAAAGTCAGAGTTATCAGCCCACTCACCCTCTTCAGAGTCAACTTTGTAGTATGACTCATTGATTGTATCAATGATTTTAACATCATCAAAGATGAAGAATTCATTTTCTGGTCCGAAGTATGCAACATCACCAACACCAGACTCACTTAAGTGAGTTAATGCTTTTTTAGCAATAGATCTTGGACATTTTTCGTACATTTGACCTTTGTAGATATCATAAACATCACAGAACATGATGATTGTAGAATCAGCTGTAAAAGGATCTAAGAAAGAAGTTCCTACATCTGGCTTTAAAATCATATCTGACTTATTAATTGGTTGCCATGCATCAACAGAAGAACCATCAAAAGGCATACCAAAAGACAGTTGATCTTCAGTAACTGCACTCATCATATAAGTTAAGTGGTGCCACATACCTTTCATATCTGTAAATCTAAAATCTACAAATTGAACTTCATTTTCTTCACAATATTTGAAAAACTCTTCATTATTGTTAACAAATTTACCCATTATAATATCTCCTAAAAAATTGTTTGAAATATTTTATCAAAATAAAGTTTATAGATACTAAAAAGACTGTATAAAAAATAACCAATATAAGAAAAAAGTAAAATTTAAAGGAAAAGGTATCTGGTTAAAAAGTAACCAGTTCTCGTTCTCTATTTTTATAAGTAGCACACTTTGTATAGCCAATAGATAAAGCAATTTCTTTTACTATTTCGTAAGAGAAACCAACTTGTTCAATTTCGTGAGCATCAGAACCAAAAGTAATAGGAATGTCCAAAGCATAAGCTTCTTCTAATAAAGCTTTTGATGGATAAGGTTCTGCTATAGGCTTACGAATACCTGCCGCATTTAACTCAATTGACATATTTGCTTTTTTGATAGCAAGAAGCGCTTTTTTAGCAATAAACCGCACATCTTTTTTAGGTAAGAATTTAAAGACTTTGATTAAATCCATATGTCCAACAATATCAAAAAGTTTTGATTTTGCCATGGCTTCAATGGTGTCAAAATAGTCTTGCCAAATGGTGTCGATATCAACATTTTCATACCCACCAATAAATTCTGGATTATCAAATCCCCATAAATCTGTAGTATCTTTTTTTTGCAAGAAGTGCACTGAGCCAATCAAATAATCAACAGGACTATTCAGTACCTCATCTAACATATATTTTGGCAAGAAATCAACTTCATAACCTAAAAGAATGGTGATATCTTTTGCATACTCTTTTTGTAATGCTAAAACATTTGATTCATAAGTTGATTTATCTTCAAGTTTCAATCGATACTTTTCATCAAATGGCATGGGAGCATGTTCTGAAAAACCAAAGGTATCAATACCTTTTTCGATGGCTTTTTGAACGTACTCCTGCATTGAACCAGTCGCATGATTACAAAAAGTTGTATGGTTATGTAAATCTATTCGCATGGATAGTTCACTTATGATAGAAGTCCAGCACCTGAAATTTTAGTACTTCGGTCTTCTGCATAGACTCGTTTTCCATTCTTTAAATCATATTTCCAAATAGGAGCACTCTGTTTAAAGTCTTCAACGAATTCATCAATCATTTCTAAGGCAACACGACGTTTTGGTGAACATACTGCTGCAATATATGAGCTTGTATGATTTAACACATCTCCACGAGAGTGCGCCATTAAGACGATTGCATTTTTTTCATTGGCACGTTTTTGCCATGAATCAAACCAAGAGTTTAAAATTGGTTCATAAATATCAAAAGAGAGTCCATCGATACCATCTTCATCTCTTACAACACCCACAAAAGTAATAATTGCTCCATAGTTTGAGTTTTTAAACTCATCATACCATGCATTGGTTATTTGCTCAACAGGCAAATCACCATCAAAAAGTTGTAATTTGTCAGTCATTTGTCATCCACCACATACAGGAGGTAATAGTGAAACTCTATCGCCACTGTTAAGTGCAATATCTTTTGAGGTAACAAGTGTATCATTTACTGCAACAGCACATTTTGATAACCACTCTACTAATTGAGTATCATCTTTTAAAATTGTACTTAATTCATTTAAATTATTAATCTCTACATTTAGCGACTCTTTGTTAATTGGTCCTAGAAATTCTACTTTAACCATTTTAACCCCTTATTTAAAAAGTTTTGAGTATTATACCAAACTTATTTTAATGTTAGGATGACTCCAGTCAAATGATATTTGCCAAAATCGATTTTATCAATTTATTACCATTTCACGTATATATCAAAAAAAACATTCGTTCCAACCAAATTAAAGCGATTATCGAACATAATAAATCCTATCCTTCAAAGATCAATCATAAATTTAAAACACGAAAAGTTGATGCTGCTTTTATCTCATCCATTGCTTCACATAGAGAAAAACGTATTGATTTAGGAATCATTGCAAAACGAGAAGTTCTTTCTGTACTTGTTATTCCGGGGAAGTATGAAAAGGATTACCAAAGTGAAACCTCTAATGCCTTAGCAAAAGTTCTAAATTTAGAAGGGAAAGTTCTCATTGGAGACAAAGCACTAAAGTATTATCATGAACATAATAAAGATGAATTTATTGATTTAGCACAAGTGTGGCAAGAGAAGTATAATCTTCCTTTTGTATTTGCAACACTCTGTTTTAATCGTAATGGAAAACTTCTAAAAAAAATTACAAAGAATTTTCGCAAAAGTGAGATAAAAATCCCCCAATATATTTTAAAAAAATATGAACAACGTTCTGGAATTTCAAAAGAACAGATTTTAGACTACCTTACTAGAATTGATTATAATATGGGTATCAAAGAAGAACGTGCATTAAAACTGTTTTTAAAACTTACCAATAAAAAAGGTATATAATAATGACCATATTTGATTCAATCATCTTAGGTGTTATAGAAGGGATCACCGAATTTTTACCAATTTCATCAACAGGTCACTTAATTGTAGCCAGTGAATTTTTAGGAATCGAACAAAATAGTATCAATAAAGCCTATGAAGTTATCATTCAATTTGCAGCTATTTTAGCAGTTATTTTAAACTATCCAAGCAAATTTACCTTTTCTCATATTGAACTATGGAAAAAAGTCACTTTAGCATTTATTCCTATTGGTGCTGTTGGTTTTTTATTTTCAACACAAGTAAAAGCAATGTTCTCTCTTGAAATCGTTGCAGTGATGTTTATTATTGGGGGAATTGTTTTTTTAATTGTAGAAAAATTCTACGATGAAAGTAAAACTCATATTGATGATGTCGAAAAAGTAACCTACAAACAAGCTTTATATATTGGCATTGCACAAATTTTTGCACTCATACCAGGTACGAGTCGTGCAGGTTCTTCAATTATAGGAGCAATGCTTGTAGGATTAAATAGAAAAGCCAGTGCAGAATTTAGTTTTCTTTTGGCATTTCCCGTGATGTGTGCCACAACAGGTTATGATATTTTAAAACACTATAAAGAGTTTACGGATACTAACTTAGTGACCCTAGGTGTGGGTTTTGTTATCTCATTTTTTGTTGCATTTTTAGCTATCAAACTTTTTCTTAAATTTCTAGAGAACTTTACGTTTGTAGCCTTTGGTATTTATCGTATTGTTTTTGGTTGTTTACTGCTTCTCATTTTTGTATGATATAAAATCAACCATCGTTTTTGTTGCTCCAAAACTTATGGATTTTGCTAAACCTAAAGAGATTTCTTTTAAATCTGCTTTAAGACATTCTCGCAGTTTTTTCCCAGTAAGCTCATTCTCTCTTGAAATAAAACATAACTTTTTATTAAATAAGAACTGCGCATTGTAATATTGATGGTCCCCTGCTGCATACGGATATGGAACAAAAAGTGTAGGTAAAGAATTAGCTGCTAACTCCCACAGTGTTGAAGCACCTGCCCTGCTCACGGCGAAATCTGCTTTTGACATTTTTTTAGAGATATCATCAGTAAAATCAAAAACATCCACTTCCATTCCTAACTTGTCATACTCACTTTGTACACGTTCAAAATCATTTTTACCCGTTTGATGAATAATTTTAATGCCACGAAGTTTTAAATCATGGGCTACACTTAAGGCAAAATCATTGATTGCACGTGCCCCTTGAGAACCACCTAAAAAAATGATTGTTTTTACGTCATCTCTTAAACGACCGTTATCAAAGAATTCAGCATTGACAGGATAATCTCTAACTACTGAACGAGAATCATAAGAAGAGAAAAGTGCTGTTGCAAAACGGGAAGTTAAACGGTTAAGTCTTCCCATATAAGAGTTTTGTTCATGAATATACAAATTACACCCTGAAGTCAAAATTGCGGCAAAGGTAGCAGGAGCAGCAGAAAAACCACCCACAGAGACAACAGTTTTTACATCCATCTTATCAAACAGTTCCATACATTTTTGCATCTCTTTAAAAATCTGCCAAAGTGATTTTACTTTACCTAAGAAGTTTTTATTAACAACCCCTTTTGTATCTAAAAAGATTGCTTTTTTCAGATGAAAATCACGGGCGAACCATGCTTTGTCTTGACCATTTTTTGAACCAATAAAAATAGGATTATGTCCTCGTGAGTGAAACTCCTCAACAAACTCTTTTGCCACTTTAAGGTGACCACCTGTTCCACCACCTGTAATAACAATGCTACCTTTCATGTGCAACCTTTTTGATCTTCTCTTTTTTCGCAACTTGACTAATAGATAATACTAATCCCAATGAAATGCCAAGACTAAGCATGGAGGAACCCCCGTAACTTAAAAATGGAACTGCGATACCTTTTATTGGAATCATACCTGATATTCCATATGAGTTAATTAAAAATGCGATAATTATCATCAAGCCAATTCCTAAACTAAAGAGATGATAAATAGGATTCTCTACTCGCTTACTTATACGAAAAATTTTCCAAATAATCATAAACACAATTAGTGTAATACAAACAAATCCAACAAATCCTAACTCTTCTGTAATACCAGCTAATACAAAATCCGTATGAACTTCAGATAAAAATCCTAGTTTAAGTTTTCCATAGGAAACACCCGTACCAAACAAGCCACCATGATGGATTGCATTTAAAGAGTGCCCTACTTGATAAGGTTCAGGCAGTTCTTGAATACGCAAATAAGCATCTGCCCAATCAGGTAAAATACCTAATACTTTATCTTGGTTCATTGCCCACCACGAATAAATACGTTGTATTCTATGTGGAGCAGCTAAGATTAACGAGATAAAACCAATAACGGCTGTTGTTCCTAAAAATAGAAATATCTTAAAAGAACGGTTTGCAAAAACCAACAAAATAAATAAAATTGCCCCAAGCAATACTACCTGCCCTAAATCTTTTTGTAAAAAAGCTACGATAAAAACTACTAAAAAGAATGCAGCAAAATAAGGAGCTAATAAAAGGAGTTCATCTTTTAAATGCAATTTCTTAGGCTGTTCTAAAACACGCCGTTGAAATGACCACGCTAAAAAGTAAATAAATCCTATTTTAAAAAACTCAACAGGAGACAAAGAAAAGCCTGGTAATCTTATCCAACGTTTTGCTCCACCTGATTCTGTTACCATGGAAGTAGGCAAAAAAGGCATAATAATCATAAGTAGTAAAAAAAGAACAAACAACGACATCCCTACTTTTCCAATAAGTTTATCAGGATGAATATGCCCCAAAGTAAACATCAATAAAATTGCAAATATACCCACTAATGATTGTCGTATAAAAAAATGGAACTGATTATAATTAAGATACTCTACGGTGTAAATCGTCAAGGAGTAAGAGAAGATAATTCCCACTATAATTAAAATAGATGCTAAAATAAAGAGCAAGTAATCAGGTTGTTGATTGGATTTAAACATATTTTTGATAAAATTCATTTCTTATTATATAGAATTATGGATAAAGATGTCTTCAAAAAACCCTAATAAAATTAACAGAGTTAAAAAAATTTTCATACTATTAATCTTTATCTCTCTTGCATTGATTATTCTCTTCTCTTCAATCTTTATAACTGTTGCAAAAAAGCGGGATTTACCACGTCTTCAAAGTAGTAAAAAAGAGCTTGCAGTTCGTGGTCATATTATAAGTAAAGACAACTTTAAAATTGCAAGTTCAAAAAAGCTCTATAAGGCAACCATTGATACTCGCTATTTAGATAGAGATAAAAAAGAGCTCTTTATTAAACTTTTTGCAATTTATAGTAACCTTCCAACCAATGTGATTCGAAAAAAAGTCAACAAATCCATGAAAAAGCCAGGTTCATTAGTACTCTCTTACAATATAGACTCAAGAAGTGCTAAAAACCTAAAAGAGTTAGGCTTTAAACTAAGACGTCTCAAAGTCTTTAAAGCACGAAAAGTTGATGGAGGCAAAATCTTAAGAGGTCTTAGTATTGTTGAAAGTGGTGAAAAACGAAAATACTCTTACAAAACAGCTCTTACACCTGTTGTAGGTTATATTACAAAATTTGAAAATAAGCTTGGTAAAACAAAAGTAAAAGGAATCAAAGGCTTAGAGCGAAGCTACAACAATCTTTTAAATGAATCAAATGACGGCGTGTTAAAAGGGAACCGTGATGTTCTTTCATATATCTCATTTAATAAACAATCTATTATCAAAAATCGTGAGGATGGAGCGAATCTCGTTCTAAATATTCCGTTAAAACTACAAAAAAACATTGAACTTATTTTAGATAAACACAAACAAAAACTCAGTGCCGATGAAATTATGGTTTCCATTATGGATAGTAAAACAGGAAAAATAATCACCCTAGCAAGTTCCAATCGATTTGACCCAGAGCACATCAAAAAAGATGATATTCCTTCATTAAATGTTAATGCTATAGAGTATCAGTTTGAACCAGGTTCTATCATGAAACCCGTAGCAATTGCACTTGCTATGGATAAAAATAAAATTAAAAGAAATGAACTTTTTAAAGCCTATAATACAGAAGGTAAAGCTAACAAAAAAGGAGAGTTTCCAAAAGGTAAATACAAACTGGGTCGTTACACCATCAAAGATGATCACAAGTTTACAAAACATTACTTAACCCTCAAAGATATTTTTATTTATTCAAGTAACATTGGAACACTGCAACTTGCACAGCGACTCAATGCTAGAGAGTTTGTTAGAGGACTTCATAACTTTGGAATTACTAAAAAAACAGGTATTGACTTACCTTATGAACGCGTTGGAGTGATGCCAAAACTTTACCAATTTGCTGCGGGAGAAAAACAGAAAAAAGACAATGTTTTTAAAGCAACAGTATCTTATGGTCAAGGGATGACTTCTACATTTATGCAAATGCTCAAAGCCTATTCTACATTTAATAATAATGGGAAAATTACCACGCCAAAAATTGTTTCTCATTTAAACTTACACAATCTCAAAAATGTAACTTTGGATGAAAACAGTGCACAACAGATTATCACACCCAAAACTGCACAACGCATAAAAAAATTACTGGTTCAAACAGTAGAAGAAGGAACTGGAAAAGCTGCACAAATTAAAGGTATTGAAGTAGGTGGGAAAACAGGAACGGCACAAATAGCCCGTGGTGGAAAATACCTAAAAAAATATATCTCATCATTTTTTGGATTCGCAAATGATAAAACCAATAGGTACACCATTGGAGTTACAGTTATTAATCCCATATCAACAGGAAAGAATTGGTACTACTATTATGCCTCTCATTCTGCAGTACCTGTATTTAAAGAGTTAACAAGTTCCTTAATCCAGCTTAACTATTTAACTCCTAACGTTGATATTAATCAATAAATATTACTTTACTTTTAGATAAAATTATTTCTTTAAAGTTACTACAAATAAAAAGTGCTATAATTCCCAAAAAATTATAAGGAATAATATGTTTGGTTTTTCAAAAGAGCTAAAAAAATATGACTATTCACAAGAAGAGTTAAATAAATTTCAATATGCAAAAGTTACAACAACAAATGGTGTTGTATGGTTAAAGTTACTTGTAAATGATGTGCCTAATACTGTGGCAAACTTTGCAAGCTTAGCAAATGATGGTTTTTACAATGGTATTAATTTTCACAGAGTAATTCCTGGATTCATGGCACAAGGTGGTTGTCCAAACGGAACAGGTACTGGTGGTCCAGATTGGGCAATTGAGTGTGAAACAGAAGCAAACAATCAAATTCACAACAGAGGTAGCCTTTCTATGGCACATGCAGGAAGAAATACTGGTGGAAGCCAATTCTTTATCTGTTTTGTTCCATGCCCGCATTTAGATGGTGTTCATACTGTATTTGGTGCTATCGAAGATGATGATGCAGAAAGCTTTACAACACTTGATTCAATTTCACAAGGTGATACAATTGAGTCAGTTGAAATTTTAGAATCAAAAGATGCTAACTAATATAATACTATTTATTCATATAATAGCCGCCACCACTTGGGTTGGTGGGGGCTTACTCCTTTTTGGTATGGGTATTTATTTTAAAGACCCAAAAGTCCAACACACAATCTATACTGCTATTGGTCCATTCTACGGTTATTTCCAACTTATTTGGATTACAACCTTAATCATCACAGGACTACTACTTTTAAATCAACATGATGTTTATGCAATGTTTCTAACGCCAGAATTTCAGCAAAGTGAATTTGGAGTTTTACTCTATCGAAAACTTTTAATTGTATTCTTTGTGGTATGTGCAACTGCCTTACATATGTATATTTCACTAAAAGCCCATGGTAGAGAAAGAACACAAAAAGAGAAAATCATTTCACGAGGTTCTTCAATGATTATCTTCTTATTTAACTTCTCAATCATTTGGTATGCTATGAATATTTCGCAATACTTCGTATAATGTGCGGATTTTACGACGACAGTCAAAAAATAAAAAAAGGTGATAGTGCCATCTATTTAGGGAATACTATCACTGTAGTTTCTGCTAAACATATTAAAGAAAATCGTACCATGGATATTACTTATACTATTGATACTGAAATACAAACAAAAGAATATTGTACAAATATACCTTATCAAACTTGTGGTTTTGGATTTGAACTCTTAGAACGACAAACTAAATAATATGTATAATCCAATATCCTGTGAATTTTTTGATCAACTAGAAGTTGCCATTCAACGTAAAATACCCTCTACTGTTGTCTATTTTGAAAAAAATCAAATGCTAGCAACTAAAGGATTAGTCATTACATTAACTGTGGTTGATGGAAAAGAATATTTACTTTTAGATACTAACCAAGAGATACGATTGGATTTGGTAATTTCATTTAATGGAAAGAAGTATATAGAGGTTTAGTTTATCTTTTACAACCTCTCCTCTAGAATAAACTCTAAAGTAGCTGTGAGTCTATTGAAATTCCTAGCAAAGAAATTTAAAAGAAGTGAAATTATAAGAAAGTAAGTGGTGCTCACGGCGGGATTTGAACCTGCAACCTCGTCCTTACCATGGACTTGCTCTA
>LPNY01000120.1 GCA_001655195.1 Arcobacter sp. EP1
CTCAGGTGCACATGCAAACCCAACGTATGCAGGAGACACCATATACGCATATAGTGAGATACTTGAAAAAATAGAAGTTGGAAGAAAAGATATAGGGCTACTTCGTATAAGAACTATAGGGCTTAAAAACATAAGACCAGAGGATGTTAAGAATCCAAAAGATGAAGATGGAAAGTACATCAAAAATGTTGTACTTGATTTAGACTACACAGTAGTTATACCGAAAAATAAAAATAAATGAAGGAAGTAAAAATGACACACCCAAATGAAGAACTATTTGAATCAGGAAAGAGTTTACCAATCATTCCCAGTTGTGAGCACTTTGCTGGAAGTGAGAAGCTTATAGGAAAAGCTTTTGAGATGCAAAAGAAACTTGGACCAGTTTTTGATATAACTTGTGATTGTGAAGATGGAGCACAGGTTGGAGCTGAAGAGCAACATGCTAAGATGGTTGTTCGTATGGTAAACTCTGTTGCAAACCCTTATGGAATGGCTGGAGTTCGTATACATGATTATTCAAATGAAAATTGGAGACAAGATGTAGATATATTAGTTCCAAATGCCGGAGAAAAACTAGCTTATATCACTATCCCAAAATGTACGAGTTATGAAGAGGCCAAAGAGCAAGTAGAGTATATACAAGATAGTTGTAAAAAAGCCGGTATAACTAGAGAAATACCTATCCATATTTTGATAGAGACTCATGGTTCGCTTAAAGATGTAGAAAAACTTGCAACTTTACCTTGGCTTCAAGTACTTGATTTTGGTCTTATGGATTTTGTATCAGGTTACCAAGGAGCAATTCCTGCTTCAAATATGAGAAGCCCAGGGCAGTTTGAACACAAACTAATAAGCAGAGCAAAAGCAAACGTAACACAAGCGGCTATCTCAAACCATGTAATACCTTGTCACAATGTAACGCTTGATTTAAAAAATGCATATCAGACTTATGATGATGCGTTTCGTGCAAGAAATGAGTTTGGTTTTATGAGAATGTGGAGTATATACCCAACTCAAATACCTGCTATTGTAGATGCTATGAAACCAGATTTCAATGAACTTGAAGATGCTCAAGGAATCCTAATAGCAGCCCAAGATGCAGCATGGGGACCA
>LPNY01000162.1 GCA_001655195.1 Arcobacter sp. EP1
TTGTAAAACTAACCCACGAATTTAGAGGCTAGCACTTTGTGGGGAGTCATTATGTCTATATGCCTACATTGCTAACATGGAGTCAGCACATTGAATAAGAAAATAATACAGTGCTTAGCAGAAAAACTTCAAAGTGCTAATGTTGGTGAAGTAATAATTGCTGGAAGTGGAGCGATGCTGTTCTACGATGAAGTAACTTGCCCGAAACTTAGAAATACAGATATTGATTTGATAATTAAATCTGTAAATTTCGATGAATATAAAAGAATAGTAAATGCTATTTTGGATATAGATGGAATATTCCCTAGTATCACCTACAGTAGCAAGTTAGTTTGTTTAGAATACAAAGGTGTTAAAGTCGATATCATACCAAGTGTGACTGAAATTCTCGGTCTTAATAATCGTTGGTTTAAGCATGTGTTCGAAATCAAACCATATGCTGAGCTGACTTGTCATGTAGCAGTTATTGATTCTACTTTATTTATTGCTTCCAAGATTGAAGCCGCAATTGATCAAGTTAATAATCAACTTTTCCACTCCAAGCATAAATATGACGTAATCCAGATACTGAATCATGTACCACTTAAATTCACTGAAGATTCGGAGCAATCTAAATCAATTTATGACTTTATATATAATGGTTTAAAAACTTTGGGGCTTGACCCTACTAAATATTTACAAAGTAATTACGAGGTTAATGTTGCCTAAATCAATATATAAAGAAAGGAATTTAGTTGTACAGCTGCTAGCAACAATTGGTGAAGAAAGAGGGTGGAAAGTAGAAGTAGTAAAGGAGAGCCAAGATTGGCATATTTTATATATCAATACTGATTTTGGCCAATTATCTTGGCATATCCCTTCTGATGAATTAAAAGTAAAATGGCCTGAAGTCACTAACGTTTGGGATGGCCACAGTACTGTTGAAAAATACGAAACTATCGAGAGGATGATTAATACAATGGCACGTAAAAATGACTAGTAACAAAATGAGAAACCTAGATTGGTTATATCGAACCAAGTCACAAAATCGCTTTTTGGCGATTATGATTTTCAAATTTTTATTTTTTATTTTTGGCTTGATAGCCATTTTTTCACAAGTTCTCGGTAGTAATTCTGCACCGATACTCATCTTTCTTTATGTTGTTATGGAAGTTGTTTCTGCCAGTTATAATAAGACTAGAAATTTATGGGAATCATTTCATAGAGAATTAGAGCTTAGCGAGTCGTTAGGGCTTCCAATAAATAAACATATTGATATTTTGCCTTGTCTCTCTAAAAATGAAAAGACAAACCTTGATATGGATGATTCGTATGGTACGTCTTACTTTGCAAACAACACCAGCAGTGTTTCTGACTCATTCAAAAATACACTTGAATCATCTTGGTGGTCTAAACACCTAGCACAATCAACGTCTACACTTTATATGGCTATAACTATTTGCATTGGAACAATATCATTGATTGCTGTGTTCTATAGTATTCAACACCTAAATGACTCTAAGGATTTGCAAACAGCTGCAAAAGTGGTTGTGTCTTTTATTTTCATGATATTTTCTATGGATTTTATAAAGCTTTGGTACGGATTTCATTCGTTTTATGTGGGGAGTGAAAAAATTGAAAATAAATCTAGAGACTATATTGCTAGTGGTTGCGAAGATAAATTAGATGCTTATTCATTGTGGGTGGAATACCAATTTATAAGAGCCCAAGCTCCTCTTATCCCTCAGCTTATATGGAAGCTTAAAAAAGACAGACTAAACGAAATATGGCAATCAACGCATTAATTTGAATAAGCTTGGACTTTATCCGATTTGCAATCAACTAATAAACTAGGCTTATATTTGTTAATGATACATTTATGCCTTTAGAATAATCGGCATATAACACATATGAGCCCATCTCGCGTCAATAGGCAATAGTGTTCTTTTAGCTACCGCTA
>LPNY01000083.1 GCA_001655195.1 Arcobacter sp. EP1
TACTGTTACGGGTAATGTAAATAATCTACTGGATAATCCATGTACAACTTTGCCAATAAGTGAGAATTGGATAGCTGAATATTCCAATAGTAGATGTAAAAGAGATTATGTCTATGATAGTGGTTGGCAATTTAATACTGCAAGTAAATTTTTCTATATTGTTGGATGTAGTAATATTAGAGGCTTATTTGGTGCTTCTATTCCAATATTTTATGGCACTGCACCAAGAAATGTTGGAGGATATACTTATTACAAAGGTTCACTAAAATTAAGATACAGCTATGATTGTGGAACGGAAAGCTTTTATGCTATCAAACGCACTCAGCCACGTACAGAGTATAAAAACTTCTCAGAATTTTAGTTATTTTCTATCCGTAATACGTAGCTTTACACACTACTGTTACGGGTACAAA
>LPNY01000187.1 GCA_001655195.1 Arcobacter sp. EP1
AGTACAGTATGGTGTATAAGTCTATTGTCAAAAGTTATTTTTCTTTCTTGAGAAAATAATATAAATACATTCTATTAACCGTGATGCATTAGATTTTGATTTAAGAGGTTTTAAAAGCATCAACTTGTTTGAGAAAATTTCTACGTTTCATATAAAGTCCTAGTAAAATTGGATTTTGTTCGCACTCAGGTTGGTGTTCGCACTC
>LPNY01000096.1 GCA_001655195.1 Arcobacter sp. EP1
ACTTACAACAACTTCTAAGTGTGTACGAGATTCAAAGTCTCTATCAACTATATTTGCTATTTTAGACTCATTGCAAGATGTTCTATGAACTTTAAATTTCTTGATAGTATAATTTGATGTTAAGGCATATTATTTCATTATATAGTCTGTTTTTCTTCTAGAAATTTCATGATTATGATGTTTTTTAGTCTAAATTTTATTTTGCATATGCCATAATTATTTCTGCTAGCTTTAAATATTCTAATAATATGGTTTTCAAGTTTACTATCTAAAGTCATTTGAGACTTAGAGTAGTAAACTAAAGATCTTGATATTTTTAAAACATCGCATATGGCGCTAATACTGTATTTATCAGAATTAGCTTTGATCAAGTCTATTTTCATCCCATTATCAGCGCCGATTGCTTTAAAATATCATTTTCCATTCTTAGTTGTTTTAATTCTTTCTTTACTTCTATAAGTTCTTTCTCAGTGTCTGTAAGGTTATTTTTGCCTTAATAGAGTTCGAATTATTATAATCCATTGTCCATTTATGGACAGTTGATTTAGCTACGTTATATTCATTATCAACTTCACTAATTGATTCACCTGAGTTAACTAAGCTTACAAATTGCTTCTTGATTTCATCTGAAT
>LPNY01000103.1 GCA_001655195.1 Arcobacter sp. EP1
ATCCAGTGAAAGTACCTAGTGATTTTTGACCAGATATATACTGGATTATCTGTTTTCATGTACACTCTTTTTTGTTATTTTTATCACAAAGATATTATAACAAAAAAGAGCTTTTGTATAAAATTA
This sequence comes from Arcobacter sp. EP1, assembly GCA_001655195.1. Lineage (GTDB taxonomy): Bacteria > Campylobacterota > Campylobacteria > Campylobacterales > Arcobacteraceae > Arcobacter_A. Next base: position 127 of record LPNY01000103.1, read on the forward strand.
GAGGTTTATTTCTACCTGAACTGCTTCGTTTGATTTAACAACATCACCACTTCCGTGAATTATATGAGGGATACATCCTGTACAAACATCTACACTCTCACCATTTTTTGTTGCTTTGATAAATAC
>LPNY01000178.1 GCA_001655195.1 Arcobacter sp. EP1
TGGGATAAACTAAACAGTACAATCAAAGAACAATTTAAAAAGAAACTCAAAGAGCGTTTAGAAACACCTCGAATAGAAAAAGACAAACTCTCAGGATATGAAAATATCTACAAAATAAAGCTACGAACTGCTGGATATAGACTTGCCTATGAAGTAAAAGATGAAGAGATAGTTGTACTTGTACTAAGTGTAGGGAAAAGAGAAAAAAACAAAATCTACGAAAACCTCAAAAAGAG
>LPNY01000144.1 GCA_001655195.1 Arcobacter sp. EP1
TCCAAATTTTTTTGTACTAATAAGGACATTAATACTATCTTTTAACTGTCTTACCATACTATCCATACCGCTGTCAGCTTGTTTTTCAATATTTCCATCAAGCCATCTTATTGTAGAATTTTTCCAATCAGGAAAAATATTTTTTGCTGCTTCAAGTGCCACAACATTATTATTCGTAATTATTTGATAAATACAACCAAAGTATTGCTCCTCTAAGTTCATAAATTTACTCATTACAAACTCAT
>LPNY01000059.1:0-570 GCA_001655195.1 Arcobacter sp. EP1
CACCTAGTATGTTTTTTTTTGTTTTTTTACAATACAATGAGTGGAACAGTGTTGGTGAGGAGCGCCCTTGATTTGATGGAGGCAGCCTCGGAATGGAAAAGTAAACCGAATGCAGAGCTACCGTACTCTACCAAGTACTCAAATGGGCAGGGATGTACCAAGTGCTACGCTGAGTTCGCCATTAAACTTTTTTCGTCGTTTAAATAAACGCGAGAGCCTTCCTTCTGTTTATCAGATCTACTACTGTACGGAATAACAGTTACTTGGAAAGATGCTTGTTTCCCTTTTGTTCTTAAGGTGGTACTATCATGGTGCCAGGTCACATTTGGATATATTTTCAATATTTTTACAGATTTAACAGGCATAACATGATCGTAAAAAATTGGAGTAATGACAGGTTTGACAGTTAATAGCACAGTTAATTCTATTCCTCGTGCTTTCAAAGACATTTGAAAAACCTCACTTCTTTAGGAAAAAAAGAGTCTCGCTGGCTTGTTTTTTTTTTTGTTTGTTTTCAGATTGAACAAAGATGATATATTATATTATCATTATTGGATACTATAATATATT
>LPNY01000059.1:767-2081 GCA_001655195.1 Arcobacter sp. EP1
CGACAAGTTATAAAGAATTACAATTTGCCATTACTTTATTTAACTCACTGTATATTTTGAAAAGATACTCTATATGACCTTACATAGCACCATGAGCACCATGACAGTACCACCTTAAATCATCTTTTGTGATTTTTTTTTGCTAAGCTTCACAAGTGACTCTCTACTATCCCGTCGTAGACTTTTTATTAATACTACACGTTTTTTTTTTGATAAACTCTCTTTGCGCTAGTTCATATGAATCCTTGGAATGCAGAATTGAAGGAACCGTAGATGATATGCGAGATACCATATTGGCACCACCTTACTCCATGCATGACATTAATCAATGTAAGAATATAAATTTGCTTGGACGTAATAAAATCAAAGCTGAAAAATGGAGATTAAAATATACAAACCACAAAAACGGATGAATAAGTTTCACAATGATTAATGCTATGTTTCGCTTGATTCCTACTTGAATGGTTTTTTACCAGTGTAAGAAAAAAACAAAAACAACTTCAAGTAGACTGGGTAAGTGAGCAGCAGCAAGCAGTATCATCAGGAAATATGTTGAGTCAGAGTAATTCCAGTCCAAATAATCACAATGTTCCAAGGAGCCATGGATTACAAGTTAAAACTAAAGAAAACCAAAATCCATATTATCCCAAGAATGTGAATCGATTACATCTTGAATTTGCCACGACTTATCAAGAGAGTTCTCAATTGAAGATGTTTCAATATTAGCTTCAAGGGAGGAGATATTGTCATTATTTAAGCGAAATAAGAAGAACGCAAAAACAAATCAAATTCTTCAGAATCATCTAACTGTTGCCTTTTTCGTCTTGCTTTCCAAACTTTATCAAGGTAGTGCGCTTCAGGGTAACACTAGATTATTTTATATATAAAACTCCTAGTTCAATCAAATGCATTTCAACATTTAAAATAAAATCCTCAATTTCACGCAGCCAAAAGAGAGAGAGCCACTCATGCTCACACCATTTTTCTTCAATAGAAGTTGACAACTGCGGATTTGATTGCTTAAACATTTTCCAATGAACAAAGGCATTTGCACCAGCGACTACATCACTTTATAGTATTAGAAAGCCTTGATTGAGGATGTAAATACAGTATCGTGTACGTTTCTACGGGAATTTGGCATAGTGATTCCCAGATGGTTATCTTATTATACATGCGTCACTTCCATTATTCATTTCCAGAAATCGATAGGTGATGATCCAGTTTATTAATGTATGTACCATAAACTTTCCAAGAGTTTTTCTGACCAGGCTTGAAGAGCATCAAAAAAAAAACAAAAAAAAAAACAAGGATTCG
>LPNY01000131.1 GCA_001655195.1 Arcobacter sp. EP1
ACAAAATATTGTTGCTCAAGCTGGTTCGTATGCTATTAGTCAAGCGAACTCTGTTCAACAAAATGTTCTTAGATTACTTCAATAGTAACTACCCCTTAACAAGAAAGTGGTAATTCTTACCACTTTCTGAAATATCAAAAATTGATGCGTATAGGTATCAATGGATACCGAAGGGTCATTTACTCTATGCTTGGTAACACAAGAATGTCATCCGGTGTGAATAAATTTCACTTAGTGTCATAATTGAAAGGATCTATTATGAGAATCAATACGAACATATCGTCACTTACTGCGCAAGAAAATGCAGTAAATACTGGTAAAAACATCAATGGTTCACTGGAAAAATTATCTTCTGGTCTTAGAATCAATAAAGCGTCTGATGATGCTTCTGGTTTGGCAATTGCGGATAAACTTCGTACGCAAGCAACATCTATTAATCAAGGTGTTGACAATGGTAACTCAGCAATTACCTTATTACAAATTGCTGATAAATCGATGGCAGAGCAATCTAACATCCTTGATACTATTAAAGCGAAATTAATCCAAGCTAACACAGATACAACATCTGATTCAGGTCGGTCTGCTATTGCAAATGATGTTTCTAAGTTATTAGAACAACTTAATAACATTGCAGAGCAAACTAACTATAATGGAACTTATTTATTACAAAATGATGCAAGTACAACAACTGCAGCATCTAACTTATCATTCCAGGTGGGTGAAACGTCAAGTGATACAATTAGTTTAACTGGTGTTCGTTCAAACGTAACAGGATTAAGTTTAACAGCACTTAAAACTTCTGTTGATGCAGGTGGTTTAACTAAATCATTAGCAGGTAGTGCTCAAACAACTATTAATAGTGCAATTGATACCCTGAATACTAACAGAGGTAAAATAGGTTCGACTCAGAATCAAGTAGATTCTGCGGTTAGAAACTTAATGACACAAGCTACGAATGTAAAAGCAGCTGAGTCTATTATTAGAGATGTTGACTACGCAAAAGAGTCTTCTAACTTTAATAAACAAAATATTGTTGCTCAAGCTGGTTCGTATGCTATTAGTCAAGCGAACTCTGTTCAACAGAATGTTTTAAGATTATTACAATAATAATTTTGAACACTCTATTTAAACCTAAGTCTTCGGGCTTAGGTTTTTTTTTGCCTAAATTTTTCTATCTTAACATACAAATAAAATCATTTTAAATATTATTTTAATCTAAACTTAAGAAATGGTATGTCATACTTCTTCTATAAGTTTTAGGGATTCATTAATTCCGAAGAGGCTTTCTCCTCTATGCTTGGTTCTCCAAGAATGTTAAGGGCGTGATTTAACTATCACAATGTGTCATAATTAGAAAGGATCTATTATGAGAATTAATACAAATATATCTTCACTTACTGCACAAGAAAACTCAGTAAACACTTCAAAAAACATCAATGGTTCACTAGAAAAACTATCTTCTGGTCTTAAAATTAACAAAGCGTCTGATGATGCTTCTGGTTTAGCAATTGCGGATAAACTTCGTACGCAAGCAACATCTATTAATCAA
>LPNY01000101.1 GCA_001655195.1 Arcobacter sp. EP1
GATTATATGAATTTGATTGGTCAATCTTTAGGAGTTAAATTTAAATTTGTAAACAAAACATGGGTTGAACATATTAGTGATTTAAAAGAAGGTAAGTTAGATATTATTCCTCATTTTGTTAAAAATGAAAGTAGAACACAGTATGCAGATTTTACAAATTTCAATCACTTAGAGTATTATTCAGGAATGGCGATTAAGAAAGATAGCTCTATTGAATCAATAGATGATTTAAAAGGTAAGCATGTCACAATTGGTAATGGTAC
>LPNY01000104.1 GCA_001655195.1 Arcobacter sp. EP1
CTTCAAGCGATGGTTCAAGCTCAAAAGAAACATTTACAATTAACCTAAGTGATGATACAAGTGAAATTGGAGTTGGTCCAGTAACTGATGCAGATACAGATGCAAACAGTGTTGGGGAAAATGCAGCAAATGGAACAGAAGTTCAAATAACAGGACTTGCAACTGACCCAGATGCAGCTGATAGTGTAACTTACTCATTAAGTGATGATTATAATGGAGCATTTACAATTGATCCAACTACAGGAGTTGTAACAGTCCTTGATAACTCAAAACTAGATTATGAGACTAATACAGCACCAACAATTGAGATAACAGCAACTTCAAGCGATGGTTCAAGCTCAAAAGAAACATTTACAATTAACCTAAGTGATGATACAA
>LPNY01000220.1 GCA_001655195.1 Arcobacter sp. EP1
GAGTAACATAAAAATTATAATAGCTACAGCATGTAAAGGTGTATATCCACTGTTTTCAGCCATTGCAACCTCTGCTCTTTGAGAATCTGCTTGATTATTTTCATATAGTGAACCTAGAGTTGCTACTGCACTTTCACGAGCAGCAAAAGAACTTAAAAATGCAACATTTATTTTCCAATCAAATCCAGCATATTTTGTAATAGGTTCCATCGAACGTCCTGCCATACCAAGAATAG
>LPNY01000139.1:0-31380 GCA_001655195.1 Arcobacter sp. EP1
TGCCGCCGCTGCAGAAGCTGCCGCCGAGCTTTTTAAGAATTCTCTTCTTGAAAGCGCCATATTATCTCCTTTTATAGAATTGGTTTTTTCAACTTGATAAGTTTAGCACTTTGTTCAAACATAACCTTTGACCTTAGTCAAATAATATAAGTTTAAATTAAGACTAAAAGAGTCCTATTTAAGGCGCATCAGTGATTATACGGGCTATAATAACAACTTGAAATTATTACAAAAATGTGACATTTTTAAAAATAAGAGTGAAAGGTTATTCATATGGATTTTCAAAATTATATTAGAGCAGTGGGGACTGGACCTAAGTCAAATAGAGAGTTAGACCCTGTGGAAGTTGTTGATGCAATCAATCAAATATTAAAAGGTGAAATTGTTCCTGAGCGAATCACAGCTTTTTTATTAGGTTGGAGAGTACGATTAGAAACAAGCACAGAATTAGCAGCCGTTGTTGAAGCTTTTGATAAGTATATTAGTCGTGTAAGTGTTCCTGATTCTATTGAGTTAGGTTATCCTTATGACGGAAAAACAGATTATCCTTATTTATTTCCACTATATGGAAAGTATTTAAAAAAAGTAGGATTGAATCTTGTGGTTAGTGGTGATCATTTGCAACCAGCAAAAGATGGAGTAACGGTAAAAGATATTTGTACTAATATGGAGTTAGACGATAATATTCACTATTTTGATCGAGAAACATATTTCAAAGAGCTTAGTGCATTAACTGATTTACGAAATATCTTAGGATTGCGAACTGCATTTAATACAGCAGAGAAGCTTCATAATCCAGCGAACTCTGATTATGCAATCACTGCGGCTTTTCATAAACCTTATGTTGAAAAATATACAAAAGTATTTGCAAAAAATTATAAAAACTTTCTAGTAGTAAAAGGAAGCGAAGGAACACCTGAGTTTTTTGGTCGATGTAAATTTTGGACAAATGATAATGGAGAGATTACTGAAAATGTTATTGAACCAGAAGAGTTTGGTATTAATTATACTACTACATATGAGAAGATTACATTAGAAGAAGCTCTCGATGTAATTAAGAATCCAAGTGAAGAGATTGAAAAATTGGCAAAACTAAATGTGGCACTTCTTTTAGTAAGTGCAAATAAAGCAAAAACTATCGAAGAGGGATTTGAGATGTTAAGCTAAGGCTTAACTTTTAATTTTAATATGAAAGAATCATGACCTTATTGTTAAGTATAAGGTCATGAATTGATTAATCTTTTGGTTCAGGAAACTCTTCTGTATAGAATTTAATACAACGTGCTGTATGAAATCCTCGTGCATATTTAGGGTTAGTGAAAATATCTTCTTCTAAACTCCATCCTAGTTTTTTCCTAATAATAATTGATTTCGCTGCTTTTCGTTGGATTTTATTTTCACAAATAACAGGCATACCATTATCAAATCTCTCTTTTACTCCAGCCATTCTTTCTGTTGTAACATAGTAGTGTAATCCAATAAAAAATGCTAAGGCACAAAAAACAAAAGGTACCCCAATCTTAAATGCATTTTTACCAACGAATGGTCGTGTTGTTACAAAAAGAGTAACAACCATAATAAATGCTCCAATAACTAAATAAGCAGCTTCTAATTCTAAAAATTTCATGCAATACCTTCTTGTGTTGAATATTTTTCTTCCCATTGACTAAATTCATCAGAGAAGTATTTTATTCTGATTTTTTTAAACTCTCTTGAAGAGTATAGTGCCATATTTGATTTATAATCAATTGTTTTTGCAATTGAATCAATAACACTTTGAGTATCTTCTGGTGTTTTACCATGAATCATAGTAAAGAGGTTATATTTCCAGTTTTCATATTTTGGACGTAAGTAACAGTGACTAACAGCTGAGAAACTTGCTGCTTCATTACCTATTTCTAAAGCATTAACTTCATCAATATCCCAAACAACCATAGCATTGGCATTAAAACCTGCTTTTCGATGGTTTAAAATTGAAGCAAATCGTCGCATTACACCAGCTTCAATAAATTCGTTCATGACACTAAAAAGTTCATCATATGTGATATTTAATGTTTCAATAACATGTTTGAACGGCTCTTGTACAAATGATATATCCTGTTGTAAGAGTTTAATGATTTCATAGTGATATGGAGTTAAATCTAAATTTTTATATATCTTTTGTTTGACTTTCTCTTTTTTCTTCTCTTTATTCGTTGTATCAAGTTTTACCGCAATCTTAAAAAGCTTCAATGTTGGTAAAATAATAAAGTCATTTGCTTTAGTCAGTTTTGCTAAAATCTCGACACTTGGCTCTAATCCTAAAATAGAGTTTGGTGCAATGGCAATAGTAAACCAAATATTAAAAGAGTGATTTCTTTCATAGTTATGAGAGATTCCAGGATGTGAATTTAGCAGTTTTACTGCTTCATCAATTTTATCTTCATCAATCTCAAAAGCAACAAGAGATGATTTGTATCCTAATCTTTTTGTATCAAAAATAGCAGATGTTTGTCGAATAACATTGTTATTCTTCTCTTCTTGAAGTATTTGAATAACTTCATCTTCTGTAATATTTAGTTCATTAGCGATGGTTTCAAATGGTCTAGCTTCCATTGGAAAGTTTTTTTGTATGCGAAGTAGTATTTCGTCTTTCATTCTCAAACCTTTTACAAATTTTGGAAATTATAACAGCTATAATTTTTTATGGCATTGATGTAAAACAATTTTTACTCTAAAAATTAAAGAGAAGTTTAAGTTTGTCCATAAAAAAGTAAAACCGGTGGCTATTATATTATAAATAGTTATAAAAGTTTATTGATAATAAAATTCTTTTTTTTCTTTTTGTCTTCTTATGCATCTTTTGTGTCTTGATGTATATTAAGGTATCTTATTATTTATTTTGTTAGAATAATTTCACTATTTAATAAAGGTATTCAATGTCTTATTTCCCAGCATTTTTGAAGTTTGATGATAAAAAAATACTCATAGTAGGTGGTGGATATATTGCTTATGAAAAGCTTGACCATTTACTTGATTTTACAACTAATATTACACTTATTGCAAAAGATTTTAGTGATGAAATTGAGGAGTGTATTGATAAACACTTCTTAAAATCGTTTAAAAAACCTTATGAAGAGGGTGATATTAAAGGGTACGATATTATTATCGCTGCCGTTGATGATTTTAATTTACAAGAAGCAATTTATATGGAGTCACGAAACCATAAATGTTTGTGTAACTGTGTTGATTTGCAACAGTATTGTGATTTTATTTTTCCTTCATATATTAAAAAAGAGGATTTAACAATAGCCGTATCAACCAGTGGTGCTTCGCCAGCTATGGCAAAACATTTACGAATATTTCTTTCTCAAGTTATCCCTGATTCGATTGTTGATTTCTTAAAAGAGATGAGAGGCTTACGCAAAACAATGCCAAAAGGAAAAGAACGAATGCAATTTTTAGATAAAAAAGCAGAAGATTATATAAAAACATGGAGTAATAACAATGAGTAAAAAGACCAGTAATCTACTTTTATTAGGATTTGTAATAGGGTTTTTTATTATGGGATACATCGCTTTTGATAAAGCGCTACCAGAAACAAAAAATGAAAGAGTCTATGAGTTATTGAAACCACATTTCCCGTATACGATTAAACAACGACTTGGTGGATTTACTATTATTTATAAAGAGGGTGACCACAAGGAAAAACCACCTGCATCTGAAGTATTTAAACGAATTGATGAAATTGATAAAGAGTGGGGGAAAGATTTCTTAACACTTGATAATAATAAACTACTTATTTTAGATAAAAATAAAAAAGTAAAAGCACAAATTGTACTGCAAAACCAAGAAGAGATTGATTGGGTTAGGGTATTTTTTAAGAAGTAGTTATGAAAAAGGTAATTGAAGTTTCATTAATAGTTATTGCAGGAGTTGCAGTCTATTATGGAATCACTCAATTACCTACATTCTTCCCACGAGAACTAAAGACATTTAACAGTGACGAAAGTTTGCGACAAGCAGCTTTACGATCTCTAACTTCCATGCCTAAAACTTATGAAGGCGTTTTAAAACTAACCAATACAAATCCAAATAATCCATTAAGCGAAGAAAAGATTGCTTTAGGCAAACTTCTTTTTAATGAAAAACTACTTTCAAAAAACAGTGATATTGCCTGCGCCTCATGTCATAAACTTACATTTGGTGGGGATGATAATTTACCTACTGCTATTGGGCATAATAATCAAAAGAACCCATTTCATTTAAACACACCAACGGTACTTAATTCTGCTTTGTATTTTAGGCAGTTTTGGGATGGCCGTGCAAAGAGTGTTGAAGAGCAAGCGAAAGGACCTATTCAAGCTCCTTTTGAGATGAATATGAAGCCCAAAGAGATTGTGCAACGTTTAGAAAGTCATGGCTACTATAAAGATGCTTTTAGCTCTTTAGGATTAGAACTTAATTTTGAGAATGTTACAAAAGTAATTGCTGCTTATGAAAGAACATTGGTTACTCGAGGTGCCTTTGATGATTTTTTAGATGGCAATAATGAAGCGTTAAGTTCCCAAGCTAAAAAAGGTTTGGCTATTTTTATTACTCGAGGTTGCAAGGGGTGTCATGCTGGTGTAACAATTGGTAGTCAAAGTATTCAAAAGTTTCCATTGCGTTCTTTTATGGATGAGTGGTTTGATTTTGAATTTGTTAAAAATAGCGAAGGTATATTTCCTAAAATAATTGTGACAGATAATACCTATCCTTTTAAAAACAGTGGTAAGTTTAAAGGGAAAAATGATGAGTATCGATTTAAAGTACCAAGTTTACGAAATGTCTATCGAACGGCGCCATATTTTCATAATGGAGAAGTAAAAGAGCTAAAAGAAGCTGTTAGGATAATGGGAAAATATCAATTGGGACAGATATTTACTGATGAAGAGTTAGAGCAATTAGTCGCCTTTTTAAAGAGTTTAGATGGTAGTATTATTGAAAAAAGTGACGGAAAATAAAATTATTTCACTATAACTAATCTATTTTATAGTATGATTATTCTCTTGATTTATATCAATAAAATCAATAGGATAATATATGAAAGCACGATTACAAGAACTGGTTTTGTTTAAAGACTTAGACAAAGAGGTTATTGAAAAAATTGAAGGGTTCACCACTGAGTTAACACTTCCTAAAGATTCTATTCTTTTTTATGAAGGGGATGAATCAAAAGATATCTTTTTATTAACAAAAGGGATCATTAAATTATATAAAGTAACTTCAAATGATAAAGAAGTTATTTTGAAATATTTTTATCAAAATGAGACAATTGCTGAAGTTGCCAATTTTGAAAATATTGACTACCCTGCAACTGCACAAGCCTTTACAGATATTGAAGTATTAAAGATTGATTTTAAATCGTTAAAAGATATTATTTTAACGCAACCAGAGTTGTCATATAAAATCATGACTTCACTGATTAAAAAGATTAGAAATCTTGAAAATATTGTTTCAATGCATATTGTATTGGATTCTCATGAGCGTGTTGCAAAATATATTCATGATCACCCTGAAGATTTCTTTAGTACGAAGAATATTGTTATTGCTGAAATATTAAATATCTCTCCTGAGACATTATCACGAATTTTACGAACATTTAAAAATGATAAGATTATTGATATTGCTAAAAAAGAGGTTGATAAAGAAGCATTAAAGAATTATTTTAACTAGCCTAAGTGGTTTATTTAAACCACTTAAGTTCGTCTCTTAGTTTTACTACTTCACCTACAACAATAATTGCTGGCGTTGGTAGTCCTTTTGAACGTTCAACGATATTGTCTAACGTTCCTGTTACAACTTGTTGTTCTGGTGTTGTCCCTTTTGAAATAACAGCACATGGATAATCAGCACGTTTCCCTAACTCCATAAGTTTACGCGTAATTAGTTTAATATTATGGAATCCCATTAAGAATACAATTGTTTCATCATTTAAGAATGTTTGCCACTCAATTTGTGAGATTTTTTTGTTAGGTGTTTCATGACCCGTTACAACTCTAAATGAAGTTGTAATTCCACGGTGTGTTACAGGAATACCAGCATAGGCAGGAACTGAAACAGAAGAGGTAATACCTGGAATAATTTCAAATTTAACATCTCTTTGATATAGATAGATTGCTTCTTCTCCACCTCGTCCAAATACAAAAGGGTCACCACCTTTTAAACGAACGACATTTTCAAACTTTTGTGAAGCTTGGTAGATGATTTCATTGATTTCATCTTGAGGAACACTATGTTTACCATCTTGTTTCCCAACATAAACCATTTCACATCCCTCTTTAGCCATCTCCATGATTTCTGGATTTGCTAATCTATCATAAATAATAATATCTGCTTCTTTAATAACTCGTGCGGCTTTTAATGTCATTAATTCAATATCACCAGGACCTGCGCCCGTTAAATATACATTGCTCATTTTTTTCTCCTACCTACCTATAATTGTTTAAAATATAAAAATACCAGATGGTTTTGGTACGTCATAACTTTTTTCTGTTTTCCAAGACTTTGTACTTACTGCTTCCACTTTACTTGTATCATTTACTGATACGTATAATACTGGTTTTTCCTTAGACCATCTAATGTGTAATACTTTTCCATCAAATTCCATTCGTTTAATGATTTTTAGACTTTGAGTATCAACAATTTCAATGACAGGAAACTTTTTACCTGAATAAGTCACACACAGATATTTTTTGTTTGGACTTAAGCTTGTAAATACTGGCATCCCTTCTGTATCAATTGATTTGATTGAATTAAAGTCATGATCAAATACATGAACTTTTTGTACTCCAACTGCTGGAATAAAGAATTTTCCTTTTGAAATTGACCAGAAACCAAAGTGAGGAACTTTTAATACTCGACCTTTTTTCCCTAAGTTTGCTAAGCTAACTTTTTTATAATCCATTGTCATTAAATCTAAAACACCCACTGTTGTTGAGTTAAAGAAACCAACAACATAAAGATTTTGGTTAATCATTGCATCAAATGGAAGTTTTCCAGCATCTTTAATGATTTTGTGTACTTTAAAGTTTGGTTTATATCCACCGTGTGCGGTATCTTTCATTACCCATACTTCATCATTATCCATTGCAGCAAATACTAAATAGTGATTATAAATTTTAATACCAACATTCTTACTATCCGTTTTGATAGTCTGAATAGGCTCCAAATCTCGTGATAAAATCTCTACTGTATCGTTATCATAGTTTGCAACAGCTACATAGTTTTCACCAATAACAAATCCAATAGCACTTCGTGAAGTTTTATACTCTTTTAGTTTTTTATTGGTAATTGGGTCAAATTTGATAACGTAACCATCTCTCGTAATTACATAACCATCTCGGTCTCTAAATTTAACAACAGCGTGGTTAAAATCTTTTAAATCAGTAATTTGTCCATTAACCTTACCATCTTCAATAATACTAAGGGCTGAGTTTTCTCGCTCAACTACAAAAACTTTCTCTTGTGCATAAGAGAATGTTAGTAGTAAAAATGCTAGACAAAGTAGTTTTTTTATCATTATATATCCTTTATTTCATTATCAGTTAAATAACATGATGGGTCTTCTGCCCATAAATCTCCACTGATGGCATAAGCTCTGCTTCGTGAACCACCATTACAGATATTTATATAGTCACAGTTAGCACATTTCCCACTAATATTTCGAGGGAATTGCCGCAAATTACCGAGTAATTCATTGTTCTCATCACACCACACTTTATCAAAATCATTCTCTAAATAGTTTCCAATAACTTGTGGGAAAAATGGATCAGGTTTAACATTTCCAGCCCAGTCCATATTTCCTAATCGATTACCTGCAGAGTTTCCACCCCATGATTGAAGTTTTTGCTTTAGTGAATCACTAAACTCTGGGTAATCTTTTCTAAATTTATTCAATAACATAATGGCATCCATTTCCATATTTCCTGTTACTAAATCAATATTTTTCCCACTGTGATAGTACTCAAAGGCTTTATCGATAATAAAATCAACATATTCTCGTCGCTGTTCTTTGCTAATATCAATTTTTAGGTTATCTAAACCACGTCCTGAGTAAACAAGATGTGAGATGTAGAACTTATTAACATTAAGTTCTTCAACAAGTTTAAACATGTCATAGAAACATTTTTCAGTCTCTTTAGTAATGGTAAATCGAATACCTGCATTTCCACCATGTTTTTGTATGAGTTTAATTGCATCAATAGATTTTTGGTATGACCCCTCTTGTCCTCTAAAGTAATCATGTACTTCTTCAATTCCATCAATAGAGATACCAATATAGTTAAATGTTTCAATAATTCTATCCACATTCTTTTCATTGATATACATACCATTAGTTGAAAGGTAAGTCATGATCTTGTTATCTTTCATACATTGCGCAATATCGAAGATATCTTTTCGTATGAGAGGCTCCCCACCACTAAAAATAACAAAGTTAACCCCTGCCTTTTTTAGTTTTGGAATAGTCTCTTGAATCTCTTCAAGGGTTAAAGTGTCTTTTTCATTAGCATCTGCTTTTGAATAACAGTGATGACATAGAAGATTACAACGGTTTGTAAAGTTCCAGATCATAATAGAACCATTAAGGGTTCGTGTTGGCGTTGTTTGTTCTAAAGTTGACTTAATAAGATTTGATAGTCTAAACACTATTTATCCTTGTAGCTTTTAATAAACTCAACTAAAGCCTTAACTTCATCCATTGATAAATCATTAAAAGGAGGCATCGCATTTCGCTTAAATCCTAGTTGTTTATAAGTATTTGCAGGATCAATAATTTGTGAAATCATTTGACCTTCATTACGTTTATTTGCAATCTCTTTAAATGAGGGTCCAAATGCCATAGAAGTTTGGTGATGACATCCCCAACAGTACTCTTTAAAGAGTTTCTCCCCTTTACTTTCATCGGCAAATGAAGTGGTAGAGAGTAGTAAAAATGTTATAAATATTAGATGTCTCATAATATTTCCTTTTCTGTCTTTCAATTGTACATAAACTCAATATTTGGCACATTGATTTATGTCATATTCTACGTTATTTGATACTTATTTTTGCTTCTTTTTTGAGGTTTTCAATCTTTTTACCAATAACCGTCTGAAAATTCTGCATTTTTACTTTATTTGCAATAACGTCTTTAATATCTTCAAAATTGATTGTGTAGGCATTTTGTTTAGCATCAACGTAAATAACATGGTAACCATAACGTGTTTGAACTGGTTTTTTAGAGTAACTATTTTCGCCTAAACTTTTTGCTTCTTGCCAAAATGACTCAAGCATTGTTCCTTTTTTGAACCAACCAAGATCTCCACCTTTAGGTGCTGAGGGTCCAATTGATTTTGTTTTTGCTAAATTAATAAAGGTTTTTTGAACATCTCCTTTTTCATTATCTAGTTGTTTAATTATGTCGTTTGCTTCTTTTTGTGTTTCTACTACAATATGACGTGCTTTAACTTGGTCGTCTTTTTTAAACTCTGCTTGATTTTTATCATAGTATTCACGCAATTGTTTTTCTGAAACTTGCAGTTGTTTGAAGTTCTCTTTCATCCAAACTTCAATTAGCATTTTTCGTTCAAAATCTTTAAGTGCGTTGGCATAGATAGGATTGTTTTCTATACCATCTTTTTTTGCTTTTTCTATGAGTAGTCTGTTTTCAACAGCTTGTGAAATAATTAAGTTCCGTTGTTCTTGTGGTAGGGCTGAGAAAGCTCGTTTTTCACCAAAAGATTTTAACATATAGTTGATATCTTCTATTGTAATGTTATTGCCATTAACTGTTGCAAAAACTTTTTGTGCATAGATATTACTACTTAATCCTAATACCAATAAAAGTGTGAAGAGTGTTTTCATTATTTACCTTTATATACTTTTAAAAAATCATTTAAACTTTGTTGTTCATAAGCATCAAGTTTAATATTTTCACATGGAAGTTGACTGTTACACTTCTCTTTAAAAATATCCATTCCAAAAAGACGTGGGTAGAACTCTCTATTTTTATTGATAAAGTTATATTTCCCTACAGGAATATTTGCTGGGTATGATGCTAACTCTTTAAATGTTAACGTATCAAGAACTACTATCGCACCATCTTTTTCATAAATACTTAAATAAGTATATTTCCCATCACCACTGTATTCTGTATGAATATATTGTTGACCTTTTCTTGGAACCATTTTTTTAATTGAATAATCATTTTTGTCAATCAGTACTAACTCATCACTTCCATTATCAGCCCATAAGTATGGTGTATATGGATGCGTTTTTACAAAGAATCCGTCACCACCAATATTTACTTGTTTGATAAACTTCCAGTCATACATTTTCCAAACAGTTACGTATGGCTTTCTAATATGGGGTGTTCCAAAATAGAAATCACCATTGTTATACCAGTATGTTGCAGAGAACAGGTGAGGCATTCCTTCCATAGCGTGTTCAAATACATATTCATCTTTATTTAAGTCATAAACACTTAGAACTTTTCCTCGTCGTGCAGTTCCAATCATAAAGTCTTCAAAGGGATCAATAAAGAAATCTTCAATTGGTTCTTTCATATCTTTATAAGTGATTTCAAATGTTTTTGTATCAACTGTTGCTAAAAGCGGTTTATTTCTAAAGGTAAAAATTGCTTCATCTTTTGAGTAGAACTCATAAAGTGCAGATACTTTTCCATCAAGTGGAGTAATTTTTTTAGGAAGCATACTCATACTATCAAGTACAACCATTTGTTCTGGAAGTAAACATGTAGCAAAAACGTTTTTACCATCTCGACTCAGTGATACATTTCGTAAGTTAATACATGGTCGAACTTTGTTCATTCGTTGACCAGATTTTAGTGAGTATCGTTGAACCCAACCATCTCGTGTAGGCACATAGATATTTTCACCATCCATAGTATATTTGATTCCGCCATGTACGTTATCTAAATAAAATTTATCTAAAATTCGTGTATCTTCCATAATCCAAACATAATCACCATCTCGCTCAACTACTGGTAATATTTGTTCAATGTCATTTATTTTTAATGGTGCATATGGGTCATCAAACGAGCTAATAGAACCTCTAATATGTGCTTTTGACCACTCAATATCTTTGTCAATTGGCGATTTAATGTACCGTGCAATTTTGTTTAATTCATAAGGATTTAAAAACTCATACTTTGGCATAAGTGTTTGTGGGAATCCATTTTTGATTTTTGCAGATAATGTTTTTTCATCATATTTTCTTAAAAACTTTGGTAATAAAGGTGGACCGTCTAAACCAATTCTTTTGGTATGGTGACAGGATGCACAATATTTATTATAAAGCTCTTTTCCAACTTCTTTTTTAGGTAATGCTTCAACCATATGTCCTGCTGCGCCATCTACTGCGTTTGCATTACATAAAAAAATAGTCAATAGAAGGGTATGGAGTAAAAATTTAGGTTTCATAGGATAATCCTTGAGTATGTTTTGTTGCTGTTTTTGAATAAGAATAATACCAAGCCAAAGCTTGGCTTGGTATTAAAAGATAATTAGTACGTATCTGTCATTGTGTTAGTTACGTTAAATTTACCTGTAGGAGTAATTAATCTTTTGTCATCAATTACTGATTTAAGTTTTAAAGTTTTAGAATCAAAAACTAAGATTGGAGAAGCTTTAAGCTTGTTACCCCAGATTGAAGTCCATACTTCAGAACCGTCAGCATTGAATTCAAAGTGAACTGGTCCTCTAGATTTAACTTCTTTACCATCAGCAGTTTTAGCAGACGTTAAGTACTTAGCAGGGATTGGTAAAGTTTTAACAACCTCTAAAGTCTCTTTGTCAATTACATAAATCTGAGTTTGTAATTTTCTATCTGGATTAACTGGTCTATCAGCAAAAATGTATGGTGAATTTGGGTGACCTTTAATAAATAGGTTTCCTCCACCTTTTCCTGGAAGTGCAATTTTCTTAACAACTTTCCAAGCATTCTTAGCATGGTTTACAGGGTCAGTACCAATAAATACGATATCGTTAGAACCGATGTGACCTGTTCCCCAGATTGGACCATATTTCTTAGAGTCAACGTTTACACCTCTACCTGGGTGAGGCTTGTTACCTTGTGAAGGAATATTAGCAACTAATTTACCCTCTTTAGTATCAATTACAGAAATGATGTTTCTTGCATTTGCAGCAGTCATGAAATATCTTTTAGATAAATCCCATCCACCATCGTGTAAGTATCTCTCAGCGTTAACCATAGTTACTTTTGGATTCATAACATTAGAGTAGTCGTATAACCATACTTGACCAGTTTCTTTAACGTTAATAACCCACTCAGGTTTATCGTGTGATGCAATAATTGCAGCAACTCTAGCTTCTCTTGTATACTCTTGAGTATCGTAAGTGTAACTTGCAGTTGAAACAATTTTTAAAGGTGCTAATGTATCAGCATCTAAAGTAACAATTGATGGTGGCCAGTAACAACCAACTACCGCATACTTGTCTTTGAAATCTGGGTGCTTAGATGTATCGATTGCTCTTGCATCATTACACGTTCTAATTTCAGCAACGTTTTTAGGAACTTTCATCCATAAATCAATAACAGATGCTTTACCATCTCTACCGATTACGTACATGTATCTTCCAGATGCACCAGTTCTAGTAATGTGTGTTGCGAATCCAGATGGAACAACAGAAACTACTTTTTTAGTAACACCATCAACGATAGCAATTTGACCTACATCTCTTAAGATAACTGCAAAGTAATCTTTCCAGTTCTTAGCTTCAGGTGATTTTGGTCTATCTTTAACAGGAATAAGTACTTTATGTGACTTTTTCATGTCTCCAATAGATTTTTCAGGTGGTTGTGGAGCTTTAACTTGAATATACTTCGCCATAAGCGTAGTTTCAGCAGGAGTTAACTCACCAGTTTTACCCCAACCTGGCATTCCACCTGGAGTTCCGTTGTTAATGATGTACTCTAAAGTAGAAGTACCCATTGACTTAGATTTCTTAGCTTCTAAACTTGGTCCTAATGCTCCTTTTCGTAACATACCGTGACAACCAGCACATCTATCAAAATAAACCTGAGTTGCTTTTTTCATTTCAGCATCAGTTAATTTGATTTCACCAGCACTAGCAGTCCCAACAAGACCAACACAAGCGACAGCCGCTAAACTAATTAATTTAGTTAATTTCATATTTTCCCCTTATATAAAATTTATTTTTTTGTGCCAGAACAATATTTCTATCACGCTGGCACGGTTTAAAACTAGTGTAGGTGAGCTGATCTCAACCTACACTCTCTTTTAATTTTCTTCTTCTAATCTACGCTTTTCTTGAGCGTAGATCCAGAACATTGGTAATACAATTATTGTATGAAGAAAAAGTGTTAAAGTCATAGGACCTTGATTTAGCGTTCCAAAAAAACTTGGAACCACATCTGTGAATGCTTCAATCATTTCTTTCTCCTTATTTTACGTGTTTAGGGTTTTTACCAGTACTTAGTAAATCTTTTACTAAGTAGATAAATCCAACAAATGTTACTACACCCATAGCAAGTCTCCAGTTCATACCTTGCATAAACCATACTGATTCTTGCGCGGCAAAGAAACCTTCCCATGTAGCACCCCATTGTGCTCTTTCTACCATAGTTTGAACATAAGCAGAAACAGTCAATGCAATAGTCATACCAACAACACCCATAGTAATAAGTGAAATTGCCATTTTAGATGCAAATGTAGCTCTTAATTCTTTAATACCGTTAGCACCTTGAACACCCATGTAGAACATACCGATAAGAATCGTAGCGTATGCACCGTAGAATGCTAAGTGACCATGCGCTGCTGGCCATTGTGTACCGTGTGTATAAAGGTTGATTTGAGGTAACGTATGCATGAATCCCCAGATTCCTGCACCAATGAAGTTACCAAACGTGTTAACAACAAACCAGCTAAATGCAGGTGTGTTTGAAATAGTGTGTTTTGTACCTTTTGCCGCAGCATGACCAGTCTCTTTACCCCAGTCATATAATACGTGTACAAACATACCAATTAATGGAACAGGCTCTAATGCAGAGAATAGTGCACCAATTTCCCACCAGTACTCAGGAGTACCAATCCAGAAATAGTGATGTCCAATACCAAGAATACCAGAACCAAATAACATTGCTACTTCAATCCATAACCACATTTCAACGATTTGTCTATCAGCACCAATAGTTTTAATTAAACCATAACCAGCTAAACAAGCAACGAATACTTCCCAAGTAGCTTCAACCCATAAGTGGATTACCCACCACCACCAGTATTGATCCATAGAGATATTATCAGTAAAGAACATACCAGCAAGGTATAAACCAGCAAGTGCAAGTAAATCTGCCATTAAAACAGTTACGATTCCAGTTCTTTCACCCTTAATTGCCGTTAAATAAACGTTAGCTAAGAATCCAAGAACAACAACAACAATACCAATATCAGCCCATCTTGGAGCTTCAATGTACTCTCTACCTTCAGTAATTAACCAGATAGTAGATTCGTCAGCAGGTCCAACTTGGATAAAGATATAAACAACAACAACAACTGTAACAGCTAATGTAAGAATAGCAAATAATAATTTACCAATTCCAACACCCACAGTTTCAATTCCTGTCTCTTCTGGTAAGATGTAGTAAACAGAACCAATCATTGCATATAATAACCATACAACAAGTGCGTTAATGTGTACCATTCTTGCAATTGAGAAGTCTAAAGTTTCAAAAAGGAAACCTGGAACAACAAATTGAGTTGCTGCAATAAGACCAAATAAAAGCTGTGCACCAAATAAAATTGCTGCTACAGTAAAATACCATGTTCCCAGTTTTTGAGATTCATATTTTAAATTACTTGCCATTTACAGCTCCTTTAATTTTCCCAAAGTTTCTTGGGAAACCATTTGTATCAATTGAAGACATATGTTTTAAGAATGCAACTAATCCAATTGCTTCTTTTTCAGTAATACCAAGGTTTGGCATCATTCTAGCATGTGTAGGATACTGAGAAGGATTTACTAAGAATTCTGCCATAGCTTCTTCTTTTGTAGCTTTCCCTGTCATTCCCATATATGGACCTTCAGGACCCCACATAGGATCTAACCAAGCTTTAGTTAAATCTGGAGCATAATATGCACCATTTCCTAGAAGTGTATGACAATCCATACAGTTTTTAGCTTGTGAACCTAATTTACCTAAGTGTAATAATTCAGCAGCTTCTTCTTCAGTCCAGTCATCTCTTCCGAAAAATTTCTCTTTCTTTGTAAATAAACTGTTACCTTTACCATCGTTACCACCAATATATGGCACCTCGTGACCTCGTTTTTCACTCATTTCGTAAGTGATTTCGTAATTAATAACTGTTGGTCCTGGAACTCTTTTTGTGATACCGTTTTGGATATCAGCATCAGTACCCATAGTGATTTGTGGTACTGTATCAAAAGTTAACCAGAGTAACAACATCGCACTGAAACCAGTAACCCAGCCAGCTGATCGTTGCCAGAATCTATTACTTCCCCATACATTGACCTCTTTATTAGCCACTATACTCCTCCTTTTTTAATGTTCTACAGCTTCGTGAGTTTTTTCCATTAAAAAGTAAACAAAGTGCGGAATAAGTAAGAAACCTACCATCGCACCAAATAACACCCATTGTGTAAATGGTTCACTTTTTATTAGAACACCCAGATAGTATAGACAATACGTTTGCGCAACCCAAAACAGATATGCAAATGGCATAAGCGGTTTTTGAAGTTTGCCTAATCTTACAAGGGTATAAATACCAATGTAACCTAGCCCTAGTATAATTACCAATGCGGATGATAAAAATATAGGGAAGAAACTCTCAAGCGGAATCTCCGGTCTTATAATTAAAGCTGCTGCTTCCATATTTTTTATTCCTCCATATACTGAACTATGTAGAATTTTAATAGAAAAAAGAAGAAAATAAATTGATGTTTGTCAATAAATTTAACATTCTAGATTATTTAAAAAAATTAAGCTTAATTTAAAAAAGTTATAAAATGGGAGAAAAATGGTCTTATATACTATAAGGTAGGCATTGAGTAGAATAAATAAGATTATTTATTCTACTGACGGTTACAAGTTTGTAATAGTTTATCAAGTTCTTTTTTTAGTTCTTGAAGCTTGTGCGTGGAGTTAATAAGCTCTTCGGTTGACTCAATTACCATGTCTTCACTCTTATTTAAATGAGAATGAATATCAGTTGAGTTCTCCAGTTCACCAAGAACTTTATCAAACTCATCTGTAATCTCTTCGAGTTTACTTGAAGCTTGTTTTGAGTGTTCTATGGCTTCTGCTGAATAGTCCATGGCAGAGTTGACTTTATTAATAAAACAGTTAATTGTATCTGTTGCTGCAACAATCTCCTCTTCTGCATCAATTTCAATGGGCTCAAGGGGTTGATCGTTTGGACTTTGAATGAGTTGTTTAGAAAACTCCATAAACTTTTTAGCATTGGATTCAATGGAACGTAGTTGTGAAAAACTGTAACTAATTAAGAGTAAAATCATTAATGCTGAACCAAACTGGAAATATTTGAGGTACTCTGTTTTGTTCTCCGTATAAACCGTATACATAGTTACAAGATTATCAACCTCTTGTAATAAATTGTTATTGGTATTATAAATAGAGTTAACAATATTTTTAATAATCACTTCGTTTCTATCATCTCTTTGAAGTAGTAAATCTTTAAAGCGTTGAACGTTATGATTAAAGTTATTCCAAAGTACTTGGACTTTGGCAATTTGTTTTGCGATTTCATCTGTTGGAACTTTTTCAATACCTGTTAAACGATTTCCATCTTTGAGTGAGTTGAGGTTATAAATAAACTCTTCCGTTGCATTATCCAGTTCGGTGTAGTCATGGGTATCACTATTGTATAAATAAAAAATATTTTTAGAAATTTTTTGCGTTAACATACGCTCTTTTCCTGCAATATTAATCACCAAAGCATCTTTTTTATTCTTTGCATTTAGATAAATTGTTGCGATGATGATTGTACTCATCAACAGGAACAAAATAGCCCCAATAGTTTTAATTTTATTACTAATAGTATTTTGATGATTCATACTGCAACTCCCCTAAATTGTGCAACAAGTGCCTCTTGGTTTATAATTTCAATTTTTCCATTTCCAACTTTGACAATCTCATTTCTAGAGAGTCTTTTGATAACTCGTGAGAGTGTTTCTGGTTGAATATGTAACATAAATGATACCTCTTGACGTTTAAGTTTATTAAACATCTCCAAATCTTGATTAAGCATAAAAGCAACCTTTGCAGTTGCATCAAAAACAAGTTCTCGATTAACAATACATTGAAGTTGATGAGTTTTACTCAAGAGTGCTTCCATCAGTTTCATTGTTAAAATATTTTTTGATAAGAATTTTTCTCTGAATTTTCCAAAGTCTATGGATAAGACAATTGAATCTTCAATAAATTCTGCATTTGAAAAACAAAAAATCTCTTTTTCATTGATAGATGATAACTCAGAAATCATCGAGTTTTCATAAATATGATAAAGGAAAATTTCATTATCAAATTTGTCAACTTTATAAATTTTCAATAATCCAGAGACTAAGAACATAATATTGTTGTTGATATCACTCTCATAATATAAAATGGAGTTCTTAGGATATTTAACAACATTGGAAATATCAGCAAGCTGCGTAACTTGCTCATTGGTAAGCTCATCAAAAAAGTCCATGGACTTAATTGTATCTTGTATAGGCAAAGTGAACCTTTTTAAAGTTTTTATTGAAGAACACGACTCTTTTATACAGAAATAGTAACTGCATATTTAGAGGTGCCCTTAAGCAATTTTATAATATCCTAACGAAATTTTTTATTAAGTGGATTTGTTTTGAAATATTTATGCAAATCCCTAAATTACTTGAAGCGAGTAGATAATGTTATTAGATGGATATGGGCGAAAAGTAGACTATTTAAGAGTTTCAGTAACTGAACGATGTAACTTTAGATGTCAGTACTGTATGCCTGAAAAGCCTTTTTCTTGGGTTCCAAAAGAAAATCTTTTGTCGTATGAAGACCTTTTTAAATTTATTAAGGTATCTATTGATGAGGGGATTACCAAGGTGAGAATCACTGGAGGTGAACCGCTTTTAAGAGAAGGTTTAGAGCATTTTGTGAAAATGATTTATGATTACAAAAATGATATAGATTTAGCATTAACAACTAATGCTTATCTTCTTGAGCAGTGTGCTCAAAAACTAAAAGATGCAGGTTTAAAACGTATCAATGTTTCATTGGACTCTTTAAAACCAGATGTAGCTGCAAAAATAGCCCAAAAAGATGTTTTGGCAAAAATATTAGCAGGAATTGCAAAAGCGGATGAAGTTGGTTTAAAAGTGAAAATTAACTGTGTTCCAATGCAAGGTGTTAACGATGATGAATTGGTTGATATTTTAGAGTTTTGTAAAGAGAAAGGCTACCCTGTACGATTTATTGAATTTATGGAAAATCAACATGCACACAGTGGTGCAAAAGGGTATAACTCTGATGAAATCCAAGCTATCATTCGAAAAAAATATAATTTTACAAAGCTAGAGCGAACAGGAAGTTCTCCTTCTCAAGATTATAAAACAGAAGAGGGTTATGTTTTTGGTGTGATTGAACCCCACAAAGATGATTTCTGTGCTACGTGTAATCGTATACGACTAACAGCTAGTGGAGTACTGATTCCATGTTTATATTTTGAAGACGCTCAAAGTATTAAAGATGCAATCCAAGCCAATGATATTGATAAGGCAGCAGCAATTTTAAAAGATGTTTTAGCCAATAAACCAGAAAAAAATAAATGGAACGATGAAGAAGGCAGTGAGACTTCTGCTCGAGCCTTTTATGAAACGGGTGGTTGATACAACTTTTCCCTATTAAAAAATATAAATAGTTAGTACCGTAGGAAACGACTACCTATATTTTTTCTATTCCTCTTCTTAAGCTTAAACAATTAGATTAGTTTAAGCTTAGGAATAAACTACAAAATAACTACTAAAGCACCTAAAAATCGTATAAAAAGATATTTCTAGTGATAATAAATTATTAGATAGTAATATTTTATATTATAAATAATTCATAATAATTTCTTTAAGTTTCTAGACTAAAAAAATAAACTTAGTTCTTGCAAGCTATTACATTTTTTAAAGATTGTTGTTAATATTAGGTAAAGGATACGCCGTGGTACTGTTTTGCAAATAGTCTTTAACCTTAATAATTAGTTGTTTTATAAAGGAGACTTCTATGAACTTAAAGTTACTTGCATTTTTAACTGTTGTTGCTTCCATCATTTTAGTGGTAATAGGTTTTGTTTTTGATATGCCTATTGCTTATGTTCCAGAAGGTGCAACCTACTTAGAGTATGTTTTGTATCATGTTATGTTTGTGATTGTTGAACTTGTTGTCATTGTTTCACTATTTATACATATGATGAAAACAGCAGATGTTGATACAACAGATATTCAAAACATCTTTAGCCTAAAACATAATCACTAATACTGGTATTCCAGTATTAGTGAAATATTGATAAAACTCTCATTCTTAAATTTAGATAAAAAAACTTTTAAAAATAACAATTCACTTTATTTTGTGCATTTTCCACTTTCTTTTCACTATTGATTGTATTAAGATAGTAGTAGGAAAAGAGAAGGAGTTATTATGAAAATTTTAGCCTCAGAAGTACAAATGGAATCAAGTGTAACAAAATACTTTGATGTTAATGTTGAATCAAATTTTAGTTTTAAACAGCAACTTCTTGGGATTGCAACAGCCACTGAAAATCCTGAAGATGCCAATATTGAAAAAGTTGAAGACCCGCAAGAAGCCAAAAAGCTTTTAGGAGTGAATCACTATGAAGATGATTTAACTGAATTTCAACGTATCAGTAAATTAATCATTGAATTATTACTTGAGCGTTTTTTTGGTCTTAGCCCTGAAGAAGCAAAGATGTATCCTAAAGAAAAATCAACTAAAGAAGTAGAAGCCCCAGAGAAAAAACTTGTGGTCAAAAATGAGTTCCATTTTGAAAGAACCATTGAATATACCAAAGAAGAGAGTATGGAGTTTTCTTCAAAAGCCATAATAAAAACAGCTGATAAAGATATTGAAGTTGATTTGAATCTTGGTTTCTCTCAAAGCTTTTATGAAAAACATCATGAATCAATTGATTTTGAAGAGGTAGCATTTTTAGATCCTTTGGTTATCGATTACAAGGGCGAAAATGGTTTAGATATGATAGATACTGAAATGTCTTTTATGTTTGATCTTGATGCTGATGGAACTGAAGATGAGATTCCACTACTCAAAGATGGAAGTGGATTTTTAGCCTTGGATAAAAACAGTAATGGTAGTATTGATGATGGAAATGAACTCTTTGGTCCACAAACCAATAATGGGTTTGAGGAACTACGGGCTTACGATAGCGATGGGAATGACTGGATTGATGAAAATGATGCAATTTTTTCAGATTTACGTATTTGGAGTAAAGATGCAAATGGTGAAGACCAACTCATTGGTTTAGGTGAAAGTGGTGTAGGTGCGCTGTATCTTTCTAGTGTAGATGCAGGGTTAACCTATAATAAAAGTGTTAACGAAGAGTTAGCTCACTTAAAATCAAACTCAATTTTTCTAAAAGAAGATGGTACAGCTGGACTGTTATCCTCTTTAGATTTTATTGCATAAGGGCATGCCCTTATGTTAATAAAGTCTTCTAGGTTTTCCTAAAAAGTACCCTTGTGAATAATCAATTCCTAGTTCTTTGATAACTGTTAATATCTCTTCATTTGAGACAAACTCTGCAATAGTAAGAATGTTTTGTTTTTTTGCAAATAGGATAATAGATTCAACAACATGACGACTATATTTATCATCTACAATGTTTTTGATGAGGCTTCCATCAATTTTTAAGATATCCGGTTGAAAATCAAGAAGTCGTTCATAATTTGAATACCCTGAACCAAAATCATCAATGGCAATTTTAACTTTACCTTCTATTTTACTTTTTAAAATAAAATCTTTAACAAGGTCAAAATCTTTAACCTCTTCGTCTTCAAGAAGTTCAAAGGTAACACGACCAATATGCTCCTTTTTTGTAATCATTTTTAGTAAATAGGTTCGAAGATGTTCATTCTCAATATCAGAAGATGAGAGGTTAATAGTGATGTCTTTATCAGTGTGTTTTAATGCCTCAAATGAGTTCTCAATAACAAGCTGAGTAATGTTGGAATAGTATCCAGTCTTTTTCGCAATATCTAAAAAGTGATAAGGAGAGATTACTTTATCATCTTTATCAATCAGTCGAACAAGAGACTCATATTTTTCTATTTCACCTGTTGTATTAGAAAAAATTGGTTGGAAATAAGAGACAAAATTCCCTTGACTTCCTAGTGCATCTTTAATTAAACCAATATTTTTCAGTTTATTTCTTGCTTCAATTTGAGCGCGTCTATGAAAATCCTTGGCATAGATAATAGGGATTTTATTTTTAACTGCATGTTGTATACCAATATGCACATCATCTAAAATATGATTACCTTCATTGGCAAAACTCAGACAAATATCAACATCATAATGGTTTTCTTGGAAAGAGATACCAATCTCTTTAAATCGCCTTTGTACCTCTTCAAGTACTTCGATAATGAGTTCAAAATCATGGTGTTTGTTTTTTATAAATCCAAATAACCCATTGCCTAAGTTGTAGACTTTTTTGAGCTCAAAGGATTTTGGAAAGTAGTTTAAAATGACTTGCTCAAACTCAAATTCAAATGTATTCATGAGTGTTTCAGAGTAGAACTCTTTAAAAAGATCATAGTTTGCAATTTGAAGAAAGATTAAAAGCGGATTTTCTAAATAAGAGATATCAGCCATGAGTTGTTTTTTTGGATTCATAACATCTGTAATATCGTGTCGAACTCCAATAATCTCTTTGATGTTTCCATCAATATCAATAATAGGAGAAATGGTTGCGTCAACATAATATGAACTTCCATCTCGTCGTCGGTTTTTAATAATAGCCTTAAAGGTTTGATGACTTTTAATTTTACTCCACATCTCTTCAAAGATTTTTTTAGGAGTATCTGGGTGTCGTACAACTCTATGAGATTTACCTATTAAGTACTCTTGTGAAAAACCACTAATCTCGCAAAATTTGTCATTGACCTCTTTAATAATACCATTGGCATCGGTTTTACTAATAATATCACTCTCATTCAAAATACGTTTGTACTCTTGCAACTCTTGGGCTTGTTCTGCAATCTTTAGGATATGGTCATTTTGTGAGATATGAATATCTGCTTTTAGAAGAATCTCTTCTGCTAAAAAAGGTTTTTTTATAAAATCAATTGCTCCATGTTTAAGCACACGAGCATAGTTTTCACGGTTATCACTACTTGATAGAATAAGCACAGGAATATTGAGATACTCTGGCATGCTTTTGATTTTTTCTAAGAATTGAATACCATTCATTTTTGGCATCTCTAAATCCAGAAATATGAGATCAATCTGTATTCCTTCTTCTAAAATATCAAAACCAAGCAAGGCATCTTTAGCTAAGTAGGTATTATAGTTTTTAGTATCTAAAATATGTTCTAGAGATTTTAACACAAATGTTGAATCATCTACGAGTAAAATATTTTTATTTTTGTTGCTGTGCAGGGTTTCTATTAGTTTATGAATATCTTGAATAAGAAGTTTCAAAGGAGTTGTTTTTGAAAAATAATCAACAACACCATTTTCAAAAAGATAGTTTCTTCTTTGGATGTCATTATGACCTGTTAAAATAATAATTTTAGGCACGGTTTCATAAGTAGAGGTAATATCCATAATCAACTCATCCCCTTCTCCATCTGGAAGGATTAAATCGAGTAAAATATAATGAATCTCTTCTTGAGCAAGTATTTCTTTTGCTTCTTTTAGAGTATAAGCTTGGTATATCTCATAGTTTGGTCGCCGTAGTAGTGCAAAAAGTGTATTATTATATGTTTTTGAATCTTCAATGATTAAAAGTTTGATCATTATTATCTCTTCCCCTAGCTAAAATGATTGTCAGTATTTTCCCTAATGAATAGTATAACAAAAATTTATAAAAAAATAAGCAAGAAAGCATAAAATAATAAAATAATTTATTTCATACTCCCTTGAAGTAACGATGATTTTCTCTTTAAGCTCTATAAATAATATTTTTGTGAAGGGCTTGAGAATAAGTAAAATTGTTATAAGAGCCATATTAGTAGTTAGCTTAAACAAAATTTAAAGTTAACTTCAATATAATACGCGTCCACTTCAATATAAGTGAGATAAATATACCTATTAGGAGGTCATTATGGCTTTAGATCAGGACGTAAAAGCAGAAATTATTGCGAAATACAGAAGAGAAGATAAAGATACTGGTTCATCAGAAGTACAAATTGCTGTTCTTACAGAGCAAATTAAAGTATTAACTGAGCACTTAAAAACTAACAAGAAAGATCACTCATCACGATTAGGTCTTTTAAAAATGGTTGGTAAAAGAAAAAGACTTCTTAAATACTTAAGAAGAACTGATTACACTAAATTTACTTCATTAGTTGCTGATTTAGGTATCAGAGCTAAGTAATTTTTAATAATTATGTAAATAAAGGTTGTAACTTCGGTTGCAACCTTTTTTTTTGCATCATTTGAGATTAAATTCAAATAAAAGATTTAATTAAATTATAAAAATAAAGAAGATTAATATTTATTCTTGTAGAATAATACCTTAAATTAAAAAATAGGACAGCTATGTTACTTACGAAAAAGAGTGAGTATGCACTTTTATCATTGATTTCAATTGCTAGAAGTGAAAACCTTAAAAATGTTGATATCTTATCACGTGAACTTAATATACCAAAATCATTTTTGGCAAAAATTATGCAAAATTTGGCGAAAAATGATATTGTAAAGTCTCAACGTGGTGTTAATGGGGGATTCGTTCTTAATAAACCTTATGATGAATTAACAATTTTAGAGATCACCATAGCAGCAGAAGAGAAAATGCCTTCTGTTTTTGAATGTTCTCCCTCTATTCAATCATGTCCCTCAGATGTAGGGAATTGTTGTACCATCTGGCCTTTATTAAATAACCTTCAAAATAAGATTAATATCTTTTTAGAAGACTTAACATTAAAGGATATCGCTTCATGAAACTATTCCACATCTCGCACACAGATTTGGATGGATATGGATGTCAACTATTAACAAAAGAGTATTTCAAAGAGGGTTTTTTTCTTAATGCCAATTATGGATTAGAAGTACGTTTAAGTATTGACACCGTTATTAAAGAGATTGAACAGTGTGAAAAATCAGAACCTATACTTTTTTTAATCACAGATGTTAACCTAACTGTTAATGAGTCAAAAGAGTTAAATAAAAAAGTAAATGAACTGCTTTCACAAGGTTACTCAATCAAACTTCAACTATTAGACCATCATGCAACAGGAGAGAAAAGTGCCAAAATGTATGATTGGTATTTTTTAGATATCTCACGATGTGCTACAAAAATTACTTATGATTATTTAAATGAAGAGTTTGAAGGTTTTAGTGATGAAACGAATAGTTGGTTAAAACCATTAGTTAATAGTATCAATGCTATTGATATTTGGCTAGAAGACCAAAGAGATAATTTTGAGTTTGGTAAAGTACTTTTGAGTATGGTTTCAAAGGTACGAGAAATCAATAATATTTTGTTTGCAAAAGAGAATAGAAACTTCCGTATCTATTTACTTAAAGAAGCAGCAAAATATATCGGAAAACCAAACGACAATATCGCTTTAGATGGTGATATTCATACTTTGAAGAAAAACTATCTCAAGCTTGATGATAATGATGATACTTTAGATAACTTAAGTGCAAAATATCTTGTGAATTCCCTTGAAGAAATAAAAGAGAATCTTACGGTTAATTTTAATGGTCATAAAGGATTATTGACCTACTGCTTAGGATCTATTTCTATCCCTGCAAATGCGTTTTTAAAAGCAAACCCAGATTTTGATTTCTTTATTGATATTGGCAAAAAAGGAAATGCTTCTTTTAGAGCTGATGGTAAAGTTGATGTTTCACTTATGGCACAAAAGTTAGCCAATGGTGGTGGACATGTCAATGCTTCTGGATGTAAGTTTGATGATTTTAAAGAGAGTATTGATTATAGCAATGTTAAATCATACATGCAGTATAAACTTAACAATATAGAGTAGTACTCTATACTGTTTAATTTCTATTTTAAGACGACGCTAATTTCCTGATAGTGCTTTTTTAACATGCTCATCAGCCATGGTAACATTCCATGCTGGTTCCCATACTACATTCGCATGCGAATTTTGTGCATTTGGTAACTCTCGTAAAACAGCTTCTTCAACCCAGTTAACAATCATTTGATGTAGTGGGCATGCTTTTGTGGAAAGTGTCATTGTAACAGTTACATCACCACTATCTGTACAAACAGCGTCATAGATTAAACCCATTTCAACTAAGTTAAATCCTACTTCTGGATCCATTACCGTTGAAACGGCTTTAAATATCTCTTCTTTTGTATACATTATTTAAACCTTATCATATATAATAAATTTTTGAATAAAAAAATTGCTCCAATGATTAAAAATGAAGCACCTGCTTTGAATAAAATGTTAGTTCCTAATAGTAAAGCCACTGCACACAGCAAAACACCTAAAGCTAAAAAGCCAAACTGAAATTTTGCAGCACGCACGGGTACCATATCAGCTAACATTGGTATTTTTTGTTTTCCAACCAAGGGAGAGAAACGTTCATACCAAACTAAAAAAGGAACAATTTTATACAAATGTCCAATGATAATGAAACTAAAAAATCCCATAAAAAGCAGCCAACCACTGCACAATAACCACGATTGAGTATCAGTGAAAATGTAGATAATTAATGAAACAACTGCAAGGCACAGTGAACCCATTGCATAAAAAACATTAAAAATGTAAATGTCATTCTCTTTTCTTGCTCGTGTAATGTAAATCAAATAGACTTGGTAACAGTATAAAGAAATAGAAACCAATGCTAATACATAACCTATGTAGTTTAAAAATTCTATGGATGCTACATTGGCAATAAAGACTAAACTTACTCCTATGGACATCAAAATAATTGCGATGTTCAAAGGTGTTTGTGAAAAGTTATGTGATAATCCAAACATAGCTAACAGTATTAACGATAATGCCATAATTGTAATTGTAATATAACCTGCAACTACTAAAAATACATGGGCTTTGAGTAGGGCTTGAATATCTGTTTCAATTGTTCCTGCATAGGTTAATGCTAGAACAATACCCACACAAATACCAAGAAATAAAAAGATATTTGAGACAATGAGACTTTTGATAACATTATTTAGTTGTTTCACTTTTAAAAGTGTTAAAAAAACTTCTGCCAAGAAAATAAACATGGAGATTAAAACAATCATGCCACTATAGGGCAAAATTGCTGGATAATTGTAAAATCCAATTGCCATGAGAATTGTTCCCACAAAAAGTAATGGCCAGATAATATAATAAAACTCTACACTAAAATGCCCCACTTCTAATGTCACAGGAATGAGTTGTGCCATGGCTCCAAAAATAACCATCATCACAAATCCCAATAAAAACAGATGCACCCAACTTAAGATAAAACTATCTAAGTGAAAAAGGTTAGTTACATCAATATTAAAGGTTAAAAAGCTAGCCACTAAAAAAATAAAGCACCCTATAATAAAATACGGTGCCACAAGTTTAAAGGGTGGCGCATAATCCTGTGAAATTGAAATCATCTAAATCTATTATCCACAAGTGTTGTCTGAAAAGTTTGTACTTGATGTATCACCTGTTCGTGCTTTAAAGATAACTTGCACTCGATTACCATCTTCTATTTCATTTATATTAAATTCAAAATTTGCTTCAATCTTTGGAAATAGTCCTCCAGGTGCTTTGTGATTTATCATCACTAATCGTTTACTTGCATCATCTAAAAGTTGTAATCCTAACATTGCATTTATCATAGGCTCTGGTGGCCCACACTCCGAAGTATCAAATTGGTAACAAGTTAAACCATCTTGAATATATTCAAAAAAATCTACCGTACTACTCTCTATTTCTATTTTTTTTGCATCTTTTGGTAATAAACTCATAAAGATCTCCTACTTTTATTTCATTGAGTATAAAGTAAATGTTTTAAAATATCATTGATAGGCATCAATACAGATACAAATTTTTATAAAGAATACTTATAGTTACATATTATAAAGTTGTTAATAAAAATGAAAATAGATGTTTGTCTAGATGATTATGTAAGATAAATAAGAATTCTTTTTGTTAAATGCTGTTATGATATTTTTAGAATTATTATTAAAACAAATAAAAGGATTTTTATGGAGTGTGAATTTGCAACAGTAAACTCAAATCAAGAGCAGATGCGTGAGATTTTTGAAAATACAAAAACAATTGCAGTTATTGGATGTTCACCCGATGAGTCAAAAGCCAGTAATAGGGTTGCAAACTATTTAAAGAATGCAGGTTTTACTATTATTCCTGTTTACCCAAAAGGGGATGAAATCTTAGGAGAGAAAGTTTATCGCTCACTCAAAGAGATACCAGGAAAAGTGGACATGGTTGATATCTTTAGAAAACCTGAGGTGATTGGGCAAGTAGTTGATGCGGCAATTGAGCGTGGAGATATTGATTGTGTTTGGACACAATTAGGTCTTGTTAATAATGAGGCTGCTCAAAAAGCAGTGGATGCGGGTATGAAAGTAGTACAGAATCACTGTACTAAAATCGAACACGCAGCACTTTTTTAAACAGCTTACTTTAGTTCACATACGGGATTGTTTAGTAACGTTAGCGTTCCAACACAACCTGTATGTCCATCGGTTCTATTTTTTAATGTAATGGTTGCACCTAGTGCATCGGCAGCACTTTTAGCTAAGAATAGTCCTAATCCTGCACCACTCTCTTCCCCTTGTCGTTTAAATGGAGCAAATAAATCGATCTTTTCATCAATTCCAATACCATCATCTGTTACACTGATAATAATACGATCTTTTTGACGTTCGAGTCTCATGGCAATGGATTTATTTGATGGCGTAAACTTGATAGCATTTTGCACAAGATTTTGAATAATCTGATTTAAAATTGTTGGTTGAATAAGTGTATTATAGTTGTTAACATTTGAGTAGTACGTAATGGTAATTTTCTTTTCTGCACTTAACATTCGATAATCATTTGCTTTTCGTTGTAAAAACTGCACAAGATCAATCTCTTCAGGTTTTTCAAACTGAGCACCCTCTTGTCGTCCAATATCCAAAATAGAAGAGATCATTTTATTCATATCATTGATTTGTCCAATGGTTAACTTTAACGTATCTTGATATTTCTCAGGCTCTCTTTGCTTCATTAATGTAACTTCATTTTTGAGTTTCATAACAGCAAGAGGAGTTTTTAATTCATGTGCAGTACCAATAAATAGTTCTTTTTGAAACTTAACATAGGTTTGAATCTTATTAGTTAAGGTATTAATGGAATCAGCTAATGGATGAAACTCTAATGGCAACGTTTTTTTATCAATTTGCGTTAAATAGTTTTCATTCATATTGGATAATTTATCGGTGATTTGAATAATTGGTCTAAGCAGGGATTTTGAAACAGTAAATGCATACAAAATTACCATGATTAATCCACCAAGACTCAGTAAGAATAGGTTATTAAAAATTTTATTTAACATTGCCCGTGATGAGTTAACATTTTTAACAATCTTAATAAATTTGTGGTTTGCTAAATCAAAAGGATAAAGTAGTTCAATAAAGTGATCGTTACCAATTTTTAGATTATTAAAAGTAACACTGTTAATTTTTGGATGTTTAACAATATCAACAGAAATACCCGACCCGTTAATAACATTAAAGTCAGTCCGATCTATTTTTGATTCTAGTGAGATTTTATAAATTAATTTGGCATCAGAGAGTAGTCCCTCTTGGATCTCTTCATAAATAGTGGCTTTTGTATAACCATAAAAAATAAATGATATAGTAATTATAAAGATTGAAGTAGCAAAGATAAGCTTTTGGTAAAATTGCTTATAAATGCTACTTTTAGAGTTCATTCTCATGACTCGTAGTTTATACTGTTGGTTCTTCGTCTGTGTTAGGGAAACAGAATCTGTAACCTCTTCTTCGAATAGTTTCAATAGTAGAGATATTTAATGGTTTATCCATTTTTTGTCTAATTTGGTTAATTGCAACTTCAATAACGTTTGGTGTTACTAACTCTGGCTCTTCCCAGATAGCGTCTAATAATTGCTCTTTAGAAACGATTTGGTCTCTGTGTCGTGCTAAGTGAGTTAATACTTCAAAAGGTTTCCCTTTTAATTCAATCTCTTCGTTATTGTAAATGATTTTTTCTTCATCAGGGTTAATTGATAATTCATCAATTTCAATAATGTTTGTTCCACCAAATCTTAATCTAGCTTCAATTCTAGCTAGTAAAATATCAAAATCGAATGGTTTTTTAATATAATCATCAGCACCAGATTTAAGTGCTTCAATTTCTGATTCTTTGTCGTCTCTTGCAGAAATAATAACTACTGCTGTTCTTGAACTTCTATTTTTAACGATTTTACATAATTCAATTCCGTCACCATCTGGTAACATCCAATCTGTTAAAACTAAGTCATAGTTTCTAATATCAATAAAATATTCTGCATCTTTATAGTTCTCTGCGGCATCTACTTGGTAACCAAAATCGGTTAGCCCTTCTTGTAGTGTTCTGTTTAGTGTAATTTCATCTTCAATGATCAAAATTCTCATACGTTTGTTCCCTTAAATTTAAGTTAAGTTTAATTTTGGTCGCAATTATAACATAACTTATCCAAAATTTAAAGAGTTTTTAAGCTAAATTTCAAAATTTGCAAAGAAAGAGCCATCTATTCAAAAGAGACAAAAGATATTCGTTCCTTAATTTATCCTAAAAATAGTACTTGGAAAGATTATTTTTTTTCTTTTTAAAAATGAGACGAAATTTAGCATCTAAAAAGATAATAAGATTATGTTATGGTTGTTAACCCTTTATTAATAAAATAAAGATAAAATATCATGATAAAAAATAGTGGGCAAGAGTAATGAATTGCCCTTAGATATAAAAGGAAAAAAATGAGAAAAGTAGTTTTAAGTTTAGTTGCTAGTTTAACTATTGCAGCCTCAAGTTTAAGTGCAGCTAATGTAGTGGCAACAGTTGATGGTGAAAATATTACAAAACAAGATGTAAAAGCATTATTAAGAAATCCAAAAATTAATTACGATAATTTACCAAAAGAGACACAAGCAAAAATTGTTGATCAACTAGTAGAGAAGAAGTTATTATCAAAAGCAGCACTAAATAGTGGTGTGAGTAAAACAGAAGCATACAAAGCAGCATTAAAAAAATTAGAAGCTGAGTTAGCATTAGAAGTGTGGATGCAACAAGAGTTTAAAAAGATTAACGTAACAGATGCAGATGTAACAGCATACTACAACAAAAACAAAGCGCAGTTCAAAACAGGTGATATGTTAGAAGCGCGACACATTTTAGTAAAAACTGAAAAAGAAGCAAAAGATTTAATTGCTAAATTAAATAAAGCAAAAGATAAAAAAGCGACATTTGAAGAGCTTGCAAAAAAACACTCAACAGGACCAACAGGTGCTAAAGGTGGTTATTTAGGTAAATTTTCTCCAAAACAGATGGTTCCAGAGTTTTCAAAAGCAGCATCTGCTTTAAAAAAGGATGAGTATTCAAAATCTCCAGTTAAAACTCAATTTGGATTCCATATTATCTATTTAGAAAACAAAGAGACATCTCAAACATTAACTTTAGACAAAGTAAAAGGTAAGATTAAACAAGTATTAACTCAAGAGCAATACACAAAGTTAATCAAAGGGCAAGCAAACAAGTTAAGAGAAAAAGCTAAAGTTATCATTAAATAAGGGAGAATGAAGTGGGCGTATTAGATATTGTTAAACCAGGTGTATTAAGTGGTAGCGAAGCAAAGAAACTTTTTGCTTACGCAAAAGAGAATAAGTTTGCAATCCCAGCAGTAAATGTTGTAGGAACAGACTCTGTTAATGCAGTGTTAGAAGTTGCGGCGAAAGTAAATTCTCCAATTATTATTCAATTTTCAAATGGTGGTGCTGGTTTTTTTGCAGGTAAAGGACTAAAAGCTGCAAATGCAGGAACACTAGGTGGAATCTCAGGTGCAATGCACGTGCACACAATGGCAGAAGCGTATGGAGTACCTGTTATTTTACATACAGACCATGCTGCACGTAAACTTTTACCATGGATTGATGGATTGTTAACA
>LPNY01000139.1:31423-128515 GCA_001655195.1 Arcobacter sp. EP1
TGGAAAACCACTGTATACGTCTCATATGTTAGATTTAAGTGAAGAGAGCTTAGAAGATAACATTGGAACATGTGTTGAGTACTTTGAACGAATGAACAAACTTGATATGATGATTGAAATTGAGCTTGGTATCACTGGTGGTGAAGAAGATGGTGTTGATAATACAGAAGTAGACAATGCACTTTTATACACACAACCAGAAGAGGTTTGTTATGCTTATGAAGCACTTAGCAAAGTAAGTGAAAACTTTACAATTGCAGCTTCATTTGGAAATGTACATGGGGTATATAAACCAGGTAATGTTGTGCTTTCTCCAAAAATCTTAGATAACTCACAAAAATTTATCGCCCAAAAACATAACACTGAAGCAAAAGCAGTTGACTTTGTATTCCACGGTGGTTCAGGTTCAGAACTTGGAGAAATCAGAGAAGCAATTGATTATGGTGTTATTAAAATGAATATTGATACAGATACTCAATGGGCATTTTGGGATGGTGTAAGAAAATTTGAATCTAAAAATAGAGATTACTTACAAGGACAAATTGGTAACCCTGATGGGGATGATAAACCAAACAAGTCGTATTATGACCCAAGAAAGTGGTTAAGAGCAGGGCAAGAGGCGATGATAGCTAGACTAGAGACTGCATATTCAGACCTATGTTCTATTAATAAAAACTAAAAATTAATTTATTCGCTCATCTTTTGAGCGATTTCTATGTTGTCACAACTCTTTAACTCACTCACATACTTTAGTATGCTCCTAAGTTAAAGAGTTGCTCCGCCTTGAACTCATCTCAAAATCTAAACAACTAAATTAATTTTGAAGATTTATTTTAACTATATAAGAAGTAGATTATTTAATGGATAACTTTTATTTACTTTCTTCCGTAATCAAAGCCAAATTATTCAAATTATGTTTTTGCAATAAATCCAAAACCTTTACTACTCTTTCATACTGAACTGTTTTATCAATACGAACAATAATAGATTTTTTCTTATCTTCTATCTCTTTAAGATTATCTTCTAAGGATTCAAAAGAAACCTCTACTCCTTTGATAGCTAGTTTATTAGGGCTTAGTTCAATAAAAACTTCATCTTTTTTTACTTCCACAGCTTTTGCATCTGAACTAGGTAGGTCAAGCATGAGTGCTAGTTCCTCTTTTTTAAAGGTGGAGCTTACGATGAAAAAGATAAGCAGAATAAAGACCACATCAATAACAGGAGTGAGGTCTATTCCTAAAGGTTCACGACGTTTCATTAGTCAATTATCTCTTTTTTTGCTTTTAACTCTATTGCATCCACCATTGAAATAAAATGATTGTAGGCTATATGATGAGGTATGGCTACAATTAGCCCAGCGATAGTTGTGATTAATGCAATAGAGATACCTTGTGAAAAAATAGTGGGGTCACCTAAACCATTTTGTGTCATGGCTTCAAAAGATTTTAGTACCCCGTAAACCGTTCCAAGTAGTCCTAATAGTGGCGCAACTGTAGCGATATTTTTAATATAAGTTAATCCAGACTCTAATTTTTTCACCTCATACTCTATTTGTGCCGTAATAGTTGCCGCACTATCGGTTATAACTTTTGAGCGTATTTTTCTCACCATAGCATTTTTTCGTGGGATGGTTAAAAACTTCCAAATGATAATAGTAAAACCAATGAGATTTAGTACAATTAAAAGATAGACAATAATGCCACCTTTATCAATATATTCTAGGATATTCATTAAAACTCTTTAATAATTTTTTGTAATTGTAATATATTATAGTTAATGAATAGTATAATAACCCATGAAATATATTAATTCTCCCGTCCAAGAAATGACGTTTAATCACCATAAGATTTTTCTCAAACGCGATGATTTACTGGATGTTGATTTCTCTGGTAATAAAGCGCGAAAATTCTATTACTATTTATGTAATGAATTCCCAAAAATTACGCGTGTCATATCACACGGTTCAGCCCAATCCAATGCCATGTATTCTTTGTCGGTTTTATGCAACTTGCGTGGTTGGAAATTTGATTATTATGTGGATCATATTGCATCATTTTTAAAACAAAACCCTGTGGGTAATTTTAAAGCAGCTTTGAATAATGGTATGAATATTCACGAAGACAAAATCCCAAATGTATTGGATGAACAAACGCTTTTTATTCCCGAAGGTGGAGCATTAAAAGAAGCACAATATGGCATAGAGATTTTAGCAAATGAAATTGAGTCATGGGTAAAAGAACACAAGTTTGCGAACCTAAAAGTTTTTCTACCATCTGGAACTGGCACCACTGCTTTGTACTTACAAAAGTATCTCTCATGTGAAGTTTTAACGTGTGCTTGTGTTGGTGATGAAGCTTATTTGCAAAAACAGTTTGATTTATTGGAGCCTAGAAATCACCCAACCATACTACCACGAAAGAAAAAGTATCATTTTGGGAAGCTTTATAAAGAGTTTTATGAAATGTATCAAAATCTATTAGAAACAACAAAAATAGAGTTCGATTTACTCTATGACCCCCTAGGATTCACTATTTTACAAGAGTATCTTAAAACATTTAAAAATAAAGAGCTACCAACAATATTATACATTCACCAAGGTGGTATTTTAGGAAACAGTTCAATGGTATCACGCTATAAAAATAAGTATGAAAAGCTATAATATAATTTTCGATATTATATAGTTAAGCAATGGGGCGGAGATTATGATGATACGAATTATAGGGTGTTTAGTCTTTTTTATAACACTAGGTTTTGCACAAGATTTGCAAAAAGTTTCTTTACAACTAAACTGGAAATATCAGTTTGAATTTGCTGGGTTTATTGCAGCAAAAGAGCTGGGCTTTTATGAAGAGGTTGGCTTAGATGTTGATATTAAAGAGTTTACCAAAGATGTTAATGTAGTTGAGGATGTTTTAAATCAAAAAGTCGACTTTGGAGTTTATTCCGCTTCCTTGATTCGCTCATATGATGAAAAAAGACCACTGGTTTTTCTAGCTAACTATTTTAAACGTTCTCCTTTAGTTTTTATTACGAAACAGTCAATCATTACTCCGCAAGATTTAGTAGGTAAAAAAATTATGGCAGCGCCTAATGAACTGCATCATAGTTCCTTAGGGACACTACTGGAAAAATTTAAAATCAAAGAACAAGATTTTGTTACGCTACCTCATAGTTTTAGTGCTGATGAGTTTATCTCAGGAAATGTGGATGTGATGACTGCATATATTTCCAATGAACCTTTTCATTTACAACAAAAACGAATTCCGTATAATATTATTGACCCTAATAATTACGGAGTGTATGGTTTGGGTGTTAATCTGTTTACCTCAAAAGAAAAAACAATCAAAGAAAAAGAACAAGTACAAAAGTTCATTCAAGCAACTAACAAAGGCTGGGCTTACGCTTTAGAGAATAAAGAAAAGATTGTTGAGTTGATTTATGAAAAATACTCTAAAGCCAAATCAAAAGAGGCATTACATTTTGAAGCTATCGAAACACAAAAACTCATGATGCCAAAAATATATCCAATCGGATTTATTGATAAAAATGTGTTAGAAGATACCATTTCAAGTCTGCAAGAAGATAAACTATTAAATACATCACTTACAACAAAAGAACTACTTTTTGATGCTAATATATCGAATACATCAGGACTTGTCTTAAGTAAAAAAGAAAAAGTCTATTTGGATAAAAAAGAGTCTATTACTATGTGTATTGATCCTGATTGGATGCCTTATGAAAAGTTAGTCAATGGAAAACATATTGGTATGACCGCTGATTTCTTTCCCTTACTGGAACAAAAAATTGGTATTCCTATTAATTTAGTACCAACAATCTCATGGCCCCAGTCCATTGAGTTTGCTAAGCAAAGAAAATGTGATATTTTTTCTCTTGCTATGCCAACTCCATCCCGTATTAAATATATGGATTTTACACGACCCTATATTGATTTTCCTTTAGTAATTGCTACAAAGACGGATAAACTTTTTATCACGGATGCCGAAAGAATTATTCAACAAGAACATGTGGGAATTGTCAAAGGGTATGCAATTGCAGAACTGTTAAAAGAGAAATATCCCAATCATAAAATCATTGATGTATCTACTGTAGAAGAGGGTTTAGATATGGTTGAACAGGGGAAAATATTTGGGTTTGTTGGAGCGTTACCAACGGTTGCTTATACCCTACAACGCAAATATATCACCAGCTTAAAAATTGCAGGAAAATTTGATAGAAATTTAGAGTTAGGGATTGGGGTACGTAATGATGAGCCCATTTTAAAAGATATTTTTGAAAAAGCTATCGCTTCAATTGATGACACCTCTAAACAATCCATTTTAAATAAATACATCTCAGTTACCTTTGAAAAAGGGGTCGATTACGATTTATTGTGGAAGTTAACCCTTGCAGTATTTGTATTGGCTTTGTTTGGTATTTATCGCCATAAACAACTTCTTAAACATAATGAAGAGTTAACGTTACAAAAATCAAAACTCAATGAGGCAAATGAAGAGCTACTAGTCACCCAAAAACAGTTACAAACTTCGCTAAATAGTTTTGAAGTATTATTAAACTCTGCTATGGAGGCGATTTTTGTTTATGAAAACAGAGTCTGTATTGATGCTAATAGGGTTGCAGTTAAAATGTTTGGTTATGAATCAAAAGAGCAAATGATAGGACTCATGGTTGATGATTTTGCTCACCAAGAGTCCATTCATCAAATTAATGATAATTTTATGCATGATGTTACTGCTTATGAAGTTAAAGCTATTCGAAAAAATGGCGAAGTTTTTGATTTTTTAGTGCAAGGCAAAAATACGCAACTCAATGGCCGAGATGTTCGAATCTCTTCAGGAATTGATATTACTGAAATGAAAAATCAAGAGCGTCTTATTTTTCAGCAGTCAAAACTAGCTGCTATGGGCGAAATGATAGATAACATTGCCCATCAGTGGCGACAACCTTTGAGTGTGATTAGCTCTATTTCTACAGGATTGTGTTTACAGTTTGAGTTACCTAACTTGGATAAAGAAGAGGCAGTGAAGGATTTGAATAAACTCAATAAAACTTCTCAATATCTATCTGAAACCATTGATGACTTTAGAAACTTTTTTAGACGCAATAAAATAAAACGTGAGTTTTCTATATTGGACGCAGTTCAAAAGAATTTAACACTGATTGATGGTATTTTGAAAAACAACGGTATCAAAGTGATTTTTGAAAAAGTGGATGAGGTACGAATTGAGAGTTATGAAAATGAATTAACCCAAGCACTACTAAATATTTTTCATAACGCAAAAGATGCCATGAAAGATAAAGAGTCCCCTCTTATCTTTATAAGTATCGTAAAAGATACAGAGCATGTGATACTTAAAATTTGCGACAATGGTGGAGGAATTGATAAAAAAATTCGTGAAAAGGTTTTTGAGCCTTACTTTACAACAAAACACCAAAGCCAAGGAACAGGGATAGGATTATATATGACACACCAAATTATTGAGAGTCATATGCATGGGACTATCAAAGTAAATAATCGAAAATTTACCCATGAAGACCAATCAATGAAAGGCGCAGAGTTTACGATTACTTTACCTTTAAGTTAATTTAAAAAAAATAGTTTTAATTATTTTATGTTACTATGTAATAAAGCATTTTAAAAAGTTGAGTAATCATGGAAGATGTCATAAAATATCTTAATGAAAGTCCAACAATTTTTTTTATTTTACGTAAAAAAAAGGAGTGGATTTTAGAGTATGTTACAAATAATGTGCAAAAAGTCTTTGGATACAGTGCACAAGAGTATATGTCAAGTAAAGTGCATATTACTCACTCTATTCACAAAGATGACCTTAAACTTTTTAACGAACAAGCTCGCCATTTAACTCAAAATAATGGTGATGAATTTTCCTATGAACCTTATCGTATTATTACTAATGATAAAATCCATTGGATACAGCATTTTACCAAAATTATACGCGATGATGAAG
Source organism: Arcobacter sp. EP1 (assembly GCA_001655195.1). Classification (GTDB taxonomy): domain Bacteria; phylum Campylobacterota; class Campylobacteria; order Campylobacterales; family Arcobacteraceae; genus Arcobacter_A. The sequence continues at coordinate 37,411 of LPNY01000139.1, forward strand.
GACAAGCCCAATATGTTTATGGGTATTTAACGGACATCACACAGCAAAAAGAGCTCTATAACCAACTCAATAAAACCAAAAATATTATTGAAACAATTTTTGACCACTCTTCACACTTTATTGGTTTGTTATCTTTAGAAGGTGATTTACTTAAAGTCAATCAAACTGCTTTAGCCTTTGTTAATAGTTCCCTTGGCGATGTTTTAGGCAAAAAGTTCTGGGATGGACCTTGGTGGAATTATGATGAAAGAGTACAAGAAGAGCTAAAAAAAGACATTAAAGAGGCTTCAAAAGGCAGTTGTCTGAAAAAAATGAAATATCATTACGACCAAAAAGGGATAAAACGTTATGTTGATTTTTCATTAACTCCTGTTTTTGATGACGAACAAGAGATTATCTATTTGTTAGCTGAAGGTAATGATATAACAAAAAGTGTGAATAGTGCTAGAAAACTTGAAGAGTATGTGAATATCATAGATGATAATATTCTTATTACTAAGACAGATAAAGATGGGGTAATCATTGATTGTTCCCAAGCTTTTTGTAATTTAAGTGGTTATACTAAAGAAGAACTTATTGGAAAAACTCACCGTATTTTTAAACATGAAGAGACAACAGATATCTTTTTTAAAATGATGTGGGAAACTATCAAAAAAGCGCAGGTTTGGAAAGGTGAACATAAAAATGTCACCAAAAGTGGAAAAACAATTTGGGTTGAAAATATTATTACCCCAAACTTTGATGATGATAAAAATATTAAAGGCTTTACCTCTATCTTAAAAGATGTGACCGACAAAAAAGAGATATCAGAACTGCTTATTACGGACTATTTAACAAAAATCTACAATCGACGCTATTTTAATACCGTGTTTGAAAAAGAGCTCAAACGAAGTAGACGTCACGATTATAATTTTGTTTTAATGATTATGGATATTGACTATTTTAAACAGTACAATGATACCTATGGACACCAAGAAGGTGATAGTGCTCTCATAAAAGTAGCTCAGTGTTTAAAAGAGACCCTGCATCGTCCTGAAGATTTTGCCTTTCGTTTAGGGGGCGAAGAGTTTGGTGTGATTACCTCTGATATAACTCCTGAGGGAACACTAGAATTAGCAAAACATTTTCAAGAAAATATTCAAAAACTTGGCATCAAACATAAAAGCTCTCATGTGAGTCCTTATCTCACGCTCTCTATTGGAATTAAATTGGTGAAATCTACTGAAAAAATCACTATTGAAGAGATCTATAAACTCACTGATATGTCCCTTTACTCTGCTAAAGAAAATGGAAGAAATAGTATAAGTTTTTAATTCATTTTTTTACGGCGAATATTTTTACCTACTTTTAGATATAATCTTTAGCTATGAAGAAAAACAATATAATTTTAATCGGATTTATGGGTGTTGGAAAAGGCACCGTTGCAAGAGCAATTTTTAAGCAGACAGGTCGATTCTCAGTTGATACAGATGATATTATTGAATCAATCACAAAAAAGAGAATCAAAGATATCTTTGCAGACCATGGTGAACCATACTTTAGGGACTTAGAAAAACAGTGTGCACTTTGGCTTGAAAAAAGTATCGATAATACAATCATCTCAACAGGTGGTGGATTTTATCGGCAAGAGAACTTAAAAGATATTGGAACAGTTATCTATTTAGAGAACTCATTTGAAGGTATTCTAAGACGAATACACAACTCCCCAAATGCAGAGAAAAAACTCAAAAAAAGACCATTGTTACAAAATTTAGAAGAGGCAAAAAAACTCTATGATGTAAGAGTCAAAGAGTATGAATCCGTAGCTGATTTTGTGGTTAATGTTGAAGATAGAGCCGAAGTTGATATTGTAAAAGAAATCTTTGAAAAGATAGAGGGTTAAAAACTAAAATGAAAATTTTAAATACACAAGATGCAAACTTTAAAGATGAGTTTGAAATAATTTTAGGTCGAGCAAAGACCGATATTAAAGAAGTATCATCAATTGTTAATTCATTAATTGATGATATTGTAGATAATGGTAACACAGCAGTAAAAGAGCACATTGCTAAATTTGATAAGTGGGACGTTCAAAGTGACAGTGACTTAGAGATTTCAACCACAGCAATGAAAGAAGCTTATGAAAGACTTGATGAGCCACTACGAAATGCTTTGCATATTGCTTACGATAGAATCAAAAGTTATCACGAAAAGCAGTTACCAAAATCATGGATTGACTTTGAAAAAAATGGAACAATTTTAGGACAAAAGGTAACGCCAGTTGATAGAGCAGGATTATACATCCCTGGTGGGAAAGCGGCATACCCTAGTTCTCTTTTAATGAACGCAATTCCAGCAATCGTTGCAGGAGTTGAAGAGATTGTTGTATGTACACCAACACCAAATAATGAAATCAATGAGTTATTACTTGCAGCATGTCACATTTGTGGAATCACAAAAGCTTACAAAGTAGGTGGTGCATCAGCAGTTGCTGCTATGGCATATGGAACGGAGACGATTCCAAAAGTTGACGTGATAACAGGACCTGGAAATATTTTTGTAGCAACAGCTAAAAAATTAGTATTTGGTGAAGTTCACATTGATATGATTGCAGGACCTAGTGAAATTGGAATCTTAAGTGATAGCAGTGCAAAACCTAAATACTTAGCTATTGATTTACTTTCACAAGCAGAGCATGATGAGATGGCAAGTTCTATTATGATTACAACCGATGAAGAGATTGCTAAACAAACCTCTATTGAAGTGGATGCTTATTTACAAACTCTAAGTCGAAGTGAAATTGCTCAAAAATCAATTGATGATCGTGGAGCGATTATCGTTGCAACTTCAATGGATGAAGCAATTGATTTAATGAACGAAATTGCACCAGAGCACTTGGAAGTAATGACGCAAAACTCTTTTGAACTGTTACCAAAAATCAAACATGCGGGTGCGATTTTCTTAGGGGAAAATACACCTGAACCAATTGGTGATTATATTGCAGGACCAAACCATACTCTACCAACAGGAAGTACAGCGAAGTTTTATAGCCCACTGAATGTTGAAAACTTTTTGAAGAAGTCTTCGATTATTAATTTCTCAAAAGAGGCAATTGATGAGTTAGGTGAAGCATGTGCAATTCTTGCTGATACAGAAGGTTTAACAGCTCACGCAGAGTCTGTTAGAGTTCGATTAAAAAACGAAGAATAAAATTCAAGATTAAGACGAAGATTACAAATAAACGTAAAATTAATAAATATCAAGGAAAAGGTTTATCAAAATAGGTAGACTTTGAGCAAATAAAAAAGGACAGTTATGAGTTATATGAAAGATTGGTTTACAGAAGACGAAGATGATATCTTTATGGGGAGTCCAAAATCAAAGTTTTTTGATATTGCACGAACAGCATCCTCTGAAGTTGTAGAAGATGAAATCGATAAAATCATTGAAAAATTTGCTATTTTAGAATTAGTGATGACAAAAGAGAAGGGTGAAGATTTCGATTTCGAACAGTTTTTTAAGCAATATGCATTTGAAAACACTGATGAAGTAAACAACATGAAAAAAGGTCTTTACATGGAGTTTACAGGTGAAATTATTTGTAGATTAGATTCATAAGGGTTTAAGTGGAAGCGTTAGTCCAAGTTAAAGAACAGATAAAAATATTTGTTCAAGAGTGTAATGATGAAAGATCTTTAGAACTGTTAGATCTTTTAGCAACAGGGAAAATGTTACGTAGTAAGTTGATTTTAAAGATTGCAGGGGAAACTCCTGAAGCGTTAAGATTATGTGCTGTTGTAGAGATGATTCATGCCGCATCACTATTACATGATGATGTTATTGATGAGGCAGATACCAGACGAGGTAAACCCTCTATTAATGCCCTGTTTGATAATAAAACAGCCATCATGTTCGGGGATATTTTATATTCAAAAGCTTTTACAGAGTTATCTCAAATGGATCGAAAGATTGCTTACAATGTAGCCAATGCCGTAACACTTCTCTCAATTGGTGAGATGCACGATGTTGCCCTAACCGATACTTTCAACAGTGATTATAAAAAATATCTTGATATGATTTATAAAAAAACGGCTTCGTTAATAGAAGCCAGTGCTGCAAGTGCTGCTATTTTAGCTGGACGTGATGAAGAGAAATACGCTCTATATGGAAAAAATCTTGGTCTGGCGTTTCAAATGATTGATGATATTTTAGATATCACACAAGATAGTGCAACACTAGGTAAACCTGCCATGTTAGATTTCGTTGAAGGAAAAGTAACGATTCCTTACCTTTTATTACACCAAAGATTAGGTGATAAACAAAAATTAGAAAATCTATATAAAAAAGAGCTGACCCAAGAGGAGTCAGATTGGATTAAACATCAAATGGAAGTAACTGACGCTTTAGCTGATTCTATTTCTCAAGCACAAGCTTTAGGAAATGAAGCTATCAATGTTTTACATGATGAAAACAATCCAGAATTAATTATGATTATGAAAGCGATGATTGAAAGAGAGTTTTAAATGAGTTATTTAAGTATTAGTTTTACCCATAAAAATACCGATATAGAGATGCGAGAGAAGTTAGCTTTCTCTGATGATAGTGCTAAAGAGACTTTCATAAAAACTCTCTATGATAATGAACTCGTAACAGAAGTAGTTCTTTTATCAACCTGTAATCGTGTTGAAATTATGGCAACAGTTAATCATATTTTAAAAGCACAAACTTTTATTATTGAATGTTTAGCAAAATACTCGAGTTTAGAGTTTGATATTTTATATGAACGTGCAGACATTTATGATAATAGTGGTGCTATTCATCACCTCTTTACTGTAGCTTCCGCACTGGATTCCTTGGTTATTGGTGAGACACAAATTGTGGGACAACTAAAAGATGCTTATCGTCTCTCACTTGCAAAAGGGTACTGTGGTCAAAAAATCACACGAGCAATGAATTATGCTTTTAAATGTGCCGCAAATGTTAGAAACGCAACCAGCTTAGGAACAGGTTCTGTCTCTGTTGCTTCAACAGCAGTTGCTAAAGCTAAAGATATTATTGGTGATACAGAAGGTGTTAAAGCACTGGTTATTGGTGCTGGTGAAATGAGTGAGTTAACTATCAAACATCTACTCTCTTCAGGATTTGACGTTATTTTAATTAGCCGAAATATTAAAAAAGCACAACTGCTAGCTGATACCTTTGATAAAGATATTGATGTACAACCTTATGAAAAAATTGATGACTTATTATCACAAGTTCCTGTAATGATTACAGCAACTGCAGCTCCTTATCCAATCATTACTCAAAAAATGGTTCAGTCATCAACGTTTAATCGATACTGGTTTGATATTGCTGTACCACGAGATATTGATGATATTGAAATGTCAGGATTAGAAGTATTTGCAGTAGATGATTTACAAGATATCGTAAATGAAAACATGAGCTTACGAGCAGAACAAGCAAAACAAGCTTACTCTATTGTCAACAAATCATCAATGGAATTCTTTGATTGGTTAAAATCTCTTGAAGTTGAACCCGTAGTTAAACATCTTTATCTAAAAGGTGATGATGTTATTGATAGAAAAGTACAACGGGCAATTAAAAAAGGGTTTATCAAAGAAGAGGACCATGACAATATTAAAAAACTTTGTGAAACTGTGTTAACAGAGTTTTTACATCAACCAACAACACAACTGAAATCAATTTCAAAACATGTGGAGTGTGATGTTGTATTAGGAACCGTTCAATCTATTTTTGGACTTGAAGGTGAAAGTAATACGATGCACAACTGCGAACATGCAATAAAATTTAATAACTAGGACTATATTTAATGAAATTTTCTCAACTGTTTATGCCAACAACAAAAGAGACACCAAGTGATGCAACACTTCCATCTCACCAATTTCTAATTCGAGGTGGATTTATTACACAAAGTGGTGCGGGACTTTATGATTTTTTACCATTAGGTAAAAAGGTTTTAGAAAAAATTAAAACTATCGTAAAAGAAGAGATGGACAATGCTGGTGCAAATGAGATGCAATGTTCATTTGTTACACCTCTATCTTTTTGGGATGATTCTGGACGATCTTCTACTATGGGAAGTGAACTGTTACGTTTCAAAGATAGAAAAAATGCTGATTATGTTCTTTCACCTACTAATGAAGAGTCGGTAGTAAATATGGTGAAAAACAGAATTACATCATATAAAAACTTACCGGTTAATCTTTATCACATCAATTTAAAATTTAGAGATGAAGCACGACCACGATTTGGTCTTATGCGAGGACGAGAGTTTTTAATGAAAGATGCTTACTCTTTCCATGATTCAACTGAAGACTTAGTACGAGAGTTCCATGTTATGGAAGAAGCGTACAAAAAAGTTTATACTCGATTAGGATTAGAGTTTAGAGTTGTTGATGCTGATAGTGGTGCTATTGGTGGAAGTGGTTCAAAAGAGTTTATGGTTTTAGCTAATTCAGGAGAAGATACTATTGTTGTGTGTCCTGAGTGTGAATATGGTGCGAATATCGAAGCTGCGACGCGAAAAAAGAGACACTTTAATGCATGGTTTGAAAATAGCAGTGCTCCACAAAAATGTGAAAAAGTGTTAACTGAAGGTATGAAAACAATTGAAGAAGTATCAAACTTCTTATCGGTTTCAAAAGCACAAAATATTAAAGCTGTTATGAAAAAAGCTATCTATGAAGAAGAAACAAAAGTTGTTATCTTTTTTGTACGAGGTGATGATGAACTTGAAGAGACTAAAGCGTGTAATGCCGTTGATGCACTTGACCTTGATGACGCAAACGAAGAAGAGTTAATCGCTGCTGGTTTAAACCCAGGATATTGCGGACCATTTGGTCTACCAGAAGATATCACTTTTGTAATTGATGAAGAGTTACAAGGTGAAGTTGGACTTGCGTGTGGAGCAAATGAAGAGAACTATCATTTTGTTAATACTGATCTTTCAGAGTTAAAAGAGGCAAAGTATTTTGATTTAATAGCTGTTCAAGAAGGTGATTTATGTTCATGTTGTGGTGGAAAATTAGAGTACACTAAAGGAATCGAAGCGGGACACATTTTCCAACTAGGTACTAAGTACTCTGAAGCTATGGATGCAAATTTCTTAGATGCAAATGGAAAATCACAACCATTTGTTATGGGATGTTACGGAATTGGAGTTTCACGACTAGTTGCTGCTGTAATTGAACAAAACCATGATGAAAAAGGGTGTATCTGGACAAAAGAGACTGCACCTTTTGCTGTGGATGTTATTGTATCAAATGCTAAAAAAGAAGACGAACTAAACGCTGGTTTAGAGATTTATGATTCACTAAAAAAATGTGGCGTTGAAGTAATCATTGATGATAGAACCAAAGAACGATTTGGTTTTAAAATGGGTGATTTTGAACTTATCGGATTCCCATACGCTGTTGTTGTTGGTAAAAAACTACAAGATGGTTTAGTGGAGATTGTGGATAGAAAAACATTAGAGAAAACAGAAGTCAACGCAGCAGATGCAGCGGCTAAAATTATTGAACTGTTAAATTCGTAAAATATTTATAAAAGAGGGAGAGTAAGATGGATACAAATAGTGTTCAAACAATTTCGGACATGATTGGTTTATACAGTATGAATATTGCAATTGCTATTGTTATTTTTATTGTGGGTAAATGGCTTGCAAAAAAAATCACAGCACTAGTGGTAAAAGTGCTAAGCAAACAAAAGGGTATGGATGATACCCTACTAAATTTCTTTGAAGATATTATCTATTATATTTTACTCATTGTTGTTATTTTAGCAACCTTAGATCAAGTAGGAATTGAAACAACATCAGTCTTAGCAATCTTAGGGGCAGCTGGTTTAGCTGTTGGTTTAGCCCTAAAAGATTCTCTGTCAAACTTTGCTTCAGGTGTTATGGTAATTTTATTTAAACCTTTTAAAATAGGTGATGTAGTTACTGCTGGTGGCGTTACAGGAAAAGTCAAAGAGATTCATCTTTTTAATACAGAATTTACAACACCAGATAATCAAAAAATTTTAGTACCAAACTCGGCAATTACCAGTGGTTCAATCACAAATATTAATGCTCACGATACACGACGAGTGGATTTAGTTATTGGTATTGGATATGATGATGACATTAAAAAAGCAAAAAAACTGTTAACTACAATTGTTGAGAGTAATGACAAAGTTTTAAAAGAAGAGGGTGTAACCGTTGCTGTTTCAGAACTTGCAGATAGTTCAGTTAATTTTGTTGTAAGAGCATGGACAAACACTCCTGATTATTGGGATGTGAAGTTTGCTTTAACCGAAAAAATCAAATTGACTTTTGATAAAGAAGGAATTTCGATTCCTTATCCTCAAACAGATGTACACCTCTATAAAGAGAAAAAGTAACATTTATTTACCTCAAGAGTTAGAAGAGATACTTCTAGCTCTAAAAAATATTGGTGCTAGGCCAATTTTAGTAGGTGGTTGCATCCGTGACCACTTTTTAAATATTCCCATAAAAGATTATGATATTGAAGTTTTTCATATAGAAAACTTTGAGGTTTTAGAGTCAACATTAAGCCATTTTGGAAAAGTCCAGTGTGTTGGAAAATCCTTTGGGGTTGTTAAACTTTTAACTTTATCCCATGAGTATGATTTCGCACTGCCTCGACGTGAAAAAAAAGTTGCAAAAGGGCATCAAGGTTTTGATGTTACTACTCATAGTTCTTTGAGTTTTGAACAAGCAGCTATTCGACGTGATTTTACCATGAATGCTATTGGATATGACTATTTTGAGGATACTTTTTTAGACCCTTTTAATGGAAAAGAATCAATTAAAAATGCGCAAATAAAACATATTCACGATGATACCTTTATGGAAGACCCCTTACGTATTTATCGTGCTATCTCTTTTGCATCACGTTTTGATTTCTCACTACATCCATCAACCTTTAATTTATGCCAAAAGATGACGCAAAGTGGAGTCCTAGAAGAGTTAGCTACAGAACGTATCTTTGAAGAGTTTAAGAAGTTTTTACTCAAAGGTAATAAACCCTCAATTGCCTTTGAGCTCATTTTAAATTTAGGCATACTCAAAGCGTATCCAGAACTTGAATCTCTTGTAGGTTGTGAACAAGATGAAGAGTATCACCCCGAAGGGGATGTTTGGGTTCATACCTTGATGTGTTTAGATGAGATGGCAAAATTAAGAGGGGATGATAACAAAGAGAATATTATGCTCATGCTTGCCGTTTTATGTCATGATTTGGGAAAACCTTTGTGTACAAAAGTGATAAAGGGACGAATTACTTCTCATAAACATGAAGCTTTAGGAGAAGAGCCTACTAAACTCTTTTTACAACGTCTAACTAACGATAAAAAACTAATAGAATCCATTATTCCATTGGTGAAATATCACCTTTCACCTTTTCAGCTCTATTTACAAAATTCAAGCCAAAAAGCAGTGAAACGACTCTCTACAAAAGTTAATATTGAACAACTGTGTAAAGTCGCCTTAGCAGATTGTTTAGGGAGAACCATACCTGATAAACAAAAATGTCATAAAGCTATTGAGTGGCTAAAAAATGAAGCAAATCAGTTAAACATTTCCACTCAATCACTACAACCACTAATTCAAGGAAAAGATTTAATAGCTTTAGGATTTAGACCCTCAAAACTATTTAAAGAGATTCTTAATTTTGCATTTGATGTACAAATTGAGCAAGATTTGTCAAAAGAGCAGATTTTAGAAAAGATAAAAGAAAAATACCAATAAGGGATAACTATGAAAATGATTAAACTGTGTATTGTTATGTTACTTATTACAGGAACATTATTTGCCCAAGAACAAAAAAGAGTTGACTATATAATTGTTGCGGCACTTGAAGCAGAAACAAAAGGGTTAGAAAAGTATGCACCTATCGTCTATACTGGGGTTGGAAAAGTCAATGCAACAATGAAACTCTATGAAGCTATCTTAAAATATAAACCCAGTTTAGTTATCAATTATGGAACAGCTGGTGGATTAAACAGTAAACATGGATTACTTAAAATTGACACTTTTGTCCAACGAGACATGGATGTTCGACCTTTAGGAATAAAACGAGGAATTACCCCTTTTGAAAATGATGTTTTACCAAAAGCCAAGGGAATAGTTTTAGGAACAGGTGATTCATTTGTTGTTAATGCTAAAAAAGATTTGGAAGGGTTAGAAGTAAAAGTAGACCTGATTGATATGGAAGGCTACGCGTTAAATAAAGTTGCGAACTATTTAAAAGTAAAGTTTGAGTCTTATAAATATGTTAGTGACAGTGCCAATGAAGAAGCCTCAAATGATTGGGCAGCAAACGTTGCAAAGGGTGCCAAACTTTTTGACAAATTTCTTAGCCAAACTTACGGGAAGTCAACACTAAAACCTTAGGGTCTAATAATTGCATTAGAACTTCCATTAGCCACATGATAGATAATCACGTGATGTTTTTTAGCAAAATATCTTAAAAGCATTTTTTGTAATATTGGCTCAATGGAAGGGCTAAACCACGCATTATTTGAAGTTACAATAAGATATTTGGTATTACCAAGATTTTTATAAATCTCGCTAGAAGTTGCTTCATAACAGATAGCATTTCTAAAACGTTCACTGTCAATTACAAAATCGGTGGGTTCATTGGCTTTTGAATAATCTTTTGCGCCATCGTAAAAAACATCATTGATAAAGTTTTTAATCTTTTCAGGTAAAGGAACTGATTCCCCAAAGGGTACAAGAACAACTTTATGGGCAACTTGATAATCGCCATTTTGAAACAAATAGGTGGAGTTATTATAATTTCCATTCTCTTTATATAAAGCTCCCGTTACAATCGTAATCTCTTTTGATTTTTCTAATAGCATATTTAAAACAAGTTGGTCAAGGTTTAGCAACATTGGAAATGCAGTTTCTGGCAAAATAACAAGGTCTTTACCCTCTAAAATTGCTTGTTCAATATGAGAAAAATTTGTTTTAATAATATTTGATAAATTATCATGTTCCCACTTCTCTTCTTGTTTAACAAAAAGTTGTGACATGGCAATATTTAAATCACTTTTTACAAGTGATTCATTGGGTTTTTGAATATAAAAACTGATAAAAAATATAGCAGTCAATAAAAGAGCATAAATACTACGACTACCTTTATAAAGGCTATAAGTGGCAATTAAAAGCAATAGTAAAACAAGTTTTGTTGTTGAAAAGTAACTCTGAACAAAGAGCAGTTCAGGTTTGAGCCAGTTAAATCCAAAGGGCTCAAAATATGATAATAACATAATAGAAAAAACTCTAAAAAGAGGATGATTAACAAGCCCAAGTAGTAAAAAAATAACTCCATAAGCCACACCCATTCCCAAAACAATGATGGGCATGAGATAATATAATTCATAATAGACAAAAGAAAAACTTACCCAATAAAACCATAAAATCCCAATAAAAAAACCTGCATAAAAGAGTGAAATACGAGGAATTGTAAGTAGAAAATAAAGGGCTAAAAGTCCCGTAATGGTGTTGATAATCTTAACTTCAAAATCAAAATAAGCCAAATACAAGAAGGCCGAAAATAAAAGTGCTGTACACAAGCCTTTTATTATGAATGTTTTGTTAAAATAATCGCGTTTTAATAAAAACATGGAGCATCTTTTTTTAAAGGTGTTACTAATACATCATAAAGGAAACAGTATGGGTCAAGGTGGAGATATTGTAAGCTCATTATTACCTCTGGTTGCATTATTTGCAATTTTTTATTTTTTAATTATTCGACCACAACAAAAACAGGCTAAAGAGCACAAAGAGATGGTTGCTAACCTTGCAAAAGGTGATAAAATTGTATCAAACGGTGGCTTAATGGTTGAAGTTGTAAAAGTTGAAGAAGATTACTTCGTAGTAAAACATGGAGATGATTCAGAGATGAAACTTGTAAAAGAGTTTGTAGCAAAAAAACTAGACTAATATTTAAAACATGCCTTTTGAGCATGTTTTAAACTACCCGAACTTTCTTTAAGGAAAAACATTGAATATTTTTAATTATAGACTTGTAATATTTATACTAAGTATTATTTTTGGTGTAGTCTTTGCAATGCCCTCTTTTTTACAGTTAGACTCTGGAAAAAAGATTAACTTAGGGCTTGACTTGCAAGGTGGACTACACATGCGATTGGGAGTAAATACCCACGAAGCGGTTACTTCTAAAATGAAATCATTAGCAACTTCAGTTAAGTATTTTGCAGATGATGAAGAGGTATTAATTGATGATTTATCAATCAACGGTGACGAGATTGGTTTTACCGTTTTAGATGCAGACGAAGTGAGCAAAGTTGATGAAATGCTTGCAAAAATCAAGGGACTGAAAATCACTAAAAATGCGGAGTTAAACTATGAGATTGGTTTACTTCCAGAAGAGATTGAACGAACAAAAGATTTATCAGTTTCACAAGCGGTTGAAACAATTCGAAATCGACTTGACCAGTTTGGTTTAGCTGAACCAACGGTTATTCGACAAGGGGCAACTGATATTGTTGTTGAGTTACCAGGTATTAAAACAGGTGAAGATGAAAAAGCGGCACGAGAGCTTATTTCAAAACCTGCAAACCTAGAGCTTATGGCAATTGATGAAGACAGAGCTGACCAAGTATATACACTTAGTGCAGCAGAAGCTTCTGAGTATGGTGATGTTATTTTAGAAGATACGCGAGACCCAAATAGAAAATATCTTGTAAAAGAGATTCCTATTTTAAATGGTTCTCAAGTAATCGATGCACAAGTTGCCTTTGACCAAGCAAATCAACCAATCATTAACTTTACACTGAACTCTTCAGGGGCGCGAATCTTTGGAGACTTTACAGGTAAAAATGTTGGTAAACGATTAGCCGTTGTTCTTGATGGTAGAGTTTACTCTGCACCAAATATTCGAGAAAGAATTGGTGGAGGTAGTGGTCAAATTTCTGGTGGGTTTACTGTTCCAGAAGCTGGGAATGTTGCCATTGCATTACGTTCAGGGGCACTTCCTGCAACTGTTAACTTACTTGAAAAACGTTCAGTTGGACCAAGTCTTGGGGCTGATTCAATCAAAGCATCTATGATTGCACTGATTTCAGGTTTCGTTTTAGTTGTTATATTTATGGTAATTTATTACGGACTTGCTGGTATCGTTGCAAATATTGCATTGATTACAAATATCTTTATCATCATTGCGGTGATGGCAATGTTTGGGGCAACCTTGACCCTACCAGGTATGGCAGGTATCGTCTTGACCGTGGGTATGGCAGTTGATGCCAACGTTATTATTAGTGAACGAATTAGGGAACTGTTGCGCCAAGGTGCTTCTATTCCTAAAGCTATTGAAGATGGATACAACAACGCAATTCGAGCTATTTTAGATGCAAATGTTACTACACTACTTGTGGCAGTAATTTTATATGCATATGGAACAGGACCTATTAAAGGGTTTGCTGTAACGATCTCTATTGGTATTTTAGCATCGATGTTAACTGCAATCTTAGGAACACATGGAATTTATGACGCATTGATTCAGAAGATTTCACGAGATAAAAATATCAGAAAATGGTTTGGAGTGAAATAATGGAAATTTTTAAAAGTGATAAAATATATAATTTTATGGGAAAAAGACTTCCTTTTTTAGGATTGTCTTCGATTCTTGTAATTGCTTCTCTTGTGTTACTTCTTACCAAAGGATTAAACTTTGGTATTGACTTTGCAGGGGGAACACTGATTCAAGTAAAATATGATAAACCTGCACCCATTAAAGATATTAGAACGATTTTAAAAGGCACAGAAAAATATGCTAACTCAACAATTACTGAGTTTGGTAGTGTGGATGAAATTGTTATTCGTATCAAAGGAACATCGTCAAGTTTAGCAAATGATGTTGGTGATGAGATTTCAAAAGTACTTAAAAACACTGGAAACTTTGAAATTCGACGAGTTGATATGGTTGGACCAAAAGTAGGGGATGAGTTACAAGAAAAAGGGATTATGGCACTAAGCCTATCGTTACTTGTAATTTTAGCTTATGTAAGTTTCAGATTTGAGTGGCGATTCGCCGTTGCCTCTATTTTTGCATTAGTACATGATGTTGTGATTGCCTTGGGTGCTATTTCACTCATGAGTGTTGAAGTAAACCTAGATATTCTAGCTGCAATTTTAACTATCTTAGGATACTCTCTGAACGATACTATTATTGTATTTGATAGAATTAGAGAGGGTGTGCAAAAATCAAAAGAGTCAATTCTAAATAAAGTAGTTAATGAATCAGTTTCAAAAACACTTTCAAGAACAACTCTTACGTCATTAACAACATTCTTTGTTGTTGTGACACTCTTTATGTTCGGTGGTGAGATTATTCATGGATTTGCCTTTACAATGCTTGTGGGTATTATTGTCGGTACATATTCATCTATTTTTGTTGCCGCGAGTTTCTTAGTTCAATTGAAGTTCGATATTGGAAACTTCAGAGCAAAAGAAGCAGATAAAGTGAAACAACAAAAAGAGAAGGACAAAATGAGAGCGATGTACGAGCAAGGAACTGTATAACCGTTTTCTTGTTTCATCTTTTGGAATAAATCGTCGTTCGATACGACGATTTATTTCACTCACTTACTTCAGTAAGCTCCCTCAAAAATCATCTACTCTGCCTAGATTTCTCCTCAAAACCTAAAACAATAAAACGCTTATATGAAAATTTTTAATTTTGTGACAGAAACTGTGACGAACTCTTATTATAATGTAAATAATTTATAATTCAAGGAGACTTAATGAGGATTAGGCAATTAGAAAATATATTAAGTAAATTTAGTGATGGGACATTTTATTTAAATTTGGAGGCGCCAGCTTCCCCAAATCAATCTTTTACCATAAGAAATTTTGTTAATTTTAGACAATTAATTAGTTTTCTTGAAGAGAGTGAAATTGAAATATTTGCAACAATTATTAATATAATAAAGGATGATAAATTATATACTCCAATAATTTTAGATAAACAAGAGCGTGACAATTATGGATTAAATGCAATAGATGCAATGAGAGTTAATGAATGGTCTAAATATTTAGAGCATGCATTTCAAAATATTTCTTTAATAAATGATTGTTATTATCCGAAATTATCAAAGGAGACAATAAGCATAAAAATACATGATAGTTCAGATTTAAAAGATATGATAATTATTTTAAAGCTTATTGAACTGAATATTTCTCAAGTCATTAATCATAAAGGTATTGATGGTGAATTAAAAGTTGAAAATTGGGAAAATGGTTCAAGATGGATTAATCTTACTTTGAAAACTACTGCAGCGTATGCTATTATTGCATCTGTTATATGGTCAAGTGCAGTCGTAGCTAAAAAAATTCAAGAGAACCAAGTTTTATATGAGACCATTAGCGCTATGAAATTAAAAAATGAAAGCTTGAATGATATTAAAGAAACACAGAAGAGATTATTAAAAGAGTTAGTTGAAGCAGAAGCAGATTATATTTATGAAGAAAATATAAATAAGTCAAAAAAAGATGTAGAATATGTAGAAAGATTAAAGAATAGTATCAGAAGTTTTTCTGAGATAATTCTAAAAGGAACAGAGGTCCATCCAGGTATAGTTGGTAATGAAAGTGTTGATAACCTTTTTCCAGACTTTAAACATCTTGATACTATTGAATCAAAAGTTCCAAGAATAGAACATAAAAAGTAAAAGCCAAAACTACAGTCTCCCTGCCTTTGTCAAAGCCGAAAGTTTTAGACTTATTTTCGGATACGCCCGAAACTGTTTGAGCGTAACAAATGTGCTGGGAGCACATTTTAGCGAGTTTTGCAGGGCAGAAAATATTTCTAAAACTGTAGGGAAGCTTCGCCTTTGACAACCGGCAGTTTTTTTTGCGAACTTTTTGAAACCAAAAAGTGGAAAGAGTAAAGAGGTAATCCTCTTTGCGATAAAAAGCCAGAGTATTCTAATAATCAAAATCCCAAAACTAATAAAGCATAACCAACAAAACAAAACGTCATTTTAATATCATTCCCAAAAGCTATAATAAAAACTATGGAATAAATGCGCGTGTCAAAAATAATAATTTATTCAATTGACACTATTTTGACATCAAACCGATGTATAATAAAACTGAAAAACCTATATAGAGGTGCATTGTGGAAACCATTCAGACTAACACTAAACCTACCAAACTCAAAAAAGTCAAAGAAGGCTTTGATAAAATAACGTCTAATCATTCCCGTGACTGGAAACTCGTCATCGTTTGGATTGTCATCTTTGAACTAATCTCATCTATTGTTGAATACCTATTTGTCAAACACCCTAATTTTTCTATAGGTCTACCAGATACCCTTTTTGTTGAACTTACAGTTGGATTAGGATTGACTCTTTTTATTTGGGGTTGCGTTTATACGTTCATTTTTTGGAACAAAGACCGCTTTTTATATCTGACCCTAATAGGGTTTATTGGATTGTATTTAGTGGTGACCCATGATATGACATTTGGCTTTTTACTTCACAATATTAACCCAATACATTTTTTCCAAGTAGAGTTTAACTTTGCTCTGTTTGTAGAATTATTATTTAAACTTATTATACTTTATCTTATTTACCAGTTGGTCGTTAGTTATAAAAATAGTAAAAAAGAGTAGTACTTTCCTCTTTTTTACTTTTCCTTCACTGCTTTACACAAGCCTTTTTTTAGCATATTTTAGATAATATATTTGCTTTTAGACAATAATACCAACATTTTGTTTGGTAATAAAATCAAAGGATAAATATGGATTGGGGTAAGGTAACGTATATCTTCTTTTCACTGATGTCATTAACAACAACGGCTGGGTTTATTTATGAACCACATGCAGTAGCACTATTTTTAGCTGCGGGTGTAAATGTTATATCAACTATTTTAAAAATTGGTGTTAAAAACTTATTGGCTGCAGAGCTTTTAGCAAGTTCTTTAGTAGCAGACTTACACTTGATTCCAGCATTTATGGTTTTAACTTTTGTCGGTGATGAACGAATGGCGATTGCTTTAGCAATTGGTGCAGTTGTAGCGAATTTATTCTCTATTGCGTTAGCATTAATTGAGAGTGCAAAAAGTCAAGAAAAGGACGAGTTTTAATGGAATATAATCCACAAGAAGTAGAGAGTAAATGGCAAGGGTATTGGGATGAGAACAATAGCTTTGAACCACAAGATGATACAACAAAAGATAAAAAATATATTTTAAGTATGTTTCCATATCCTAGTGGTCGAATCCACATGGGGCATGTACGAAACTACTGTCTAGGTGACGCATTTGCACGTCATTTTAGAAAACAAGATTTTAATGTTTTACACCCAATTGGATGGGATAGTTTTGGAATGCCAGCAGAAAATGCGGCTATCAAACATAAACTTCATCCTAAAAAATGGACCTATGAAAACATTGATTATATGCGAAAAGAGTTAAGTTCATTAGGACTATCTTTCTCTAAAACACGAGAATTTGCAACTTCTGATGAGTTATACACACGATGGGAACAAGAGTTCATCATCAAAATGTACGAAGAGGGATTACTTTACCGTAAATCAACAACGGTAAATTGGTGTGAACCGTGTCATACTGTTTTAGCAAATGAGCAAGTAGAAGAGGGATGTTGTTGGCGATGTGATACTCCTGTTGAGCAAAAAGAGATGCCAGGATATTATGTTGGTATTACTAAATATGCACAAGAATTGCTTGATGATTTAGGAACTTTAGAAAACCAATGGCCAAGCCAAGTTTTAACTATGCAAGAAAACTGGATTGGACGAAGCGAAGGGTTAGAATTTAAATTTGAGTTAACAAAAGAGACGCGATTTAAACTGAACAAAGAGTTTAGTTCTTTTGATGTTTTTACAACACGACCTGATACAATTTATGGGGTTTCTTATACCGCACTTGCTCCTGAGCACCCAATGGTACAATATATTTTAGACCATAAACTTTTACCTGAGAAAAAACTCAACGCTATTAAAGCGATGCAAAAGGTGAGTGAACGTGACCGTGCTACGATGCCTAAAGAGGGATTATCGTTAGAAATTGATGTAGTACATCCGTTAACTGCTGAAGTTATTCCTGTATGGGTTGCTAACTTTGTTTTAGTTTCATACGGTAGTGGTGCAGTTATGGCTGTACCAGCTCATGACCAACGGGACTTTGAGTTTGCACGTTATTATAAACTTCCAATCAAACAAGTTATTGTAGGAAAAGAGGGTGAAAACGATAACATGAAAGAAGCCTTTACTGGTGAAGGAACATTGATAAACTCTGAGAGTTTCTCAAACTTACCTAATAGTGCGGCTAAAAAAGCAATCATGTATCACTTTGAGCAAAACTCATTTGGTAAAAAACAGATTAACTTTAAACTAAGAGATTGGGGAGTGAGTCGTCAACGATACTGGGGAGCACCGATTCCTTTTGTTCATTGTGACGAGTGTGGATTAGTTCCTGAAAAAAGTGAAAACTTACCTGTAGCATTACCAGAAGATGTGGAAATTACTGGTGAAGGAAATCCTTTAGATACACACCCAACATGGAAACATTGTGCGTGTCCAAGTTGTGGAAAAGATGCTATTCGTGAAACAGATACTTTAGATACGTTTGTACAATCATCATGGTATTTCTTACGATATGCAACCAACCCTAAAAAGTGGACTAAAGAGGGAATCAATAAAAATGACAGTGATTATTGGATGGATGTTGACCAATACATTGGTGGAATTGAACACGCTATTTTACACCTACTTTATGCACGATTCTTTACTAAAGTATTGAATGATTTAGGATATACAAACTCACGAGAACCTTTCAAACGACTTTTAACTCAAGGTATGGTGTTAAAAGATGGGGCAAAAATGTCTAAGTCAAAAGGTAACGTAGTTGACCCAGATAAAATTGTTGAAAAGTATGGTGCAGATACTGCGCGATTATTTATGCTTTTTGCTGCACCTCCAACAAAAGAGTTAGAGTGGAATGATAGTGCTGTTGATGGTGCCTTTAGATTTATTAAGAAGTTCGCAAATAAAGCAAATGAAGCAGCGAATGTAACTATTGAAGAAATTGAAGCAATAGATCAAAGCAGTTTAAATAAAGAAGAGAAAGAAGCTCGTAAAAAAGTTTATGAAGCGTTACAAAAATCAAATGATGTATTTAATAAAACCTATACGTTTAACACATTAATTGCAGCCTCTATGGAAGCGATGAATGCCTTAGGTGTACAAAAGAACAAACTAGTATGGGCAGAAGGTTACTATATTCTTTCAACTATTCTTGAACCAATTATTCCCCACTTAGCGTGGGAAATTGCGGATAACTTATTTGAGCGAAAAAACTTCGGAGCAAAAATTGAAGTAAAAGAAGAAGTATTTGTTTCTGATTCTATTGCCCTTGCTGTTACTATTAATGGTAAGCGACGATGTGAAATCGAAGTAGCACCAGATGCCACTAAAGATGAAATCTTAGCACTTGCAAAAGAGGCAGGGGCTAAATGGATTGAAGATAAAACGATTATAAAAGAGATTGTTGTTCCAAATAAGTTAGTGAATCTTGTAGTAAAGTAGACAAAGGAAAATTATGAGAAAGTTCTTATTAGCTGTTTTATGTTGTGCCCCATTGCTTATTTTAACAGGATGTGGATACAAACCAACGGTTCATTATGCTAAAAAAGAGATTACTGGTTCAGTTTATGTGGATTTAGATGTAAACATTGAAGACCCTAAAAACTCCGTATTAGTTAAAGATGCCATGAATGAGCTTCTTGTACATAAACTAGGTTCTAAACTTGTTTATAATAAAAAACATGCGGATACAGTTATGTTTGTTAAATTGAACTCTGTTTCATTAAGTGAATTAAGTTATAACGAAGATGGGTATATTAAACTTTATAAAGCAACAACAAGTATTAATGTTCGATATATTAACAGTTTGAAAAAAACTAGCTCATTTAGTGTGAGTGGAACGTACGATTTCTCTATTGATGATGGGGGAACAATTTCTGATACTAAACGATTTGAAGCCATTAAAAATGCGGCTAATAAAGCTTTAGATGAAGTATTATCTAAAATAGCAATTCAAACGTTTAAAAAAGACGAGTTTTAAACTGAAACTGAGTAATTTATCACTTTCAGAGTTTTTAGAGTATAAAACTCTCTATTACGATAAGATTGACTTTAGCACTGTAAAAAATGCTTGGGAGATCTTAGCTCACCATATAAAACTTCCTTTTATTATTCATATTGTTGGAACTAATGGTAAAGGTACAACAGGACGCTTTTTAGCTCACTATCTAAACCAAAGCTCACAAAATGTATTGCATTATACCTCTCCTCATATTATCAAATTTAATGAACGAATTTGGATAAATGGTAGTGATGTTACTGATTCCCAATTGGAAAAAGCACATGAAAAACTTCTTGCTGTTTTACCACAGTTAAGTTTAGAGAAACTAACCTATTTTGAGTATACTACGCTACTTGCATTATATTTAAGCTCTTCTTGTGATTATCTTGTCTTAGAAGCGGGACTTGGTGGTGAGTTCGATGCAACCAATGTGGTTGAAAACGATTTATCTCTCATCACAACTATTGGCTTAGATCATACTAATTTTTTAGGTAATACCATCGAAGCAATTGCAAAAACAAAGATGCGCGCTTGTGATAAGTCTATGATTATTGGTTACCAAGTAGAAAAGAATATTACCCAATATGCCAAAGAGGTATCCCAGAATAAAGAGAAAGCATTTTTAATACAAAATGCTAATATGGATTATGATATTGGAATCCTAGACTTACAACTGCCTAGTTATTTACAAAAGAATCTCAAACTAGCAATTTCAACCTTAGAGTATTTAGGATTTGATATTGATTTATCAAAATTTGAAGGGGTCTCTTTTCAAGGGCGTTGTGAAAAGATTGCCCCTAACATTACAATCGATGTGGGACACAATCCCCTTGCCGCTTCTGAGCTACTCAAAGAGTTCTCTTCACAAAATAAAAAAGTCCAGTTAATTTATAACTCTTTTGAAGACAAAGATTATGTAACAGTTTTAGAAATACTAAAACCCATAATTAATGAAGTGGAAATCATTGAAGTTAGTGACAAACGCATGACAGAAGTGTCCACTTTAACCCAAGTTTGTGATAATTTGAATATAATGTCATCTAGTTTTAAACAAATAAATAAAGATAAAAATTATTTAGTTTTTGGATCTTTTTTAGTCGTTGAGGCTTTTTTAGATTTTTTTAACAGTAAAGAGATATATGAAAAATAGATTAGTTATTACCGTTTCAGATGTAAACAGTACCAAATCCTATAACGTTCATCAATTAGTCAGAAAAGTAATTGTTTTTGTCATAATTGCTGCTATATTAGTCATAGGCGGTGCTTTTTATTTTATTAACTTTTTATCAGATGAAATGGATGATTTAAAAGCAGAAAAAGAGAAAGAGATTCAATATCTCGTTGAAAAAGAGAAAAAACTTCAAGCTCAAAACCTTTTTTACTCCATGAAGATTAAAGGAAAAGTGCAAGATATTGAAGAGTTATCTTCAAAACTGGATTCCATTGAAGAAATTATTGGCTTAAAAACAGATGATACAAAAGATGAAATCACCCGTGCAACTTTAGCCAAAATCACATCTGCTCAAAAAATGTATATGTTAACAACTATTCCAAATGGTTCACCCCTACAATCTACTGTAACAAAATCTAAATTTGGGTATCGAATCCATCCTGTGACAAAGAAAAAGAAATTCCACCGAGGAATTGATTTAAGAGCCAAACGAAAAACACCAGTTTATTCAACAGCTGATGGAGTAGTTCGATTCGTTCAACCATATAATAAGGGTGATTTTGGTAGAGTTATAATTATTGCTCACAATTTTGGTTTTGAAACGGTTTATGCCCATTTAAATAAGACCAAAGTAAAAATTGGTGACATTATACGAAGAAATCAACTAATAGGGTATAGTGGAAATTCAGGTAGAAGTACCGGTCCACATTTACATTATGAGATACGTTATGCAAGTAAGGTATTAAATCCAAAAGATTTTATGAATTGGAATTTAAAGTCATATGAAACGATATTTGAGAAACAAAGGAGAGTCCAGTGGGAGTATTTAGTAAAACTAATCAAGGATCAACACAGGCTGGAGCAACTGTAATTGCAAAGGGAACCTGTATAATTGGTGGTATTTCTACTGAAGGTACGGTACATATTGATGGGAAGTTTGAAGGTGTTATTCTAGAAGCTGATGAAATTTCAATCGGTAAAACTGGTGAAGTTATTGGCGATATTAAAACAAATAACCTTGTTGTTAGTGGTCTGTTTGATGGAAAAATAGATTGTAATGTGATTCAAATTCTCTCAACAGGTCGCGTAATTGGTGATATTACCTACCATGATTTAGTTATTGAAGAAGATGGTAAATTTGAAGGTAGAGGTGTTAGAAAAGATTCTGATGTAAAAAGCCGATACAATGAAATTGAAAATAAAATCGGAAATATTGTAATGAATCAACCATTGACAAATGACAAACCTAAAGAAGAGATTAGCTAGCCTTTATAAACAAAAAAAAGTAATAGAGTAAGAGATATAAACTCTTGAAACTCAAACTAGTATCTTCCAAAACGCTCTCAAAGCAAGAAAAAAATAAACTCTTTAAAAAACTTTACATTTCTTGGCAAAATATCTATGCCAAGAAGTGAATAATTAAAGATAAAAAAACAAAACTCTTAGCACGTCACAAGAACATTTAATCAATGAAATAATAAGATAATTGAAACTTTTAGAGGTGTTATTAATTCAAAAAAGTATAAAATACGTTACTGTTCACGGCAGTTTGAGAAAATTACATCTGTTTAGCTGTGGATATTTTAGATACTAAAGATACATTATAAGATAAGTATATTAGGATAGGAGAAACATGTTAGGTATTATTGTTGCAACACTATTTATTGCTATTATTGTTAATTTAATTTTAAAGCGTTTTCATCTACCCACAATTATTGGATACATTGTAACGGGTACTATTATTGCCTATACGTTTGGATTACATAATGCAGTACATAATCACGAACTCAAAGAGATAGCCGAATTTGGTGTTGTCTTTTTAATGTTCACTATTGGGTTAGAGTTCTCAGTTGAACATCTCAATAAGATGCGAAAAGAGGTCTTTTTTACAGGAAGTCTTCAAATCATCGTAACAACTGTTTTTGTTGTACTGATTTGTCAGTTTATAATAGGATTTGATTTTAAAACTTCACTAATTATTGGTGCTGCACTCTCTCTTTCATCAACGGCAATTGTACTTAAAGTCTATAATGAAAACAAAGATATCAAAAAACCTCATGGACGAAGAGTGCTTGGTATTTTGATTATGCAAGATATTGCAGTTATCCCAATTTTACTGATGATCTCAATTTTTGCATCAGACAGTGACCAAAGTCCACTTATGTTGATTTTACAAACAACAGGTCTTGCAATTGTATTACTTGCTATTTTATACTTTGCAGGAAAGTATCTACTTGAGCCATTTTTTGAGCATGTGAGTCGTTCAAAATCAGAAGAGCTTTTTGTCGCTACAGTTCTATTTATTGCAATTGGTGCTTCATATATGGCGCACTATTTTGGCTTTTCTTATTCACTTGGAGCATTTGTTGCAGGTATGATGATTAGTGAAACAAAATTTAAACATCAAGTTGAGTCCGATCTTACTCCTTTTAGAAATCTTTTATTAGGGGTATTCTTTATCACTGTAGGTATGCAAATTGATTTTACTATTATTGCAAATCATATTTTTACAATTTTAATATTGCTTCCAGTGTTATTAGGAATTAAATATGTGATTATTTATTCACTTGTACGTATTGATGATACAAAGCGCGTTGCTTTTAAAACAGCACTCTCTTTAGTTCAAATTGGTGAATTCTCCTTAGCAATTATAGAGTTAGCACGTAGTGGGGATATGATTGATCCTACCTATTCTCAAATTTTGATTGTAACTATTGTAATTTCAATGATTTTAACTCCATTGGTTCTTAAAAATCTTTCAAAAATAGCAGCACAGCTTGTCCCTGAAGATACAATGATGGTGTGTAATACAACCTATGTGGACAAAGATAAAAAAGGACATGTTGTTGTTCTTGGGTATGGACACTTAGGACAAGAGATTGTTAAAAAACTCAAAATTAATCACCAAGATTATTTGATTATTGAACACAATATGAAATATTATGAGTTAGGTGTTTCTCAAAATGAGCCAATTTTATTTGGAAATGCTGCCAGCAAACATATCTTAAATGCGGTTAATATTACTAACTCGTGTGCAGTTATCGTTGCCATTGAAAACCCTGATAAGTTACACCTGATTTGTGAAGTTATTGATGATTTAACCCACAATACAAAAACGGTGGTAAAAGTTACACGACCTCATGAGAAAGAGGATTTAAAAGGTCTTCATTTAGAGCACGTTATTGTTGCTGATGATGTGGTTGCTGAAGCTTTAGTTGAAGAGACAAAGTTTTGTAATATCTAGACAGGAGAGATAAACTCTCCTATCTAGCCAATATAACGTTTTCGTTGCGCCTCTTTGATTTTATCAATCTTAACGAAGATAAAACCATCAATACAATCTGAAAAGTTTTCATCCACATTAAACCCTTGAAATTCAACCCCCTCATCTAAACATAAATCTGAATACTGTTTAAAAAGTGTTGGAACTGCAACGCCAATATTACTAAGAGAAGATTTAAGTATTTTAAAATCTCTTTTTTTATCATCATGTAAAAATAGCTCTTTTAAATTGGAACTATTATTTGAGTACTGATAAGGTAGCCGTGGCATAACTAAGTTGTTTTTACCCAAATAGTAGTGTGAATAATAATAGATCAACATATCTTTAGCTACTTTTGGAAACGTAGCACTAATGGATACTGGACCATACATATATTTGATATGAGGGTTAGCTTTTAAATAGGCACCAATACCATACCATAAATAATCCAGTGCCCGCGTTCCCCAATATTTTGGTTGCACGAAACTGCGCCCCAATTCAATAGAGTCTTTTAAATAAGGTATAAACTCTTTGTTATATTGAAACAGTGTTTGAGAATAGAAACCTTTTATCCCAAGGTTTTTATTAATAAAATCACCATTTCCTATGCGATATGACCCTACGATTTCTAACTCCTCTTCATCCCATAAAATGATGTGTTGGTAGTAGATGTCGTATTTGTCAGTATCTCTTCTTTTATTGACCCCTTCACCCACTTTTCGAAAAGAGAGTTCTCGCAAACGTCCTAACTCTTTTAGAACAATACTATCCTCTGTATAGTCGTAGAGATAAATCTTTTTTCCATCTTTTGTTTCACCCAGTAGCTGTGAATTTTTTAGTTCTAAGAGTATCTCTTTTCTTTTTTGAGGATGGGCAATTGCCGTTTGGGTTAAAAAATAGGATTTTTTACCTTTTTTCAGCCCATAGAGATGTTTTTTATAAAGTCCTACTACATACTTTTTATTAAGTCCCTTTGGTAAAATATTCTCATTGGGGATAATATTACCAATTTTGATATTAATATTTTTTGACTGTTTTTTAAACATTTCATTAGAAAGAAGTAGGGTTGAAAAGGTTTTATTAATCACTGACATAGTGTAAAAGACTTTTGAATTTTTACCATCTACTAAAATAGGCAAAATGGGTGAGTTTGAATGTAGAGCAAAATTTAAGAACCCTTTACTCCATGTTGGGTCTTGTATGCCTTTGGCACTTGCACGGCTCACTTCTCCTGCAGGAAAAATAATGATAGCTTGTTCATTAGCGAGTGTCTCATAAATTGCTTTGATATCTTTTTTACTTTGACGTTTTTTATAGTTATCAATGGGAATAAACAAAGAGCTTAGGGCATCAATCCCTGCGAGAAAGTCGTTAGCAACAATTTTAACATCACTTCGTACACTTCCTACAAGTTTAAGAAGACACAAGGCATCTAATCCCCCTAATGGGTGGTTGGCAATGATGATAACTTTTCCAGAACTTGGGATATTTTGTAAGTCATTGCTAGATACAGTAAAGTCAAAATCAAAGTGATCTAACACTGCATCCACAAATTCAAACCCTTTTAGATGGGCATTTACATTTAAAAATTCATTGATAGAGTCTTCGTGCACAACTTTTTTAGCAATTTTCAAAAGGGACTTTTTTAAAAAAGAGGAGTTGGTATTAATCTTTGGAAACTTCTTTTTTATCTCATTTTCTACATCAATCATGGTTTTCCTATTTTCTTTATTTAACTAATTTTATTCATAGTTGATTACACTTGGGTAACAATGTTTTGCTTGATTGTTCCTTTTGTATATTTATGGTAAAATCCCGACCTTATTACTGAAAAATTTAATTTGATAAAATATTTGGAGTTTATATGAATAAATCATTAGTTACCAATTTACTTGCTTTATTATTAACTATTATCGGGTATGTAACCCAACAAAACATGCTTTTTATGGTGGGACTTTTTGCCCTTTCAGGTGCAGTGACCAATGCTCTTGCAGTTCATATGTTGTTTGAAAAGGTTCCTTTTTTATATGGATCAGGGGTCGTTGAAAACCGATTTGCACAGTTTAAAGAGGGAATTCATTCATTAATGATGAACGAATTTTTTACAAAAGAGAACTTACAACGTTTTTTTGAAGAAGAAGTAACTTCTAAAAAAAGTCATTTTGATTTGAGTCCATTGTTAGAAAAAACAGATTTTTCTCCTGCATTTGAGTCCTTGAAACAAGCTGTGATTGAATCTCCGTTTGGGGGTATGTTAGGTATGTTTGGTGGTGAGCAAGCATTAGAACCACTCAAAGAACCTTTCACGCAAAAACTACAAGGGGCAATTGTAACGATTAGTCAAAATGATTCTTTTCAACAAGCTTTACATGAGAGTTTAGGTAGCAGTGATGTGAGTGATGATATTTATGAAAAAGTATCGGGTATTGTTAATAAACGCCTAGAAGAGTTAACGCCTAAAATGGTTAAAGAGATTGTTCAACAAATGATAAAAGAGCATTTAGGTTGGCTTGTTGTGTGGGGTGGTGTTTTTGGTGGTCTTATTGGACTTGTTAGTACGTTAGTTACAGGAGCATGAGATGGATGTATTAGTATTATTAGAAGTAGAAAATTTAGAAGATAAAGCAGTGTTTGAAAAGCATGTGGTTAAAGAGGGATTTGAAATTGTACCTGAAGAACCGTTTGTTTACTCTGGAAAATCAACTACAACCATGTTTTCAACCAAAGCGTATATTTTAGAGGTCTTTAAAAAAGGGTTACAAAAAACTTCTTTTGAAAGTGCAAGTTTAGTCTTTTTATTAAATGAGACACCATATCCTCCTTATGTATATGATAAAACAACCAATGATTTTGAAGAAGTAAAAGAATAGTTTGTGCAAAATATTTACGACTTTCTAAACAACAAACTTACTACAAAAAATGATTGCGAACTTTTAATAGTAAGTGATGATAAACAAGCTCAAGAAGCATCTGATATAGCAAACTTTAAAGGTTACAAAGCATTTATGCTTTCAGATTTCAGGGCAAACTTTGGGGATGATTTACTCTCATTTTCTGAAGAGTTACAACAAATCACCAAAGAGTTAAATGCTTACTACTCTTATAAAAAACAGAATAAACTTTTAATCGTTCCTTTGCGAACAGCATCATTTCCTATGCCAAAAGCACAATGCTTTGATAGTTTTAACATTGAGTTTGCAAGTACGGTCAATATTGAAGAACTCAAATCAAAACTTTACAACTGGGGATACTATTTTGTTGATATTGTAACCAGTGAAGGGGAAGTTTCTATTCGTGGAGATATCATTGATATTTGTCCATTAGGAAGTGAAACTGGTTTTAGAGTGAGTATGTTTGATGATGAGGTTGAAAGTATCAGGAAGTTTGATATTGAAGACCAAAAGTCTTTTAAAGAAGAGATTGAGCAGTTTGCTATTACTCCTGCATTTTTAGCCCTATCTCAAGAGGACTTTGAAAATATTAATGAAGAGGTTGAAAGCATTGAAACCGACGCATTTATCAAAGATATTCATTCGTTGGGATTTTGGTATTTAAATGATTTAGGGGAATATTTACCCCAAGTTTTAAATTCATATGTAACTTTAGAAGCGTTAGACGAAATTGAAGAAGCTTATATCTTTGATGCTAAACGACTCACCAAAGAGAAGTTTTTAACCCTACCACAAGTTAAAAAATCACAAAACTATAATCCAATAGAACCTGCAAATGTCAAAGAGTTTTTAACCTTTCATGAGGGTAAAAAGTTCACAATTATTTCAAGCAGTGAAGCCAAAGTCAAAGCCTATGATTTAGACTTGACTTCTAAAAATATCAACTACTGTTTTGAAAACTATATTATCAACCTTGTTTCCAATGATGAAGTGATAATTTCTTTAAATAAAGAGATAAAAAAGAAACGTAAAAAGAGAGTTCGTCTAGTTTTAGACGAACTTAAACCTGGTGATTTTGTCGTACATGAGACTCATGGTATTGGTCAGTTTGATGCTATAGAACCCGTTGTGGTTATGGGTGCAAAACGGGACTTTGTGATTATTAAATATGCAGGAGAAGATAAACTTTTATTGCCTGTTGAAAATATTGACTTAATAGACCGATACGTTGCTGATGGAAGTTCTTATGCAGTCGTTGACAAGTTAGGTAAAGGCTCATTTGCCAAACTCAAAGAGAAAGTCAAAGATAAACTTTTTGCCATAGCAAATGATATTATCAAAATAGCAGCAGCAAGGGAACTTGTCAATGGAATTAAAATCAATACCAACAAAGAACAAGTCAATCAATTCAAACTAAGTGCTGGATTTGATTATACCAAAGACCAAGACCGAAGTGTCAAAGAGATTTTTAGCGATTTAAGCTCAGGTCGAGTTATGGATAGACTACTTAGTGGAGATGTTGGTTTTGGTAAAACAGAAGTAGCCATGAATGCTATGTTAGCAACAATTTTAGATGGACATCAAGCAATCTTTGTGTGTCCTACTACCTTATTAGCTACCCAACACTATCACGGTATCTTTAAACGTTTTGAATCATATGGAATCAAAATGGCAAAACTTGATGGAAAAACCACAGCTAAAGAGAAAACCCATATTAAAAAAGGCTTGGAAAGTGGCGAAATCCAACTGGTTATTGGAACCCATGCCCTTTTAGGGGTCAAAACAAATAACTTAGCTTTAGTAATCATTGATGAAGAACACAAGTTTGGAGTAAAACAAAAAGAGAAACTAAAAGAGTTACGAGAAGATGTCCATATTTTCTCCATGAGTGCAACCCCAATTCCAAGAACACTTAACTTAGCACTGTCAAAACTAAAAGGGATGAGTTCATTATTAACGCCTCCAAGTGAACGATTGGGAGTAAGAACCTATGTAAAAGAGTACAGTGAAAAACTCATCAAAGAGGTAGTTTTAAGAGAAAAAAGACGTGGGGGACAACTGTTTTATGTGCATAATAACATCGCTTCAATGGAAGCCAAAAAAGCAGATATCGAAGCAATCCTACCCAATATTAAAATAGAAATCATCCACTCAAAAATCACGCCAGCAAAAAGTGAAAAAATCCTAGAGCAGTTTAACGATGGCGAGTTTGATATTTTATTAGCTACCTCAATCGTAGAATCAGGACTGCACCTACCAAGTGCTAACTCAATCATCATTGATGGAGCAGATCGATTTGGTATTGCAGACCTGCATCAACTTCGAGGTCGAGTAGGACGAGGAAGTAAAGAGGGATTCTGTTATTTTGTAGTTGAAGATAAAAAACAAATCACCGCAGATGCTATCAAACGACTAGTTGCTTTAGAGTCAAACTCATACTTAGGGAGTGGTACCGCACTTGCTCACCAAGATTTAGAAATCAGAGGTGGAGGAAATATCATCGGGGAAGCACAAAGTGGACATATCAAACAAATAGGGTATGGTTTATACCTAAAAATGTTAGAAGATGCTCTGGCAAGTTTAAGTGGTGAAACTAAAGAAGAGAAACAAACTGTTGATATAAAATTAGCAATTTCAGCCTACATCAGTAGTGATTACATCGCAGAAGATAGAGTGCGACTAGAACTTTACCGACGTCTAAGTAAATCAACTGATAAACAAGAAGTCTTTGTCATAGAAGAAGAGATGGAAGATAGGTTTGGTAAACCTGATACTCCAACACGTCAATTTATCGACCTAATTATGATAAAGATTTTAGGATTACAAAAAGGGATTAAAACTATTAGTTCTTATGAGATGAATGTTACGTTTGCTGATATGAAAGAGGCGAAGGTTACGATTAAGAGTCCTAGTAAAGATGATGATGATATTATTGCGACGACGTTGAAGTATTTAAGAAAGTGAAAAATTATAACTTTTACGAAGTTTTAACTATTTATAGTTTAATACATTTGAAATTCTCATAGAATCTATATCATTTTTTAAAACAACAGTATTTTGAACGTCAGGATGGTTTACAGGGAGAGACTTTCTAAAGATATTATCTGCTTTATTTATTGCAATTGATGCATCAGTTACTTGTCCGTTAATCATGTACAGCTGAGCAATATTTGCATATGATGTTGCTAAGGATGGATGACTACTATATATATTTTCTTGTATATTTAATGCTTTTTTTAAATATTTTAATGCCTGTGGTAAGTTTTCTAATGATCGATAAATACCTGAAATATTATTGTAAGATATTGCTAAATCGGGGTGTTTATTATTTAAAATATTCTCATAAAGTCGTAGAGCCTTTTTTTGATATGTTAGTGCTTTTTTGAATATTTTTAAATCATTATATATTAAAGATAAATTATTGTAAGACTGTCCAATTGCGGGATGTTTATTATCTAGAATGATTTTTCTAATATTTAAAGCTTTTTTTTGAAAGCATAATGATTCATCAAGCTTATTAAGCTTTTGAAGTATTAATGACATATCATTATAAGCTGTAGCTAGATTAGGCGTTGGAGTATGAGAGTTCTTTTCAAGAATGGTAATACATTTAGTTCCATATTTAAAAGCAGTTGGTAAGTCACCAAAATCATAGTATGTAATTGCAAGATTACCATAGTTTAATGCAATATCTGAACTTTCATCAGAATGTTTTTCTCTTATATATATAGCTTTTTCTTGATATTTGATTGCTTCATTTAAATTTCCCATTAGACGATAGTTACCAGCTAAATTGTTATAAGTCGTAGCTATTTCTGAACTATCCTCTCCAAAAGTCCCTTTTATGATATCGATAGAGAGCAATAGATATTTTAAAGAGTTCTTATAGTTTCCATTTGTACTAAATACAAGTGCTAAATTATGCATAAGCTCTGATAACCGTATAGAGGATTGATTAGAAAAGCTATTTATAATAGAAGTTGCAAATGGAATATAATCAATGGCATTCAATGGATTTATTTTTAGATGATAGTAGATAATGGTATTAAAATACTGAATTGTCTTTTCACAATCATTTTCACTATTTGGATGATGGATATGTAAAAATTCTTTTATAATCTGATGTAATTTAAATGATTTATTATTTTGAATTAACCATCCTGTTTTACATAAAGTCACAAGATTTTCATCAAACTTTTCAATATCTTTATCTTCAATAACTAAAAAGTCTTTTAAATATTCAAAGCTTATTTCAATAGAAGGAAAAAGAGATAATTGTTTTAATAGTAAGATTTCACTTTCTTCAAGGGTATCGAGTTTAAAAAGTTCATTTAAATAAGTATCAAATGTTTTTTTCTCATAATTGTTTTTTATAGTTTCAAACTCACCATTTTCAAACTTTTTTTCTAGTTTTTCTATTGTTAAAATATTTGATTTTGCCAAGGTTTTTGCCGTTAGTTCTATAAACAAAGTATGATAATCTAAATACTCTAAAATGTCATCAATATTTTTTTCTGTTTTATAATACTTCAAAAAAAGTTCTTTGGCTTCCTCATAGGGAAGTTGTTCAACTTTATGAATAAATTGTGTATCGAATTCAGTTCGTGAAGTAATAAGTAGTTCAAAATTTGTTTGTAAGTCTTTGATGAGTTCAAACTCTTCATCAGTTTTTATATCATCAATAACTAAAAGGTTTTTACCTTCTTGATTTTGCAAATAAATAATGAGTTCTTGAAATTGTTCATCAGGAGTTGTTCCTTTTAAATCAAACTTTGTTTTAAAGGCAGTGATAAAGGACTCTTGAATATTATTGTTATACTCTATAAAGGCTATGTAGTTATATACTTTAGCGTAACGATTTAAATATTCAATTGCTAAGGTAGTTTTTCCAATACCTCCAATACCATTAAGTAAAAGGAGTTGTTTATCTTTATCTAAACTATCATGTATTAATTTAATCTCATCTTCTCGTCCTACGAAGAGGTTATTAGTTGGAAGATGAGTTAGAGCTTTTTTAAAATTTCTTCTGGTGTGGCTTGATAGTTATTTACTTGTTTTTCAATCTTATCTCGACCAATTTCATCGCCATGAACTTCTTTATCTCCTACAGTGATATTGCCACTTCCATTATGTGTAATATTATTTTGAGTTTGATATTTATTAACAATTTTTTGTGTATTAGGTGCTTTTGTTTCAAAGAACTTTTCTAGGTTTTCTTTTGAACTAAAATCATTTTCTGTTGTTACCTCTAAATCTTGTGCAATAAGTTGATGTTCTTCTTCTGTTAGAACATAATCTTTTAAAGCAACTTTAACACATGTTTCGTATTCAGTAACACCCATTTTAAAAATATCATAGATTAATCCACCTGCTATTGATGCACTTACTAAATCCATTCTCTTCCCCTTAGTTAATAATAATTTTATATATTTTAACTAAATAGCGTCACAGTTACCGTCACAGATTTATTTTTATTATGAAATTTTATTTATTCTCTTTATAACTTGCTTTCAAAGAATTTTTATTAGCACAGCACGGCTTCGCTATTAGGTTAATATGTAGATTGTTGTAATTGATTCCCTTTTTGAAGAACATCACTTGAGTTTTGTTGGATATGGCACCAGTTGGTGGCTAATGGTATTTAAATAAGACAATGTCATTATTCCTCTCTTTGTTAACCTCTGCAAGCGCCGAACGGAGAGTTTTTTATTTCGGAAAAAGCTGAGGACTGTTTGAGGAGAAAAAAGTGCTTTGATGCACTTTTTCGACGAGTTCCGCAAGCTAGGAATATAAAACTTGTAGTGAGGGAACCCATGGCGCTGAAGCCGTTGACGCTTTTGGTTACTTTTACGCTAAAAGTTACATAGAGTGAAGAGGTAATCCTCTTTGCGATATCAAGCCCAAGTATATAAATAATATTAGATTAAAACTAACAAATTTTACTTATTATAAGACTTCATTTTATCTCGATACTCATGCCTTCGATAGACACCCAAATTTTTTACATCCTTAGCAAAAAAATCCAACTCTTCCAAAGCTAATTGAAGTTTTTTTTCACTCGTATGCCCATCAATATCAATATGAAACTGAGTTGCTTTCATACTCCCTGGTATTGAGTAACTCTCTAGTTTGATAAGGTTAACACCATTGGTTGCAAAACCTCCAAGGGTTTTGTATAGTGATGAGGGAATATCTCTTACTTTGAAAACGAGTGAGGTGATGTAGGATTCATCTTTGTTATATTCTGGAATTTTATTCTCTTTTGATAAAATTAAAAACCGTGTGGTATTTCCGTGATGATCTCCAAAGTCATTGTCTAAAATATCTAAATCATACAATTGTGCTGATAGACTAGATGCAATTGCTCCGTGGCTTTTATCTTGTAATTCTATTAACTCTTTTGCAGAACCAGCAGTATCAAATTTTGCTAGGGCTTCAAGTTTTAGTTTCCCAATATTTAAATGACATTGTGCCAAAGCTTGTGGATGGGATGAGACATATTTTAACTCTTCAGGCTTAGTACCTTTTAGGGCTAAAAGACAGTGTTTTACTGGTTCAAAATGTTCACTTCTGATATGTAGTTTCATTTTTGGAATGAGTCGATAAATCTCTTCGACTCGTCCTGCTGTTGAATTCTCCACTGGAATCATGGCAAGGTCTGCTTCTTCTTGTTCTACTAAATGCATGGCCTCTTGAAAGGTTTCACATGCTATTGAAGCGGCATTTGGAAATACATTTTGACAGGATAGGTGAGAGTAGGCACCTTCAACCCCTTGGTAAGCAATGACGAGATTTTTCATTTTAGACCTTTGAAAATTTTGCATATTGTACAGTATGCTTGATTAATCTTGTTGTCAAATTAACATAAACTACACACTAATAGCATAAAATGTTATATCTAGAAAAGTGGAAAAAATATGCGACTATTTATACTAACATGTCTAATTCTTTTTAATTTAAATGCGGTAGGAATTGAAGGGCAAAAAGCTCCAAGTTTTGGCGTTGATACATGGATACAAACCAATGGAAGAGGTTATTTAGATATTGCTGATTTTAAAGGGCAAGTTGTTTATTTGTATGGTTTTCAAGCATGGTGTCCGGGGTGTCACTCCCATGGGTTTCCTACGTTGAGTAAACTATCTGAACATTATAAAGATGATAAAAAGGTTGCTTTTGTTGCAGTACAAACAGTCTTTGAAGGTTATTTTTACAACACCATAAGTGCTGCTAAAAAAATTATTGACAAATATAAATTAACCATGCCAGTTGGACAAAGTGGTCTGAACCATCAACGTTCACAACTCATGAAAAACTATAAAACAGGGGGAACCCCTTGGGTTATCATCATTGACAAAAAAGGTATCGTTCGATTTAACGCTTTTGGTGCAGACACTGAGTATTTAGTGGCATTAATTGATATGTTAAAAAAGGAGAATTAAGAGAGGTCTCTTAATTCTCCTTTTTAGTAGTTTTTATAATTTTTTAACACATCGTACTAAATAAGCATCAGTCATTTTCATACGATTAAAACCACCTGCTTTAAAGTCAATAACAAAGGCTTCTTTACTTGTACCATGACCAAAAGTTTTTGTACTCCAGTAGTTACCTGGAATAATATGTTGAAACTCTTTTGATAAAGTTGGGTTATAAAGTTTTGGGTTAACAATAGAGAAAAGTTCCAAGAAACCTGGAAGTTCCCACCCTTTTACCCCATCAAGTTCTAAGTTTCTACAGTAACTCATTGCATCTTTAAAGTTAAGTTTGTTTGTTGTTACTGCTTTATTATCTTGCCAAAGGTAATTGGTTTTACTATCTTTGATAATATTATCACTCTCTTGAGTCAATTGTGCATTAGCAGTTGAAAGTAGTCCGACAATAATTAGTGCATTTAGTAATCTCATAAATTATCCTTATAATTATAATTTGATTTAATTATATCAAAAAGTTTTGAATAAAAATTGATAAACGTCAGTTTTTGAACAACTTTTTGTTAACAGTTGTTGTGTATAATGACTGCATAAATATAAATAAGGTATTCAATGAAAATATCAAAACTTAAAGAGAAATCTGAAAATGTTATCAATTTAACAAAAGAGCAGTTTAATAAAGGCTTTAGTCTTGCGCGTATAAAAAGCGAGAGTGTCAAAGATAAAATCAATCTAAAAATAAGAGAAAAGGCGATTCTTGCAACAAAAGCTAGGTTAGCTGAAAACCACAAAAGTTTTGATGACTTTAGTGATGAAGAGTTAGAAGCTATTATTGCCGATGAAGAACGTAAAATTATTGATGATTTAAAAACAAAATCCTTGGTTGCTGCTTTGGCAATTTTGGGTTTAGACTTTTTGATTTAGGATTGTTATATGTTTAAACAAGTTAAATCAGCACTTATCTGGTACCATCTTTATAAGTTTAGAAAAACAGTTATTATGGTTGTTTTGCTTTTAAGTAGTGTACTGTTTTCTCAATGGATTTATTCTGATATTGTGGAGTATTTAACTTTACGTGAAAAACTAGAGTACTTGGATATTTTATTGCCACTTAAGTGGGCGGTGATTTTTTTTAATATTGCACTTTCTGTGTTTTTGGTTTTGAGACTCTTTAAAGTAGAAGATAAAGAAGTACAAACTCATAAGAAAGAAACAAAGAAAATAGCTGAATCAAAAGAAAATAAAGAAAAAATAGAAACAATTGAAGAGGTATCGAAACCAACTCTTAGCAAAAGAGAAGAGTCTTTTTTACATACAAAAAAACTCAATACTCATGCAGATAGGTTAGTAAAACGCTAAAGAGAAATATCTTTTTGATTAATGGTATAGATTTTTTTAACTAACTGCTGGGAAATATTTTTATAAAGCTGTGAAAAAAGACAGGGGTTTTTATCAAATGATTCCAAGTCAAAATTAAAACTAATAATCACTGAGTTTTCATTGGTTTTAATGGTAGCACTACGTAGCTCTTTGGTAATAAAAGCAAACTCCCCAAAAATTGTTTTACACTCTATTTTTCCTAGGGGTCTACGCCTAAAAGTGGCACGACATTCCCCTCGAACCAAAAAGTAAATTTCCTTGCTATCATCAAACTCTTTGATGAGTATTTCATGGGCATTGTAGTGACAAAACTTGACATCTTTAACAATCTCTCTGATATCTTGGTCTTCAATATCTTTAAAGTAGGGGATGTGTTTTTTGTAACGTACTAGTTGTTCCAAAGGTTCATTATACTCCTGTTCAGCGCTTTCATGAGCTAATGATTTAACATATTCAATATCAGAAGCTTTGTATTTTTTATGTAAATCAATATGAAATGAGGAGTAATCTAAACGCATATAGGATTTTCGCACAATGGTATGTTTTAAGTAATCAATGGTTGAATCCACATCTCTTAGGTTTTTGATTTTTAAAAGTTGCCGTAACTCTTTTGATTTTTTGATTTTATCCCATAGGTATTTATCCAAAAAGAAAAACTTTGTATTTAACAGGGCTCTAAAAGTCTGCTTATGTAGGGTATATTCTTCTTTAAAAATTGAAAAAACTTCATCTTTATCATGGAGTTGGTCATAGCTTTTTAAAAAGTCACTATAAATAATTTCTAACCGTTGAGTATCTTTTTCAAGTGAAGTTGTAAAATGCATGAGGTTGATAATATCATCTAAACAGACATCTAAAAATTCATCTTCTAAATCTGTATCAATTTGGCAAACTAGATTGACAAAAGAAAAAATATCTTCATGGTAGGTAATAAAATTAATTTTTGTTAGGTTTGCACTAGAATGAATACCAAAGATAGTATTGTGGTGTTCAATAAGTGACTTAAAATAGTTTTGAATGAATTCCTCAGCAATCTCTTTCATAAGTATTCCTTAAATTCACAGGATGCAAAAATTATAACATAACTTTTTGAAGTACAGATGATAAAACTTAAGGAGATTTTTCCTTAAGTTTTTTTAATTGCCAGTACATCCTCTATTAAACCAAAGTACCATCCATATGCCGCATCTGCCGTATAAGTATCGATATCTGAAGTGATAGTTGTTACATGTACTTTATTGGTAAACTCATAAAGATGTGAAATAGAAACAGCTTTGTTATTTGTAAGCATTGAGTAACAGACATTGCCCGGTAAGTGAGTTTTGTACTCAAAGCTTTTGTTTTTAAGACGATTGATTAATTCCGCTGCTACTAAATATCCACAGGAGTTTGCCATTTGTGCTGATTTTGGATAAGGGTATTCCCCTTGGGCATCTCCAATGATATAAACCCTATCATCACTTACTGACCTAAAAGTTGGTTGTTGAAGTTTTGCCCACCCTTGTGCGTAGGTTGCAAGTCCTGCTTTTTTAACAAGTTTACTAGAAGTATTAGGTGGAATAATTGAGGCTTCTTCGAACTTGATCTCTTTTGTTTCATAGTCCACGGTTTTTTTATTAAAGGTTTCAACAGTGATGGTTTTTGTTTTAAAATCAACATCTTTAAAGTTAGAGTGAGATCGATATTCTATAATATCAGGATAGAATTCCTTAAAGGCTTGTAAAAATGACGCTGGCTTAGCTGCGGGTTTAATACGTGGGTCAATAATGATAACTTTCCCATCAATTTTATGCGTTTTAAAATAGTTTGCAATCATACAGGCTCGTTCATAAGGAGCCGGTGGACACTTATAACTTTGAGAAGGAATAGAGATAACAAAATTCCCTCCTTTGAAGTTGCTAATCATACGTTTAAGGGCTAAATGTTCACTCCCTGGTTTTAATCCTGGAGGTGCTTTAACTAAACACTCTTTGGCTTTTTCTTTGTTGCGTTTAAAAAGTTTTTTGTAGTTATACTCTATTCCTGTAGCTAAAATAAGATAGTCATACTCGACATTTTGTTCATTGGTGGTAATAACTCTTTTTTCTCGGTCAATATCCATAATCGTTGCATTTAAAAAATCATAGCCATAAGTTTGTACTGCTTTATAGTAGTCATAATTTAAATTGGCAAATGTAATATTTTGAATATCCCCTAACCAAACGTTTGAGAAAGGACATGACATAAAATTTGCACGTTGTTCAATAACAAGAACATCTAATAGTGGATTGAGGCTTTTTAACTCTTTTGCCACAGACAGACCTGCAAATCCAGCGCCACACACTGCAACAGTCGTTTTTAGGGTTTTACCTTTTTTAGGTTTTGCATGAACTGTTTGAGTGCTTACAAGTAATCCTGCAATGGCACTGTATTTTAGAAAGTCTCTTCGTATCATAGGGCTATCCTTTAATTACAGGTTGGAGAGTTTTTAACATCTTTGGCATATTGGATGGTAAACTCTTTTAAATAGGGAAGAATTTTTTTGAACTTTTCACTTTTTACAAATGTTTTTAGAGTAGGATTTTCATTAACTAACATAACTTTAAATGCTTTTGCATCATTTTCAAAGAGTTTTTTCCACTCTTTTTGCGTATGTTGTTTGGCAAAAACTGCACCGTTATATCCTAGGGGTTCTTTGAGAAGATAAAGGTAATATGTTTGTCCTTTAACTACGTCATCAGCGTAGATTGAAAGAGTTAGTAAGAATAAAATTAATAGTTTTTTCATAGGGTACCTTCTATAAAATGATAACAGCAATTAACTAAAAGTTATATTTAACATAAGTAAAGGTTATTAAGTGTTTACTTTCGTTTAAAATGATTAAGAAATGATTAAAAAAGAGTTCAATATTGATTAAATAGCTCATGTCATAATTTCACTATACAAAATAAAGGAGTATAGTATGAAAAAGTCAATTTTAGTAACCGCAGTTACAGTAACAATTTTAGCAACAGGTGCCTTTGCATATAATAAATCAGGATGTAATATGTCAGGTCAAAATCAACAAGGTATGGGCATGAAAAAAATGCACATGATGAAACAAGGGATGCATCAGCAAAAACGAGGTTCAATGATGAAGCTTTTTAGACAACTGAACTTATCAGCTGAGCAACAAACGAAGCTTCAAGATATTATGAAAAATTCAATGCAAAAACGTGAATCAATGTTTACAGCTTTTAGTGAAAATGGATTTGATAAAGATAAATTTATTAAACAAGCTATGAATAAAAAAGAAAATATGATAAAATTAAAAGCCCAAACACTTGAAAAAGCTTACAATGTTTTAGATAAAAAACAAAAAAGTCAATTACGCGTGCTAATGGATTTACAAGAACAAAAAGGATTACAATTTGATCGATATTGCAATGGTAGAGGATGATACCGAATTAGCGGAAGTTCTTACTCAATATTTAAAAAAGTTCAATATGAATGTAACCAACTACGAAGAGCCTTTTTTGGCTCTTTCGGCGTTGAAAATAAACAAATATGATTTAGTTATATTGGACTTGACTTTACCTGGTATGGATGGTTTGGATGTCTGTAAAGAGATTCTTGCTAACCACGATTTACCAATTATTATTAGCTCTGCACGAAGTGATATTACCGATAAAGTAACGGCACTTCAGATGGGTGCGGATGACTACTTGCCAAAACCTTATGACCCACGAGAATTAGAAGTACGAATAAAAACAATTTTAAGACGATATAGTACTCCTACAAAAGATGAACAACTCCCCACAAAACACTTTGCTTTAGATGATGAAAAAAAAGAGATTACTAAAGATGGTGATTTTATTAAACTTACTGCCGCAGAGTATGAAGTGTTATCGTTGCTATTGCGACGAGAAGGGTTTGTAGTATCTCGTGATGATATTTTTGAGAACTCTGATTTATTAAACAGCGACTATGATAATGTCGGCTCGTTGGCGGTGATTATTAACCGTATACGACATAAAATTGAAGATAACCCTAAAGAGCCAAAATATCTTCATACAATTCGAGGAATGGGATATAAATTAGTACAATGAAACGGGAATCAATATTTTTCACCATAACCATCAGTTTTGTTATCTCTATTTTTTTAGTGGTTGTTAGTTTCATCGGTCTCATGGTTCATACCCAAGATGAAAGAGATGATCAGTTAGGTAGAAAATATCTGCCCGTTGCGAAAATGATTTTAGAAAAAAATAGAAATTATGGATTAACAAAAGAGTTTTTAGAGTCTTTATCTAATATGAACTTACAATTTGTAAATGAGTTAGGCTCAGTACGAGCTGTAACCTATAATCCAAAAACGCGAATCATGTTAGAGAGACGTTTTAGAAATATATATGTGCGTGTTTTAGAACTGCGTGGAGATACATTTCTTTTTATTAAAAACGGTCGTTTAGAGATCATGTTAAAAGATACTGAGTACAAACATATGAATCCTACTGTTTATATTGTTGCTGTTTTTGGTATTTTGTTTGTGGCCTTGGTGCTTTCATTTTTAACCACATGGCGAAAGCTCTATCCTCTAAAAATTTTAAAAGATAAAGTAAAAACCCTTGGTGATGAAAATTTTGATTTTGAGTGTTGTGATACTGAAGCCCAAGATGAGGTTTCTCAATTAGCCCATGAATTTAAAAGCTCAGCAGAACGGTTACAAAATATTAAAGAAGCACGAAATGTGTTTATTCGAAATATTATGCATGAACTTAAAACCCCTATTACTAAAGGGAAATTCTTAAGTGAGTTAGAACACTCCCCTGCAAATGATGATAAAATGAAAAATGTTTTCTCGCGATTAGAGATGTTAATTAATGAATTCACCTCTATTGAAGAGTTGATTTTATCCACAAAAAATGTGGAAAAAAATCTCTACTTTTTAGATGATATTTTAGATAATGCCATTGATATTTTACTCATTGATGATGATGTTATTGAGATGCACCATGAAAACAAAAAGATTGAAGTTAACTTTAAACTCTTTACTGTTGCAGTTAAAAATTTAATTGATAATGCAATTAAATATTCTCCTGATAAAAAAGTAATCATTCGAACCGATGAAAATGCAATTATTTTTGAAAACTTTGGTAAAGAGTTGTCTCATCCATTAGAGAACTATTTTGAACCATTTTTTGCCAATGAAGATAAAAGTAAAGATGGGTTTGGTTTAGGATTGTATATTGTTCATGCAATTTTAGGTGCTAATGATTACACCTTAGAGTATGAGCATAACGAAGGTAAAAATATTTTTAAAATTGTAAAACAGACTACTAATGAAGTATGATATAGCCATAATAGGAGCAGGAGCTAGCGGGTTGATGCTAGCAGCTCTTTTAAAGAATCAAAAAGTGTGTATTATTGACTCCAACAGCGAAATTGGTGCAAAAATAAAAGTAAGTGGTGGAGGAAAGTGTAATATCACCAATAAATATGTCAGTGCAAAAAACTATCTAGGAAATGAAAAATTTGTCCAAGATATTTTAGATGGTTTTGATAGTAAAGCTTTTTTGTCCTTTTGTAAAGAAAATGGTCTTGTTCCTCACTTTGATGAAAAGATTGTCAAAGGAACTTACTTTTGTAAATCCTCTAAAGAAGTCATCTCTTTATTTAAAAAACTAACGACTTCCTGTAAATATTATTTGAATACAAAAGTAGTAGATATGACGTATGATGATGCGTTTTGTATTGAAACTAACAAACAAAATATTATGGCACAAAAAGTTGTAGTTGCAAGTGGTGGCTTGAGTTTTACCAATCTTGGTGCTTCTTCAATTGCTTTTGATATTGCTAAAAAATTTAATCATAAAGTCAACGTTTTAAATCCTGCACTTGTAGGTTTTACAGTACAAAAAGATGAATTTTGGTTTAAAAAACTCAGCGGAATCTCCTGTTTTGTCAAAGCAACTGTTGAGCAAAAAAGTTTTGAAGGTAATATTTTATTTGCCCATAAAGGCTGTACTGGACCTGTTATTTTAAACAGTTCATTGTATTGGAAAAAAGGGCAGATGAGTCTGGATTTTTTGCCTAATAAGAAAATTGAACCTTTTTTAAAAAGTAATAAAAAAATCTCTTCAGCATTGCCATTACCAAAACGTTTTATTCAAGAGTTTTTGCTTGCTAGTAATCTTGAAGATAAAGCGATTAGTTCGTTAAAAGATGATGAACTAGAGCAATTGAAACGATTAAAAAATTATAACTTCGCCCCTGCAGGAAATTTTGGATTTACAAAAGCTGAAGTGACCAAAGGTGGTATTTGTACCAACGATATTAACAGTATAGATATGCAAAGTTATTTACAAAAAGATTTGTACTTTCTTGGAGAGTGCCTTGATGTAACAGGTGAATTGGGTGGTTATAATTTTCAATTTGCATGGTCAAGCGCTTATGTTTGTGCAAAAAGTTTACAATAAATATTTTGTTTTATTAGTATCGATTTATTTGTTTAGATAAAGTAGAAACTAACCCTACAGAAGGTACAATTGCTTCATTAAAAGAAGTAAGGAATATCTTGAAAATTGCATTTATTGGTGATATTGTAGGACGACCTGGTCGAAGAATTATTGAAGCAAATTTAAAAAAACTCAAAACGGAATACGGTATAGATTTTGTTATTGCAAATGGCGAAAATGCTAGCCATGGATTTGGATTAACCGTTAAAAATGCTAACGAACTTTTTAATGTAGGAATTGACGTTATTACAGGAGGGAATCACTCTTTTGATAAGCGAAAAGAGATGATAACCCTACTGGAATCCCAAAATGTTTTACGACCAGATAATTATCCCCAAGGTGTTCATGGTAGTGGGTTAATGACCTTTGATGTGAACGGTGAAAAATTAGCTGTTTTAAATCTCATGGGACAGTTTTCTATGCCAACTTGCGAAAACCCTTTTAACTGGGCAACAAATGTAATAAAAGAGCTCAAAGAACAAAATATTAGAAATATTTTTATTGATTTTCATGCAGAAGCAACCAGTGAAAAACGGGTTATGTTTAAGATGTTTGAAGGGGAAGTTAGTGGAATTTGTGGTACCCACACTCATGTGAGTACGGATGATTTACAAATTTCACAAGGGACCTGTTATTTAACGGATATTGGTTTAACAGGGTGTCGCGATAATATTATTGGAATGGATAAAAAAATTCCTATTCGAAAAGCTACAACAGGGCTTGGTGGTCATTTTGAAATACCAAACTCTTGTAAATCAATTTTACAAATGGTAGTGATGGAACTAGAAGAGGGCAAAGCTAAAGA
The DNA here is from genome assembly GCA_001655195.1 of Arcobacter sp. EP1. Classification (GTDB taxonomy): domain Bacteria; phylum Campylobacterota; class Campylobacteria; order Campylobacterales; family Arcobacteraceae; genus Arcobacter_A. The sequence goes on from LPNY01000139.1 coordinate 80,960, forward strand.
TGCCTTTAAAATAAAACTCTTAAGTGGAAAAAATGAAGCAATTATTACAAAGGCGATGATTGAATAGAGTTGACAACGCTTATGATTTGTGGCTTTTTCTAAAAGAACAAAACTTACTAGAAAATGCACCAGAGTTTTGGTGGCCAAGTTCTAGTGACTTTGAAGTGCTCATTGGTGCTATACTCACACAAAATACAAAATGGGTGAATGTTGAACAATCTATAAAAAACCTAAAAAAGCTGGATGTTTTAAGTCTTGAAAAATTAGCAACTGTTGATTTAGATACTTTCATAGTAGCAATTACTCCCAGCGGTTTTAAAAATCAAAAATCAGTACGTATCAAAAAACTGTGTCAAAATATTTTGCAAGAGTTTGAAACCTTTGAAAACTTTTCTAAGTGTGTAACACGAGAGTGGCTTTTAGAACAAAAAGGTATTGGTCCAGAAACAGCTGATGCAGTTCTTTGTTATGCCTGCCATCAAGACTATTTTGTGGTTGATTCTTATACTAATAGATTATTAAAACGTTTTGGTTATAGCTTTGAGTCTTATGAGGATTTACAAGCGTGGTGTGAATATGGAATTAATGAAAATTTCGATAAAATAATCAAAATTTACAAAAAAGATGTCTCTTTAAACTTTGTTTACTGTAGACTCCACGGCAAGATAGTCGAGTATATGAAAAGCAATCCAAAGGATTAATTAATGATTATTATTCCACAAACAAAAGGTGGGGTAGGTAAGTCTACTGTAGCAATGCAAGTTATAGCGCCTTACCTTTATAAAAAGCATGGTAAAAAAGTAACTTATATTGAAATCGATGATGAAAACAATGATTCACGATCGTTTACGCGTACGAATATCGTTGATAAACGGATGTTAGGGACAAACAAACTAACAGAACTTGATGAACTTATTTTAATGGATGATAATCATGAAGTAATTGTGGATGTAGGTGGTAATAAAACCTCTTCACTAGTCCTAGAAGAGATTAAAAAAGTGGGTTCTTTTGGTAATATTAAGTGGATTATTCCTTTAGGGGATGGTGAACTTGATGGTAAAAATGCTATTGCAACCATGAAAAAAATTAAAAAGATTGAAGAAAAATCAGAAGATAATATTATTTTTGCACTTAACCGTGCTATTTCTATGGAACCTGACTATATTGAAGAACAATTTATCAACTTTTTTGGACATAAATATTTAGACTCAAACTCTGTAATGTTTGATTTTATCAAAGAACCCAAATACTTTCCTGTAAAAAATGATAAAGTTATCACAATGAGTCGATACTTAGGAAGTACGGTTTGGGAAATGGCATATAATAACACAGATTTTGCACAAAAAGCAGTGCAAGCTAAAGAGTTAGGGGATTTAGATTCTGCTCGAAAATACCTCTTCTTTAGACGTATTCAAACAGAAGCAAAAGATTATGTACTTCAAGTACTGAATAAAATCTTTTTTGATTTAGATAAATGGATTGATATTAAAAAATGAGTGAAATGAGTTTTAAACAAGCCAAAGAGGTTGTTGAACAGTTAGAACTTTCTGAAATTTCATTAAAAAAATCAACGCAGGATTTAAATACATCCTCAAAAAAGTTTAATGAAGCGCTTCAAAAACAGGCGACTATATTAAGACTTTTACCAAAAGCTGACAAAAAAATAAACACATTACGACTTCTAGTGATGTTAAATGTAGGATTTATTTTAGGTCTTATTGTTGGCGCAACACTATTAAAATAATTAGGGAAAAAATGAGTAAACAAGAAAAAATTGTATCAATGTTTAATGATATTGCAGGAACGTATGATTTAGCAAATAGAGTATTAAGTATGGGAATAGATAAAAGTTGGCGAGATAAAGCGTGTAACTTAGCCTACTCTTTTTATGGAAAAGATACGGTTTCTAAGATTGTAGATGTTGCTTGTGGTACAGGAGATATGATTGACTACTGGCAAAAAACAGCAGGCAAAAATGGTATCAACTTAGAGCAAGTTGTGGGAGTTGACCCAAGTGTTGGTATGATGGAAGTAGCAAAGAAGAAACTTCCTGATGTTGAGTTTATTGAAGCAGGTGCTGCTCAAATGCCATTAGATAGTGATAGTGCCGATGTTATCTCTATTTCATATGGAATTCGAAATGTTGTGCAACGACAAGAGGCTTTTGATGAATTTGCAAGAGTACTTAAAAAAGATGGTTTAGTAGTTATTTTAGAGTTTACAAAAAATAAAAAAGAGAAGCCATTAGATTACGTGACAGATTTTTATATGAATAAAATTTTACCAACGCTAGGTGGAATGATTTCACGAAATAAAGAAGCCTACACTTATTTGCCAAACTCTATTGATGAGTTTTTAACTCAAGACAATCTGTGTGCAGAGTTAAGACAAGCTGGATTAGAGCCTATTTATGTAAAAGGGTTCAGTATGAATATCTCAACACTCTTTATCGCTCGAAAAATATAGGTTAATCTGATAACTATTTTTCACGAACTTCTGCGTTAAAGCGTTATTTTAAATGCTCACGTACTACATGTATGCTCCGCTTTAAAATAACACTTTGCCTTGAATTTCATAAAAACTATCTATCATCTTAACCTATATGGGTAGGATGACTTTTACTTTCTTAAAAAGGAAACTTTTTTAAATGAACACTCCCATTACGGTCTCAACCTTAAACAATCAAATCAAATCATTATTAGAAACTACTTTCATTGGTGTATATGTGGAAGGGGAAGTTTCAAACCTAACTTATCACAACTCAGGGCATATTTATTTCTCCATCAAAGATGCGAACTCAACGCTTTCTTGTGTTATGTTTCGAGGTAACGCTCAATACCTAAAGTTTCGTTTAGAAGTGGGTATGAAAATTACAATTTCTGGTAGTATCACAGCCTATGTTCCTCGAGGTAATTATCAACTCATGTGTAATAAAATTGAGCCTTCAGGACAAGGGGTGTTAGCTTTAGCTTATGAGCAACTCAAAAAGAAACTTCAAGAAAAAGGGTATTTTAATTCTGAAATTAAAAAGACCCTACCAAAATATCCTAAGCATATTGTTTTAGTAACATCACCTACAGGTGCAGCTATTGAGGATATGAAAAAAGTTGCTCTTCATCGTTGGCCATTAGCTAAGTTTACGTTAGTGCCAACCTTGGTTCAAGGAGATGATGCCAAGTTTGATATTGTAAACTCCATAAAAATCGCTGATGAATTAGAAGCTGATGTGATGATTGTAGGTCGAGGAGGAGGAAGTATTGAAGATCTTTGGGCCTTTAATGAAGAGGTTGTTGCTTTATCTATTTATGAAGCAAAAACTCCTGTTATCTCTGCGGTTGGTCATGAGGTAGATTTTTTGATTTCAGATTTTGTAGCTGATGTTCGTGCGGCAACGCCATCCAATGCTATAGAAATAGCACTTCCTGATATGAATGAACACCGAATATTCCTAGATAATTTACACGATCAGTTTAATAGCCGATTTAAAATGATTCTCTCTTCAAAAGAGCAATCTATTATGCATATTAAATCACTCTTTGAACAAAACTCCTTTGAACGTAAATTTGAGTTCGTACAAAAAGAGTTAAATCTTGTAAAAGAGAATTTAAATCGTAGCATGCTAACAATTTTTCAGCAAAAACAGAGTCTGCTTGAGATGTTAAATAATAATTACAAAATGAATCATCCTAATAAAAAAGTAAAAGAGGGAATGGTACAGTTAACCAAAGATGAAAAAATAATTAATTTGGAAAATGTTAAGCCTAAAGATACAATTTGGTTGGAGTCAGCTAAAAATGTTGCACGATGTGAGGTAATAGAAAATAATGTGCTATAATTTTTAAGTTAATAATCGTTAAAATAAGTTAAATTAATCTTTATAACGAAAAAGAGGTTTCTTTTTGTAAAGATTACTACAATAAAGAGCATGTAAGAATAAAAGGATTGCTTAATGGAACAAAATGTAAACAGCCATAGAGAAGAAGAAATAATTGACTATGCTAATACTAGCGAGTTTATGACTTTTGAACTTGGTAGTATGAAATATGCCATTGAATTACCAAAAATTAGAGAGATTTTAACTTACCCTGAATTAATTACAACATTACCAAATACTTCTGATTGGGTAAAGGGATTAATCAACTTGAGAGGTGAAGTAGTACCTATTTTAGATATTCGAATTAAATTTAATACCGGTGAAATTGTTTATGATGATAACACAGCAGTTATTGCGGTAATTACAAAAGATAAACGTATGATTGGTATTGTTGTAGATAAAGTTGATGATGTTCAACGACTTGATACTTCAAACTTAGCACCTGTTTCAGATATGGGTTCTTCAATACCTTCGCGATATTTAAAAGGTTTTGTAAGGCTTAATGATAACAGAATGTTGGTTGTTATGGATATCGAATCTGTTGTTCATAAAAGTGAATTAGGTAGTGCTGAAACTGATAAATAAGCTTAGGGTATAAAATGCAAGAAAAAATAGCAAAATTAAAAGAGTTGAAACTACTCTTTGTTGAAGATGAAAAAGATTTATTAGATATTATTAGTGATACTCTTGTTAAACTGCAAGCAAACTTCTTAACTGCAACAAACGGTGAAGAGGCTTTAGCTGTATTAGAAGAACATAGTGATATTGATGCAGTAATTACTGATATTAATATGCCTGTAATGAATGGCTTAGATATGATTAAAATCATTAAAGAAAAACAGCCAGATTTAACAATTATTATCATGTCTGCACATACTGAAACTGAGTATATTGAAAAAGCTGAAGAGTATGGTGTTAAAGACTACTTGTTAAAACCTTTTGATTTTATAAAATTTATAGAGTTAATTACGAGTAAAAATATAAAATAATGAATGTAGATAATGTCCTCTTAAAACGATTGCAGATTTTATATGTAGAAGATGATGAACATGTTCGTCAAGAGCTCACACTTCTATTGTCAAAATTTTTCAAAAAAGTTTACACTGCAGTTGATGGAAAAGAAGGCTTATCTGTTTATGAAGAAAAAAAAGAGAATATTGATGTAATAATCTCTGATATTAATATGCCAAATATGACAGGTATTGATATGGTTAAAGCCATACGGCAGAAGAATGATACTATTCCTGTTATTTTTGCTACTGCTTATTCGGATAATGAATTTTTGTCTGAATCTATCAAATTAAAAATCTATGACTATATTATCAAACCTATTGATGTGAGAGCTCTGTTAACCTCTGTATCTGAGTTGTCAAAAATTTTATACCATCAAAATTTAATGGAAGAACAAAATCGTGAATTGGAGCGTTATAAAGAGGCAGTTGATCAATATAATATTGTAATTAAAACTGATACTCAAATGAAAATAACCTATGTCAATTCACTCTTTTGTGCCATTACAGGTTTTGATAAAGAAGAACTTCTAGGAAAAGATTTTAGAGAGTTACGACACAGCGATACGGATATTCATATGTACAATGGCATGTATGCTGATGTATTAGATAACAAATCGTGGTCAGGTAAAATCAAACAAGTTACCAAAGAGGGTGAAGGTTATGTGGTAGACTCTTCTATGATAACCATGCATAATGATGCAGGAGATATCATAGGTTCTATTGCAATACAACGAAATATTACCCAAGAAGTGAACCAAAAGCGTGAAGTGCAAATGGCTCTGATGAAAGATAAAGGGGATATTTTTATCAAAGGAAAAGCTGGTTCAGCTGAACAAGAGAAAAAAATAACTGCTCTTAATGATAATATTCGTGATTTAGAAAAAGCTATGCGTAACCTAAATGTTGAAAAAGACAAATACATTTACATGGTTCAAAAAGCTAAAGTAGAAAACAAAAAACTTAAAGCAGAAGTTGCTCACTATCGAAAAGACTCCGATACAGTTGAAGATAAAACCTCTGTTACTCTAAAAACAAATCGTGAAAACCATCAACTGCGACAACAAGTTGCACAACTCAATGCAAAAGAAGATGAGTTAAAAACTGAAATTGAAAAACAGGTAACCCAAACAAAAGTAACCTATGAGATTCAAATTGATGATTTAGAAAAAGAACTACAAGAGTACAAAGATAAACTTGATGCTATTGAAGATGGTCATGTCTTAGCACAAAAAGTTGAGTATTGGAAAGTAAAAGCTAAAACAGAGCAAGAACGTGTAGAGCAGTTAGAGAAAAAGATTATGCAAATTGGTGATAAAACAATCTTACAAAAACTCTTTGGTAATAAATAAAAGAGAAAATTCTCTTTTATCTATCTTTTATTTAATCGTGATCTTTAAAATCTTTTGATCTTTTAAGGGTTTATCTCCGGCATATCGTCCATTTGTTCTAACATTTTCTAGCTTTTTAACAACATCCATCCCCTTTTTTACATATCCAAAAATAGTGTGTCGCCCATTTAACCAATGAGTTGTTACTGTTGTAATAAAAAATTGACTTCCGTTTGTATGTGGACCAGAGTTTGCCATGGCTAAAATACCTGGTTTGTCAAAAACAGCATTTGGTGAGAATTCATCTTTAAATGGTTTTTCCCAAATAGATTCTCCACCACGACCTGTTCCTGTTGGATCACCACCTTGAATCATAAAGTTTTTAATGATTCTGTGAAAAATTAGACCATTATAGTAACCGTTGTTTGAATGTGTTACAAAATTCTCTACAGCCTTAGGCGCTAAATCTTTTCTTAACTCAATTTCAATGGTTCCTTGTGTTGTTTCCATAACTGCAATTGGATTTGTAGCAAATAGTAACACAGAGAATGAAATTAAAAGTAGTAACTTTTTCATTGATATCCTTGTCTTTAAAGTGGCAGTAAGTATATTATTAAAGATTTTAATATTCTATTAAAAGTTCTCTTTTAGATGAGTTTAAATTTTCTTTGATAGAATTCAGACAAAATTTATCTTATTTTAAAGGAAATCGCATGGAAATGCCTGCAATGCCGCAACCAACCTTCTATATTTTTAAGTGTGAGCAAAGTTCACCTCCTGGTATGCCAAAGCCAAGTTGTGTAACTCCAGATACTCAAGGGTTGTTTAATCATTTAGCACAGAAGATGATGGAAAAAGGTTTAATGGGACCAGTTCAGCCAATTCGAACTTCATGTTTAGGAAGATGTCAAATGGGACCAGTAATGTTAATTGAACCTGGACATCATATGTACTGTCAATTATCTAAGGAAAAAATTGATAGAATTGTCGAAGAACACATAATAGGTGGAAACCCGGTACAAGAGTATATTATTCCAGAGCAATTTTGGGGTGAACCTATTAAACTAGGATAAGGAATCGAATATATGACATTTGATATGCTGTATAGTAAAATTCACAGAGCAACTGTTTCAGATGCGAATTTAAATTATGTTGGATCAATTACGATTGATGAAGAATTAATGATTGCTTCTCATTTACGAGTTGGGCAGAAAGTAGAAATCGTAAACGTTAACAATGGTGAACGATTTGCAACATACGTGATAAAAGGGAAAGCTGGAAGTAAAGACATGTGTCTTAATGGAGCAGCTGCAAGAAAAGTGGAGATTGGTGATAAGATTATTGTTATTGCTTATGCTTCATATAATGAATCAGAACTAGATGATTATAAACCAACAGTAGTTATTGTTGATGATGAAAACAATATTGAAAGTATTACTCATGAACTTGTAGGAAGTGACCATGTTTGATGGTATTGATTTAAGTAAAATCAATCTCAACGAGGTTATGGGACAAGTTCAAGAGATGGCAAATAAAGCCAAAGAAGATAATGCGGATAAAATCTTTACTAGTAAATCTGGTGGAGGTATGATTGAGTTATCTATTAATGGAAACTCTGAAGTAGTTGATTTACAAATTGATGATTCGTTACTTGAGGATAAAGACTCTTTACAGATTCTTTTAATCTCAGCCATGAATGATGTTATTAAACAAGCAGATGAGAATAAAAAAATGATGGCCATGAACATGATGGGTGGTATGGGCTCGTTTGGTCAAAAATAAAATGCAAGATTTGCTAACTTCTTTTGAAGATTATTTACAGAATAATCTTCCTAAATCACAATCTTTTCATCCATATTTTGAAGCAGCTTTAGGCGAAATGCTTAATGCTGGTGGAAAACGTTTTCGACCCATGTTGCTATTAAGTGTAGTGAACTCAAAAAACTCACTTTTAGTACAGAGCTCTTTAGGGGTAGCTTTAGGTGTTGAGATGTTACACACATACTCTTTGGTTCATGATGACTTACCTGCTATGGATGATGCAGCTTTACGTAGAGGATTTACTACTTTACATAAAAAATATGATGAAGTGACTGCTATCTTAGTAGGAGATGCTTTAAATTCTGAAGCTTTTAATCAAATAGCCCAAGCACCATTAAATGCTGAAGTAAAAGTTGAATTAGTAAAATTATTAGCAACAGATGGCGGAATTAATGGTATGATTATTGGTCAAGCAATTGATTGTTATTTTGAAAATCAAAAGCTTGAACTTGATCAATTAGAGTTTTTACATATTCATAAAACAGCTAAACTTATTGCGGCTTCATTACGAATGGGTGCAGTAATTGCAAACTACAGTTTAGACGTGCAACAAAAACTATATGATTTTGGAATTGATATTGGCTTACTCTTTCAAATTCAAGATGATATTATTGATGAAACTGCGACAGAAGAGGAAGCGGGTAAAACCACACAAAATGACGGAGCTAAAAACTCTTTTGTAAATCTTTTAGGTTTAGAGGGTGCAATTAAAGCAGCAGATGATTTAGCTTTAAAGTGCGAAAATAGGCTTAATACTCTTGATGAAAATTTACAAAATTCTTTAAAAGAGTTACTTCTTAAATATCTTAATCGACATAAATAAAATTTATATTAAATCTTGAGTTTAACCTACTCAACTAACTTGACAATTAAACAAAAACTCATTACAATTTAGCACTCAAAAAAACTGAGTGCTAAAACTTATAAAAATTATAACTAAACTTGATAGGAGACATATCATGAATTTTAAACCATTAGGTAAAAGAGTTCTTGTTCAAAGAACAGAAGTAGAAGAAAAAACTGCAAGCGGAATTATCCTTGTAGACTCTGCAAAAGAGAAACCAAATACAGCAAAAGTAGAAGCCGTTGGTTCAGAGGTAACTGAATTAGCAGTTGGTGATACAATTGTATTTGAACAATTTAGAGGAACAGAACTTTCATTAGAAGGTGAAGACTACTTAGTATTAGATATTGAAAACGTTATAGGAGTTATGTAATGGCATACGTTGCTTAGCAACTTATCCATGTACATAAATTCGATTCAATATTAACGTTAATAACAAAAAATAAAAAATATTTAAAGGAAAACTATTATGGCTAAAGAAGTTAGATTTAGTGATGATGCAAGAAATAAACTATTTTCAGGTGTAGAAAAATTAGCAGATGCTGTTAAAGTAACCATGGGTCCAAGAGGTCGAAATGTATTATTACAAAAAGCATTTGGGGCACCAACAATTACAAAAGATGGTGTATCTGTTGCACGAGAGATTGAACTTGACGATACATTAGAAAATATGGGAGCACAACTTGTAAAAGAAGTTGCTTCTAAAACTGCTGATGAAGCAGGTGATGGTACAACAACTGCTACTGTTTTAGCACAATCTGTATTTAAAGAAGGTCTTCGAAATGTAACTGCTGGTGCAAATCCTATTACTTTAAAAAGAGGTATGGACAAAGCATGCGAAGCAATTTTAGAAAACCTTAAAAGTGCATCAAAAGTTGTTGCTGATAAAAAAGAGATTGAGCAAGTTGCTACTATTTCTGCAAACTCTGATACTGCTATTGGTTCTATGATTGCCGAAGCTATGGAAAAAGTTGGAAAAGATGGTGTTATTACTGTTGAAGAAGCAAAAGGTATTTCTGATGAACTTGATGTTGTAGAAGGTATGCAATTTGATAGAGGATACTTATCTCCATACTTTGTAACAAATACTGAAAAAATGATTGCTGAATTAGAGAATCCATTTATTTTATTATATGATAAAAAAATCTCAAATTTAAAAGAGATGTTACCAATCTTAGAAGCAGTTAACCAAACAGGAAGACCACTTTTAATTATTGCAGAGGATGTTGATGGTGAAGCATTAGCAACATTAGTTGTAAATAGATTAAGAGGTTCTTTAAATATCGCTGCTGTTAAAGCACCAGGTTTTGGTGATAGAAGAAAAGCAATGTTAGAAGATATCGCTATTTTAACTGGTGGAACTGTTATTGCTGAAGAGATGGGAATGAAATTAGAGTCTTCAGGAATTGAAGTACTTGGAACAGCTGCTAGAGTTGTAATTGATAAAGATAATACAACTATCGTTGATGGTTCAGGTGATACTTCTACTGTAGAAGGACGAGTAAATCAAATCAAAGCAGAAATTGATAATACAACTTCTGACTATGACAGAGAAAAACTACAAGAAAGACTTGCAAAACTTTCTGGTGGTGTTGCTGTTATTAAAGTTGGAGCTGCAACTGAAACAGAAATGAAAGAGAAAAAAGACAGAGTTGATGATGCCTTATCTGCAACACGAGCTGCTGTTGAAGAAGGTATTGTTATTGGTGGTGGAGCTGCGTTAATCAGAGCTGCTGCTAAAGTATCTTTAGAACTTGATGGTGATGAGCAAATTGGAGCAGATATTGTTCTAAGAGCAATTAAGGCACCTTTAAAACAAATTGCTATTAATGCAGGTTTTGATGCAGGTGTTGTTGCAAATGAAGTTGAAAAATCTGACAATGAAAATTTAGGATTTAATGCTGCAAGTGGTGAATATGTTGATATGTTCGAAGCTGGTATTGTTGATCCTGCAAAAGTTGAAAGAATTGCAATGCAAAACGCAGTTTCTGTTGCTTCACTGTTATTAACAACAGAAGCTACGGTAACTGATATCAAGGTAGATGCTCCATCATCAGCTCCAGCTATGCCTGATATGGGTGGAATGGGTGGAATGCCTGGTATGGGAATGTAGACTCAAGTCTCTCAAACCCTCGTGTTTCTCGGATTTTCTGAGAAACACAATACTCTAATCAATTGCCCCTTTTTATCCCCTTTTTTCTTCTACTGATCATAACCTATGCATCCATCAAAAGCGACACTCTTTTTTCTTAAAACTGTTGTAATATTTAATAAAACTTAGTTATAATAATTAATACTCCTATAAAAGTGAGAATAAAGAGTATGAAAATATTTAATACCCCTTTAACTAAACGATATATCCCTGCAGTATCTTTAATTGCACTATTTATTATAATTACCAATATACTCAATACCAATTCTATTAGTTCAAATAAAGAGTATGGAAAAATCATTAATATCAGTGGTAAACAACGAATGTTATCTCAAAAACTGGTGATTTTGGGAATGAATTATCTTGCCCATAAAAATAGTCACTCTCAAAAAGAGTTAGAAGATGCAATTACTGAAATTAGTAATAGTCACGACTATCTTTTAACAAAAAGTTTTACCCAAGAATTAACGGATATTTATTACATAGAGAAACTTGATAGTGAGTTGAAGTACTATATTAGTAATTTTGAACGACTACTCGTAACCCATGATGAAGCATATTTGCATAATGCTAGATTATCCTCTAATATGATACTTGCAAAACTTGATCGCGCTGTAAAAGCTTATGAACGACACGCAAATCAGCAGCTTGAAACAGTACTAAGTTATGAATTTTATTTAATGGTACTAACTCTGTTTGTTTTGTTATTAGAAGTGTTATTTATTTTTAAGCCAGCTGCAAAGAAAATAGAGGCGGACAATATTGAAATAACCAATCAAAAAGAGTATGTAGAAGCAGTTATTGAATCAAATAACAATGCTATTATTGCTATTGACGGAACTTCTAAAATTACAACCTATAATAAAAAAGCACAAGAGATGTTTGGTTGGACAAAAGAGGAGATGCTTGGAACAAGAAAGCTTTCTCTTATTATCCCAAATAAGTATAAAACAGCACATGATAAAGCATCAAATACTTATTTACATAGTGGAGTTTCTTGTGGTATTTTAGGGGGAGCACATGAGTTAGAGGCCCAAAGAAAAGATGGTACAGTTTTTCCCATTGAGATATCTTTTGGGTCTAAGTATAAAGCTGAAAACTCTATTGTTATTGCCAATATCTCTGATATAACGTTAAAAAAAGAGAATGAGAATAATTTAAAACTACTCAATGAATCTTTAGAACAAAAAGTGAAAGATCGAACAAAAGAGTTAGAATTTTTAAATACAAACTTAGAAAATATTGTACAAGAGAAAACAGACCAAAATACCAAACAGTTAGAAATCCTACAGCAACAAAGTAAAATGGCACAGATGGGTGAAATGATTGGTGCAATTGCTCATCAATGGCGACAACCTTTAAATGAATTAGGCATTAATATTCAAAAGTTGAAATATAACTATAAAGCAAACGAGATTGATGAGAATTTTATAAAAGCATTTATTGATAAAAATAAAAAAACGATACAGTTTATGAGTAATACCATTGATAATTTTAGGAACTTTTTCCGTGTGGATAAATCAAAAGAGAACTTTAGCGTAAAGAAAGCCATAGAAGATACTGTATCTATGCAATCATCACAATTAAATAGTCATGATATTGCTTTAAGTATTCACGGTGATGACTTCATTGTAGAAGGCTTTCACAGTGAATTTCAACAAGTTATTTTAAACATAATTAATAACGCTAAAGATGTACTAATTTACAATAAAATAGATACACCTAAAATTGAAATAGTTCTAGAGAATGAATCTTTAAGGATAGGTGATAATGGTGGAGGAATACCACAAGATATCATCAATAGAGTCTTTGAACCTTACTATACGACAAAAGAACAAGGTAAGGGTACAGGCATAGGTTTATATATGTCAAAAATGATTATTGAAGATAACATGAAGGGTAAACTTTTTGTTGAGAATAAAAATGGGGGAGCATCGTTCTTAATACGTTTAAGTCAAAAGTGAAAGTTCGATACAGGATAAAAGTAGAAACGGGAGAGAAATATGCATAATGATATAACAATATTGTATGTAGAAGATGAAGTGGGAATTAGAGAGAGTTTAAGTGGCTTTTTGGATTTTATGTGTAATAAACTCTATATAGCAACAGATGGAGTACATGGTTTAGAGCTCTATAAAGAACACACTCCTGATATTGTTATTTCAGATATAAAAATGCCAAAGATGAACGGTATTGAGATGGCAAAATCCATGAAAGCCATAAATCCTAAACAACATATTATTTTTACAACAGCCCACAGTGAAAGTAGTTATTTCATTGATACCATAGAAATGCATGTGGATGGTTATATTTTAAAACCTGTTGATTTAGAGAAATTAGAAGATAAAATAGAGAATATCATTGAGTATATACGACTTAAAAGAGATTATAAAAAACAGCAAGCTATGTTAGTACAATCTGAAAAGATGGCCTCTTTAGGGGAAATGTTTAGTAATATTGCCCACCAATGGAGACAACCATTATCGGCTATTTCCACTTGTGCTTCTGGTATTCAGTTACAAAAGGATGCAGGCAGTTTAAGTGACGAATACATTGATGCAACCTGTGAAACAATAACACAAAAAGCCCAATATCTATCAGGAATAATTGATGAGTTTAATGATTTCGTTCATGATAAGTCAATTAAAAAAGAGTCTAATATAAAAGAGATCATTAAAAGTGCTTTGCTGTTTTGCGAATTGAATAACCAAAACAATAATATAAAAATAGTCGATAGTTTAGATGAGAATATAAGGCTTCAAACCTATCCTAATAAATTAAAACATGCGCTTATTAATATTTTGGATAATGCAAAAGATGCTTTATGTCAAAAAGGAGATGTTCTTGATACTATTATTGAAAACAGATATATTTTTCTAACTCTAAAAAAAGAAGAAAATGAGATAGTTATTGTAGTAAAAGATAATGCTGGTGGAATACATGAAGATATTATAACAAAAGTCTTTGAACCTTATTTCACAACAAAACATCAATATATTGGTACAGGACTTGGATTGTATATGACTTATAATATGGTCAAGGAGAATTTAAACGGTAAGATTCAAGTGACTAATACCCAGTTTGAATATAAGGATAAAACTTATTGTGGAGCAGAGTTTAAAATTACTCTTCCTCCTTTAAGCTAACCATAAAAAAAGGCCCTTCAATGAAGGACCTTTGACTATCTTTAAAGTTAGAAAATCTTTCTCTAACTTAGCCACTTACTAGGTAGCTTTTTTATTTTCAATGTTTAACAATATCAAGAGATAATTGTTCTACCAATGTAGAATTCCTGTCATTGAGACCTCCGTATTGTTTGGATTATAAAATTATACCATGGAATACGATTAAAATAAAATTAAAAGAGTTCACTATAAATAAAAAACTCTTTAAAACTACGATTTTATCGATATTGTAACAAATATTCATATTTATAAAAATCTTCTATAAAATCTGATATAATTTCAAAAAAAGAAGGTTTTTTATGAAAAAAGAGTTAATTTCAATAATAAAAGAAGCAGGAAAGATATTAAAAGAGGGCTATTTTGCACAAAAAGAGGTAACTTTTAAAGCAAAAAAAGATTTAGTAACAACCTATGACATTGCCATAGAAAACTTTTTGAAAGAGGCATTTTCTAAAGCATTTGGCGATTTTAATGTGATTGCAGAAGAGAGTGATAATAGTGATTTAGTATTTAATAATTCAATTATTATTGATCCCATTGATGGAACAACAAATTTTGTTAACCAAGTTCCACATACTTGCATATCAGTTGGTGTTTATAAAAATAAAAAACCCTACATTGGAATTGTGTATAATCCAATCCTTGATGAATTATACAGTGCTGAGGTTTCTAAAGGGGCTTTTTGCAATGGAAATAAAATCTCTGTGTCAAAGGATGAAAACTTAATGACATCACTACTCTCTACAGGTTTCCCCTATACTAGTGCAACCAATGAAGATGATTTAAATGATGTAATGAAAAAAATGAAAAATATATTGCCAAACTGCCAAGATATCAGACGCCTTGGTTCTGCAGCCCTTGATTTATGTTATGTAGCACGGGGAACTTACGAAGGTTACTATGAAATGAATTTAAAAGCTTGGGATGTAAGTGCTGGTATGATTGTTTTAAGTGAAGCGGGAGGAAGGTTTACTAATGAAAAAGGTGAGCCTTATAAACTTTTTAGAGATAAGTATATTGTAGCAACTAATGGGTTGATACATGATAGTTTATTAAATAAACTCTAAAAGCAATTATTTAGTAACTTTTAACTATAATCTAGCCTTAATATTTTAAAGGTAAAACAAGAATGTGCGGTATTGTTGGATATATTGGAAATAGAAAAACAGAAGAAATTTTATTAGATGGATTAAAAGAGTTAGAGTATCGTGGGTACGACTCTGCAGGTATTGCCTTGCTGGATAATGAAAAGATTGATGTTTTTAAAGCTCTTGGAAAATTAAAGAACTTAAAAGAGAAAGTAAATACTTATCATGACTACAATATTGGAATCGGGCATACTCGATGGGCAACTCATGGAAAACCAACAGAACTTAATGCTCACCCTCACTTAGGGGAATACTCTTATGTGGTACACAATGGAATTATTGAAAACTATAAAGAGATAAAAGAGTCTTTACAAGAACAAGGGCATAAGTTTGTTTCCCAAACAGATACTGAAGTCATTGTGCATTTGTTTGAGAGTTTTAATAATGAGTCTAATGACGCTAAAGAGGCATTTCAACGTACCATTGAAAAACTTGAAGGTGCCTTTTCTATTCTTCTAATCTCCAAATGTGATCCTTCTAAAATCTTCTTTTTTAAACATGGCAGCCCTTTAATTGTTGCACGAGGGAATGAAGAGGGAGAGGTTTTATTTGCCTCTTCGGATGCACCACTAATAGGTTTAGCCAATGATGTTGTTTATTTAGAAGATGGAGTAGGTGGGGTCGCAAGTGCAACGTCTATTGAGTTTTTTAGCGATAACTATAGTTGGAGTACTCTGCCAACTTCTAAACAATATGCCCAAAAAGACGGGTTTAGATTCTTTATGGAAAAAGAAATCTATGAACAACATGATGTTGTAACAGATGCGATGTTAGGTCGACTTGGTGAAAATGAGATTACATTTGATGAATTTGATGCTTCAATTATTGAAGGTATCGAAGAGATAAAAATTTGTGCTTGTGGTACTTCCTATCATGCAGGGTTAACTGCTTCATATCTTTTTGAACGGTTAAGTCAAACACGATGTTCAGTTGAAATAGCAAGTGAGTTTAGATACAAGGAACCACTCTTAAGTGATAAAACACTTTTTATTGTAATTTCTCAAAGTGGTGAAACAGCTGATACCTTAGAAGCCCTTAAAATGGCTACAAAAGCTGGACTTAAGTCTATTGCTTTATGTAATGTAGATAACTCTTCTATGACGCGTGTTGCAAACCATACAGTTTTAACGCGTGCTGGGATTGAAAAAGGGGTAGCTTCAACCAAAGCATTCTCAACACAAACTGTAGTGTTATGGATGATGGCTCTGTATTTTGGTCAGTATAAACAGGTGTTATCTAATGAAAAGATTAATGATGAGTTACATGCTTTACGAGAGGTTCCAAAATCATTAATCGTTGATGATAAAATTCATGAAAAAACGAAACGTTTATCAAAACGTTATCTTCATGGACATGGTTTTTTCTTTATTGGACGAGATGTCTTTTTCCCATTAGCTCTTGAAGGAGCATTAAAATTAAAAGAAATTTCATATTTACATGCAGAAGGATATCCTGCAGGTGAAATGAAACATGGTCCTATCGCATTAGCGGATCCTGAATTGTTCACGATTGCTTTAATGCCACAAAATTTATTGTATGATAAAATTAAATCTAATGTGGAGGAACTAAGTGCTAGAGATAGTACAATATGTTCAATTTCACCATTGGATTTTGAATTAAGTGATGACTTCATTAAAACACAAAAAACTAATCATTATATGTTGGAGTTTTTTGAAATGTTAGTAGCTTTACAGCTACTTTCTATGGAGATATCAGTTCGGTTAGGAAATGATGTAGATATGCCACGAAATCTAGCTAAATCAGTTACGGTGGAGTAGTAGACTCTAGAATTTTCCTTTGATGCTATTGAATAAATATTAATTTTTAAACTTTTTAACAAGATAAAAATAAGTATTAATTTAATGGAAAACAAAAATGGAAAACAAAATAGGAAAACAAAGATGGAAAACAAAACAAATTACTTATTTACAAGTGAAGTAGTAAGTCCAGGACACCCAGATAAATGTGCAGATATTATTGCAGACTCTATTGTTGATAGACTCATTATTGGAGATTCAACAAGTAGAGTTGCTTCAGAGGTGTTTGTTGCTGGTAAACATGTAGTTATTGGTGGAGAAGTAAAATCAGAAGTTAATTTAACGAATGATGAGTATGTTGCTTTAGTAAAAGATGCTTTAGCAAAAATTGGTTATGACGGGAAAAGTGCTTTTTCAAAAGAGGAGTGTTTACACCCTGATGAAGTACAAGTACAAGTATTATTAAATCAACAAAGCCCTGATATTAATCAAGGTGTTGATCAAGAAACAGGTGAAATTGGTGCAGGTGACCAAGGAATTATGTTTGGTTTTGCTTCAAGCGAAACAGCTGATTATATGCCAGCAGCAATTACCTATGCTCGAATGTTAGCAGATAAAGTGTACCACTATGCATTAGATCATAACCAAAAACTTGGTGTTGATATTAAAACTCAAGTGACACTTGATTATGGAAATAAAGAGAACTTTGAAAATTGTAAACCTCAAAAAATCCATACAATTGTTGTAAGTGCTCCTTCTGTTGAAGGTATGCCAATTGAAGAGGTTAGAGAGTTAATTCAAGGACTAATTGATGACACTGGATTGCCAACAGAGTTATATGATCCAAAGAGCACAATTATTCATATTAACCCAACAGGAAGATATGTAAATCATTCATCTCTTCATGATTCTGGATTAACAGGACGAAAATTAATTGTTGATTCATTTGGTGGGTATGCACCTATTGGTGGTGGAGCACAATCTTCAAAAGATTATACAAAAGTTGATAGATCTGGTCTTTATGCAGGACGATGGTTAGCAAAACATATTGTTGCTGCTGGACTTGCAAAAAAATGTAATGTACAATTATCATATGCAATTGGAGTAGCAAGACCAACTTCAGTTTCTGTTGATACATTTGGAACATACACAAAAGTAGATGATGATGTTTTATCGCAATTTGTTATGGATAACTTTGCATTAACTCCACGTTGGATTACTGAGAAGTTTAACTTAGATAAACCAAGTGCAGATACTTTCCTTTATGCTGATGTTGCAGCACGAGGACAAGTTGGTCAAAGTGATTACCCTTGGGAAAGACTTGACGAATTAGAAAAGTTTGACGTATTAAAATAATTATAATAAAGGATATACCATGGATTTAAAAAACCTATTTAGTAAAATCAGCTTTGATAAAAAAGAGCAACCTACAAAAAAAGATGCTCCAAGTCATTGGATTAAGTGTCCTGAGTGTAGTTCACTAATGTTTTTTAAAGAGGTAGAAGTTCAACATAATATTTGTCCTAAATGTAATTTTCATATGAGAATTGGGGCAAAAAGAAGAATTGAAATTCTGTGTGATGAAAACTCGTTTGTTGAGTATGACGCAGATTTAAAACCAACTGATCCACTTAATTTTGTTGATAAAAAATCGTACAAAAAAAGATTGGATGAAGCTTTAACTAAGACAGGTAAAACTTCTTCCGTTGTAAGTGGAGAGTGTACAATCAATGGTATAGCTGTTCAAATGGCAATATTTGATTTCTCTTTTATGGGAGGAAGTTTAGGTTCTGTTGAAGGGGAAAAAATTGTACGTTGCGTTAACCGAGCTATTGAAAAACGACAAGGTGTTATCGTTGTTTCTGCCTCAGGTGGTGCGCGAATGCAAGAGTCAACTTTTGCATTAATGCAAATGGCAAAAACATCTGCTGCATTAAAGAAAATGGATGAACAAGGTTTACCTTATATCTCTGTATTAACAGATCCAACCATGGGTGGTGTTTCCGCATCATTTGCGATGTTAGGTGATATTATTATGGCAGAACCTGGTGCTCTCATTGGATTTGCCGGGCAACGAGTTATTAAACAAACCATTGGTGCAGATTTACCAGAAGGTTTCCAACGAGCAGAATTCTTGCTTGAAAAAGGTTCTATTGATATGGTAGTAAATCGTAGTGAAATGAAAAAAACACTTTCGGATTTATTGGTTATGTTTAATAGTAATTGTGAACAAGTGAGCTAATGACGCCTTCTTTTACTAAAGCTTTTGGAGAAAACCCAAAAGCTTTTAGCAATACAATTTATGCTTTATGTGATTTTGAGACACTTCAAAAAAAATCAATTTCTCTAGAAGAGTTTGTAAAACTAGCAAAAAAACACCAAGTAAAATTGGTGCAATATCGAGATAAAGTCTCTATCTTAGAAAAACAAGAACAAAATCTCAAATATTTAAAAGAGCAGTTACAAATTCCATTAATTATTAATGATAAAGTTGAGTTAATTGATTATGCTGATGGATTACATGTTGGACAAGATGATTTAGAAAAGATTAATACAAATAAACAATTTGCTATTAAATTATTGCGCAAGAAAATAGGAAATAAGCTTTTAGGGTTGTCAACCCATAATGAGATTGAAATTTTAGAGGCTAATGAACTTGATTTAGATATGATTGGACTTGGGGCATATCGTAGTACGGCAACAAAAGATGTTGACAGTTTATTGGGTGAAAAACTTGCTTATTTAGCACGAATATCAAAACATCCAGTATGTGCTATAGGTGGAGTTAAAAAAAGTGATTATATTGAAAACGTTACATTTAAAGTAATTGGCAGTGATTTATATGTGGATTAAATGTCGTAATGTATAAAATCAATATTTACCAAATAGCAAAAAATAGTCATGATGATTTTGAACCTATTATAAAAGAGTTTATAAAAATGTCATCTAAATATGCTAAGGTAGAACTACACAATCTTTTTAATAAAAAAATTGCAAAAGCACAAACTATTAGTGATAATGATGCAAAAAAATCTTATAGTGAAGTTTTTGAGCCCCATTTGGGGAGTGGTTTTAATATTGCTTTAGATGTTTTGGGAAAAAAACTTGATAGTTTTAAATTTGCTAAAATGTTAGAAAACCATATGACGATTAATTTTTTTATTGGTGGTGCATATGGCTTTGAAGAGGCATTTTTAAGGCAATGTGACAAAAAAATTAGTTTAAGTGATTTAACAATTGCACATAAAATTGCAAATATTGTTTTGCTTGAACAAGTTTTTAGAAGTTTATGTATAATTAATAATCACCCATATCATAAATAATTTAGCAGTTTTTTTGTATAATTGTCAAATTTTTTTTAAAAAGGTATAATGTGGCTAATACGAAACAAATAGAAGAGTTGAAGCAAACACTTCTAGAGAGAAAAGAATTAATTGAACGTAATATTCAAGGAAGTCGAGATAGTATTGATTCTTTGAAGAACTCTGAGTGTAATGACGAATATGATTACGCAGAAGTATCAAGTGATAGCTTTAAAGAGGGAATTATTGCAAATCAACAAATTAAAGAGTTAGAAGAGATTGAGGACGCACTTAAGCGAATCGAAAAAGGTACTTATGGTACGTGTGAAATGTGTGATGAACAAATTGCACTGGGTCGATTAAGAGCAAAACCATTTGCAAAATTTTGTACACCTTGTAGAGAGATTTACGAGGCTGAGTAGTATATAAAGGATATTTTTATGGGACTTAAGAAGTATATGTTTTTTTCAGTAGTCTTTCTTGCCGTTGTGGGCGTTTACGCGTTCTTATCGGTACAAGGCGAACATACAGTAAACATTGAGATGTTGAAGTTAAATGTAACATTGCCAATTGCTGCATGGGTTATTTTACCAGCGGCTGTGATTGTAATTGCAACAGTATTACATATTTTATTTTATGGTTTTAGAAACTATTTACAAACACGAGCAATTGAAAAAGACGAAGAGAGTTTACTAACTGTTATTAAAGATACACTTCTTGAAAATAATAGTAATAGAAATTTTAAAATGAAAGAGTTAAAAGAGATAGCAAATATTCTTTCTCAAATGAAATTAAGTTCCAAAGTTGAAAAATTTGATTCATCTAATAATGATATCAACCATATTATTACAACTATCAATGAGATTGAAGATGGTAACTACATCTATGACAAATCACTGAAGTTTAATAAAACAGGTACAATTGCTACAAAAAATTTAGAAAACAGAATCAACACAGATGTCGATTTTGCGATGGATGTTATCAAAAAACAGGATACTTATTCTAAAGAGAATGTTAAATTAGCATTTTTAAAAGTTGTTGAAGATAAGTCAATGACAACAATTAAAAAACTATTAGAGAACATTGAACTTGACAAAGAGATGCTCGTTGCACTTTTAGATAAAGATTCAAAAAACAGTGATTTTGCGTTAAATGAAGAAGATTTAATTAAATATATTAAAACTGTAGACTTCGATAAAGAAGATTACATTAATTTAGTAAAAACGTATAAATCATCAATGCAACCTGATAGTCTAATGAATTTATGTGAAACACTTTCAAATGATAAAGAAGAAGCAATGGATGCATATTTCTATGCACTATTTGAATTTGAGATGATTGACAAAATTAGAGAATTACTAAATGCTTACGGTGCGCATGAATTTACAGCTTACCGAGCACTAATCGATTTAAAAGATAACGGACGAAACTACACGGTTGACTCACTTAGCTACAAATAACGAATAGACTTAAATGAATAAATTAGACTTTTCAAAACCACTAGTGGTGTTAGCACCACTAGCAGGTTATACAGACCTTCCTTTCCGTAGTGTTGTTAAAAAATTTGGTGCTGATTTAACCATATCAGAGATGATTAGTTCCAATGCACTTGTTTACAACTCTGCAAAAACTTTTAAAATGTTAGAAAAAGCACCAAGTGAAGATCCCTATTTTGTGCAGATTGCTGGAAATAAACCAGAACTTGTTCGTGATGCTGTTGAAATATTAAATGATATTGAAGGCATTGATGGTATTGATTTAAACTGTGGTTGTCCCGCACCAAAAGTATTTAACCACGGTTCTGGTTCAAATCTTTTAGGGGATTTGAAAAAACTTGAAGCAATTTTAAGTACCGTACAAAAATATAATAAAAAACAGTATACCAGTGCCAAGGTACGAATAGGTGTTAACGAAAAAATACCTGTTGAAATTGGAAAAGTAGTTGAGGCTTGTGGTGTTGATTTTGTATCAGTACATGGTCGAACACGTGCAGGAGCCTATAAAGCACCTGTAGATTATGATGCAATTAAAGCACTAAAAGAGGCGGTTAATATTCCCGTTATTGCTAATGGTGATATTAAAGATTATGCTAAAGCCAAAGAAGTTTTAGAATACACAAAAGCTGATGGGGTAATGATTGGTAGAGGGGCAATTGGAAAACCTTGGGTTTTTTATCAAATTAAACATGGTATTGAAGATATTGATGAAGAGTTAAAACAAAAGATTATTTTAGAACATTTTGATTCAGTACTTGATTTTCATGGAATTCATGGTGCTGTAATGTTTAGAAAATTGTTACACTCTTATTCAAAGGGCTACAAAGGTGCTGCAGAGTTTCGAGATATTATCAATACAATTACTGACAAAGATATCATGCGAGATATGATTGAGTCTTTTTTTACTGAAAACAATCTACAAAAATAAATAACACTTATACTTCATTTTGTATTAATATTTTTTAGATAAAATGAAGCTTTATTAAAGGAAATGATTGGAAGATTACTATTACGAATTAGAAGTAACCCCATCAGATAATATTGAAATATTTACTGATCTTGTGACAACTTTAACTCAAAATGCCATAGAAGAGTGCCAGAACTCTGTTATTGCACGCAGTGTTGAGGATTTAGCTGATGTAGAGTTTGGGATACAGCAGTTTGCACAAGCTGTTAATATCTCTTGTGAAACAAAGTTAAGTAAAAAACGAAATGAAGATTGGATTGCACAGTATCAAAAGTCTGTGAAATCAATTGAAGTAGGTAAGTTTTATGTGCGACCGTCATGGGAAGAAGCACGGGAAAATGCAATTGATTTGATCATTGATCCAGCACTTTCATTTGGTTCAGGACACCATGAAACAACAAATACGTGTTTACAAGCAATTTCTCAGTATGTAAAAGAGAATAATGATGTTATTGATGTGGGATGTGGTAGCGGTATTCTTGGAATTGCAGCAAGCAAACTACAAGCAAATGTTGATATCTGTGATACGGATGAAGTCTGTATTAAAGATAGTAAAGTTAACTTTTCACTAAACAAAACAGAATATAAAGATGCATGGGTAGGAAGCGCATTAAAAGCAGATAAAGCTTATGATGTGGTCATTGCCAATATTGTTGCAGACGTATTAGTGATTATTTCTAATGATTTAAAAAAATGCTTAAAACCGCAAGGTATATTAATCCTATCAGGGATATTAGATAAGCATTTAAATAGAGTGCTAAAAAAATTTGATAATTTAACAACAGTCGAGATAATTGAAAAAAATGAATGGCGAACTGTTGTAGTAAAAAACGAAGGAGTTTAATTTGATGAACAACAATCAAAATGATAACAAAGATAATAACAACAATAATTTTTTTAATAATAACCCCCTACTAGTTTTCGTACTATTTTCAATAGTAACGATTATGGCTTTTAAAGCATTGTTTCCAGAAGAACAAGCAGGAATGGGTTCAAACTCATCTGTACAACCTTATGGAAAAAGTAAACATAAAACAGTTGCCTATTCTGAATTAAAGAAACTAATTACAAGTGGAAAAATTGAATATGTAGGTATTGGAAATACACAAGTTAAAGCAGTTTCTAAAACAGGTACGGGTGAACTTATTACTTATACTGCACGACGAGTTATACCTGATGATACGTTGATTCCTACATTAGAGAAAAATGGTATTAATTATGGTGGTGTAAGTGAAGAGAATATGTTAGCTGATATTCTTTTTGGTTGGGTTTTACCAATCTTTATCTTCTTTGCCATTTGGATGTTCTTAGCTAAACGTATGTCAAAGTCAATGGGAGGCGGAGGCGGAGGCCTTCTTGGAATTGGTTCATCGAAAAAAATGATCAACTCTGAAAAACCAAATGTAACTTTTGATGATATGGCAGGAAATAAAGAAGCAAAAGAAGAGGTTCAAGAAGTTGTTGATTTTTTAAAAGATCCAGATAGATATGTAAAGTTAGGAGCGCAAATTCCTAAAGGTGTTTTATTAGTGGGACCTCCAGGAACAGGTAAAACACTTCTTGCAAAAGCAGTAGCTGGAGAAGCTAGTGTTGAATTTCTTTCTGTTTCAGGATCAGCTTTTATTGAAATGTTTGTTGGAGTTGGAGCAAGTAGAGTTCGAGACTTATTTGAACAAGCTAAAAAAGTAGCTCCTGCTATTATTTTTATTGATGAAATTGATGCTATTGGTAAAAGTAGAGCTAGTGGTGGTCCAATGGGCGGAAATGATGAGCGAGAGCAAACATTAAACCAACTCTTAGCTGAGATGGATGGTTTCTCAACTGAACATGCCCCAGTTATTGTTTTAGCTGCTACAAATAGACCAGAAGTTCTTGACCCTGCACTTTTACGTCCAGGACGATTTGATAGACAAGTTCTTGTTGATAAACCTGACTTTGAAGGACGAAAAGAGATTTTAAATGTTCATATCAAAGGGGTAGTATTAGGTAATGATGTTGACTTAGTGGAAGTTGCTCGAATGACAGCAGGACTTGCAGGAGCTGATTTAGCAAATATTATTAATGAAGCAGCACTGTTAGCAGGACGGGCAAAAAAAGATGAAGTAGCTTACGAAGACTTTAAAGAAGCGGTTGAGAGACAAATTGCTGGATTAGAGAAAAAATCACGACGAATCTCACCAAAAGAGCGAAAAATCGTTGCTTATCATGAGTCTGGACATGCTGTTATTGCAGAGATTACTAAAGGTGCTAAAAAAGTTAATAAAGTATCAATTGTACCTCGTGGATTAGCTGCTTTAGGATATACATTAAATACACCAGAAGAGAATAAATACCTTATGCAAAAGCATGAACTCATTGCAGAAGTTGACACGCTTTTAGGTGGTCGAGCAGCAGAAGAAGTATTTATTGGTGAAATTAGTACCGGTGCTGGAAATGATTTGGAGCGAGCGACGGATATTATTAAATCAATGGCTTCAATTTATGGAATGAGTGATGTAGCAGGATTGATGGTTTTAGAAAAACGACAAAATCAATTTTTAGGTGGGCAAACTACTAAAGATTTTTCTGATGAGATGGCTAAAGATTTAGATAATCATATCAAGACAGTTTTAAATGATAGATATGCAAGTGTTTTAGCATCACTAGAAGAGCATAGGGATGCAATTGAAGAGATGACTGAAGAACTCTTAGAAATTGAAGTTATTTCAGGTGAGCGTGTGCGAGAGGTTATTAAAGCTCATGGTGGAGAGGTATTTGAAGAAGAAGATTTACATTCAGATGCAATCAGCGATAAAAAAGAAGAAGCACCTCAGGAAGAACCTAAAGAAGAAGAGAAGCGTGAAGTTGAAAATAACGAAAACACTGAAGAAGAAACTTTAGAAGAGAATAGTGACGAGAAGAATAATGATAAATAAATTGTTACTACAAGAGGGACAAAAGCAGGTTTTATATGCAGCTATTTTTACAATAGTTACATTTTTATTTATTTGTAACTTTCTTGGATGGATTGCTCTGTTTGTTACAATTGCATTAGCTTATATTTATAGAAACAAAAATAAACCTTCTGTAATTGTTAGTGATGTTGTCTCTCCCTGTAGTGGTAAAGTAACTGCTATTGATATTACAAATGACAAGAAGATTATTTATATTGACGTTTCATTATGTGATATGCATATTTTACGTGCTCCAATCTCTGCATCTTTTAAGATAAGTGAAAACAGAAAAGGCTTAAATCTTGATAGTGATAGTTTTAGAGCAACGAAGTTAAATCAAAGAGTAACATTGGATTTTGACAATATTGAAATCTCTTTATTATCAGGACGTTGT
Organism: Arcobacter sp. EP1; assembly: GCA_001655195.1. GTDB lineage: Bacteria > Campylobacterota > Campylobacteria > Campylobacterales > Arcobacteraceae > Arcobacter_A. Next base: position 107,174 of record LPNY01000139.1, read on the forward strand.
AATTTAAAGACTTCAATTCTAGAAGAACAAGAACTTTTAAAAGGCGATAAACTAGGTGTTTTCACTGCTGGAAAAATAAAAGTTACATTAGATAAAAACAATGTAATCAAAGTAAAAATTGGTCAAAAAATCCAAGCAGGTGTTACACCACTAGCATAGAACTTTATTGTAAAATCCCTTTAATTTGACAAAAGGGATTTTATTCATTATAATTTCACACTACAAATTTATAGGAGAGTATCATGAAAATTTTTGATTTTTTTAACAACCATTTCATCAAAAGTGTAAACACTCTTCTGCTGCAACTCAAATCACTCTAATATTTAATCATAAATATACAATCAAAATAACAATTTAAGTTTTTCTTTTTTTATTAAAAAAAAGATATAATACGCACAATTTACAAAGGCCAAAAAATGGATATTATTAACATGGACAAAAATAGAATTATAGTATTTGATACGACATTACGGGATGGGGAGCAAAGCCCAGGATGTTCAATGAATACAGAAGAGAAAATTAAAGTTGCATTGCAGTTAGAGAAATTAGGGGTAGATGTTATTGAAGCAGGGTTTGCAGCAGCAAGTCCAGGAGACTTTGACGCAGTTAGCAGAATCGCAGAGCAAGTGAAAAATTCAAGTATCTGTTCGTTAAGTCGAGCAATTGACAATGACATTAAACAGTCAGGGTTAGCTGTTGAAAAAGCAGCTAAACACCGAATTCATACTTTTATTGCAACATCACCAATTCATATGAAATATAAGTTAAAGATGAGTGAAGAAGAGGTTATTAAACGGGCCATTCATGCAGTTGAGTATGCACGAACATTTGTTGATGATGTTGAGTTCTCATTAGAAGATGCAGGACGTTCTGAAATACCTTTTATGAAAGAAGTTATGGATGCAGTTATTAGTGCTGGAGCATCTACAATTAACTTGCCTGATACCGTTGGATACAGATTACCACACGAATTAGCGGCAATGGTTAAAGAATTAAGTGATTTTGCAGCCAATAGAGCAATTATTTCTGTACACAACCATAATGACTTAGGGTTATCAACAGCGAATACATTAGCAGCAGTTATGAACGGTGCTCGACAAATTGAAGTAACAATGAATGGATTAGGGGAGAGAGCTGGAAATTCTGCATTAGAAGAAGCAGTAATGGCTATCAAAACTCGTAAAGATGCATTTGGTGAATTGTATACAGGAATTAATACTGCAGAGCTTTACCCAACTTCACGATTAGTTGCAACAATTACAGGTGTTGAACCACAACAAAATAAAGCAATAGTAGGTAAAAATGCCTTTGCTCATGAAAGTGGTATTCACCAAGATGGTGTATTAAAACATCAAGAGACATATGAAATTATGAAACCAGAAGATGTAGGTGTATTCAAAGACTCTACATTAATTTTAGGGAAACATTCTGGTCGTGCAGCATTTAGAGATAAAATTGAGCACTTAGGGTTTGATAAAGTAAGTGATGAAGAGTTAAACTCGGCATTCGAACGATTTAAAATTTTAGCTGATAAGAAAAAAGATGTAACGGATGATGATATTAGAATGTTAATCACTGATGAAGCATTGAACCAAGATAAAACATATGAGTTAGTTGGATTACAAATTTCTGACTGTTCAAATGGAATGCCAATGGCAGCGGTTTCTATTAAACATAATGATTCAATTATGAAAGATGCAAATATTGGTGAAGGTACAATGGATGCAATCTTTAAAACTATTGATAGATTAACTGGAATCAAAGGAAACTTACAAAGTTATAATGTAACTTCAGTAACAGAAGGAAAAGACGCCTTAGCAAAAGTGACAACACGGGTTACATTTGATGAAGATACTCCTTCGTTTGTAGGACATGGATTAAGCATTGATACCATGTTAGCAACAGCAAAAGCTTATTTAGGTTCTGTAAACTCTTATCACTCTCAAAAAGAACGATTATCTAAAAATAAAGAACATCAAGTATAAAAAGTAAGGTTAACCCCTTACTTTTGCCCTTCACTAACCCTTATAAAAAATAATTCTTCACCTTTTTTGAATACCCTTTCAGCTAAGAATATGCAATAAAATAATAAAATAATAACTAGAATAGTATGATTAGATACTTGGATATACTCATTTTTTAAAGAAAAATGGAGTACAAACTTATTAAAAGGCCACTTTTAATAAATTTTCTTGGGGAGAAATATCACATATGATGCAGTTTAACTTTTTTTTGAAGTTATTAAAAGAATCGTTTAGAGATTTAATACCGATTGTTTTAGTAATTCTATTTTTCCAATTAGCAATTATTCAAGCAGTTCCAGAAGGATGGGTAAGTACTGCTATTGGATTAGTTATTGTTGGTGTTGGTCTTGCCATCTTTTTACAAGGACTTGAAATTGGTATCTTCCCTGTAGGGGAAGGATTAGCACGAGATTTTGCAAAATCGGGTTGGACAACATGGATTTTAATCTTTGCTTTTTTAATTGGTTTTGGTACAACAATTGCAGAACCTGCGCTTGCAGTTATTGCTGATAAGGCAGCGTCAATTTCAAGTGGACGTATTGATGCAACTATGCTTAGGCTTGTTGTTGCAGGTTCTGTTGGATTTGCAATTTTACTTGGGGTCTTTAGAATTATTAAAGGCCATCCAATTCACTACTACATTATTGTAGGGTATTTATTGGTTGTTGGAGTTACATTTTTTGCTCCAAAAGAGATTATTGGGTTAGCATATGACTTAGGGGGAGTTACAACGTCAACGGTAACAGTTCCACTAGTCGCTGCCCTTGGTATTGGATTAGCTTCAACAATTAAAGGTCGAAACCCGGTTATTGATGGATTTGGTCTTATTGCTTTTGCATCACTGACTCCAATGATTTTTGTGCAAGTCTATGGAATTGCAGTTTATTCATTAGTAGATGCAAAAGAGGTGGCAGATGTTGTTGTTCAAGCAGCTATTTCTTCACCTACTGATATTACTGTTGAAGGTATAATTTCAGGTATTTTATCGGTTGTTAAAGATGTTGCACCAATTTTAGCAATTATCCTTTTCTTCCAGTATGGTGTTTTAAAGAAAAAAATTCATAATCTTAAAACAGTATTTTTAGGATTTGGTTTAGTGATTCTTGGTCTTTATGCATTTATCCTAGGATTAGAGTTAGGACTTTTCTCACTTGGTGAGACGATGGCATACCAATTAACCCAAGGTGATTCTGTTTTTGTTATTTATGCTTTTGCTTTTGCAATTGGTTTTTCAACTACTATGGCAGAACCAGCACTTATGGCAATTGCAAAAAAAGCAAAAGAGATTAGTGATGGTAAAATTAACGATTTTGCTTTACGACTTTTCGTTGCCCTTGGTGTTGCCATTGGTATTGCACTTGGAGCTTTTAGAATTGTTGATGGTGGACAAATTCACTACTACATTATTGTAGGGTACCTTATTGTTATTATCTTAACTTTCTTAGCCCCAAAATATATTATTCCTATTGCCTATGATTCAGGTGGGGTAACAACATCAACAGTTACAGTACCATTAGTTGCAGCACTTGGTATTGGATTAGCAACAAACATTGCAGGACGAAGTCCTCTGATTGATGGATTTGGTCTTATTGCATTTGCTTCACTGTTCCCAATGATTACTGTTATGGTTTATGGTATCTTAACTGAGAAACTTGGTGTTAAATCAGATACTGAGATTGAAGCAGCTAATATCTTACGAGATAACTTAATTGATGCAGAAAATATGGACTTAGCAACAGTGAATATTGATGGAAGTGATAGACGACACTCATTACCAATGGATTTTTGTGCTGTTGTTATTATTGTTCCCGTTGATAAAAAAGTTGATGCTATCCAAGCTGCAAATAAAGCGGGAGCTTCAGGAGTAACAGTATTAAGAGCAGATGGTATGGGACTTGGAAAAATGAACAATTACTATCGAACAAGCTTTGAAGCCAATGATTCATTACTGCTATTCTTACTTCCAAGTGGTATGGTAAATGGTGTAATTAAAGCAATTATTCATAGTCTTCATATTACGACAACAGGAAAAGGTATTGCATTCTCCTTCCCATTAACACACATGAAAGGGATAAGCTTAACGCGTCATGATATTTTCCAAAATAGAAAAGATCATAAAAAAGATATAAATAGTAAAGATGGTGATTCAACACCAGATGAATTCATCTCTCCTGAAAAAGAAGAAGATGCAACTACAACTGCAACACAGTCTAGCTGATATACAAGATTTGATTAATACAGGGGAACCTGTATTAATCTATTTTAGTGGTGAGAACTGTTCTGTTTGTACAGCCCTAAAACCAAAAATTTCAAATGAGGTTTCATCTCATTTTCCAAAAATAAAAATTTTAGAAGTAAATGTTTCTTCTCATAAAGAAATCGCAAGCCATTTTACGGTATTTTCTATTCCTACAATACTTCTTTTTTTAGATAAAAAAGAGTTTATACGAGTAGGGCGAAATATAAGTGTTAAAGCATTTATTGAGCAAATAAGACGACCGTATATGTTATTTTGTGATGAGGAAGAATGAAACGAGCAATTTTAATTTTAGCAATACTTTTTATATGTATGCAACTAATACAAACGGAACAAATCAATCCCAAACTTGATAAAAATCTAGAGATAAAAGCACCCCAAAATATTCAGACCATGTTTAAAAATGCCTGTTATGATTGTCACTCCAATCAAACAAACTGGCCCTATTATGCAAATATTGCACCCTTTTCGTGGATTATCGCACGACATGTAAAACAAGGACGCAAAGCTTTAGATTTTACTGCATGGGAAAACTATGATGAAAAAGAGAAATCAAAAAAACTAAAAGCTATTTATCGAACGGTTTATGGTTCTATGCCTCTTCCTGCTTATGAAGCGTTTCATGAAGAAGCAGAACTTTCAAAAGAAGAACGAGAAGTGATTAGAACATGGACAGGAGTACGTAGATTTTGAGTATCAATGAAGAAGTAAAAGAACTATTAGAACAGAAAAAAACCCTGCTTACTGTTACTTATTTTAAGCTACAACAACTCTTTGAAAAGAAATATGGAACCAATACTGTAGTACTTATGGAAATTGGTACTTTCTTTGAAGTCTACGAAGTTAATAACGAAGAAGAACAAATTGGAAAAGCAAAAGAGATTGCCGAACTATTAAATATTCAGTTAACACGAAAAAATAAATCTATTTTAGAAAACTCTCAAGAGAACCCAATCATGGCAGGAGTTCCTGCCATATCATTAGAAAAACACTTAGCTCGTATAATAGGGGAACAAAAATATACTGTTGTTATTATAAGGCAAAAAGGTTTACCTCCAAAAGTAACACGATATTTAGATACAGTTGTGAGTCCCGGAACAAACTTTGATTTTGTAATTGATCAAGATGAAAACAATATTACAAGTTTAACCATTGATTGTAATCGAGGTATTTTTTCTGTTGGTTATAGTGCTATTGATGTAACCACTGGAAAATGTTATTACAATGAAGTTCACGGTACTAGTGAAGATAAATATTACGCACTGGATGAGTGTTTTAATTATATGAACATGCACCGTACCAATGAAGTCGTTGTTACATTTGCCGATAAAGAGATTAATCAAAAAGAGATTATTGAGTATTTAGAGCTCTCTTATAAAACCTTTCATATTAGTGATTTTAGACCGAAGATTATTTATCAAAACGAACTGTTTAAAAATGTTTTTAATATTGAGTCTTTATTAACTGCCATTGAACACCTTGATATGGAACGAGTTCCTTTATCAACAGAGTCCTTAGCAACATTGATTGATTTTGTTATTGGACACGATGCAAAGATTATTCAAAAACTAACTCTTCCAACAAAATTGGATGTGAGTAAATATATCTATTTAGGCAATAACGCTTTAGAACAACTCAATATCATTGAAACAAGCCATAACCCAAGTTTGATTAAACTGATTAATAACACATCTACTGCTATGGGAAAACGACTCTTAAAAGAGCGACTCACCCATCCTGTCAAAGATGAAAAAGAGTTATTACGGCGGTTTTCTTTATCAAAAGAGTTGTATGATTACCATGCACCTATTGAAGGAGAGTTAGCAAATATTTATGATATTGAACGTCTGACGCGTCGTATTAAACTTTCACGGCTTCATCCTTTTGAGTTAAACTACTTGTATGATTCACTGTTAAGTATCAAAGAAGTAGTGACATTTATGGAAAACTATAAGTTTTTTGAAGCACCCTGTAGTTCAAGTGAACTGCAACTTTTTGTTGAATCTATTGACTCTACTTTTGATTTAAATATTAGTGGAAAATACATGCTAAAAGATGTAGAAGCTAATATGATTTGTGAGGGTATTAATACTCAAATTGATGAGTTCAATGCGCAAAACAGTGCATTACTAGATAAGTTAGGTATTTTAAAACAACATATCTTAGGGTTCTTAAAAACCAAAGATGATAATTATGTGAGCATTAACCGTTTAGATAAAGAGGGCTTTTTTTTAGGATTAACAAAAAGTCGATTTAACTTAATCAAAGATGAGTTACTCAATTCCCATTTAATTATTGATGATGATTTATTACTGTTTAAAGATTTTAAAATAAAAATACAAACCAATTCAGTCAAAATTACCTGCTCACTAACTGAAGAGATTTCAGATAAATATGTACATAATTTGCGAAAAATTATTGAGTTAAATAAACTAGTATTCAAAGAAAAATTGGGTGAATTTGAGAAAAAATTTGCGGATTTACTCCAAGAGTTAGTACAATTTATCGCGGAAATTGACTTAACGGTTTCCAATATTAAAACCGCTAAAAAATACAACTATGTATGCCCAAAAATAGTACGAACTCAAGATGATGAAAACTTCTTAGAAGTGATTGATCTGCGCCATCCTATTATTGAAGCCAATGAAGAACAAGGGGTATATGTTCCCAATGATGTTATCTTAGGGGAATTACATTTAGCCAGTGACGAGTACAAAAATAATGTGATTATTGAAAATTCAAACCCTATTAATATTCGTAACAATAAAATGCATGGTATTTTGCTTTATGGAATTAACTCTTCAGGAAAATCTTCACTGATGAAGTCTATTGGAATTGCAGTGATTTTAGCACAAGCAGGATTTTATGTGCCTGCTAAGTCTATGCGATTTTCTCTGTTTGATTCTGTATTTACGCGAATTTCAGGGGCAGATAATATTGCAAAAGGTTTATCATCATTTGCTGTAGAGATGTTAGAATTAAAAAATATTTTTAACCGAGCAACAAAACAGTCGTTGATTTTAGGTGATGAGATTTCTCACAGTACTGAAACCATGAGTGGCGTGAGTATTGTTGCAAGTGCTATTTTAAAATTAGCAAAATTAGAATCACTATTTTTGTTTGCAACACATCTTCATCAACTACCTGATATTGCTGAACTTAAAAAGCTTAAAAATATTATCTGTTTACATCTGTCTGTCATGTATGAAGATGATGAAGATAAACTGATTTTCAACCGTAAACTTCAGCATGGAAGCGGGTCTTCTATGTATGGATTAGAGTATGCAAAATCATTGCACATGGATAAAGAGTTTTTAAAAGTTGCCAATGATATACGAAAAAAGATTACTGATGATTATGCTCCAATTGAACGACTAACCCAACAACGAGGTACAAAATACAATAAAGATATGTTTGTTTCTACGTGTGTTATTTGTGGACGTGCAGTTGATGATGTTCATCACATCAAAGAACAAGCAAGGGCAAATAAAGATGGCTTTATTGGACATATGAATGCCAACCATAAATATAATCTTATACCTTTATGTAAAGAGCACCACAAAATGGTTCATGATGGAAGTATTAATATAAATGGATTTGTAGCAACCTCTAAAGGTTTAGAGTTACACTATACTTCTTTAGAAGAACAAAAATAGGATAAACAATGCGATTTTTATTTTTAATTGTAAGTGTATCTATTATGAGTTTTGCACAAGTGAAAAATGAAAATAAATTGCCAACTCCTCATACAATTAAAGAACATAAAAATACAGAGCAATTAAGTGAAAAAGAGAGAGCATATCAAGCTTACTTAGCTAAATTGGAAGAAGAGAATCAAAAACTAGAAGATGATGGTTTTTGTTCGTGTAATAATGACTAAAAAAAGAGTAAGTAGTTTTACCTACTTACTTTATATTTTTTATTTAAGGGCTTTAAATCCCTCTTCTAAGTCAAGTGTTCCTTCATAGAATGCTTTTCCTACAATGACACCCGCAATGTTTCCATTGTCTTGACAGTTGGTAATATCATTGATATCTTTTACTCCACCACTTGCAATGGTATCAACACCTGATGCTAAAGCAATGCTTTCAGTAAATTCTACATTTACTCCACATAACATACCATCTTTTGAAATGTCCGTACAAATAATCGCCTCAACACCAGCATTTGCAAACTCTTGTGCTAAATCAGTTGCTTTCATTGAACTAACTTCTGCCCATCCTTCAACAGCTACCATACCATTCATAGCATCAATTCCAACAGCAATTGGATACTTTGCTGCCATATCTTTTACAAATTGTGGATTCTTGACTGCAATTGAACCAAGAATGAGTCGATCAACACCTAGTTCAACATACATTTTGATAGTCTCTTCATCTCGAATACCACCACCAAGTTCAATTTTAAGATTACAGTTTTCTCTGATTTTTTTGATTTGTTCTAAGTTTGCTGGCTCACCTGCAAAGGCACCATTTAAATCAACAATATGTAACCATTTACTACCTAACTCTTCAAATCGTTTTGCTACTTGCCATGGCTCGTCACTATAAATTTTTGCACTATCCATAAGTCCCTTACTTAATCGTACTGCTTTTCCGTCTTTTAAATCAATCGCAGGTAAAATATCCATGCTTTACTTTCTCCTCAAGTTTTGTTTCATTCGTTTTTTTTCGTTTAATTCTATGGAACAAACTATGGCTTCATCTATATAATGTTTGATAGTCTCTTCGTTAAAATCATTTTCACTTTTTATATACCAATGACGCATATATTTGGATGCATATTCAAAGGTAAATAAATCTTCGAGCAAGTACCCTTTTAAGCAGCCTAGTGTTATTTTTTGTTCATCGTTTTTAAGATAAAAAAGTACTTGTCCCTCAAAACTAAATGAGACGTGTACAGTTAGGTATCTTTTTTCTACACCTTCAAAATCTAAAGCAAGTTGCTCTATTTTTGAAACGATGGGTTTCATCCACTCTTGCATAAATCCTCAATGGTTGCTTCTATGGTTTGGAATTTAAATGTAAATCCTGACTCTTCTAAACGCTTTGGTACAACACTTTGTCCATCGGTTAATACCTTTGCTCCTTCACCAAATTGTAATCTCAGTACAAACTCAGGAACTCTAAAAAAGGTTGGTCGATGTAGTGTTTTCCCTAAGGCTTTGGTTAAGCCCATATTGGTTGTTGGAATTGTAGCGCAAAGATTATAAGCATCATGTAAAGCAACATTCTCAATGGCATAATTAAATGCATTTTTTAAATCTTCCATATGTACAAAGGAGAAGGCTTGTTTCCCACTGCCAATTGGTCCACCCACTCCAAGTTTAAATGGGGTAAGCATTTTTTCCAGTGCTCCACCATTTTTTCCTAAAACAATACCAAAACGATAAATCACTACCCGACAGTTTGCTTTTAATGCTTCTTCTTCCCAGTCTTGACACAAAGTTGAGAGGAAATCATCACTAAACTCAGCACTATTTTCATCATAGGTTTTTTTATTGTCATAGATACCCACTGCCGAGGTTGAAATAAAAAGTTCTGGCTTTGATAAAACAGAGTTCATCGCTTCGACAATTTTTTGTGTGGTGGTGATACGACTACGATAGAGCTCTTTTTTATACTCATCACTCCAACGATTGATAATATTTGCCCCCGCTAAATTAATAACGATATTGGCTTGGTTGATTTTATTTTCTAGACGTTTTGGTTCATTTACGTCACTGCGAGAAATTTTGAGAATCTTATATCCTAGATCCTCAAAAAAAACAGAAAGATTTGTCCCTACAAAACCATTAGCGCCTGTTATTGCAATAGTTTTCATAATCTATCCTTTTGTTAGTGTATGGCTTAAATTGCCATAAAGTTTTTCAAAATCCTTAATCCATTATCATGCGATTTTTCTGGGTGTGGTTGGAACCCATAAATATTGTCTTTGTTAACTGCACTTGCAAATTTGTATCCATACTCTGTATAACCAATAACATTTCTATCATGAGTTTGTGCATGGTATGAGTGTACAAAGTAAAGATATGGATTTTCTAAACCATTAAAAAGTTGATTGGTTTTAGTAATAATAGTATTCCATCCCATGTGTGGGATTTTTGAGTCTTCATGCATTTTTGATTTATTGAATCGTACAATTTCTCCATCAATGAGCCCTAAACCTTTGTGCTCACCAAACTCTTCAGAGTTATTAAATAAAAGTTGCATTCCTAAACAAATTCCAATCATAGGTTTACCTGTTTGTGCAAACTCATGAATTGCCTTGTTCATACCTGTTTCATTTAAGTGTTCCATTGCATCACCAAAGGCACCCACGCCTGGTAATATAATTCTGTCATAGTTTTTTAATTTTTCTGGATCTTTTACAATATCCGCGTGTGCATCTAATAGATGACAAGCATTGTAAACCGAAGCAAGATTTCCCATATTATAATCAATAATTCCAATCACGTTTTTAAACCTTTTGAAACCCATTTGGGTTAATATCTTCGTGATTATACTTAATATTGTTAGTATCTTGGATTAAAAAGATTTTTCACAGTTTTGCATCAGCTAAAGTTAATGCAAAAAGTACCTCGTTACCCTGTTTTTCACACACCTTTTTAGCCTCTAAAAGTGTCGTTCCTGTAGTGACTATATCATCCACTAAAATAACTGCCTGATTATGAACATCTTGCAGTTTAAATTTGCGAGGATTTTTTTGTCTAAATTCCAAATCTTTTCCCGCATATTTAACAATACGGGTAGGGCGAAGTTTATTAAACTTAGGTTTTATAAACTCACATCGTAAATGTTTAGACAAAATTGCTGTATGAGAAAAATCATGGCGGGTATGGTCATCAACTCCTAATGCCAAGACTTCTTGGGTATAAGAAAACTGTTTCGCAAACTGCGCAAAGGAAAGTTTTGCCAAAATATTAAAAACCTTATCTCCATGAAAGTAGTATTTGCTTGGAAGTAAAGTTTCTAACTCTTCAAAACTATAAAAAGAGTAGACATTAAAATCTTTATCCAACTGACGTCTAAATAAAGAGGGCGCCAAAAGATTTTTTTGACAGCTTTTACAAATAATAAAAAAAGACCAGTTTTCACAAGTGATGCATTTCATAAATAATAGTTTATATTATTTATACTTATACTCTGTAGTGTAAAAATAAAAGCTCTTTTATACTATTAATATAAAAGAGCTTATTGTATTAAAATTTGTAGCTTAGGTAGATTCGTGTTGTATCAGTACTTTTGGGCATTGTTTTTTCAATGTCAACATTTTCAAAGTTTACTTTAACAACTAATTGTTTATTGACTGGATAAATTACCATTGCACCCATAGCATTAACATCCCCAAGTGCATGTGTTTTAGACGCTGATTGACCAACATATGGAATAACTGTTGCTCCTAAAACTGGAATCACAACCCCACCAACAAGTGTGTCTGTGTTAGCACGAACGGGAACTCCCCCACCATGAACAGGCAGTGCAGTAAATGGAGTATCTGTTGTACCTGCCCCTGCACCCAAATAAAGTGGTCCATTATCATCTGTACTTGTATTAAAGGCTAAAAGGTACCCAGCTTTTCCAAGACCTAAAGGACCCATCGCTCGTAATCCAAAAAGTTTTCCATCTTGGGCATTTGCAGCTTGCGTTTTATCTTTTGATTTTAAAAATTGAGCTGATAGGGTATGTGCTGACAGTTGATAATCTGCTTGAAAATAAAGAGCACTTTTATCGTTGCTAGAAGTTACACCGTTTTCATTTAAATATTGAGCCTGAAGTGTTAAGTTCTCAATAGATGTGTTTTTTGCATAAATAGTATACGCTCCATCTTGGAATCGTTCAAAGTCACCTTCGTTGCTATTTCCATCTGTTTTTGCTTGGTATTTATTGATATACCCTGCAACAACTGTTGTATTAGGAATATCAGCGTTAGTTAATACATAGGCATTAAAAGAGTCTTTTAAAACAGACTCAGAAGATTTGCCATCAATTGCAGTGCTAACTAATGGTGTATAAATATACTGCCGACCAAGTTTTAGATTAGTATTTGCTAATGAATAATCAATATAAGCTTCTGATAAAGCTACCCCTGAACCATTTAAATCGTTTGCAAAAACACCACCGTTGTTATCTTCACTTAAAACAGAGCTTGCTTGTAGTGTAGCTCCAAGTTTAAAACCATAAAAATCCCCAGTGATAACGTTTAGACTTGCCCCTGCAGCCCAAATATCATCAGCATCTGTTTTGCCTAAATAGTTCGAGTTTGAATATTCTGTTTTAACTTCACCTTTAACTGTTGATGCTTCAATTGACTCAATAATCGATTGTGCATAAAGTGAGCTTGAAAGTACCATAGAGGCAAACAAACTAACGTTAAGTAATTTTCCCATTTCTTCCCTTTTCATTCATGTATAAATTAAGAAAAGAGTTTATCAAATAAAAACTTATAATATGAGGTCTCTTTTTTATGATTTCTACGTTGAAAATTTTATTTTATTCAGTCACTTACTGTATGTAAGCTCCATCACAAAATAAAACTTCCGCCTTGAACTAATAAAAAATAGACTACTTCTTAAAAATTTTGAAGTTATGTGACAAGAACTGTGACGACTATTAGGTATATTATTTCATATTGAAAGATTATTTTATTTACTTAAAATAATTCATTATAATAATAAGAAATATAAGGGAATTACCATGGGACAGTCAGTTTTAGTATTTGTAAGTCATTCTTCTGATGATAAAGAAGACTATATAGAACCAATTGTAAAAGATTTAGAAGATTGTTATATTAATGTTTGGATTGATAAAAGAAAAATTCTTCCAGGGGATAATTTAAGAAAATCAATTTTTAAAGATGGTTTAGATAAAGCAGATATTGCATTGTTGTTTTTCACTAAAGAATCACTGAAGTCTGCGTGGGTAGATAAAGAAATAAAACATGTTTTACGTGAAGAAACTAAAAAGGGAAATGATTTTGATTTAAATAAAATTATTTCAATATTTGATTCAAAAGAAACTTATGAAAACATATATGAAAGATATCCAGAGTTAACAGATGACTTACTTCATCTTATGCCAAAAGACTATGGAAAAATTGAATTAGGACAATTAGCGTCAGCTATTTGGTCTAAATACCTTTCTTTACAAGGTGGAGATATTGAGACACAAAAACAGTTGTTATCTAAGGACAAGGAGTTGTTTCAAAAAGATAAAATAATTAATGATTTAACATTAAAGCTTAGTGATGCTAAAAATAAGAAAAGTGAAAATTCTCAAGACGATGAGTTTAAGATAATATTTGAATCAAATAAACTAGAAAATCTTATTAGGAATAAAGAACAAATATTAGAATCGAAAAGCTTTGGTAGTCAAAATATGGATGATTTTTCTGAAGCAAGAGCTTTTGGTTTTATTGAAGATAGTGGTTCATATTTTAAGTTAAGTAAAAAAGGTCAAGACTTTTTTAAGTGGTATTTATTAAATGAAGAAAAATTATAATTAAATTTTAAAGATAGAGGGGTTAGATTTTGAGTGAAGTTCAAGGCGAAGGCAAGATTTAAAGCGGAGCGTACAACGAAGGTACGTGAGCATTTAAATCTTGAATTCAACGTAGAAATGCGCCAAAAGATAAGCGCTATATCTTTAAAACTGCCATGAAAGCTTCTTGTGGAACGTTGACTTTTCCTATGGCTTTCATTCTTTTCTTACCAGCTTTCTGTTTCTCTAAAAGCTTTCTCTTCCGCGTAATATCTCCACCATAACATTTAGCCGTTACGTTTTTACCAGTTGATTTTACAGTCTCACGTGCAATAATTGTTGATCCAATACTTGCTTGAATAGCAACTTCAAACAGTTGTCGTGGAATTAACTCTTTTAAGGCTTTGATGAATTCTCGACCTTTTGTTAATGCTTTGTTTTCTGGAACAATAATTGATAATGCATCAACAACATCACCTGCAACTTTGATATCAAGTTTTTGTAACACACCTGGTCTAAAGGCAATAGGCTCATAATCAAAAGAAGCATACCCTTTTGTTGTTGACTTTAATTTATCATAAAAATCCATAACGATTTCATTCATAGGAATATCATAATCTAAAAGAACTCGTTTCCCTAAATAGTCCATCTTGTTTTGAACTCCACGTTTGTCGTTAAGTAGTTTGATAACATTTCCTAAGAACTCATCAGGTACTAAAATAGTCGCTTTTACGTATGGTTCAAAAATTGTCTCAATATAGTTTGGCTCTGGTAACTCCGATGGATTTTGGATAGTAATTCTCTCGCCATCTTTTTTAAGAACTTCATAAATAACTGTTGGTGCAGTTGCAATTAGATCTAAGTTGAACTCACGTTCTAATCGCTCTTTGATAACTTCCATGTGAAGCATCCCTAAGAAACCAGTTCTAAATCCAGAACCTAATGCTGCTGAAGACTCTGGTTCAAATGAGATTGAAGAGTCATTAAGTTGAAGTTTGGTTAAGGCTTCTCGTAAGTCTTCAAATTTGTCTGTTTCAATTGGGTAAATTCCTGCAAATACGAATGGTTTAGCTGGCTCAAATCCATCAATAGCTTCTGCTGTTGGTACTTTTGCATCAGTCATTGTATCACCTACTGCAATACCATCAAGCGTTTTAAGTCCAAGAACAACAATACCAATTTCACCTGTTTGAAGCTCAGTTGTATTTTGTCGTTTGATTGGGTGTGGATACATTAGATTTAGAACAGGATGTTCCTCTTTTGTATTCATCATTTTAAGCATTTGACCTTTTTTGATACTTCCATCATAAACACGCACTAAAGCTAATGCCCCAAGGTAGTTATCAAACCATGAGTCATAAATCAGTGCTTTTGTAGGCGCTTCTTCTTTTCCATGTGGTGGTGGAACTCTTTCAATGATTGATTCAATTAAATCCCGTACTCCTAACCCTGTTTTTGCAGAAATTAGATTGTTTTCTGTACAGTCTAATCCAATAGCGTCTTCAACCTCTTCTAATACTCTATCTGGATCAGCACTTGGTAAATCAATTTTGTTTACAACGGGAAGCAGTTCAAGGTTGTTATCCAATGCAATATAAACGTTTGCAATGGTTTGGGCTTCAACCCCTTGGGTTGAATCAACGATGAGAAGTGCACCATCTGATGATGCTAAAGAACGGGATACTTCATAGGAGAAATCAACGTGACCTGGTGTGTCGATGAGGTTTAGAACATAAGTTTGTCCATCTTTGATGTAGGTTAATCGTACACTTTGAGCTTTGATTGTAATACCACGCTCTTGTTCGATATCCATAGTATCCATTACTTGGGCAGACATTTCTCTGTCAGTTACTGCACCACACTCTTGAATAATTCTATCGGCAAGGGTTGACTTACCATGGTCAATATGAGCAATAATACTAAAGTTTCTAATATATTTTTGCAAGTTATATCCTAAATTGAGTATTGAAAATTTTATTTTTAATAATTATTCGCGATTATAGCTAAAGAAAAGTAAGGGTTTTGTTAAGGAAGAAAATGCGGGTAGATTTTAGGGTGAACCCTAAAATCTAAAGTGGAAGATTATCGTTCAATTCTTGCTTGAACTCTTCTGTTTGCTGCTCGTCCTTCTTCAGTTTCGTTTGAAGCGATAGGTTGAGACTCACCATATCCTTTTGCTTTAAGCCGAGAAATATCAACTTGTAAATTTTCTAAAGCTTGAACAGTTGAAGCCGCTCTTCTTTCAGATAATTTTTGGTTATAAGCATCAGATGCTCTTGAATCTGTATGTGCTTCAATTGTAGCTTTAACAGTTTTGTTATCTTTCATGTAGTTAGCAAATGCTTTTACTTTGTTGTCATATTGTGGTTTTACAACTGCAGAGTTAGTATCGAAATTGATTTTTAAGTCAACTAATACAGCACAACCATTTACATCAACTTTAGCTCCCATTGGAGTGTTTGGACATTTATCCATGTTATCATAAACACCGTCACCATCAGTATCTTTTGGAGCCATTTTTTTAACTGGAGCTGGTTCTGGCATAGGAGCTGGAGCCATTGCTTTTTTACCAAATGGAATTGCTAAACCAACTGTGTAAAGTAAGTTATTATCACCGTGGTCAGTTTCAATTAAGTGTCTTAGGTCAGCTTTTAAAGCCATACCGTTATCTAATGTGTATTTGTATCCTACACCGTAGTTTCCAAATAGTCCATTTTCGTTATCAAATGCTTCATCTTCGTATAATTCAATACCTGCACCAATAAGTGCATAAATAGCAGAGTTTTCAGTTAAAGAGTACTCTTTTACTAAGTTTGTAAAGAATCGAGTAACACCAGTATCTCTTGTACTATTTCTATAATCTACATCTTCAACAGATTGTAAAAAACCAATTTCAACTTGATCAAACATAGAGTCTTCTAAGTTTGCGCCAACACTTAAACCAGCATTTGCATAGTTTCTGTCTAGGTTCATATTACCTTCAGTATATGTACCACCAATGAGTGGAGTGATTTCGTACTTGTACCCATTGTCAGCTGCTAACATCATAGATGCACATACTAAACTTGAAAGGATAATTTTTTTCATTGCGGATTCCTTTTTATAATTTTTGTTATTATATTCAATTTTTACTTAAATCATTTTTTAGTAATAAAAAAACGTTAAAAGTGTCACTTATTTACGCAATAAAGATACTATTTACAGACTCATTATTGTGCACTCTGCGAATAGTTTCACCAATAATATGTGATGCAGTTAATACAGTAATTTTTTCATGGTCTTGCGCTAATGGAATAGTATCAGAAACGATAAGTTCATCTAACTCACCTTCACTTAATCGTTCATACGCTGGACCACTTAAAACACCATGTGTACAACATGCCATTACCGAGTTTGCACCCATTTTCTTTAATACTGAAGCTGCTTTTACTAATGTTCCAGCGGTATCAACCATATCATCTACTAAGATTACGTCTTTACCTTCTACATCACCAATGATATTCATCACTTCTGATTCATTGGCTTTTTCTCTTCTTTTATCAACAATTACTAAGTCATAACCTAATTTTCCTGCATAACTTCGAGCTCGTGTAACACCACCAATATCTGGACTAGCAATAACTGGATTTTTTAATTTTTTAGCTTTAATATGGTCAACAAATAAAATTGAACCAAATAAGTTATCAACAGGGATATTAAAGAATCCTTGGATTTGAGCTGCATGTAAATCAATGGTAATAACTCTATTAATTCCTGCTGCTTCAAGTAAATCTGCTGTAAGTTTCGCAGTGATTGGAACACGAGGTGCTGCTTTTCTATCTTGTCGAGCATATCCGTAGTATGGTACTACTGCTGTAATTGATTTTGCACTTGAACGTTTAAGTGCATCAACCATGATTAAGAGTTCCATTAAGTGTTCATTTGCTGGTGCACAGGTTGGTTGGATTAAGAAAACATCCATTCCTCTCACACTCTCAGTAATTTGTACAGAGATTTCACCATCACTAAATTTTTTTACTGTCGCTTCACCAATTTCTACATTTAGATATTTCCCTACTTTTTTTGCAAATTCTGGATTTGCAGTCCCACTAAAAAGTCTATACCCGCTCATTTATTTTCCTTAAGTTGTTGTAATTATTATTGCGATTTTATCTAAAAAGGACTTATTTGTGGATTAGTTAAAAAAAGTTGTCTTAACGTGTGAATTTTTTCTAATATATAGGCAAAAGATTTTATAAATGTAGAAGAGTAGTTTAGGAAAGATTCCTAAACTATTCAGTGGCTTGAATCCAAGCAGACCCAAGTACTTTGTCTTTGTCATAAAAAACAGCAAGCTGACCAGAAGCAACACCAAATGCGGGTTCATCTAGAGTAATGATTGCTTTATCTGCTTCAATTTTAACGTGACAGGGTGTTGAAACTGAACGGTATCTTAGTTTTACATGAGCCTCAAACTCTTTGTCTTGGATGTACATATTAAGTGTATCTGCTAAGACTTGATTGATCTCTAATGCTGGTTTTTTACCAACAACAATGGTATTGTTTTCAGGATTGATTTTAGTAACAAAATGAGGGTCGTGTGCCCCATGAACTATAAATCCACGACGTTTACCAATGGTATAATGCATGTACCCTTTGTGTGTTCCAATAACATTGCCATTTTCATCAAGAACATCTCCTGGAACATCGATATCTGCATGTTTTTGAATGACGTCAGTGTAGACTGTATCAACAAAACAGATTTCTTGGGATTCATTTTTTTCAGTGATTTTTCTGTAGGTATCACCAAGATTTGCACCAAATTTTACGATATCTTCTTTTTTGTATGTGCTTAGAGGAAACATCATAAATTTTAATGAATCTTTATCCACTTGCGATAAGAAGTAACTTTGGTCTTTTGATTTATCATCGGCTTCATAGATAAATTCACCATCCGTTTTAGCGTAATGTCCTGTTGCTAAAAATTCTGCCCCTAACTCTTTTGCAAAATCAAGCATTGCACCAAATTTAATTTGACGGTTACATTTTACACAAGGGTTTGGAGTTGTTCCATCTATGTATGAACTTACAAAATAGTCATATACCTCTTCACCAAATTTATCTGTCAAATCTAATACGTGATATTTAATATCTAAAAATTTGGTAACATTTTCAATATGACCAATGTTTGCTTCGTGGTATCCATCAGTTCTATCGTGAAGCTTTAGGTAGATTCCTTCAACTTCGTAACCTTCTTGTTGTAGCATATAAGCAGTAACTGACGAATCAATTCCTCCACTCATACCTACACATACTTTTTTGCTCATTATAATTGTCCTTTATTTCTTTTAAAGGAATAATCACTGATTCTCTATTTGCCCAATTGCTATAAGGAGTGTTAATATCCCTATAGTTTATTTTTTATCATTAAAAATATGATAGCTAATTCTTGGTTTTAGGCGTATCTTGAAAGGATCGCTTTCTTCCGTATTGAATCACTAATCTTTACGCAATTGTCTAAAAGTTCATTGTGTAAAGGTTAGTAAAAAGCGGGATTATACCATATTAATTGTAATCACTTATAAATCCGCCACCCAAACAGTAATCCCCATCATATAAAACAAGACTTTGTCCTAAGGTTACAGCTCTTTGAGCATTGTCAAATTCAACGATGACTTTATCTTCATTGATTTCTTTTACTGTACACGCTTGCTTTTGCTGTCGATAACGCACTTGTGCCATTAATTTTTCACCAATTTTTGGTGCAGTTTCAAGTACCCAGTGCATATGACTTGCTTCCACATTTTGGCTCATTAGTAAGGGGTGATTGCCATCTTGTACAATAGTTAATGTATTATTTGTCATATCTTTTTTTGCTACATACCATGGCTTGTGAATATTATTAGCTAATTCAGTTTCTTTAACACCACCAACACCAATACCTTTTCGTTGCCCTAGTGTGTAACACACAAGTCCTTTGTGCCTTCCTAGGACTTTCCCTGAATCATCTACAATATCTCCAGGAATGGCTTTTAAATATTGTGTGATAAATTCATCAAATTTTTGTTTACCTATAAAACATATTCCTGTACTGTCTTTTTTATCACTCACTGGAAGATTATTTTCTTTTGCTATTTCTCTCACTTCTTTTTTTGTTAAATCTGCTAGTGGAAACATAGCATAAGAAAGTTGTTCACTAGATAGTGCATGCAAGAAATAGGTTTGATCCTTTGAATCATCTTTTGGAGTGTCAAGTACGTAATGATCATTATGTTTTGATACTTTGGCATAATGACCAGTTGCAATCATATCAGCACCCATTTTTTTGGCTTCATTTAAAAATACATTGAATTTAATCTCTCGATTACAAAGTATATCTGGATTTGGAGTAAGTCCTTTTTTTAGACCATCTAAGAATATATCAAATACTTTAGTTCTGTATTCTTCCACAAAGTCTTTACCTTTGACTTCTATTCCTATTTGTTTTCCTACTTTTTTTGCATCTTCAAACTCGATACGATTAGGACATTGGCTACCTTCAATACCATACTCCCAGTTACGCATAAATAAGCCTATTACCTCATATCCTTGTTGTTTTAAGAGCATTGCAGTAACAGAGGAATCCACACCACCCGACATACCTACAACTACTTTTTTTTTCATTATCTACCTTCTAAAGAATAATTTAACAAAATAATAACTACTGTGATAGATGTTATTTTTTGTAAATTTTATATATTTCATTTTATTTTCTTGATTTTTTTAAGTAATAAATGCTTATTGCTGTAAAAATCAAAAGAACAATTACATGTTCTTAATCATACGTTTTAAAGGAATAGTCACTGATTCTCTATTTGCCCAGTCTTTATGTGGAATAATTAATTTTTTGGTATTTATTTTTTTGTTCGCAAAAAATATTATATCTATATCTAAGGTTCTAGGCGCATCTTGAAAGGATCGCTTTCTTCCATATCTGTTTTCAAGTCTCTGCATGGATTTAAAAAAATCGTTAAGACTTAAATTAGTTTTGAGCGTAATTATACCATTTAAAAAATCATTTTGCTCCAAAAATCCAAAGGGTGGATTAAGAAGAAGCTCAGAAGTACTTAAAATATCAAACCGAGTATCGTGCTGCAATGATAAGAATAATTTATCAAATCTTTTTTTTACATTTCCAATATTTCCCCCAATACCGATAGTTACATGATATTTTTTACTAGATCTACTTTTAATAAATCGTGGGAAATTACTTGTATTATATAGGGTTAGTTTCGAGGTTAATTTTTTTTTCATATTTTCCTTAAAAATAAATCCATACTATTATAGTATGGATTTGAAACAACTCATTTGAGCGTAAAAATTAATATTGAGTAATTTTATCAAGTATTATAGTATAACAGCTTTTCCATTTATCATGGCAACTGTGTCTTCAATACGCACACCAAATTCATTCGGTAAATAAATACCTGGTTCTATGGTGAAAACCATATTGTCTTCAATAATAACATCAGATTTTGAGTTAATAAATGGGTACTCATGAATATCAAGTCCAACCCCGTGACCTGTACTATGAACAAACTCTTTTCCAAAACCAGCCTCTTCA
>LPNY01000139.1:128553-368745 GCA_001655195.1 Arcobacter sp. EP1
GTTAAGTTGTCAATTTCGCTGGCTTTCATTCCTACTCGGGCATTATCGATGGCATTTAATTGTGCTTTTAAAACAATATCATAAATTTTTTGATGTTTTTTCTTTTTAAAGGTTTGTTCACGTTTAAAGTTAAAGTGTTCAAAGTCAACATGACTCACACAGGTTCTATCACTACAATATCGTTTATATTTTACACCTGCATCCATAAGCAACAAGTCATCTTTGTGAAGTTTTTTTCCTGTTGGTAGGGCATGAGGTTTAGCCGCATTTGCATTAATTGCAACAATAGGTTCAAAACTAAGTCCTAGTTTTCCCACCTGACTCATTTTTTCAGTGGCTTTAAAAAAGAGGAATTTTTCAGTGGCTTCAAATCCATTTTTTCGTACGTATTTTGCAAACTCTTTAAAGCCTTGTCGTCCTAGTTTTGCCGCTTTGTGTAAAATCGTAATCTCATCATCACTTTTTATCATACGTTTTTTTTGGGAAAAGCTTGGTTCATTGACAAATTTTGCTTTTAATTTTTCGGTAAGTTTAGTAAATGAATCGTAACTAAAGTCATTACCATCAAAGATGATTTTTTTTACTTTAGATTTTTTAATGACTTTTTGTGCCGCTTCAATTAAGTTTGAGCTCTCTATAACTTTTGCATTTTTTACGTGATCTTGTGCTTCAATAGTATAACGCGCATCGGTGATAAAAAAGGACTCTTTTCCTAAATTAAGATAAATAACATTGTCACATGAGTAACCGCATTCATAATAGATTGCATTTTCATTTTTAAGTATAAAGTTGTTCATATAATTTCCTATTAAATGGCCCTAAATTTACTAATGAACCTTTCTAAATGATTACTACTTTTTATGCCAATTTATAAAAAATTATCAAAAGTAGTAAAATCTAAAGGGCATTAATAATAAAGCCTGATAAAGTTTAACTAAAATTTGAATATAATCATAGCCAAAAATTATACAAAAGAGCAATTGATAAGCTCTTGATTTAAAAAGGAAATATAATATGAAAATCGCAGTAATTCAAGGTCCAAATCTAAACCTTTTAGGGGTAAGAGAACAAAATATTTACGGACCAATGAGCTTAGAACAAATTCATGAGCAAATGAAAGCAAGTGCAGCACAAAATGGTGTTGAGTTAGAATTCTTTCAATCAAACTTAGAGGGTGAAATTGTTGATAAAGTGCAAGAGTGTTTAGGTGAAGTTGATGGTATCATCATTAACCCAGCGGCATACACACACACTTCAATTGCAATTAGAGATGCATTAGCAGCAGTTAATTTACCAACAGTAGAAGTACATATTTCAAATATCTATAAAAGAGAAGAATTCCGACAAAAATCAATTACCGCTGCTAGTTCAACTGGTGTTATTGCTGGATTTGGACCATTTGGTTACCACTTAGGACTTATTTCATTAACACAAATTATTAATGAAGTAAAAGCAATGCAAGAAGCTAAGCAACAACAAGAAGCTTAATGAAAATTTTTAAAGCCTCATGGCTGATAACGTGTGATGACAGCAGTACCATTATAAAAGATGGTGCTATTGTTTTTGATAACAGTATTATCGATGTGGGTGAGATTAGCTTTATTGAGGAAAAATATCCAAATATTGCTGTTCAAGATTTAGGGACTAACTCTGTTTTAATGCCAGGACTTATTAACTCTCATGTACATTTAGAGTTTTCGTCTAACACGACAACGTTACAATACGGTAACTTTATGCAATGGCTAAACTCAGTGATTGCTTCACGGGATGTTTTAGTTGAAAAAGCAACAACTGCTTTAATGGGTGAAAAACTTGATGATATGCTACGAAGTGGTACGACGACTATTGGTGCAATTTCATCTTATTCTCACGATTTAAAAGCGTGCGTGCAAAGTCCAATAAACACTGTCTTTTTTGCTGAAGTTATTGGAAGTAAAGGGGATATGGTCGATACACTTTTTGCAGACTTTAAAAGCAGACTCAATGAAGCAAAAGGGTATTTAAGTCAAAATTTTATTCCTGCTATTGCTATACACTCACCATACTCCGTGCATCCTTTTTTATTACGAGAAGTTTTAAAAATTGCACGTGAAGATGAGTTAGCTTTGAGTTCTCACTTTTTAGAATCACCAGAAGAGTTTGAATGGTTACATAAAGACCAAGGAAGTTTTTTAGAGTTTTTTAAAAACTTTTTAGGTCAAGAGACAGCTGTTACAAAACCCATGGAGTTTTTAAATCAATTTAGTCAAATGAAAACCCTTTCTTTTACACACTGTGTGGAAGCAAGTGAAAAAGATTTAGAAAAGATAAAAAGCTTAGGTGCAGTTATTAATCACTGTCCTACCTCTAATAGACTTCTAAATAACAGTAAACTTGACCTTTCAAAGGTTGAAGCCCCTTATTCCATAGGAACAGATGGATTGAGTTCAAATAACTCTTTATCTATGTTTGATGAATTAAGAAATGCGCTCATGATACATGAAACGCAAGAAGTAAACGAATTTGCTAAAGAGTTACTGGTAAGTGCCACTAAAAATGGTGCAAAAGCATTAGGACTAAATAAAGGTTCTTTGGTTAAAGGGTATGATGCAGATATTATTGCACTGAATTTACCAAATCATGTTGATGAAGAAGAAAGTGTGGCAACCCATGTCATTCTTCATACAAAAGAGGTAGAGAGAGTCTTTATAGGAGGTGAAAATGTTTGATTTTTTTAAAACACTATTTACTCCCGTTATTGCTATTTTGGATTTTATTACGAAATACTTTAAAACGGTTGTTTTTTTAACCATCATCTATTTTGTTGTAGGTTCAGATGATGTAGCTGTAAAAGAGATGAATAGTGGAGCAAATCTACAAAAAATAGAGTTAGTTGGTCCAATTTTAGATGTAAAAACAGTTTTAGAAAAAATTGATGAAGCAAAATCAAATAAAAACATCAAAGGTGTTTTACTTGAAGTAAACTCTCCTGGTGGTGCAGTTGCTCCTTCTGTAGAGTTAACCTATGCTATTAAAGAGTTAGTGGCAAAAAAACCCGTAGTTGCATATGCTAGTGGTATTATGGCAAGTGGAAGTTATTATGCTTCTATTTATGCCAATAAAATCATCGCAAATCCAGGAAGTATGGTGGGTTCTATTGGAGTTATTTTCCAAGGAACAAACCTTGAAGAACTGATGGAAAAAATTGGTGTTGCTACTCAAACTGTAAAAGCAGGGCGATTCAAAGAAGCAGGAACACCTACACGAGACTGGAAAGCTTATGAAAAAGAAGAGCTTGAAAAAGTGATTAATGATACCTATGATATGTTTATTACTGATGTGGCAACTGCTCGAAAACTTGATAAAACAAAACATGAAGAGTTTGCAGATGCTCATATCTT
Source organism: Arcobacter sp. EP1 (assembly GCA_001655195.1). GTDB lineage: Bacteria > Campylobacterota > Campylobacteria > Campylobacterales > Arcobacteraceae > Arcobacter_A. The sequence continues at coordinate 131,934 of LPNY01000139.1, forward strand.
TACTGCACGACAAGCACAAAAAGTAGGGTTAATTGATGAGGTAGGAACTATGAGTCTTGCTCAAGAAGCATTGTATCAATTAAGTGATGTAAAAAATCCTGTGTGGACAAAAGAGGATAAGTTTGAAAAATTTATGGATAAAATTATCAATGAAGCAGTTTCAAATTTTTCAGTACATTTTTCCAATGGATTGAAAGCCTACTAATTAAAAACAAATTTAGCTCTTTATCTTATTTTAAATAGTATGTTAAAGAGCTTTAAACTAGCCCCCCCCTCTTTTTTAATACTTTTCTTTTAAATTTTTTCGAGTTATCTATTTTTGTGACAGAAACTGTGACGACTATTATCTAAAATTATAATCAAATACTTTAATATAAAAGGAAAAAGATGAACAGAATTCTAGGAATATTAGTATTGATACTAATAAATGTGCAAGCAGATTATAAATTAGTGTTGATTGATGAATCAGGAAATCAAACCCAAGAATGTATAAAGAGTTATAGTTTCTCTAATAATTTAGAGAGTATATCCCGGCAAAACGGTTTGACAAATGAAAGTTTCTCTCTAGATGAAACATTAACAAATAAAACATGGGTTGACGGAAAGCCAATTTACAGAAGAGTTTTTTTTATAGAGGATGTACGTTCTTATAATGCGGGAAAAGATGCTTGGATTGCTTTTGCTAATAATATAGATATGGAAACTGTGATAACTGATGATATCGTTATGATTAACCCAAACTATAGAAGAGAAGGTTTAAATACAGATATTTGGTACGTACAGGTTGATTATCGTATTGATACAAAAGAGGTTCGTATGAATACAAATTGGCCTGCAGAATGGCCTAAAGAAAATGTCTATGTTGTATTTGAATATACTAAACCAAATGATTCAGTAACTTCTGCATCAAATAGTTTTAAATCCTATTTACATTATATACCAAGCTCTTCACAGAATGATGAAGTTAAAACTATTGATTTAAAAGAAAAAGGAGTTCAATTTTTAGAAGGTTACTCTTATGATTCTTTATTAGATAGTTGTGAAAAACCTCAATAATAGATTAGATTATTGAATAAAAAAAGAGAATAAAGTATGACAGAAACTGTGACGACAGTACTATAAAATAAAAGGAGAAATAAATGAAAAAAGTTTTAAGTTTAGGGATATTAAGTATATTGAGTTCATTATCTTTATATGCCGATTATATGTTGGTTTTAACTGATAGTGAAGGTAATCAAACACAAGAGTGTGTGAAAAGTTATAGTTTCTCTAATAATCTGGAGAGTTTAGTACATAGTGATAATTTTGAGACCGAAAGTCTATCATTAAATGAGGTTAGAACAAATAAAAAATGGATTGATGGGAAGCCAATTTATAAAAGAGTATTTCGTTATTATAATGAAAATGGGATCAAATTAAACTATGTTCATTATTTAGGTGCAGCTGATAATATAGAACAGGTCATAACTGGAAATCTTGTAGCTAGACGCACAAATGAGCCAACAGATCCTGTAGATCACTCAAATTTAATGTTTACGGATACATCTTATTTAGTTCATTTTGTTGGTTATGCAAAAAAAGAGTTTTTACAAACCTATGAAGATAGTAACACTATTATAGGCAATAATGGAGAAGGGACTAATGGTTTTTGGTTTAAAGGATTAATGACTCATCCGGCATATGATGAGTTTTATTATACAGTAGAATACACTAAAACAATTGATACGGAAAATAGTTCCAAAAATACTTTTATATCATATTTACATTATGTACCAAGTTCATCTAATGCTAATGAAGTAGTTACAAAAAATATGGAGGAGTTAGGTGTTCAGTTTTTAAAAAATTATATCTATGATAGTTCAATTAATAGCTGTACAAAGGTTAATTAAAATTTAGAAGCAATAAAAAAGGGATGAAGATTAACTTCATCCCTTTTTTTATATCTTACAAAGTGTAAGAGGTAATGACTAGTCAATACCCTTAACGATTTTGTACGTATCATTTGCAATAACATACTCTTCATTTGTAGGAATAACAAAGATTCGACCTTTAGAACCATTTGTAGAAATGTCTCTTGCCTCACCTGATCTTTTGTTATTTTTAGTTGGATCAATGTTAAGTCCCATGTAATCTAAACCAGAACATACTTTTTCTCTGATTAATGCAGCATTTTCACCAATACCACCTGTGAAACATAATGCGTCAACACCATCAAGTGCTGCTGCGTATGAACCAACGTATTTTTTGATAATGTAAGCAATCATATCAACTGCTAATCTACATTTGTCATCACCTTCATCCATACCTTCTAATACTTCTCTTAAGTCAGAAGATTTTTCAGAGATACCAACGATTCCAGATTTTTTGTTAAGTACATCTAACATTTCTTTGATTGATAAACCATCAGTTTCCATCATGTACTGGATTGCACCCGCACCAATGTCACCTGATCTTGTTCCCATCATAAGACCTTGAACAGGAGTAAGACCCATAGATGTATCAATACATTTACCATCAAATACAGCAGATACAGAAGAACCGTTACCTAAATGACATACGATTACTCTTGTGTTGTGTTTTTTGTCTAACATTTCTCTTGCAGCTTCAGATACGAAGAAGTGGCTAGTTCCGTGGAAACCATATTTTCTTACACCATTTCTTGTGTATTGGTCATATGGAAGTGGGTACATAAATGCATAGTCAGGCATAGTTTGGTGGAAAGCAGTATCAAATACAGCTACATTTGGCTTACCTGGCATTAAGTCTTGACAAATTTCCATACCCATGATGTTTGCAGGGTTATGTAAAGGAGCTAAAGGAATTAACTCTTTCATTTTGTTAATTACTGCATCAGTTACCATTACAGAACCAGCGAATTCTTCTCCACCGTGTACTGCTCTGTGTCCAATAGCTTCGATATCATCAACAGAACTAATAACTTTACCTTCACCATCAGTTAACGTTTTTAATACTAACTCAATCGCCTCTTTATGTGTAGGCATTGCAGTTTCTACTTTGATTTTTTTGTCATCACCAAATTCGTGTTTTAAAACACCATCGATTCCGATTCTTTCACAAATCCCTACTGCTAAAACCTCTTTGTTGATTGGGTTCATTAATTGATACTTTAATGACGAACTTCCTGCATTTAAAATGAATACTAACATATATTTTCTCCCTTATTTAGTGTTTAATTTTTAAGCTTGAGTTGCAGTGATAGCAACTAAGTTTGAAATGTCCTCTACGGAACATCCTCTTGATAAATCATTTACTGGTTTTGCTAAACCTTGTACGATTGGTCCATGTGCATCAGCTTTTGCAAATCTTTGAACTAATTTATATCCGATGTTACCTGCTTGTAAGTCTGGGAATACAAGAACATTTGCAGTTCCAGCTACTTTTGAGTCTGGTGCTTTTTTCTTACCAATTGCTTCAACGATTGCAGCATCTGCTTGCATCTCACCATCAAATGCAAAGTCAACATTTCTATCTTTTAAGATTTGAACTGCATTTTGTACTTTGTCTACTAGTGGGTGTTTTGCACTTCCCATTGTTGAGAATGATAACATAGCAACTCGTGGCTCTAAACCAACAACAGATGCAGCAGTTGCAGCAGTTGACTGCGCAATATCAGCTAATTGTTCTGCGTTTGGTTCTGGGTTAACTGCACAATCTGCAAAAAGAATTAAACCATTGTCTCCAAATTGACCGTCAGCTGTTTCCATTACGAATGCTGAAGATACAGTTTTAACACCAGGAGCAGTTTTAATTACTTGAATAGCTGCTCTTAATACGTCAGCAGTTGCAGAGTTTGAACCTGCTACTAATCCATCAGCATCACCTAATCTAACCATCATACAACCAAAGAATCTTGGCTCAGTTGTCATGATTTCAGTTGCATCTTCTTTAGAAAGACCTTTAGATTTTCTAAGTTCAACAAGCTCATTTACATATGCATCAATATTGTCAAATTTCTTTGGATCAATAATCGTAGCTCCCTCAATATTCGCTCCGCATGATGCAGCATCAGCTTTGATTGTATCTTCGTTACCAATAAGTACAACATTTGCTGTTTTATCATTTAATACTATCTCAGTAGCTTTTAATACTCTCTCGTCCTCTGATTCTGGAAGAACGATCGTTCTTAGCTCTTTTTTAGCATTTTCTTTAATACTATCAATTAAACCCATTCATATATCCTTTCTGCTTTTATGAGTGACAGATTATAAATAAGGAGTGTAGCATTAGTGTAGCTTCACCCTTTTTTTAATCTTGTGTACTGAATATTTTAGTCAAACATTTCAAAAAGATACATAAAATCTACATATATAAAAATAAAAATTTAAGATGGGAAGTTTCGTAATAAAATAGAGGATAAATAAAAGATTTTAGAGAGTGGAAAAGTGTAAAATGTACAACTTTTGTACATGATGTTCTATTAACAAAAGCACTTAGGCTTTTGTTAATTTGTACGTATCGTTTGCGATAACATACTCTTCATTTGTAGGAATAACGTAGATTTTTGTTTTTGAATTGTCAGAATTGATTTCTCTATTTTCATCACTTCTAACTTTGTTTTTGTCTTCGTCAATTTCAATTCCCATAAACTCCAATCCAGAACATACTTTTTCTCGAATTAGGTCGGCATTTTCACCAATACCAGCGGTGAAACATACAGCATCCACACCTTCTAACATTCCTGCATATGAACAGATATATTTTTTGATACGATTACATTTCATATCAATTGTTGTTTTTGCTCTTTCATCACCATTTTCACATGCTTCAATAATCTCTCTTAAGTCTGAACTGATACCAGAAACACCTAAAAGACCTGATTTTTTATTGAGGTAGTTGACCGTTTCTTGTGCACTCATATCTTTTTTCTCCATAAGATATGAAAGTACTCCTGCATCAATGTCTCCAGAACGTGTTCCCATAATAAGTCCCTCTAAAGGAGTTAGTCCCATAGAAGTATCAATAGACTTTCCATCTCGAACTGCACACACAGAAGAACCATTTCCTAAGTGACATACAATAACTTTTGAGTCCTCTTTATTGAGCATCTTTTTAGCTTCATTAGAGACATAGTAGTGACTTGTTCCATGGAATCCATATTTTCTTACTCCATGATTTTTATAATCTTCATAAGGAACAGCATACATATATGAACTTGCAGGCATTGTTTGGTGGAAAGCAGTATCAAATACAGCCACATTTGGTTTACCTGGTAGAATTTGTTGTGCGATCTCCATTCCCATGATATTTGCAGGATTGTGTAGTGGTGCTAAAGGAATGAGCTTTTTTAGTTTTGAAATAACATCATCATTAACTATGACTGAACTGTTAAAGTATTCTCCCCCATGTACAACTCTATGTCCAATTGCTTGAATCTCTTCAATTGAATCAATGACTTTTCCTTCACCTTGAGTTAATGTCTCAATAACAATCTCAATTGCCTCTTTATGCGTTGGCATTGTAACATCAAGTTTAATTTTTTCGTCATTGGCTTCATGAACAAGTTTTCCATCAATTCCGATACGTTCACATAATCCTGTTGCTTTTACTTCAGCAGTTTCTGGATTCATAAGTTGATATTTAAGTGATGAGCTTCCTGCGTTTAAAACGAGTACTAACATTTGCGTCCTTTTATGCAATATTTTGCAGTAGTATACCATAAGCGCATGTCAAAGATATGTCAAAATTGTGTTAGCCAAAGGTTAGGGAATTTTAACCTTTGGTTTATTTTTAAGTGTTAAAAACATCATTGAAGTCATAATTGCATCGTTGAGTGCATCATGTTTACCCAGTTTTGGAATGGCTAGGTCTTGCATTATTGTATCAAATCGTAAGTCAATATTACTTTGAGGAATTTTCTCAATCTTGTAATCATGATAAATAGCAGAGACTTCAATAACCTTATTGGGAAGTTTAATCCCCAAACTATTTTTGATATATTTGTTGACCATTGCAACATCAAATTCAAGAAAGTAACCCACAAGAGCACGGTTGCCAATGAACTGCAAAAACTCTTCAAGAACATCATCAATCTTTTCAGCCTCTTCTAAATCCATCTCTCTAATATGGTGTACTTTGATTGCCTCTTCTTGGATGCTAGTTTCTGGTTTAACAAACTTTACAAACTTTTTTGAAGCAACAATGGTATTGTCTTTGATTAAAACAGCACCAATAGAGATAATATCATCCTTTTGAACACTTAACCCTGTTGTTTCACAATCAAAACAGATATATTCACCTTGTGTTGGTTTATCAAAAAGATAAAGATATCGTTCATCTTTGAGGTTTCGTTTATTAAAGTAGTTATTGATACTTCTAAACATAATTCAACTTATAATGATGTTCAAGCTTTTTCTTAAGCTTATTAATGATTTTAAAACTATCTTTAAGTAGATCTTTTTCCATAGTTGTTAAATTTTCAGGATTAATATAGTTATCAATTGTTTGACCAGCATCTAGTTTTTCTAAATTTGATTTGAGCTTCAGCGTATTTAAAAAGTTAAATGCCTCTGTCAATTCTGAGGCAAACTCCTCTTCAAGTTCTCCTAACTCTTTTAAGTCATTGATTCGTTTTAGAGTATTTGCTCTCATGAGTTTATGCTCTAAAGCTAACGTTCGAATACTTTGAACAAGGATAAAAATCCCACCTCTTTTAATATCAATTTCATTATCATGCTCTTTATCTTTTGAGTCGAAAACAAAACCGTCAAAGAATCCTAACGGAACGTTAAAATCCATGATAATTTTTGCAAAATGCATGAAGAAACTAGCAGACGTTGAACCAATTTTAAAAATATGTTCTTTTAAAGATGTGAGTAACTCTCTGTTCCCTGATGCTGCAATTGCGTCATAAAAAATTGCTAGGTTCATAAAATTATCGCCACTTGGTTTAGTAATCCACTCAGTAATTAAGTCTTTAAATGGTTTATGTCTACGACACCAGTATGGGTTATTAACCATAATATTTCCATCACATCGAGGGAATCCAAAGTCTACAAGTGTTTCGGTGTATTCGTGAGTGAATTTTAAAATCTCTTCATCACTTACTTCACAATCATCTGCTATAATTAGGGCATTGTCTTGGTCAGTTTTGAGTATCTGTTCTCCTCGACCTTCACTTCCCATAACCACTAAACACGATTTCCCAATCAACCCTTCAGGTGCGAGTTTTTTAAAGAGTTTGTCCATAACTTTTCGGTTGAGTTGGTTAATAAGTTTTGAGATAAAGTCGACCTTTACTCCTTTTGCATTCAGAGATTTAATAATCTTTGTAAAACTCAACGATGCAACTTTTAGCTCTTCTAAGGTTTCTGCTTTGTCAATCTCATTAGAGACTGAGAATGTGTGTGTTGCAAAGAAAGAAGAGAGTGAAATTTGGTCAATGATTCCACAAATTTCTTCTTCACTGTTTTTGACTACCATACGTTTAAACCCATGTTTTGTCATAAGCAGTTGAGCATTAAATAAAAAGTCATTTTCACTCACATACATATTGACTGGATTAGAAAGTTGTCCAACGTTATCATCAAAATCCATACGATTTAAGATAACTTTTTCTCTAAAATCAGAGTCCGTTACAATATGTATATTATTCTCATCATCTTTTAAAAGCAGAGTTGGAACCTTCTCTTTTTTGATAGTCGTAACTGCATCAAAAATTGAAGTATCAAAGGGCACAATAACCGCTCTATGAACATTTGCATCTTTGACTTTTGCAACCATTAGGTTGGCAAGTTCTTTATCTTTTTCATTATTAATATTAGCATTAAGTTTTTGTGAAATACTTTGAAAGAAAAAACTCTCTAAGGTTGGGTTTTCATGTAAAGTTTTTACAAAGATTTTTCGAGGTAGTGCATAACAAATTGTCTCTTGAGCACATACAAAACTGTGCTTTGAGTAGTTTTCTACTAGTGAAATAGGATCAAAAAACTCATTGGTTGAAAAAATCGAACTCACTTCTTCATCAATTTTTTCTTGAACTAATCCTTTGATAATAAAAAAAAGAGAAGCAGGTTCTTCTCCTTGTTTTTGGATGGTTTCATCTTTTTTAAAGTAGACAATGTCAAGATTATCTGCAAACTCATCAAGTTGCGAACGGCTCAAGTTTTCAAAGGGGTGGATAGACTTAATAAACGTAGTGATTTCTAATAAACTCATAGGCACTCTTTTATGTTTTTTCTACTTAATTTATAAGCAGTTGTTATTAATAAGTTTAACTAAAAGTGAATAATATTGTTATTATTTTTTGAAAGAAAATTTAAAAAAAATATGTTTTTTTTGAGAAACATTTTGATTTTTATGTTCTGTAGTTTACTATCAAAGGAGATAACTCCTTTGATAGTTTAATCCCAAGTTTTTTTGGGTGATAACCTATGTTTTTAGGTTATATTAACAAAGTGTAAAAACTTTGTTTTAGTGATCAACTGCACCTTCTGCACCGATACCTGTATTTGCTCGAACATTTTGTGCTCTAAAGTATTCTTTTTCATCTCGACCTCTTTGAGAGTTATCTGTTTTAGAAAAGAACCAAATACCAAGGAATGCTACAGTAACAGAGAATAATGCTGGGTGTTTATAAGGGAATAATGCTTCTGCATTTCCTAAAATTTGTACCCATACAATTGGTCCAATAATTACTAGTGTTATTGCTGTAAGTAAACCAGCAAGACCACCTAAGAAAGCACCTCTTGTTGTTAATCCACTCCAGTAAATTGATAGGAAAAGAATTGGGAAGTTTGCAGATGCTGCAATACCAAATGCTAATCCAACCATGTAGGCAATGTTTTGTGATTCAAAGGCAATACCTAAAATAACACCTACTAAACCAACAATAACAACTGTGATTCGTGAAATTTTAACAACTTGCTCATCTGTTGCATCAGGATTAATTACATTTGAGTAAAGGTCATGTGAAATTGCAGATGCTCCTGCTAAAGTCAGACCCGATACAACTGCTAAAATTGTTGCAAATGCAACCGCAGAAATGAATCCTAAGAATGCGTTTCCACCTAACATATGTGATAAGTGAATTGATGCCATATTATTTCCACCGAACAGTTTACCATCTACAAAGTATTGTGAACCTTCTGGTGAATTTAAGAATGCAATAGCTCCTAGCCCAACAATAGTAATAATGATCCAGAAGTAACCAACAAATCCAGTTGCGTAAACAACAGATTTTCTAGCTTCTCGTGCATTTCCAACCGTAAAGAATCTCATAAGTACGTGTGGAAGACCAGCAGTACCAAGCATAAGTGCCATACCAAGTGAGATAGCTGAAATAGGATCAGAAATAAATCCACCTGGTGCTAAGATTGACTCACCTGCTGTGTGGTTATTAGCTGCCGTTGAAGCTAATGATTCAAAGTTAAACCCAAATTGGTAAAGAACCATAATGGCCATAAATGATACACCAGTTAAAAGTAAACATGCTTTAATGATTTGAACCCAAGTAGTTGCTAGCATCCCACCAAAAGTTACATAAATAATCATCATAACACCAACTAAAATAACTGCGTACTCATACTCCATACCAAAAAGTACTTGAATCAGTTTACCAGCTCCTACCATTTGTGCAATTAGGTATAAAACTACAACTGAAATTGTACCAAATGCTGCAAGGGTTCGAATCTCTTTTTGCCCAAGTCGATATGCCGCAATATCTGCAAATGTAAATTTACCTAAGTTTCTTAATTTCTCAGCCATGAAGAAAAGAATAATTGGCCAACCAACAAGGAAAGATACTGCATAAATAACACCATCGTAACCTTTTAAATAGATAAGTCCAGATACACCAAGGAAAGCAGCAGCACTCATGTAGTCACCTGCAATTGCTAAACCATTTTGGAAACCTGTAATTCCTCCACCTGCTGTATAGAAATCAGATGCAGACTTTGTTCTTCTTGCAGCCCAAACTGTTAAACCTAACGTGAAAACAATAAAAGCAAAAAACATAATAATTGCAGGAATATTAAGTTCTCTTTTAGTTGCTTCAAACGTTGCATCACCTGCTGCAAAAGCAGCGATGGCAAAAATTGAGATAATCGCTAATATTCGTAACATTACACTAGATCCTTTACATCTTTCTTAATTTCTTCGTTTAAATCTTCAAACTCACCATTTGCTTTTCGTACGTAAATGATTGTTGTGATAAAACTAATTACTAAGATTGCTAATGCAATAGGAAATGCTACGGTTGTAACACCATCTCCGATTTTTGTTGCTAAAAGCTCCTTGTTAAATGCAATTGTTAAAATATATGCATAAAACATTACAAGTACAAATACCCCTAATTTAATACCGAGGCTATTTTTTTTCTCAACTAGCTCTTGGTATTTAGGATTATTTTCAATCCGTTCTACTAATTCGTCCTTCATCTCTTCCTCCCATGAAAATATGATGACCATATTGAAAAGTTTTTCTAATAATTACTCTATTAATAGCATTAACGTAGCAATTTTATTAAAATCACTTTATTATAAGCGAAGTTTTTTTTTAAATACATTAATTTTGTACAAATAAATTGTAAATTTATAAATATGTAACAAAAAGAATAGAATATGAAATGCCTATTTTTAGGGCTTTATGGTCTATTATTGTTCATTTATAAAGAACTAAGTGAATAATTGTACTATAATTGTACATTTATGAGTTATATTACTTTAAAAGTTAGTTTTTCTAATAATTTGGAAGATATAAGTGAATCAAATGTTTATTATAAGTGATACTAAAGAGAGGATTCTCTCTTTAGTATAAGTTTTAGTGCTCAACAGCGCCGTCTGAACCAAAACCAGTTTCAGCTCGAACACTTTGTGCCTCAAAAGCTTTAATTTCATCTTTTGCTCTTTGCGATTTGTCAGTAATTGAGAAGAACCAAATACCAATAAATGCTACAGAAACAGAGAATAATGCAGGGTGTTTATAAGGGAAAATTGCTTCAGCGTTTCCTAATACAGAAACCCATACAACTGGACCAAGAACTACTAAGACTACAGCTGTAATTAATCCTAAGAATCCACCAATAAATGCACCTCTTGTTGTCAATTTAGACCAGTAAATTGATAAGAAAAGAATAGGGAAGTTTGCAGATGCTGCAATAGCAAATGCAAGACCAACCATAAATGCAATATTTTGATGTTCAAATGCAATACCAAGTAATACACCAATCACACCAATAATAACTACAGATCTTTTAGATACAGCAATCTCTTTAGCTTCGTCTGCTTTTCCATTACAAATTACATTAGAGTAAATATCATGAGAAATTGCAGATGCTCCTGCAAGTGTAAGTCCAGATACAACTGCTAAAATAGTAGCAAATGCAACTGCTGAAATAAATCCTAAGAAAATATCTCCACCTACTACATGTGATAAGTGAATTGCAGCCATATTATTTCCACCAAATAGTTTTCCATCAACAAAGTATGCAGCACCTGCATCAGAGTTTAAGAAAACAATTGCTCCAAGACCAATGATTGCAATTACTAAGTAGAAGTAACCAATAAAACCAGTTGCGTATACAACAGATTTTCTAGCTTCTTTAGCATTTCCAACTGTAAAGAATCTCATAAGTACGTGTGGTAAACCAGCAGTACCCAGCATAAGTGCAAGACCTAATGAAATTGCAGAGATAGGATCGGATATAAAGCCACCAGGTGCCATAATATCTTGACCTAATTTATGTGTTTCAACTGCTTTTGTTGCTAATTGCGTAAAGTCAAAGTTGAAATGATTTAAAACCATGATACCCATAAATGTAACACCAGACAGTAATAATACTGCTTTGATAATTTGTACCCAAGTAGTTGCAAGCATACCACCAAAAGTTACATAAATAATCATCATAACACCAACTAAGATTACTGCATATTCATACTCTAAACCAAATAGTACTTGAATCAGTTTTCCTGATCCAACCATTTGAGCAATTAAGTATAAAGTAACAACAGATAGTGATCCAAATGCGGCTAATGTTCTAATCTCTTTTGCCGCAAGTCTAAATGCTGCAATATCAGCAAATGTAAACTTACCTAAGTTTCTTAACTTTTCAGCCATTAAGAAAAGAATTACGGGCCAACCTACAAGGAAACCAACCGCATAAACTAATCCATCATAACCTTTTAAATATACAAGTCCTGAAAGCCCTAAGAATGATGCAGCTGACATGTAGTCACCCGCAATTGCCATACCATTTTGAAAACCAGAAATTCCTCCACCAGCTGTGTAAAAGTCACTTGCTGATTTTGTTCTTTGTGCTGCCCAATAAGTAATACCTAATGTACCACCAATAAAAATAAAGAACATAACAATAGCAGGAATATTGATTTCTCTCTTAGATGCTTCAAATGATGCGTCACCTGCTGCAAACATTGCAACTGCAAAAATTGAAATAAGTGCTAAAATTCTTAACATTATAATAGTTCCTTTACGTCTTCTCTTACTTTATCAGTCAAATCTTCAAACTCATTATTCGCTCTTTTTACGTAGATTAATGTAGTAATGAAGCTGATAATAATAATTGCAGCTGCAACAGGAAATGCTATAGTCATAACACCTTCACCAATTTTTGTTCCTAAAACTGTTGGGTTAAATGCAATAGTTAAAATATATGTGTAAAACATAACTAATACAAATATTCCTAGTTTTAATGCAAAACTGGTTCTCTTCTTCACTAACGCCTGATAATTAGGGTTAGCTTTAATTCGCTCGACTAATTCGTCATTCATACTTCTTCCTCCCCAGGATTAAATTATTCTAAATGCGTAACACCTTTGTAGTTAACATCGTAGCATTAACATAGCATCTAAAAACAGTACAATTATACTTAGAAATAATTACATACTCCTATCTGAAGGGTATTTTAAGGGTAATTTAAGATTGGGCCATGTTTCGGTAACCTTCTGACACAGAAAGCATAGCATTAACGTAGCATTATAGTGACATTTTTAGGGGCAAAGAAAAGCTGTTACTTTTCTTTACTCTAACCTTTATAAAAAGTTGAATTAGCGGGGGTAAGTTCTTTGACTTTTAAGAACATCATTGAGGTCATAATTGCATCATTTAATGCATCATGTTTTCCAAGTTCTGGAATATCAAGTTCTGTCATAATCGTATCAAATTTTAAGTCAACGAACTCATATTCAGAGTTTTTTGGTCGTGTTTTATAGTACATTGAGCTGACTTCAATAGAGTGATTTGGAAGTTTTATTCCAATATATTGTTTAGTGTACTTGGAAATCATTGCCATATCAAATTTGATATAATATCCAACAATGGTACGATTACCTATAAATTCTAATAATTCCATAATGGCAACTTTAGGTTCAACAGCATTTTCTAAGTCAATGGGTCTAATATGATGAATTTTAATTGACTCTTCTGTGACATTTTTTGATGGCTTAACAAAGATGTTTAATGTTTTTCTCATAAGAACTTTATTATCTTTGATAATCACTGCACCAATGGATAAAATCTCATCTTTTTTAGGATTTAATCCAGTTGTCTCACAATCTAAACAGACAAACTCATCTTTAGGAGGAGTATCAAAAAGATACTCATACTTTTTGTCAGTTAGCTTCTTTTTTTGCCAATTTTTTAGGAATTCTTTAATCATTATGAAATCTTATCCGTTTTAAATGTATAGGTAATAAACTTTTTAAAATCATTAACAATTTTAAAACTATCCTTGAGTAAATCCCGTTCAATTTTTCCTAACACGTGAGTGTCCAGTTCGTTATTGGGTTTTTTCCCATCTTGTATTTTTTGTAATTGAGCTTTAAGTCGTAGTGTCCCTAATACATCAAAAGCTTCTAGAAGTTCATTTGCCATACCTTGTTCTAAAACATTTTTTTGTACTAGGATTTTGATTCGTTTAACAGTAGTTGTTTCTCGAATTTTTTCTCGAAGTGCTAAAGAACGAATCCCCTGAACGATTGGAAAAACACCTGCTTTTTTGATATCAATATGATGCGTTTTGGTCATAAAGTTTGCCACTACACTTGGTGTATCAAAGGTGTGGGTTGCTTTTGCAAAATAGGCCATGAAAACATCTTTGTCATGGAGTTTGTTGAATAGGTCATCTTTTAAATTAATGAGTAAATCTTTATCTCCCGCAACAGCATAAGCATCAAAGAATATTGCTAAATCCATGTAGTTTTGCATATCAGGAGCTTCAATCCAACGGGCTGTTTCTGTTTTGTATTCATCAACTTTTTTACACCAAAACGGGTTACTTACCATGATATTCCCTTCACAACGAGGGTAGCCAAAATCTATGAGTGTTTCAGTGATTTTTTCCATATATGGTCGATACTGTTCAACATCTGTTTGATTACAAACAACCAATGCATTATCTTGATCTGTTTTAATAATTTGTTCGTTTCTTCCTTCACTTCCCATTACAATGAAACAGGCTTTGTTTTGAATCTCTTCAGGTACTAGAAGTTTATAGAGTTTTCCATAAACTTTTGTATTAAGTTGTCCAATGAGATTTGAGATATGATTAACTTTTACTCCCTTTGCATTGAGCGTTTTGATGGTGTTGATTAGCTCAACACTTGCCTCTTTTAAATCTTCTAAATTTGAGGCTTTTTTAATTTTTGAATCCACTACATAAGTATGATTTGCAAAGTGAGATAGAACATCTATTTGTTCTAAGATTCCAATCATCTCCCCTTCTGTATTGGTGACTCCAACTCGTTTTATATTACGTTTAATTAGGAGTGAAAATGCATCAAATAAGTAGTCATCGTCATTGACGCTAAGTAGTGGATAGATAGCAATATCACTCACAGGGATAGTTAAGTCTCGACCTTCAAGTAAGACTTTCATCTTTAATAAAGAATCAGTAATGATTCCATAACCCTCTTCATACTGAATAATAATTGTTGATGTTTTATATTCAATTGATTTTTCAATTGCGTCAATAAGTTTTGTATCTTTTTCAACAATACAAGGCTCATGTAAAACGGTATCTGCAACTTTTGCAATCATAAAAGAAGAAAGGTCAGAGGTATACTCTTTATCTTTTAGGGTTTGAAATTTATTGACTAAGTTGTTTAAGAAGAAGTCTTTAAATTTTTCATTTTGTTCAATGAGTTCTAAAAAGGTAGTCCTCTCTAATTCATAACAGATTAAATCTTCATAGGCTTTAAAGGTATTTTTACATTCTCCGTAAATTAAAGAGTTTGCATCAAATGAGTCTTCATAATGATAATCAACAATAAGTTCATCATCTTCATTATATTCATGAACAGTACCTTTAATGATAATAAAAAAGTGATCATGAATTTTTTCTGGACTTAAAAGAATAGAATCTTTTGGATAGTAAGCAATATCCATATGTCGTATACAGACATCCATTTGTTTTTGGGTTAACTCTTCAAAAGGGTGAATATTTGATAGAAAAGATTGTTGGTCTCGTAAACTCATTATTATTCCTTATAGTGATACATTAATTATACAAAAAAAACATGTAAAGAAACGGGATAAAAAGAAAGTTTATTATTAAAATTGTGAAGATTTATACTCTTTTATACCAAAGCTATTAGTAATGGTTCGCGTTCACTAAAAATAGAATTTTGGTATAAAAGAATATAAAAAAAGTATGCCCCGAAGGACATACTTTTAAAGTTACCTGTTAAAGGTGGAGAAGAGAGATCTTAATGATCTACTGCTTCACCAGCTCCAGATGGGATTCTGATTTTTTCAACTAAATCTTGAATCTCTTGTGGAGGTTCTGGAGTCATTCTAGATACAACGAATGCTACCACTAAGTGTAGGATTGTACCGATTGTACCGAATGATGCAGGAGCAATTCCCATGAAGTAACCGTCTGGTGTACCACCACCCCAGATGAAGTACCATGCATAACCAACAGTTGATACAAGACCAGTTAAGATACCTGCAATAGCACCTTCTTTGTTCATTCGCTTATCAAATACCCCAAGGATAATTGTAGGGAAGAACGCAGCTGCAGCAATACCAAACGCTAATGCAACAACTTGTGCAACGAAACCTGGAGGGTTGATTCCTAAGTAACCAGCAACACAAATTGCAGCTACCGCTGAAACTCTTGCCCACATTAACTCAGTTTTCTCATTTAATGTAGATTTTCCAGTCTCTTTGTCTTTAAATACTACTTGTCCCATAAGGTCATGTGAAATTGCTGATGCAATTACAAGTAATAAACCTGCTGCTGTAGATAATGCTGCTGCAAGTCCACCAGCTGCGATGAATGCAATTACCCAGTTAGGTAAGTTCGCAATTTCAGGGTTTGCAAGTACCATGATATCTCTATCAACGTATAACTCATTTGCAATACCATTGTTTTTAGCTAACTCTTCAGCTCCAGCAGGGCCTTTACCATTAGTAGTAGCTCTTTCTCCAAATTCACCAGTGTTAGTTCCGTCGAATTTAGGCTTACCTTTTTTACCGTCAAATGCTGCACCTTTAGCGTATTGGATTTTTCCATCGCCATTTCGGTCAGTCCATGCTAATAGTCCACCTTGTTCCCAAGTTTTGAACCAGTTACCATCATTTGGAGTTCCATCAGCGTGTTTTAACTCACCAGCAACAAACGCTTTGTACTCAACATTTTGTAAGTTTTTAATTAAGTTAACTCTTGAGAATGCAGCAACTGAAGAAATAGTTGTATACATAATCGCAATAAATACTAATGCATAACCAGCAGAGATTCTAGCATCTCTTACAGTAGGAACTGTAAAGAATCTAACAATAACGTGTGGAAGACCAGCAGTACCAAGCATTAACGCAGTTGTTAATAAGAACATATTCTTGATGCTTCCCTCATTTGTATATGCTGAGAATCCTAAGTCAACAAGTGACTGATCCAGAGCATGCAACAGATAGGTTCCTTCAGGAATAACTTGTACACCTGTATCAAAAGCAAATGTAGTTTGACCGAATAATCCAAATTGTGGTAAGAATGTATCAGTAACTTGTAATGATAAGAAAATCGCAGGAATCATGTATGCGAAAATCATAACAACATATTGTGCAACTTGTGTATAAGTAATACCTTTCATACCACCAAGTACTGAGTAGAAGAAAACAACACCCATACCGATAAGTACACCAGTATTTACGTCAACTTGTAAGAATCTTGAGAATACAATCCCAACCCCTCTCATTTGACCTGCAACATATGTAAATGATACGAAGATAACTGAGATAACTGCAACAAGTCTTGCTGTATCAGAGTAATATCTATCACCAACGAAATCAGGAACTGTAAACTTACCAAACTTTCTTAAGTAAGGAGCAAGTAACATAGCAAGTAGAACGTATCCACCTGTCCAACCCATTAAGAAAGCTCCACCAAAAGAACCTTTAAATGAAATAAGACCTGCTAAAGAAATAAATGACGCTGCTGACATCCAGTCTGCTGCAGTTGCCATACCATTTGCAACTGGGTGAACTCCACCACCTGCAACATAGAAATCTTTTGTTGAACCAGCTTTAGCCCAAAGCGCGATACCAATATAAATTGCGAATGAAATACCTACGAATAGATAAATTAATGATTGTAATTCCATATTCTACTTCTCCTACTCGTTAACGCCGTATTTAGTGTCAATATCTGTCATAACCTTCACGTAAACGAAAATTAATGCTACGAACACATATATTGCACCTTGTTGCGCAAACCAAAATCCTAATTTTACACCACTGATAGAGATTGCATTCAGTTGTTCGATGAATAAAATTCCACAACCGAAAGAAACGATGAACCATACAACTAATAATTTAAGAATAGTTGAAATGTTCTCTCTCCAATAAGCCTGAGCTGTTTCTGGACTCATATTTTTCTCCTTTGAAATTAGTATTAAAAAATGTTCACAAAAGAACCTTTTTAATAATTAAACATTGAAAGTATATTAGCTGTAAATAGCAAAAGGATAGCATTTACACAATTTTGACATGAAATTTTAAAATTTGTTTTTGAAAGAAAAAAATAACCGATGCAAAGCACCAGTTATTGGGAGTTTTTAGACAGAATAATATCTGTCGATTTTATAGCCAAGACCTCGGATATTTTTAATAAAATCCTCTTTTAGTGCTTTTTTGAGTCGTGAGATTTCTGCACGTATGGTTGGGTTATCGATATTCTCGCCATCCCAGATATCTTCTCTAAATCGTTCAAAGTCAACAATCATATTTATGTTAAGTGCTAGAATATGAATAATCTCTAGCTGTTTTTTAGTGAGCATTTGTGGTTCACCATTAAAATAGAGTGTTTTTTTCTCTTTTGAGTAAGAGTAGTTTTCACTTAATCGCATGTGTGAAGTAGTGGTTTGGTCTTTTTTTAGAATTTGATTGATTTTAATACCTAACTCTTCCAAGTGGAAAGGTTTTTTGATGTATTCTCGACATCCTAGGTCATATCCTTTTGAAATATCTTCAATATCAACCAGTGCTGTAATAAAAATTGTAGGGATAAAGATTTGTTGTTCATTGAGTTCTTTTAGTATTTGAAACCCATCTTTTGTAGGAACATTAATATCAAGAACGAGCAGATCGTAACTTGTATCAACACTATCTATCACTTCTTGTCCGTCTGTAAAGCTATCAACCATATGACCTATATCTGTTAGGTACTCTTTAATGGCATTATTTAGCATGAGTTCATCTTCAAGCAGTAGTATTTTCATCGTTTGTAAACCTATATTTAAATTTTGTCTCTTCTTCATTTGATTGCAGATCAATTATAACTGAATTCTTATCACAGATTTCTTTGACTATTCGTAAGCCTAATCCAAAACCACCTCTTGCGTCATTCTCGCGATAGAAATCATCAAATATTTGCTCAGTTTTTTCGATTTTTTTCGAGTGGGTTTTCACTTCAAAGGTGATACCGTTATCATCTTTTAAAAGTTTCACAAAAATTGGTGAGTCTTGAAAAGAGTATTTTATAGCATTAGATAAATTATTGTCAATAATACGCTGTAAAAGTAGGGTATTAAAACAGTGATAAATTGGATTTTGAATGTTGGTTACAAAAAATAGTGAGTTTGATTGGGCAATTTCATCAAAAAATGCTAGTCGTTCCATTAAAAACTCTGAAAGATTCACTTTTGTTTTCTTGTATTCAACACGATCTTTTTTAATTAAATAGGATAAATCATCGTAAATGTATTGAATTGTTTTTGCACCACTCTCTACATTGGTTACATATTTATTGTTTGGAATATGCATACGAAGTAGGTCAATATTGGTTTGAATAATAGTTAATGGTGTATTAATTTCATGAACAGAGTTTTTTAAAAAGCGTTTTTGTGACTCTATGAGCTCTTGTAACTCTTTTGTTTTTTCATTAACAGTATCTTCAAGGTGTTTGTTTAGGCCTTCAAGAAGTTTGGTTTTATCTTTAAAGTTTGCAATAGCATCATCAGCGTAGTTTGCAATAACTTTAAACTCACCAAACATAATGTTTTGTTGACTTACTGGTTCATCACTTCCTTGGGACTCTTTAAAGTAGTTTCCAATAGCGCGTACATCATTTACAATCAAGATAGTAGCATTTTTATAAATAAAAATAGAATAAAGTACTAACATAATAGTTAGAGATAAAATTTGAAAAATATAGTTGGATATTTTTGTATCATATTCATCTTTTTTGATGCTAACCACTTTTTCAATCTCATCTAAATAGACCCCTTTCCCAATGGTCCAATTCCAAGGTTTATAGGATAATGCATAAGATATTTTTGGGGCTTCTTTTTCTAGTTCTGGTTTATACCAAATATACTCTACAAACCCACCTGCGTTGTCTTTAGATATTTCAATGATCTCTTTAATCACTTTTTTGCCTGTAGGGTCAGTAAACTCATAAAGATTTTTTCCAATATTTTGTTTGGATATTGGATAATAAATAGATGTTCCGTTAAAGTCATAAATAAAAACATAGTCATTGATGTCCGTTCTATCTCGCATGAGTTCAATAGCATTTAGAATATCGTTTTGGATTTCTTTTTCACTTTTTTTGCCTTTGAACTTTTCATGGTAATATTGAACAAATTTTAATGTGTTTTCAA
Source organism: Arcobacter sp. EP1 (assembly GCA_001655195.1). GTDB lineage: Bacteria > Campylobacterota > Campylobacteria > Campylobacterales > Arcobacteraceae > Arcobacter_A. The sequence goes on from LPNY01000139.1 coordinate 152,006, forward strand.
TATCTTTACGAATGGTCTCTTTTTGTTTAATATCATAATCTGTTCGAATGATGTCAATTTTCTCTTGGAATTCATTAAAGGCATTATTGATAATAATAAATGTAAAAAAAGAGATAAGAATAATAATAAACACAATGGAGTAAACAATAAGGTGATAGAGTGATTTTGCTTTGATCATAAATTAGGTTCCCATAAATTTAAGTAGGAAAGCATATCAAAAGATTGGTAAAAAAATGTTGAAAGTCAAAAATGAAGATTTTATAATAAGTGGCGCGGTTGACGAGACTCGAACTCGCGACCTCCTGCGTGACAGGCAGGCATTCTAACCAACTAAACTACAACCGCACACTTAAAATAATAAGAAGTACTTGTCAAGGTACTAATGGTGGTCGATAGAAGACTCGAACTTCTGACATCTACCTTGTAAGGGTAGCGCTCTACCAACTGAGCTAATCGACCGATGGTGACCCCTAGGAGACTCGAACTCCTGTGATTGGAATGAAAATCCAAGATCCTAACCGCTAGATGAAGGGGCCATCGTTTACTGTTTATAAATTTAAATTATAAAACAAAAACAGTCATTGTTTTATAAAGTACTGGTGACCCGTAATGGATTCGAACCATTGGCCACCTCCTTAAAAGGGAGATGCTCTACCAGCTGAGCTAACAGGTCATTCATTTTAGAAGTTGTTCTTCTTAAAATGGACTGGAATTATAATAGGTTTTTTTTTATTTGTCAAGGGTTTTTTGAACAAAATTTGAAATTTTTTTCAAAGATTGTTTTGCTGCCATATTTTGCACCTCTTTGCGGGTGCCTTTAAAGTGAAATGTTTCTATTTCAAAACTCTCTGAATCACCCATTATACCGATAACTACAGTGCCAACTGGTTTGTTTTTTACGCCACCTGTAGGACCTGCGATTCCTGAAATTGCAATCGAGTAATTAGCCTTAAATTTAGCTAAAGATCCCCTTAACATTTCTTTAACCGTTTGCTCTGATACAGCACCATACTTTTCCAAGGTTTCAATTTTTACATTTAACTCTTGATTTTTTATCTCATTTGAGTAAGAAATGATACTTCCATTAAATATATTTGAGCTTCCTGATATCTCAGTTATTAAAGAAGCGACTAATCCTCCAGTACAAGATTCTGCACAAGTGATAGTTTTTTTATGGTTTAAAAGCAGTGTTTGAAGTTTTATCATGTCATTGGTATTAAATATTTCATCATACATAGAGTGTAATCCTAAAAAGAGTTGTTATAAGTTGTTAGTATAGTAATAAAATGGTAAGGAGAGAATTAAATAAGGTATGAGTCTTTCATACCTTATTTATATATAGATGTATTAAGTGTTATTCTTTATCAGTTAAGTCGTTTAAGAAAGACTCTTCATCAAATGTTAAGTCCATATAGTCAACGATGTATCGTAAGTCTCGTTCTGCATTTCCTAAACAAGAAGTTGCCCCTGGACTTGGAGTCATATTAAAGATAAGCCCATTACCTGGATTTAATGAAGCTTCACCTAGCATAAGTTTTTGTTTGTCTTTATCAAGAACTTGAGGTCGAACCCCTCCAAAACCATCTGCATATTCAATATCGTCAGTACTTAATGAAGGAACGATTTTTCGTGCATCTTTAACAAATAGCCCTTTATTGATTCCTGGAACTTCAAATAAGAAGTTTTTGAATACATAGTTTCGGATATCTGAATCTTTTAATAAGTCCCAGAAAATTTTGATAATGTTTCCATCGATATTCATTGTTTTTAGACATTGACCAAATGTTGAACCGATACCTTTGTATCTTTCAAGTACTAATAAGGCTAATGCTGTAGGACCAAATCGAGTTTTTCCATCACAAAGAATATCTGGGTCACCATGAAGTGCAGCAAATGGAAGTTTAGGATTTTGTACCATATATACTTTACCATTTAAGAATTCACCGTTTGTAATGTAGAAACTTCCCGCCATAGAAAGTGATCCCATATGTTTACCGTATCCCATTTTGTGTGCTAAGAATAGTGAATGTGCTCCTGCATTTACAACAACGAAGTCAGCTGAGAACTTATCTCCATTAATTGTAGTAACAATAGATTTACCATCTACTTGCTCAATTAAATCTACTTCAGAGTTAAAGAAAATATCAGTTACTTTATTTTCATCAGCTTTTTGCCCTTGTTTTGCTAACTCTTCAGTCATTTTACCAAAGTCAACTGTTGTATACTCACCTTTTGCACCCATTGCTACGATAGGCTCAGGTCGCTCTTTAGTTTGCTCTTTATCGGCGTAAACAACTTTTGGCTCAAGCTCTTTAAGTTGTTCTTTATCCCATAACTCTAAATAAGGGAAAAGTTCTTTAAATTCGTTGTATCTATTTTTAATAAATTCAACTTCTTTATCTCCTACACCTAAAGCCATCTTTTGGTGTGCGAACATAACTTTTTCTTCAAGACCATACTGTAAACAGAACTTTTCAATCATCTTTGCAGTTCGTTTAGTGATTTTTGCTTTTTCTAACGTGTAGTTTGTTTCAATATCACCTACGTGAATTGTTTGTGAATTACTTGTACCTTTTGTATTCAGTGTCGCTAGTGCTTCGTATTTTTCTAGCATACATACGCTTTTTGCGTCAGTATATTTTGCTATTTCGTAAAATAGTGCAGCCCCAGAAATACCACCACCAACAATGACAATATCATAATGTTTTGTATTCATTCCTAGTTCCCTATTAAGTTAAATATAAAGAAAATAGTACCATACATATGTAGATATTATGTTGAAATAAGTCTATATTTTTAAATCTTTGTGCAAAAAATGATTTTTTGTAACAAATTTATAGAAAGTAAAACACCCTAAATTCACCAAATTGTGTACATTAGAAACAAAAAAGGTGATATTCTTGGATTTTTTATCTTTTGATGTACAAAAAATGTACATCTGTATTATAATGATTATATGTTCGGATGGTTTAAAACAAAAAAATATAAAAAAAATGCAGAAATCAGAGTATTTGTCTGCAAACATTGTAAGTTGTCATGTAAAGACTGTGATAGTACTTACTGTTTTTCATGTTTTGCCAATCCTAAAAATCCCTGTCCTCGATGTGGGAAAACTAACCTAGAATACGAATCTTCTAAAACTAAAGAATCCTAATTATAATTTTTTAATATTTGTTTAGATAAAATCTCTAAATTTCATAAAAACAAGGTAATTATAGATGGATTACAAAGAGAGTTTATTACTTCCAAAAACAGGTTTTCCAATGAGAGGAAACCTTCCTCAAAACGAACCAAAAAAATATAAGCAGTGGGACGAAACAAAAGTCTACGAAAGAATGAAAGCTAATCGTAAAGATGCTCCTTCTTTTACTCTTCATGACGGACCACCATATGCTAATGGGCACATTCATATTGGACATGCTTTAAATAAAGTATTAAAAGATATTATTGTTAAGTATCATTATTTCAATGGAAAATCAGTGCGATTTACCCCAGGTTGGGACTGTCATGGTTTACCAATTGAGCAAAAAGTTGAAGAGAAAATTGGTAGTACCAAGAAAAAAGAGCTTCCAAAAAGTAAATTAAGAGAGTTATGTCGAAATCACGCTGCTCGATTTATTGATATTCAAAGGGATGAGTTCAAAAAATTAGGGGTTATTGCTGATTGGGATAAACCTTATTTAACAATGGACTTCAAATTTGAAGCCAATATCTACCGTGAGTTATGTGCTATTGCAAACCAAGGGTTATTAGTACAACGAAGTAAACCTGTATATTGGTCGTGGGCTGCACAAACAGCACTTGCTGAAGCAGAAGTTGAGTATGAAGATAAAACATCACCATCAATTTATGTTGCTTTTAAACACGAATCTATGGATGCAAGTCTGATTATTTGGACAACAACACCATGGACGCTACCTGCAAATACAGGGATTGCGTTAAATGCTGAAGAGGAGTATGTTCTTACTAGCGATAAATTTATTGTAGCTAAAAAACTGTATGCTTCTTTAAAAGATTTAGAAGTTATATCAGGTGATATTGTTGAAGCAGTTTGTCCTAAAGAACTCGAAAATTCACATGCAATTAACCCATTAAATGGTCGACAATCTAAAGTTATTTTAGGTGAGCACGTTGAAATGGATGCTGGTTCAGGAGCTGTTCATACTGCACCTGGTCATGGTGAGGATGACTACAAAGTGGGTCTTCAGTATGGACTTGATGTTATCATGCCTGTTGATGCATATGGTAAATATGATCAAACAATTGTTCGTGAAAAACTATTTAGAGATACTGAAAAGTATTTAGGGCTTCATGTATTTAAAGCAAATGAACTGATTTTAGAAGAGTTAGGTGATGCACTACTAAGTAGAGTTGATATCAGACACTCATACCCACACTGTTGGCGAACACATAAACCTATTATTTTTAGAGCAACTAAACAGTGGTTTATCTCAATTGATGATGAGTATGGAAAAGAACAAAAAACATTACGAGAAAATGCACTTAAAGTGGTTGAAGATTTAACCTTCTATCCAGAGTGGGGACGAAACAGACTTAAATCAATGCTTGATGGAAGACCAGATTGGTGTATTTCACGACAGAGAGATTGGGGTGTTCCAATTGCATTCTTTAGAAACAAAAAAACGGATGAAATCATTTTTGATGAAAAAGTTTTAAATTATACCGCTATGATTTTTGAAATGAAAGGGTGTGATGCTTGGTATGATATGAGTATCGAAGAGTTACTCTACCCAGGTAGTGGTTATAACCCAGAAGATTTAGAAAAAACAATGGACATCTTAGATGTTTGGTTTGATTCAGGTTCTACACAAAATGCTGTTTTAAGAAGTCGAAACTACGATGCGGGAACATTCCCAGCTGATATGTATTTAGAAGGAAGTGACCAACACAGAGGATGGTTCCAATCATCACTGTTAACAACCTTAGCTTCTCAAGAGATCGCGCCATTTAAATCAATTCTTACTCATGGATTTACTGTTGATGAGAAGGGTGAAAAAATGTCAAAATCAAAAGGAAATGTTGTTGCACCAGATAAGGTAATGAAACAATATGGTTCTGAGATTTTACGACTATGGGTTGCTATGAGTGACTACCAATCAGATTTAAAAATCTCTGATAATATTTTAAAACAAAATGCTGAGCTTTACAGAAAGATTCGAAATACTTCACGATTCCTTTTAGCAAATGTAGATGATTTAGAGGAATTAGTAGACCTTAACCAATTAGGTGTATTAGACAAATGGATTTTAGCTAAAGCAAACAGTGTATTTGCAGAAATTGAAGCTGCTTTTGAAGTGTATGAATTCTCTAAAGGTTTAAATAAACTAAACAACTTTATTGTTGTTGATTTATCAAATATGTATATGGATATTTGTAAAGATAGATTGTATTGTGATAACAAAAATGATATTCACAGACGATCTGCTCAAACTGCAATGGCGATTATTGCTAAGAAAATCTTTGCAACATTGGCTTGTATTTTAACGTATACAGTTGATGAATTAGTTGCCCATGCACCTGCAATTATCAAAGGTGATGCAAAGGACGTATTTGATTTATTGAACTATGAGTTACCAAAAGTTGAAAGTTCTCTTAATGATGAACTCTTATTAAATGCTAAAGTTAAATTTTCTGAAGCAATTGATACACTTAAAAAAGATAAGGTAATTAAATCAACATTAGAACTTGATTTATATACAAATTCTGAAGAACTATTAGCAATGCCAAAAATTGAAGCTGAAGATTGGTTCTTAATCAGTAATGTAGTTGATAAAAAAGAAGATGCACTGATTTCATTTGAAATTGATGGTGCAGTTTTTGAAGCGTATAAAGCCAATAATGCAAAATGTCCACGATGTTGGAAGTTTACTTCAACGGATGAAGAGACATTATGTGGGCGATGTGAAAGTGCATTGAATTAATGTTTCAAGACCAAGTAACATTAACATTTATATTTGAAACCATAGCAGTAATCTTAGCGTTTACTGCACTTGGTATATATTTAGTAAAAAAAAATAGTAAGGTGTAAGAAAGATGATACCCTTTAGTGATGAAGATTTAAAACCAGCTGTTCAAAATATAGTTGATAATAAAATTTCCCCAATGCTTGCAACCGACGGTGGCGCAATGCAGTTGATTGATGTACTGAATCAAAAAGTATATATTCAACTTCAAGGGGCATGTGTTGGTTGTAGTGCCAGTGGAAGTACATTGAAATTTGTTGTAGAAAAAGAGTTGAAAACTGCAATTCATCCTGATTTAATTATCATTAACGTTCCAATTGGAATGGAAGATAAACTCGAGGAATTATAATGATCAATGAAAAAAAGTTGTTAGATAGTGCTAATACATATTTTAATGAAAAAAATTTTGAAAAAGCACTTTTTACCTATTCTCAATTAGCTTCTTTATATCCCAATAATCAAGAGTACCCAATTTATGCTCTTTTTTGTGATATTGCAACAGAAGATGAAGAGAAAGCTTTTTCATTATATGAGTATTTTTCAATTGTCAAAGAAGAGAACCTTGAAGAGGCATTAGATTATGTTAACAATGTTATTGAAGCCTATGATGGTGACATTGATAAGATGATGGGATTGTTAAAAGAGATAAGTGAGAGTAGTGTAGACTCTTTAGATGCGATAAAATACGAAGACTTTAAACAGCTTGTTAAATCAAGAGGTTCCTTTCGTATTGCCTTTGAAGATATTATGTTTTCTACCAAAGTAGCTATTGAGTCAAAAGATGATTTTTTTGATTTTGTTACTAAATTGATTGAAAATGACTTTAATACAACGGCTTATTCTTACTTAGAAGGATTTAATGAATATTTTTCATATGATGAAAAAGTGGAAGAACTGTACAAACTACTAGAAGAGAAAACCGTTGCTCATAACCATAAATAATAAAAAATTTACTGATAACTCAAAAGAGGCAGCATCTGATGTTGCTTTTGTCTACTCAAAACAAAATGAACAATTTTGTGATGATGCTAAAAATAATGAATGTAGTACATTAATTCCTGCTAATGAATTAAAAAAGCATATCGATTTAAGTGCCATTAAAATCGTTGGTATTACAGGAACAAATGGTAAAACTACAACTGCAGCAGCTATTTATTCTATTTTGCTAGATTTAGGATACAAAGTTGCCCTTCAAGGAACACGGGGATTCTTTATCAATGATGAGCGTATTGAAGAGTACTCTTTAACAACCCCTGTACAACTTGGTAATTTTGAACATGTTAATCAAGCAATTCTATCAGGTTGTGATTTTTTTGTTATGGAAGTGAGTTCTCATGCCATTGAACAAAAACGTATAGAGGGTTTAGATTTTGAACTTAAAGTTCATACTAATATTACGCGAGACCATTTAGATTATCACAAAACTATTGAAGAATATATAGCCGTTAAAAACTCATTTTTAAGTGACGAGAGTAAAAAGCTAGTTAATAAAGATGATAAAAACATGAAATGTAATATCAAAAATGCTTTTGCGTATTCGTTAGATGAACCATCAACTTATAAAGTACAAGCTTACTCTTTTAAAGAAGGAATGCATGCAGCCATTCAAAACTTTGAAAACATAGTAAACTTTTCATCATCAATGATGGGTATTTTTAATGTTTATAATTTAACTGCAGCTATTGCATCTGTTCATATTGTAACCAATAAAGACCTTCAAGAGATTTGTGATGTTGTAGAGAATTTTGCAGGGGTGAGTGGTCGAATGGAGACCATTAGTACAAATCCTTTTGTTATCGTTGATTTCGCCCACACTCCTGATGGTATGAAAGAGGTCTTTGAGAGTTTTAATCACAAAGATATTATTGCTGTTTTTGGGGCAGGTGGAGACAGAGACCAAGACAAACGACCAATTATGGGACGTATTGCCAATAACTTTGCAAAGAGTATTATCGTTACTTCTGATAACCCGCGTTTTGAAGACCCTGATCAAATTATTGAAGATATTCTTGTTGGAATACTGGATAAATCAAAAGTTAAAGTTGAAGTCAATCGAAAGCTGGCAATTAAAAAAGCGATGGAGATGGCAGATGAAAACTCTGTTGTATTAGTGCTTGGAAAAGGGGATGAAGAGCATCAAATAATTTATGATAAAAAGTTCCCACTTGTGGATAAAGAGGTTATCTTATCCCTTTTAGAAAGTTAGAGTTTACTAGTAGTAAGCTCTAATTGTTATCCCTCTTTTGTCTTCTGTTTTAGCGATATAATTTACATATGTAATTAATACTTTTTCACCCAACACATTTTTAACTAACCACGCAGCTTCAAGTACTCGTGTTCGTGCTAATCCTTGTGTTAAAAACTCTTTAAGATTGTTTTTAATGGTTTTGTTTGTATTGATTTGGTCAACTTTATTATTAATAAATGCTTTGTCTTTTGTATCTAAAACTGCGATAATTTCAAACTTGATAGTATTTTTTTTCGTCTTTTTTAGAAATCTTGAAATTTTATCTTTACACGCTTTATTGATTGTTTTTGTTCCTGCAACTTCATCATAACACCCAATTGCATTATAACGTTTCGATTTTGTTTTAGCTTTTGATAAAACAACGGTTTTAGCTTTTTTAGCTTCGTTGAGGTCAACAACTAACCCTTCGATATCTTTTTCTAGTTTTGCTATATAGTTTTTATCATGTTCTCGAAGTTGTGCTTGAAAAGATTGTAGTTGGCTCTTTGGAAGATATTTTTCTTTATCTTCTTTTGATAAATCTGTAAAGCTTACCGCACTTTTTTCAATATATTTTGTTAAGTCAACTGCTTTTTCATTTGTAAAGTGATAGTATAAAGCATAACCCAGTGTACATAGAAGTAATAATATTATAAAATTGAGTCGAAAAATTTTCTTATCTTCTTTTCGTCTAACTTTAAATTGCTTAAGATGTTCGCTGGAGCTTTCATCCTCTGGATTAAAATCTTGAGTAATTGATTCTTGTGATCTCTCTTGTAGTATCTTTATCAATTCATCTTTATTCATTTTGCTCTCTTACCATTGTCATAGAAATATAATTTTTTCTTGTGTTATTAATTATACCAAAGTAACCTAAAAAGTCAATTTTACTCTTTATTTCGAAGAAAAATATAACCTATGAGTGAAAGGGTAGCAACAAATAGGGGGAAAAAGAAGAGGTATTCTTTTAAAATAAGCTGATTATTGTCTATTTTTGACTTCTCTAGTTTATCAATCTCTTCATAAATTTTTTCTAAACCTGCTTTTGATTTTGTACGAAATGCTTTTGCATTGGTCTCTTGAGAAATCTTATTAAGTACGATATGGTTAGATTCACCAATTCCTATAGTATAGATTTTAATTTTGTGTTTATTTGCTAGTCGTAAAATAACACTTAGAGGAATTTTACTAATGGTATCTTCTCCATCTGTAAGTAGTACAATAATATTTGATGTTGATTTTTGATTTTTTAGTATATTGATTGAACTAGCTAATGAATCAATCATAGCAGTTCTATCACCTACTATACCAATATCCAAATAACTTATGATCTCTTTTTGTGCCTCCTTGTCAAAACTAAGCGGGCTTGCCGTCATCACTGAAGTTCCAAAAACAACCAGTCCAATATTGTCATTGAGTCGTTTGCTAATAAAATCTTGTACAATAGAACTAACTGCCTGCCATCTATTTTGTTCTAAATCCTCACGGTTAAAACCGATAGCTTTCATGGAACCACTCGTATCCAGTGATAATACAATATTAATACCATCTTTTTTATTCTTTTGTGTATGAGAGATTAATACAGGAGATGCTAATGCTACTACAGCTCCAATTATGGCACAATATTTAAAAAAAGGAATCAATAGTGAAAATTTGGATTCACTCTGTTTAAAAATAGTTAAATGGGGGAAAAAGTATGAAGGTGATTTTGCTTTGCAAAAAATATCACATAATATAAAGAGTAAAATGAGCAAAAGTACATAGGGGTATTCAAAGGTAAAATTATTTAACATCAATAGCTTCCATAAAAATTTCTAACTGATGAAGGGTCTCTTCATCAAAAGAGTTTATCTCTTTTTTGTATTTATACTCTTCTAATCTAGACGTTAACTCTTCAAATAGTTTTCTCTCTCTAGGTGCTGTGGCAACTACTCTTCCGTGATAGGTAATTGAGTAGGCCGAAGTTTTAGTATCATTTAAATCAAGAGTTTTCAAAATCTCTAAACTATTCTTTTTTAAAGAGGGTTCTTTATTACGTATAATTTTATAAATAAAATAGATGAGTGATAAAATAATAACGCTAACAACAGTTACAAGTAAAATAAAAATATATAATGAGTAGTCAGGTATCTCAACTAAAGGTTTAATATCATGTATTTTTAAATCATTCATCGCTGCAACAATCCTATGAGTTTTGAAATAGGTTCTTCATTGGTAAAAATCTTGATGACTTTGACCCCACATTTTTGTAAGTGCTCAAAGAGCTGATGATCATTCTGTTTTAACTGTTTTTTATAGTTTTGAATGGATTTTTTACTGATAGAACCTTCATAGTTATAGTAGTTGTTAGGGTCAATAAGATTAACATTACTTAACTCTTGAGGATTCTCTTCAAAATGGTCACGGGTAATAATGACATAAACCTCATGTTTTTTTGAGAGGAGTTTTAAATCAAAATTTTTGATATCAAAAAAGTCACCAATTAAAAAAAGAATCGAACGTTTTTTTATTTGCGAATAGAGTTCATTAAGTAGGTTTGTATTGTTAATAGTCTTACCCAATACATCATATTCATAAACACTTTGTGCCATTTGATGAACTCCATGAATACGTTTTGTTTTTTTTGTAATGAGTTCAATATTTTCATTTGCTATATAAGAACAAAATGGATCACCTTGTTTAATAGATGAATATCCTAAAATTGAGCAGATTTCAGTGATTAATTCTTGTTTCATTTTGGAAGTTCCAAAGTAGACACTTCCACAAAGCATGGGTACAATATAGATATTAAGCTCTTTTTGGGCGTGGAAAACTTTCACATAGGGTTTTTGTAGTTTTGCACTAATCACCCAGTCGATGTTTTTGGCATCTTCACCATACTCGTACTCTTTTAATTCTAAAAAATCATAACCCTCACCTTTTAAAGGTGAAGTATTATTTCCTATAATTTCTGAAAAAACTTGTTTTTTCGTTTTAATCAAAAGTTTTTTGAGTGTGAGTACGCTTGTCATTAAGGAATGTTTACTTTTTGAATGATTTTTTGTAATACTTCATCAATATTAATATCCAAAGCTTGCGCTTCATAACTAAGAATTACTCGATGTCGTAAGACATCTTTTAAGACTAATGCAATATCAACAGGCGTAACGTGATCATTGCCTCGTAAGAATGCTTTTGCGCGTACGGCTTTAAACATATCAATGGTTGCCCGCGGGCTTGCTCCAAATTGAATAAAGTTGGCAATCTCTTCTAACCCATACTCTTTTGGATTTCGAGTGGCGAAAACAATATCAACGATATAATCTTCTAACTCTTTATCAATATGTATGTTTGAGATAGCTTCTTTTAATGTCTGTAATTCATCTACACTTAACATCTTTTCTACGGTTTCAAAACTATTAGTAGTCACACGTTTTGCAATTTGGTACTCTTCTTCTTTACTATTGTATCCCACAACAATTTTAAACATAAATCGGTCTAGTTGAGCTTCAGGAAGTTCATAAGCTCCTTCTTGTTCAATTGGGTTTTGGGTTGCTAAAACTAAAAAAGGATTATCTAGTTTAAAGGAGTCTTCAGCAATAGTAACTTGTCGCTCTTGCATTACTTCTAAAAGTGCTGATTGAACTTTTGCTGGCGCTCTGTTGATTTCATCGGCTAAAAGAAGATTTGTAAATATGGGTCCTCTTTTAATTTTAAAAGTAGACTCTTTCATATCATAAATCTGCGCTCCTAAAATATCACTTGGTAATAAATCGGGAGTAAATTGAACTCGTTTAAAGTGTAAATCTAAAACATTTGCCAACGCTTTTACTGTTGTTGTTTTAGCAAGTCCTGGAACACCTTCAAGTAAGATATGACCATCACATAAAAGACCAATAAGTAATGCATCAATCATATTCTCTTGCCCTACAACGGTTTTGGCCAATTCTTGTTTTAACAGTTCAATTTTCTGAAATGGTGTAATATCAACACTTTCTTGCATAAAGTTCCCTCAAATATTTATTTGTTCGTATTTTATCTAATTATAGGTAAACCTTTATTGATAAAGTGTAAACGAAAGATGTAAGTCTTATTTTATATAATAAGATTATAATTCAAGTAGGAATAGGGAATTTTCATAGCTAAACTAATGGGAGAGAGTAATGAAAAGAGAAAAAATAATTCCAACAAATAACGAAATTAAAATGAAAGAGGGTGATTTTATTGTATCAAAAACTGATGCAAAAGGAATTATCACGTATTGTAATGAGATATTTATGGAAATGGCTTCGTATAACGAAGATGAATTATTAGGGAAAAATCACAATATTATACGGCATCCAGATATGCCGCGCGTTGCCTTTAAATTGGCATGGGATTTAATTAGTTCGGGAAAAGAGTTTTTTGGATTTGTTAAGAATATGACCAAAAAAGGCGACTATTACTGGGTGTTTGCAAATATCACTGCAGACTATGATGAAAATCATAAAATCATAGGTTATACCTCAGTACGAAGAAAACCTTCACAAAATGCAGTTGATACACTTATTCCAATGTACAAGCAGATGTGTGAATTAGAAAAGAGTGGTGGAATGGAAGCTTCGGGTAAGTTTCTTTTTGATTTTTTAGATGACAATAAAACAACCTATGATGAATTGGTTGTTGCGTTACAAGGAAGTTAATATGAATGTTTTTTTTAAACGTATTAATACATTAACTTTTGTCAAGGCTTCATTAGTAGTTCTGTTTCTTTTTGTGCTAGCTGCTAATATTTTATTGTTACAACAAGAGGAGTTTTTTCTTCTTTCTATTGCCTTTTTAATTATCTCTTCAGTTATTTTAACCATCTCAATTATAGGTTTAGTGCGATACTCTAAACGAATTAAACAAATGGGCGATTTAGCGAAACTTTCTGCGGGTGGTTCTTTGTATCATCGTATGACAGATATTGATAAAAGTGAGGAGATAGGGACTTTAGCTTGGAATATTAATAACATGTTAGACCAATTTGAAGCATTTAGTCGAGACATGGATACTTCGTTAAAAATGATATCTGAAGGAAAAACATATCGTAAGATGATGCCAAGTGGACTTCATGGTGATTTTGTAAGACTTTCTAATAACATTAATGAAGCCCTTGAGACAATTGCTGTGGCACAAAGTAAAGATGAGTTTATTCAAGAGATGCTTAAGACCTTGGATGAATATACAGCAGGAGTTTATACTTCAAAAATAGATTTAACTAACATGCAAGAAGATATTATCGCTTTAGCCAAAGGAATTAATGCTTTAGGTGATTCTTTATCGGAGTTAAGTCAAGTAAATTTAAAAAATGGATTAGCTTTAAAACAAGGCTCAGATGTACTATCTAAAAATGTTAAACAACTTAGTGATTCTGCAACAACACAAGCAGCATCACTAGAGGAAACCGCAGCAGCATTAGAAGAAGTGACTGAAAATATGCGTGAAAGTACAAATAATACCATGCAAATGGCTCAGTATGCCCAAGAGGTGACAACCTCTGCCAATGAAGGTGAACGACTTGCTAAAAAAACAACACTTTCTATGGATGAAATTAATGAACAGACTTCATTGATTCACGAATCAATTACGGTTATTGACCAAATTGCATTCCAGACAAATATTCTTTCACTCAACGCTGCAGTGGAAGCAGCAACTGCAGGAGAAGCTGGAAAAGGGTTTGCAGTAGTTGCCCAAGAGGTACGAAATCTTGCTTCACGAAGTGCAGAAGCAGCTAAAGAGATTAAAGATATTGTTGAAGCAGCTACATTAAAAGCAAATGAAGGTAAAAAAATTGCTGATGAGATGATTTCAGGATATAATCAACTTAATTCCAATATTACTGCTACTATTGAGTTAATTGAAAATGTAACCGCATCAACCAAAGAGCAAGAGCAAGGAATTATTCAAATTAATGATGCTATTGCATTACTGGACAAACAAACACAAGAGAGTGCTTCTGTTGCCCATGAAACAAATATTGTGGCACAACAATCAAGTGATATTGCAGAACGTATTGTTCAAGAAGCAAATAAAGAGTTCCATGGGAAAGATGACATAAAAGTACGAAAGGATCTTGTTAATCCAAACTATAAAGGTGTTGAAAAACGAAGTATTGAACGGCGTATGAAAAACAACGAGTTTTAGTATTTTAATAAAGAGTTTAAAAAAGCATTGGGTAAAATACTCCCCATGAAAAAACTATTTTTTATTCTCTTTATTACTCTTTTTTTGACTTCGTGTAGTGTGAATGATGTTAGTTCAATTACACGTGCTGCTATTAGTAAAAATCCAACGGAAGCTTTTAAAGCTCTTGCTACTACCAAATCAGTCTATTATGCTTCAAATCCTAAAGGGCTTGTTAGTGATATTAAAGCCTTTGAAAACTTTATTAAAAACTTTAAGAATATTATTGCAGGGCAATGGGGAAAAGAGAATGTTAAAATCCCTAAACAAAAAGAGTATGTTAAATACATGCAAAACTACAAAAGTAGGGCACTTATTGATTTTGACAAGGGATTAGTCACCGTTGAAACCCTTGATGAAAAAGAGAGTAAAAAAAGTCTTAATAATGCAATTGTAACAACACTGCTTTTACCTGATGATCCACGAGCAGCTGATCTATTTAGTGCTAAAAAAATCACCCTTGGGGCAACGCCGTATTTATTAGGTGAAATAAAAGATGACCAAAATAAAGATATTCGATATGAGTGGCGAGCTAATCGTTATGCCAATATTCTTGTACGAAATGCCTTTAAACAAAAACGCATTAAAAGTGGGGATAAATATTTAAAAGTTTCTTACGTAGAAATCCCTATGATCAAAGACCATGCAAGTATACGGGTTAAAAAGTTTCAGCCTTTTGTTAAAACCTTTGCTAAAAAATATAATTTAAGTGAAAACTTGGTCTATGCTATTATTCGAACAGAAAGTAATTTTAATCAATTTGCAGTGAGTCATGCAGGAGCTTTAGGATTGATGCAAATTGTACCAACAAGTGCTGGACGGGATGCTTATGCTTATAGTAAAGGTAAAACATGGACACCTTCAAAATCCTATTTGTTTAATGCCAAAAATAATATTGAGTTAGGAAGTGCTTATTTGAAACTTCTTTTTGATAAATATTTAACGGGTATTCATAATCCAATTTCCCATGAGTATTGTGTCATAAGTGCTTATAATACAGGTAGCGGAAATGTATTAAAAACGTTTAGTTCAAATCGGACAAAAGCCCGTGATATTATCAATACAAAAACACCTGCACAAATTTACAAAACTCTGCGTGAAAAGCTTCCTTATGAGGAGACACGTCGATATTTATATAAAGTTGTCACCTTTAAGAAAGACTTTGTCTCATTATAAGCTCAAAAATTCTTCTTTACTTAAACTAATATTAATACTTTTTTAAATATAATCACGACTCTATTTTTGCTAGATAAGCAAGATTAGAAACCTCACATGTGTCAATCCTGGTATGGGTTGTATTAAGTTTACTTGATATTAAGGGGCACAGAGGCAAAAACCCTAAAAACAAAAACAAGGAAAAAACATGGTTACAATGAAAGACCTATTAGAATGTGGTGTACACTTCGGACACCAAACAAGAAGATGGAATCCAAAAATGAAAAAATACATTTTTGGTGTTAGAAAGAATATTTATATTATCGACTTACAAAAGACGTTAAGATACTTCAGATACACTTACACATTAGTAAGAGATAGAGCTGCTGAAGGTCAAACAATGATGTTCGTAGGAACTAAAAAACAAGCTTCTGAAGCAGTTAAAAGAGCAGCAGAAAATTGTGGTATGCCATACGTTAACCACAGATGGTTAGGTGGTATGTTAACAAACTACGGAACAATTAAAAAATCAATTAGAAAATTAGAAATTATTAAAAAGATGAGAGAAGAAGGTCAACTAGACTTACTTACTAAAAAAGAAGCTTTAATGCTTACAAGAAAAGAAGAGAAGCTAGAATTATACCTTGGTGGTATCAAAGAGATGAAACAACTTCCAGACATGATGTTTGTTCTTGATGCAGTTAAAGAAAAAATTGCTATCGCAGAAGCTAGAAGATTAGGAATTACTGTTGTAGCTCCATTAGATACTAACTGTGACCCAGACGTAGTTGATTTACCAATTCCAGGTAATGATGATGCAATTAGATCAATTCAATTATTCTGTAACGAAATGGCAGCAGCAATGAATGAAGGTAAAGCAGCATTAGCAGAAGAAAATGGTGAAGATGAGCAAGAAGCGCCAGTATCTGAAGAAGAAGCAGCAGAAGTAGTAGCAGAAGCAGTAGCTGAAGGTGAAGCTTCAGAAGAAGTAAAAACAGAGGAAGCATAATCATGGCAGGTGCTACTCCAAAACTAATTAAAGAGTTAAGAGAAAAATCTGGTGCAGGTATGCTTGATTGTAAAAAAGCTTTAAATGAGTGTGATGGTAACATTGAAGAATCAATCAAATTTTTAAGAGAAGCTGGTTTATCTAAAGCAGCTAAAAAATCTTCAAATGTAGCAGCTGAAGGTATTATCACTATTTTAGTAAATGATGATAATACAAAAGCTACAATGACAGAAGTTAACTCTCAAACTGACTTTGTTGCTAAAAATGATCAATTCCTTGCATTAACAAATGGAATTACAGCTCATGCACAAGCTAACAATATTACAGATGCGGAAGGTTTAGCTGCTTCAACTATTGAAGGTCAAGATTTTCCAACTTACTTAAACGAAAAAATCGCTGTAATTGGTGAAAATTTAGTTGCAAGAAAAGTTGCAGCTGTTGAAGGTACTGTTGTTAATGGTTACGTTCACTTAGGAAAAGTTGGTGTTATGTTAGCAGCAAGTTGTGATGATGCAGCAAAAGAAAAAACAGCTGACTTATTAAAGAAAGTTGCAATGCATGCAGCATCTATGAAACCAACAGTTATCTCTTATAAAGATTTCACTGCTGATTTCGTTGAATCTGAAAACAAAGCATTTATTGCAGATATTGAAAAAGAGAACGAAGAGTTAGTTAGACTTGGTAAACCTCTTAAAAATATCCCTGAGTTTGTTTCTGCTTGTCAATTAACTGATGAAGCTATTGCTGCTGCTGAAGCTGCAATGAAAGAAGAACTAATTGCTCAAGGTAAACCTGAGAAAATTATTGGAAATATCGTTAAAGGTAAAATTGGACGATGGATTGAAGATAATACTCAATTAGATAGAACAAATGCACTATTATCTCAAACATATGTTATGGATGATTCAATGACAGTTGAGCAAGCGATTAAAGCTTGTGATGCATCTATCGAATTAACTTCTTATGTTAGATTTGAACTTGGTGAAGGAATCGAGAAAAAAGAAGAAGATTTCGCTGCTGAAGTTGCAGCTCAAATGGGTCAATAATTTAGCAAACAAATAAGAATAAAAGGGAAAACAATGAGTGACATAAATACTGAGACTTCACTCATTGCCCCTGTGCCTCTTCTTGAGGCACAAAACATCTCACATGAATTTGATTACAAACTTTTTTCAAATATAAATTTATCACTCCATGAAAAACAGACAATTGCTATTATTGGTACAAGTGGTAGCGGGAAATCAACATTTTTAAATATTTTATCTTCTTTATTAAAACCTAATAGTGGAAATGTAAGATATGATAACAGTGATTTGTATGCAATAAAAAAGAGAGAACTTTTAAATATAAGACGAGAAGATTTTGGTATAATATTTCAAGCACATTATCTTTTTAGAGGCTTTTCTGCTCAGGAGAATTTAAATATTGCAACACTTTTAAGTTCAAATAATGTGGATGAAGGGTTATTGAAAGCTTTAAAAATTGATTTTGTTATGAAACAAGATGTTGGAGAACTCAGTGGTGGACAACAACAACGACTCTCTATTGCACGGGTTATGACAAAACATCCAAAAATAATTTTTGCCGATGAACCTACGGGAAATTTAGATAAACAAACCGCAAATGAAGTTATGAATATTTTATTTGATTATGTGCACGAGAATGATGCAGGAATGATACTAGTCACCCACGAAGATGAGTTGGCTATGC
Organism: Arcobacter sp. EP1; assembly: GCA_001655195.1. Classification (GTDB taxonomy): domain Bacteria; phylum Campylobacterota; class Campylobacteria; order Campylobacterales; family Arcobacteraceae; genus Arcobacter_A. Next base: position 170,277 of record LPNY01000139.1, read on the forward strand.
AGTGTGATAAGGTATATAAATTGGTTGATCAACAGTTACAGGAAATAAAGTGAAACTATTATTAATTAGTAAAACGCAAATTGTCATTCAAATTTTTGAACTTATTTGTAAAAAAATGGATTTTGAATTAAGTGTTCGTAAAGATAACGATGTTACAACTAAGTTTGACATTATCGTTATTGACGAAGAGTTTATTGATGATCGATTTAACATAATTAAACAGTTGTGTAAAAAAATTGGGGCAATTACTAATGAGGAACTCTCTTCATATAGTTCAAAGTACTTTAAACTAAAACGACCTTTTTTACCAATGCAACTTCAAGAAGTTCTAAAAGAACAAAAAACACTAATGCTAGAAGATGAAGCTCTAAGTAAAGAGATAAAAGAAGAAGATGAAACAACTGATGAAATAGCACATTTTGTTGATTCTTTAGCCGATGATTTAATGATGGATGATGATTATGAAGAAGATGAAAGTATTGTTACTTTAGAGTCTTTAAATGATGGGGGTGTTTTAGATAGTTCAGAGCTTGGTAAAATTACTGACATCTTACATCAAAACGAAATAAAACATGAGTTTAAAAATGAAGTTGAAATGCAAGATCATGATTGGAGAGAGTTATCTGATATCATTGATGATGCACTAGATGAAGTTCAAGGTTATGAATTTAGTCTGACCAATGAGCCATTAACGTTGGTATTAAATAATTACCAAATTGATGAATTAAAACCATTACTACAAAAGTTTGACCAATCAATTATTGATAAATTGGCAAGTGGTGATAGTATTGATTTAAGATTATCCTTAAAGGGAACAAATTGATAGAAAAAAAGCACGGAGCTATTCTAATTTTATCGGGACCTAGTGGTTGTGGTAAATCGACACTTTTAAAAGAAGTTTATAAAAATATTGATGAGTACTATTTCTCTATTTCAACAACAACACGAAAACCTCGAGAGGGTGAAAAAGAGGGAGTTGATTATTTTTTCACTTCAAAAGAAGATTTTCAAGAGGATATTAAAGCAGGTCATTTTTTAGAGTGGGCTGAAGTTCATGGAAACTATTATGGAACTTCTTTAAAACCCATCAAAAAAGCTCTAGAAAAAGGGAAATTGGTTATTTTTGATATTGATGTTCAAGGACATGAAATTGTACGAAAAAAGCTGGGTGAGAAAGTGACTTCAGTTTTTATCACTACACCATCTTTAGAGGAACTAGAAGAACGATTAACGAGCCGTAATACTGATAGTAAAGAAGTTATTGAAAAACGTCTAGAGAATGCAAAGTATGAAATTAAGTATTTCCAAAAGTATGACTATTTTTTAATTAATGATGATTTGAAAGAGGCATCAAAACAACTGGTTTCAATTGCAAATAGCACGCGTATTAAAAGTAAACTCTTTGAAAAAGAACTAGCAACTATTTGGATGAAGTAAAGTTTACTTATACTTCATCAAATCCTACAGGTTTACCAAAGTGGTAACCTTGCGCATAATCAATATCTAACTCTTTAATTTTTTCATAAATCTCTTGTGATGATACAAACTCTGCAACGGTTTTAAACCCAAACTGTTTTGAGAAGTTTGCGATAGTATTAACAATAATTTCTTGGTTTTTAGAGGTATCAACACTTTTAATCAAAGAACCATCAATTTTTACAAAATCAATATCTAGATTTGTTAGCATGTTAAAGTTTGAGTATCCTGCACCAAAGTCATCAACACCAACTGTACATCCATACTCTTTAACTTCTTTAATAAATTGGGTGACTGTTTCAAAATCTGAAATCTCTTCACTCTCTAACAATTCAAATTCTAAGTTTTGAACTAGTTCTTTATTTTCTTGTAATGTTTTATAGATTTTTCGCGTTGTTTTTGGGCTTGAAATATCTTCAAAAGAGATATTAATTGCAACTCTTTTTTGTTTTGCTTTAATAAGTTTAATTGCCTCAGCCAACATGATTTCAATAATATAAGGATATAGTTTTGCTTTTTTTGCAATATCTAAAAATTTAATAGGGGCAATAACTTCACCCTCTTCGTTGATATAACGAATGAGTGCTTCGTATTTATAAATCTCTTGGCTTTGTGTATTTACAATAGGTTGGAAGTATGCTACAAAAAGGCCTTCTTTTAGTCCTTTTTTTACCTCTTTAACCCATCTAATATTTTCTTCAAATGATTCTTGAATATTAAAAGAATCATCATAAATTAAAATTTGTTCAAACTTCTTTCTTGCGTAGTTGATAACCCTTTGAGTATATTTATAGGCCAAGTTCCCTTCACCTTTTGCAATACCAATAGTAACATTTAAATCAATCTCATGTCCCTCAATTGCGAAGGTGTGTTTTTCAATATGGTTAGCAAACTCTTCACAAAGATTTTGGAACTCATGAATATCAAGGTCACTGTTTCTTGAAATTACAGCAAATTTATCTGCTTCGATGCGATAGGCTTTATAGCTATCTTTTGCAAAATACTCTTTAATTTTATCAGAAAACGCAGCAAGAATTTTGTCTCCATTGGTTTCACCAAAGAGGTCATTAATGGTTGAAAATTTATCAATATTAATCAATGCCATTAAATCCATATCAGTACTGTCTAAATCTTTTTTAAGCCTATTTCTATTTGGTAGGTGGGTAAGTTTATCAATGTAGAGGTCTTTTAACTCTGCATAAAGCAGTGATTGACTCATAATTTGTAAAAGTTTTTTCATATCAATTGGTTTTAAAATATATTTATCAACACCAATATCAATTGCTTCTAAAAGGTATTCTGTATTTGAGAATGCAGTTGCTACTATGATAGGAATATTTGGATTGATTGCTTTAATCTCTTTAATCATTTCCAAACCATTCATTTGTGGCATATTAACATCAGTAATGATTAAATCAATCTCTTCTTCATTTTGTTTAAAGAGTTCTAATCCCTCAAGTCCATTTTCCGCAACAAATTGCTTCTTGGTAAAACCTTTTAAGATATTAAGGGTAATCTCTCTTAAAGACTTCTCATCTTCAGCGTATAAAATTGTAATATTCTTTAAAATAGAAATATTATTTATCATTAATCCAAACTCCAAAACTAATACGTTATAATATAAACTTATTTTATATTGTAATTACCATGATAACATAATTATTTTTAAAAGAGTGAGGGATTTCAAGAATTCTTTCATTTATTACTTATGAGGCTTTTTATGAACTTTTTAATACCTAGTTTTAAAAGCTGTGATTTACTATTAGCAATTATTTATGAAACAGTATAAGGATATAAACCATAATGAGGAAATGTATGTGTCAAATGTAAAATGTGATCATTGTCATCTGGAGTTTTCCCAAGATATAATGATTCGTGAAGAAGCGTTGAACTTTTGTTGTAAGGGATGTCAAGGGGTGTTTCATCTGTTACAAGATGAACATTTGGATTCTTTTTATGACAAACTTGGTAATAAAACCATTACCCCTCCTATTGAAATTGCAAATGATGATTTATCTAAATTTGATAGTGAGAGTTTTGAAAAGACATATATTAAAACAACAGCTGAAAACTTTAGCAAAATTGATTTGATTATTGAAGGTATACATTGTGCAGCTTGTATTTGGCTCAATGAAAAAGTTTTGCATGATTTAACCGGGATTGTTGAGGCAAATATTAATTTTACCAATAACAAAGCCAAAATTATTTGGGATAGTGATGAAGTAAAACTTTCAACAATTATTGAAAAAATTAGAAGTATTGGTTATAACGCCTATGCTTATGATGCAAATGTTGCTGATGAAAAGGCGAGTCAATCAAAACGCGACTATTTTATTCGTATGATGGTAGCAGTATTTGCAACTATGAATATTATGATGTTAGGTGTTGGTAAATATACTGGTTTTTTTACAGGTATTACTGATGAAGTCAAACATCTCATTCATATTGGTGAGTTTATTTTAACAACACCTGTTCTTTTTTACAGTGGATGGATTTTTTATAAGGGTGCTTTTTATGGTCTAAAGAATCGCATTTTAAATATGGATTTTTTAGTGAGTGCTGGGGCAACATTAACCTATATTTATTCTTTATATATTCTGTTTGGTGGTGCAGGAGAGAGTTATTTTGATAGTGTTACTATGATTATTACTTTTGTTATTGTTGGAAAGTATTTAGAAGTTCTTGGTAAAAAGGGTGCTGTTGATACCTTGGATAAAATTAAAAGCCAAATTCCTTTGCAAGCAACAATTATAATTAATGGAAAACCCTCAAGTATAGCCGTAGAAGATATCAAAGTAGGAGATATCATTGAGTTAAAAGAGGGTGAAAAAGCGAGCGTTGATGGAAAAGTAGTTTCTGGTGAGACCTCCTTTGATGAGTCATCAATGACTGGAGAATCATTACCTGTAGCAAAATCTTCAGATGATATGATTTTTTCAGGTACGTTAAATAGTGATTCTCCTATTCGTTATGAGGCTACTAAAACCTATGAAGACTCGACTTTTAATTCTATTGTAACACTCTTAGAGGACTCTTTAAGTTCTAAACCACAAATTGAACACAAAGCAAATGAGGTATCCAAAGGTTTCTCTATAGCAATTTTAAGTTTGTCATTTTTGACATTTATTGTATGGTACTTTTTTGGATTAGATTTAGGCTTTGATTATGCAGGGGCAGACCATTTTGAAAAGTCATTTATTGTGGCTGTTTCTGTGATAGTAATTGCCTGTCCATGTGCTTTGGCACTTGCTACGCCAATCGCAAGCTTAATAGGGATTTCAGAACTTGCTAAAAAAGGACTTCTTTTTAAAGAAGCAAAATTTATTGAAGAGTTAGCACGAACTACGCGGGTGGTTGTGGATAAAACAGGAACCATTACAAAAGGTGAACTCAAAGTCGTAAAATCACGGGTTATGGATAAAAATATTCATAAACTCAATTTACTTTACAGTATGCTGGAGGCCTCTCATCACCCTATGAGTGTCTCAATTAAAGCACATTTAGTTAAACGTTTCCCCCAAGTTCAACACAAAGAGTTAAAAGATATCAAAGCCATTAAAGCAAAAGGGATGTGTGCAACTTATGAAAATATTGAAGGAACATCTTTTGATTTAGTGGGTGGAAATATTGAATTATTACGTGAAAAAAAGATTTTTTATAAGTTTGATAGTGAGTATTCTGTATATCTTTTTGCCATTAATGGAAGAGTCATCGCAACCTTTGAGTTAGAGGATAGTCTTAAAAGTGATGCCAAGGAGTTTGTAAGTACTTTGCAAGAACAAAATATTGAAGTGCATATGTTAACAGGTGATAATGAAAAAGTGGCAACACGTGTGGCAAAAGAGGTGGGAATAAAAACCTTTAAAGCCCATATCAATCCAATTGAAAAAGCAAATTATATTAAAGCGCTGAGAAAAGAGGGACATACAGTTGTTATGGCAGGTGATGGGGTTAACGACGCTGTTGCACTGTCACAAGCAAACGTAGGTGTTGCTATGGGAAGTGGTGCTGATATTTCTATCTCTATTTCTGATATTGTTTTACTAAATAACAGTTTAAAAAGTTTAAAAGAGGCCTTTTTTGTCTCTTCAAAAACTTACCGATTTATTAAACAAAATTTAGGGATATCACTACTGTATAATATCGTTACTATACCTTTAGCTATGGCAGGGTTTGTAATGCCACTTGTTGCTGCGCTTTCAATGAGTTTGAGCTCACTGTTAGTTGTTGCTAATTCACTTCGAATAAAAGGAAAATAATAAGATGATTGAAGATACATTATACATGATGTTAATTGTGGGGCTTATTGTCGCCTTTGCAATTTTGGGAATGTTTATCTGGGGTGCAAAAACAGGTCAGTTTGATGATAGTGGTAAAATGATGGATGGATTATTGTTTGATTCTACAGATGATTTAAATGATGCAGTAAGTAAAGAAGAAAAAAGAGAACAAAAAATAGAAGAAAAAAGGCAAAAAAAAAGTAAGCCACAAGAGTGACTTACTTTTCAAGACACATAAGGTGCAATTATTTCATTGCAGCAATTTGTTTTGCTAAATCGGCAATATCAGCATCAGAAAGTCTTGCAACTTGACCTTTCATAACACCCTTCATAGCTCCACCATAAGATCCATCTTTGTAACCTTTTAATGCAGCTTCAGTTTTAGCTGTATCCCAACCAGCAATAACTTGAGATTTACCTAAAGCTTTTTTCTTTCCATCAGCTCCATGACATCCTGCACATGGTGCGAAACTTGCAGCCATAAGTGATGCTGCCGCAATCATTGTACCTAAAACAACTTTTTTCATCTTGTCTCCTTAAAAATTGAAGAAATATTCTAGCAACTTTTTCTTGCACTTAGCTTATACATTTAAGTTATAAAATATAAGTTAGAGTTATAAAATAAAGCCTATATAGCTCTTTTTTGACCTTATATTTGGTATGATTATAAAGACTAAAATATTTGGACAAAAATGAGTGTACTTGAAATAAATGCTTTAACCTTTGGCTATAACAAAGATAGATTAATTTACGACAATTTCGACTTGACATTACACAAGGGCGAAATTGTTTCCATTGTTGGAGCAAGTGGTAGTGGAAAAAGTACGCTTTTTGAGCTTATTACAAATAATATTGAACCTTTAGGTGGAACAATTGATGCAAGAAAGATTGCGTGTATTTATCAAGATCCCTATAGCTCTTTTCATCCTTCTTTTACAATTTTTGAACAAATTAAAGATGTTATTTCAAATATAAATCAAGAAGAAGTTACGCAATTATGTACTAAATTGACACTGGAAAAAACACTGTTAGAGAAAAAGCCCCACGAGTTATCAGGGGGACAATTACAACGTTGTTCAATTTTAAGAGCACTGTTGATGAAACCTGAACTTTTATTAGTGGATGAAGCAACTTCGGCATTAGATAATATTATTGCAGTAGAAGTAATGGAGTTACTCTTGAAATTTTTGCCAAATTTTGGAATACTTTTAATAACTCATGACATGCATATGGCATCATGGTGTAGTGATAAAATAATAAAACTGGATTAAAATGGATAAACAATATAGTAAAGCGTTAGTACTTTTAAATATGGGCGGAGCAAGAAACAAAGAAGAATTAGAGATGTTCTTGCGAAACATGTTTAATGATAAAAATATTTTAACAATGAAAAGTGATCTTTTACGTTCAATGATTGCTTCTTTAATTGTGCTTTTACGAAAAAATGCTGCCTGGGAAAACTACGAAGAGATAGGTGGAAGTTCTCCACTAAATCCTCTAACAGAAGATTTAATTGAAAAACTTGATAATGAACTTGACGATATCTTTGTTACCCAAGCAATGCGTTATACGCCACCTTTTGCACCAAAGTGTGTGGAGCTTTTAAAACAACAAAATATAAAAGAGGTGATTTTATTACCTCTGTATCCTCAATACTCTACGACAACAACAAAGTCCTCTTTAGAAGATTTTATGTTAGTTGCCCAAGATAGTTTTAAACTAAGAGTAATTGATCCATTCTATCAAAATGAACTTTTTAATGATTCAATTGTTAATGATATTGTAAAAACAGTTGAAGATACAAACGCATATAATTTAATCTTTTCAGCTCATGGATTACCTCAAAAGATTGTGGATAAGGGTGATCCTTATGAAAAACATGTAAAAAAACAAGTAGAATTAATAAAAGCTATTTTAGACAAAAGAGGAATAAAATTTGCCTCAGTAAATATTGCGTATCAATCAAAAGTGGGACCAATGAAATGGCTAGAGCCATCACTGGAGACCATGTTAGAAAATTTTGAGAATCAAAAAGTTGTTATTTACCCAATCTCTTTTATTGTTGATAATTCAGAAACTGTTTTTGAATTGGATATTGAATATAAAGAAGTTGCTGATGATTTAGGTGTTAGTGATTATAAAGTCGTAAAATGTATGAACGATTCTGATACATTTGTAGAGGTAGTAAAAAATTTAATTTCCTAGTGAAACTCAAGGAGTACTGTTATGGACCATAACCTTCTGTTGGATTTAGCCCGGTTGACAATTAAAGATGAACTATATGGCACCAGTTCTATTGATACGCTTGCGCTTGAAAGAGATAATAGTTTTTTAAGTGAGATTCGTTCTAGTTTTGTGACGCTTACCCTTGACGATAGACTTAGGGGCTGTATTGGATCACTGCTTCCTCAGCGAAAACTTCTTGATGACATTACCAATAATGCGAAAGCAGCGGCTTTTCAAGATTATCGATTTCAACCCTTATCAAAGCAAGAGTTTGAGTGCGTCGAGATTGAAATTTCGTTATTAACGTTACCTAAAGTACTTATATATGATTCAATTGAAGAGTTAAAAGAAAAAATTCGTCCAGGAATTGATGGTGTAATTCTCAAAAAAGATCATAATAAAGCAACTTTTTTACCGCAAGTTTGGGAACAGCTTCCAAGTTTTGAACTCTTTTTTGAACATTTATGTCAAAAAGCAGGCTTGTGTTCAGACTGTTTGAAACAGGTACCTGAAATTCAAATTTATCAAGTTGAAAAAATTAAACGTTAATGGATTATTTTAAAGCAAATAAGGAAAAACTTGTTTGTCTTTTATGTGGACACTATTGTAACTTAAAAGAGGGACAAACAGGTCTTTGTGGCGTAAATAAAAATGTCGGTGAGCAAATAGAGTGTTTAGTTTACGGATATGTAAGTGCTTTAAATATCGATCCTATAGAAAAAAAACCACTTTATCACTTTTTACCTCGCTCAAAATCACTCTCTTTAGGAACGGTTGGTTGTAATTTTAAATGTTCTTTTTGTCAAAACTGGGGAATATCACAAGAGAAAAAAATTGATACTAGCAACTACTTCTCTCCAAAAGATATTGTTGAACTGGCTTTAAATAACCACTGTAAAAGTATCTCTTATACCTATAACGAACCTACAATATTTTATCCCTATGCCAAGGATATTGCCATGGAGGCAAAAAAAGTTGGTATAAAAAATGTTTATGTCTCCAATGGATTTGAATCTAAAGAGGTAGCTTTAGATATGGTAGGTGTCATTGATGCTATTAATGTTGATTTAAAATGTTTTGATGAGAAATATTATAAAAAATTGGGAGGAAAACTTGACAGGGTTTTAGAAAATTTAATCTTCTTTGCGAAAAATGATATTTGGTTAGAAATTACAACATTAATTGTTCCCACAAAAAATGATACTAAAGAAGAGTTAACTAAATTGGCAACTTTTATCAAGCAGGAACTTGGGGCAAATGTACCTTGGCATATCTCTGCTTTTCATCCTGATTATAAAGAACAAAATCTTCCTAGAACCTCCGTTAAAACTTTGAAGATGGCATATGAAATAGGTGAAGAAGTGGGTTTAAACTATGTTTATATTGGCAATGTAGGTTTTGATAATCATACCAAATGTAAACAGTGCGCTGAAACACTTATTGAACGGCAATATTTTAATACGTTAAGAAGTTGTATTAAAAAAGCAGCATGTCCTTATTGTCAAGAAGTTTTAGAAGGAGTTTATGATGACTAGAACAACATCGGTAGCTGGAAGTTTTTATCCAAATTCGAATGAAGAGATTATTCGATATATTGAGCACTTTAGCCAAGGGTTAGAAGAACAAACTGTTATGTTAAATCCTAAAGCAATTATAGTGCCACATGCAGGCTATATTTATTCAGGGTTTACAGCAAACTTGGCCTACTATTTTTCTCAAAAGATTTCAAAAAAAAGATGTATTGTTATTGGACCTTCTCACCGAGTCTATTTAGAAGGTGCTAGTATAAGTTTGCAAGATGTTTATGAAACTCCTTTAGGAGATATTTCTATTGCAAAAGAGTATGCAAAGCAGTTAAAAGAGCAGTTTGATTTTCTCTGCTTTGAGCCACAATATCACTGTGAACACTCAACTGAAACCCAAGCCCCTTTTATAAAACACTATTTTGATGAAGTTGAAATAATCGAAATAGTTTATGGAAAACTTGATGAGAATAGACTCTCTAAACTCATTGATTATTGTTTAAATGATGAAGATAATTTTATGGTGATTAGTACAGATTTAAGTCACTTTCATGAATTAAAAACGGCAAATTTTATTGATAATATTTGTTTGGAAGCAATCTTACATAAAGATATAAAAAAATTTGATGAAGGTTGTGAGGCCTGTGGAATAATTGGTGTAAAATCTGTAATAGAAGCTGCTATTAAAAACCATCTTGATGTGGAGTTTTTAAACTATTGTACAAGTTATGACAGAACTAAAGATGACACAAGAGTAGTTGGCTATACTTCTTTTTTAATTGGGGACAAAAAGGAATAAATCTATGGGCTTTACCTTAAAAAAAATATTATCAGCTTTTTTAATGCCACTACCTATTGGAGTTTTATTAATTTTCATTGGAATCTTTTTTCTTTATGTAAAATCTTATAAAAAAGCGAAGTTATTTTTGGCTTTTGCTTTTATTTGGATTTTACTAATCTCAAATTCTTTTTTCTCTTATACTTTACTTGAACCATTGGAGAGTAAGTATTCTAGTCTTTTAACTCCAAATCCTACTATTAAGTATGTACATGTTTTAGGAAGTGGACATATCAGTAATAGTAACATCTCCGTTATTTCTCAAAATTCTCAAACAGCAATGATGAGGTTAACAGAAGGTATTCGATTATATAGGTTGTTGGATAATGCCAAGTTAATTTTAACAGGGTATGCTGGTGGAGATAGTACACCACATGCCTTGATTCAATTTAGGGTTGCCATTGCACTGGGTGTTTCTAAAGAAGATATTATTGTAAGAATTGAACCAAAAGATACTCAAGAAGAGGCACTATCAGTTAAAAAGATTGTTAAAAATAATCCTTTTATTTTAGTAACATCTGCTTCTCATATTCCAAGAGCTATGACTATATTTAAAGATAGTGGATTAAATCCAATTGCTGCTCCTACTAATTATTATGCAAAAAAAGAAGGGGAAATATTCTCTTTTCCTAGTGGTGGAGATGTATATAAAACACAGATTGCAATGCATGAATACTTAGGAATCTTATGGCACCAGTTAAAATCACTTTTACATTGACATTCAACAATCAATTTTGTATAATTCGCAAAAAGTAGAATCTTGAAATTAATACAAATAAATAATCTTAGTTTTTCTTATGATAAAAATAATGTATTAGAAAATATTGACTTAACAATAGAAGAAAATGATTTTTTAGCTATTATTGGACCCAATGGTGGTGGTAAGTCAACACTTCTTAAAATTATATTAGGATTACTTCCTTCAAAAAAAGAGAAGATAAAAAACTCTTTTAATAATATTGGTTATGTTCCTCAAAATACAAATCTTAATACAGACTTTCCTATTACTGCTCTTGAAGTTGTACTTATGGGTCATATTGGTAATAAAAAACAACTCTTTGGTTACTCAAAAGAGGATAAAGAGTGTGCTATGAACTCTTTATCTCAAGTGGGTATGGAGAAATTTGCCCACTCAAAAATTGGGGAATTAAGTGGAGGTCAAAGGCAACGTGTATTTATTGCCCGAGCACTTTGTGCTAATCCTGATATAATTTTGTTAGATGAACCCACGGCTAGTATTGATGTTCAAGGCCAACAAGAGGTGTATGATTTGTTAAAAATTCTGAATCAGCGAATGACTGTAGTAGTTGTGAGCCATGACATTTCTGTTCTTTTAAATTATGCAAAAAGTGTTGCTCATGTTAATAAAACACTGGTATTTCATACTTTGGATAATGTTGCAAAGACAATAGAACCTGATGATGGACATCTGTGTGAAGTGGAACTTTTATCAGCATTAGGGTCAAGTAAATATTGTGGGTGTAACCATGAACACTAAAGGAAATAGCAATGCTTGAAGCCCTACAATTTGAGTTTATGCAAAATGCACTTCTTTCAGGTATTCTTGTTGCAATTAGCGTTGGAATCATTGGTTCACTCATTGTTGTAAATCGTATTACCTTTTTAGCAGGAGGAATTGCTCATAGTTCATACGGAGGAATAGGTCTTGCTATTTATTTAGGTATTCCTATTTTATTTGGCGCTACTGTTTTTGCTACAATAACTGCAATTTTAATTGCTATGATTACCTTTAATAATAAAAGTAGAATTGATGCAATCATCGGAATTATGTGGGCAGCAGGTATGGCGATTGGTATTGTTTTTGTTGATTTAACACCTGGTTATAACGTAGATTTAATGAGTTATCTTTTTGGTTCTATTATTGCGGTCTCTTCTGAAGACATACTTTACATGATAGGTTTAGATATTCTTGTTGTTGCACTTGTCGTTATTTTTTATAAAGAGATTTTAGCTGTATCTTATGATAGTGAATTTGCCAAATTACGAGGTATTAGTGTTAAGTTTTTTTACACACTTATTTTAATCCTAGCTGCATTATGTATTGTTGCTGCAATTAGGGTTGTTGGACTTATTTTAGTTATTGCACTACTGACAATTCCAACTTATTTAGCTGAAAATTTTTGTAATAAACTCTCCTCTATGATGATTTTGAGTTCATTGTTTGCAGCAGTGTTTATGTTAGTGGGATTAGCATTGTCGTATAGTTATGATATTAGTTCTGGTGCTGCGATTATAATTGTTGCTATTGTAGGTCTGGTTTTAGGAAAGCTACTTAAGTAGCTTCCTCTTCTATTGTCAGTCGACATCCAACACGGGGCACATGTTCCACAAGTTGATTGTTGAGTCTTTTACGTAGCCGATAAACCAGTGTTCTGCGTGTTGAGTCTTTTATTGGATAATCTGGCCAAATTGCTTCTTCAATTGTTTCACTTAAAACAATTTCGCCTCTTTTTTTAAAAAGAAGATCAAAAAGCTTTGTTTCATTTTTTGACAGCAGCACTGGTTCTTCTTGATAATACAGAATACATTGAACGCGATTATAAGCATAATCACAACATAAATAAATCGTTTCACCCATTATATATACTTTTTCTAATTTTCATAACAATATTTTATCATAAAAGTGTCACAGCCCGCGTCACAGAATCACTAAACGTCATTTTTTATTGATTTAGTCAAATATTTGTCGCAATTAAAAAGTATATAATAAGTTATAAAACCTTCGGAAAGATGGCGTCTCTACCACTATTTTTGGCTAAATAAAGTTCCGTATCTGCACGTTGAATAAAAGTTTCAATTGATTCATTTATCTTGTATTGGGTTACCCCACAGCTAACAGTAATATTAGAACTATTCAATGACTCATAGGTCGTTGTTCTAATTATTGTGCATAATTTTTTAGATAATTTGATAGCTTGTTTCAAAGAACTGTTTGGACAAATGATAATAAACTCTTCACCACCCCATCTTCCAACTAAATCGTAACTTCGCACATTTTCCTCAAGTATTGTAGATAATTTTACTAAAACTTTATCACCTGTTTTATGCCCATAGTTATCATTGATTTGTTTAAAGAAGTCAATATCTATCATGATGACTGATAATGGCAAGGTGTTACGAGTACTTCTTTCACACTCTTTTTCTAAAAAAGTATCAATTTTTCTTCGATTTGCAAGTTTTGTTAAACTGTCATTTTCTGACAACTCTTTGAGTACAATATTCTTATCTTCAAGTTTTTGATTCAGTGTTTTTAAACGCGAGGAAAAACGTTCTCTTAAAAGTAACTCTTTTTTTAAAGCATTGTTCCGTGTATAAAAAAGTGTCAAAATTAAAAATGCAATAGTTGCAATAATAAGTATAATCGTATAATCAAGTTCGTGTTCGTAAGTGATATTAATCCATTGATTATAGATCTTTTTATGTTCATTTGGTTTAATATCATTGAGTGCTTTTTGTAAAATATGGATTAATTGTTTTTGATCTTTTTGTGCTCCAAAACTGAGTTTTGTTTTAAAGGGGGCATCTCCAGATATTTTGAGGTTTGTTAGTTTTAATTTCTGTAGAAAAAAACCAATATTAGGCAAGGCTCCAATATAAGCAAAAGCTTTTCCATTGGAAACGAGTTTGAGTGCTTCAGCTGTTGTATTAACTTCTAACAGTTGAATATTTTTATTATAGGACTTAATAAGTTCGTTGGTATAAAAACTTTTTTCCACAGCAACCTTTTTTAAACTAAGTTCATCCAAATCTTTTATATAACCGATTTTATTTTGTGAAACTATTACCGTTGGGAACTCTAAATAAGATGTTGTGAAATTCATAAACTTTTTACGTTCAGGGGTGGGAACGATGGCCATGAACATATCAACTCTTTTCTTTTTTATATCCTCAATCATTTCATGCCAGTACTTTCCATTTTTAATTTTAAACTTGATATTGAGTCGATCTTCCAATATTTTCAAATAACCTGAGGCAATTCCACTATATTCTCCTTTATTATTAAAAAATTCAATGGGATTCCACTCTTTATTGGTCGCTAGTGTTATAACTGGATTTTGAGCTAACCATTTTTTTTCTTCGTTATTGAGTTCAACTTTACTCACGCAGTGAATATCTTTGATAAAGTTATCTGTTGAATATTTATGAGGAAGTAATCCGAACAAACGATAAGTTTTCGCGATATCATCAATTCTTTTTTGACTAATATGTCCTAACTCTCCATTCTTATCAAAAGCTAGTTTTTTTAAAACTTTACCTTCATAAATAAGAGAATCCAAGGTTTTGTTTTGAGCGTTAAATTTCTTAAAAATTAATTTTGCAGTCTCTTCTATGTTGTTAAATGCGTATTTCCATCCTTTTAAACTTGCTATTGTGAAATCTTCAACTCGTTTAGGATTGTTTTTAAGCTCTTCTTGTGAAGTATAAAGTAGATCTCCATAAAAATCAAAACCATAATCTTTTGGATGAAAATAGATATAATCAATACCACGCTTTTCTAACTGATAGGGCTCATTTGAAATATATGAAGCTATTGCATCTGTTTTACCTTCAATTAAATCATCTAGGTTGAAGGTGTGTTGTTGAACAATAATATTTTTTTTCAAAATTCCCTCACTAAATAACATAGACATATAGGAAGCTGAAGTTAATGCATCTGGTGAAATCATGAGGCGTTTATTGACTAAATCACGGGCTTTACGTATTTTTTTGTTGGTTACAAGAAGGGCTTCTGGCGAGCGTTGAAATATTGCTGAAAGGGCAACAATTGGGACTCCATTATTTTTGTGAATTAATAGAGATGTTCGTCCTAGTGCATAAGTTGTTTTACCAGATATTACATTTTCTAATATTTTAATATCATTGGTATATTTTTTAATAGTCACATCTAAACCAACATCTTTATAGAAGCCTTTTTCTTTAGCAATATAAAAACCTGCAAATTGAAATTGATCTAGCCATTGAAGTTGTAAGGATACTTTTTGTAGTTCGTTAGCATAACTTTCAAAAGTTAATAAAATAAATAGTAAAATTATTTTAATAAACTTATTCATGATAAGCCCCTTAATTACTTAATTATACTACATTATTTCGTAAAATATCAAATTGTGACGCTTTGAAAAATAGACCAATAGGATGCTTTTATTTATATCGCAGTATAATACGCCATTATGATATTAGGAAATTTATGAACCAATCAATTGAATTAGGACAAGTTAACAATCTGAAGATTAACCGTGTAAGTGAACCAGGAATTTATTTAATAAGTAAAGACGAAGAAGAAGTACTTCTACCTAATGCTTACATTACTCAATCCATGCAAATTGGTGATTTGTTAGATGTTTTTATCTATACAGACTCAGAAGATAGATTAGTAGCAACTACATTAAAACCATATGGATATTTAAATGAGTATGTCTGTTTGGAAATTGTAGATATCGCGAAATTTGGAGCTTTTGCGGATATTGGTTTACCTAAAGATTTATTAATTCCTAAAAATAGACAAAAAAGTACCTTTAATGTTGGTGATAGAAAAGTTGTACAAATTATAAATGATGAAAAAACAAACCGACTTATTGGGACAGAAAAGTTTCAATTGGAAAAAGTTGAAACACCACTAAAGAAAAATGATGAAGTTGAGATTTTAGTTTATTCAAAAACACCATTAGGGTTTAAAGTTATCACCAATAACAGTTATGAAGGTATGATTTATCATAATGAGATTTTTGCAACAGTTAAAGTTGGAGATCGAAAAAAAGCTTATGTTAAAAATGTTAGGGATGATTTTAAACTTGATATTATCTTGGAAAAAATTGGTGCAAAACAGGGTGATGAATACAGTAATCGAGTTGTTGCACTACTAGAATCAAATGATGGAGAACTTCCATTTACTTATAAAAGTGATTCTGAAGATATAAAAGAGACTTTTTCAATGAGTAAAAAAGCTTTTAAAGCGACATTGACAAAATTGATTGATAATAAAACAATTATCTTGAATGAAACTAGCATAAAATTAAACAAATAAATAATCAAAAAGTTACTCTTTTTAATTAAGATAAATTTTATCCTAATTAATTATACTTTCGCCAATTGAAATTAACACAAGGAAGAAATATGGCAACAACAATGTTAAAAGGGAATGTTGTAAATTTAGCTGGTAATGATGTAAATGTTGGTGATAAAGCACCTGTAGTAAATGTAGTAGCTCAAGATTTATCTGAAGTTGAAGTTGGTGGAAAAGCGCAAGTTATCGTTGTAGTTCCATCTTTAGATACTCCTGTATGTGCAGCAGAAACTAGAAAATTCAACGAAGAAGCAGCAAAATCTGACGCTGAAGTTGTAGTTGTTTCTATGGACTTACCATTTGCAATGGGTAGATTTTGTACAACTGAAGGAATCGAAAACTTAAAAGTTGGTTCTGACTTCAGAAACAAAGATTTAGCAAAAGCTTACGGTGTATTAATTGCTGAAGGACCATTAGCAGGTGTTACTTGTAGAGCAATTTTTGTAACTGATGAAGAGGGTACAGTTACTTATAAAGAAATTTGTCCAGAAATTACAGAAGAGCCAAATTACGAAGCAGCATTATCTGCACTTAAATAAGTAAACGTTCTTATTTTACACAAGGGAAGACTACAGTAGGTAGTTTTCCCTTTTTTTTTGCATTTTTTCACGTATTAAGAAACTATTTATCCAAAATCATTATAATTCTTGACACTAAACAATCAAAATAAAGGAAACAAATGGCAACAACAATGTTAAAAGGAAATGCTGTAAATTTAAGTGGTGCAGAATTAAATATTGGTGACGTAGCTCCAATCGTTAATGTAGTAGCTCAAGATTTAAGTGAGATTCAAGTAGGTGGACAAAAAGGGTGTGCTCAAATTATTGTTGTAGTACCATCTTTAGATACTCCTGTATGTGCGGCAGAAACTAGAAGATTCAATGAAGAAGCAGCAAAAATTGAAAATGCGGAAGTAACTGTTGTATCTATGGATTTACCATTTGCAATGGGAAGATTTTGTACAACTGAAGGAATTGAAAACTTAAAAGTTGGATCTGACTTTAGAGCAAAAATGTTTGCTAAATCATACGGTATGTTAATTGCTGATGGACCATTAGCAGGTGTTACTGCACGAGCAATCTTCGTAGTTAACGCATCTGGTGTTGTAGCGTACAAAGAGCTTTGCCCAGAAATCACAGAAGAACCAAACTATGAAGCAGCATTAGCAGCTATCAAAGAAGCAACTGGTACATCTTGTTGTGGAACTTGTCAATAATCAAGGTTTTGATTAGACATATTTGATATAATTCCTATTATATTACAAAGAGGCTGCTCTTTTTTAGAGTAGCCTTTTTTATTTAGGAGATTATATGTTTACAACTGAAGCGAACCAACAGCCCAAGTCTTCAAATGATAACGCAATACAACGTTGGTATAAAAAATTCTCATCGCAACCCCATCAGCCGTTCTTTGCTAACGGATTACTTTTTTTAGTTTTTTTTCTTTTTGCGATTTTCTTGAACTATGCACAAGGTTTTGATTTTACGGTACCACTTTTAACGTACCATGCATATGCTTTGATTTTTGTAGTTTTTGTTCAGTTTTTTATTGGATTTTTATTTGTAGTATTTCCTCGTTTTTTAATGCAAGCAGAGATTAAACCCGAGAGTTATATGAAACAGTTTGCTTTCTATTTTGTAGGAACAATTATGTTTTTTATTGGAATTTTTGTTTCACCTGTTATGGTTTATGAGGGTTCTATTATTCTATTTGGTGCTCAAATTGCTACCTTTATAACTCTTTATAAAATTCATATGGCATCAAAAATGGCAGAGAAAAATGATACAAAATGGATATTGATTTCTTTTTTAACAGGACTTGTTTCTCACGCAGCTTATTTAGTTTCATCAATTATTTTTCCAGAAGCAATAGTGGTTCAAAAAGCAGCTATCAATGCTGGATTCTATCTATTTATTTTTATGTTGATTTTTGCAGTAAGTCAACGAATGATTCCATTTTTTACTAGTGCCAAAGTACAAGGTTATGTGGTCAATAAAAGTAAAAATTTAATGGAAGCACTTTTTGTTCTATTGATTTTAAAAGTAGTTTTATTAACCTTTGATACACCAGCATTAAACTTTATTGCAGATATTCCACTGTTTATTCTATTTATGCGAGAGTTTTTTGTGAAATGGAAACTGCCAATATTTAAAGTAGTTCCTATTATGTGGGTATTGTATATCTCTATTTTATGGATACCTATTGGCTTTTTCTTATCATCTGTTGAATCGCTGGTTGCATTAGCAGGTATGAATATGGTTTTTGAAAAATCAGTATTGCATATTTTTGCCATTGGGTATTTTATTACGATTCTTTTAGGATTTGGAACGCGAGTTGTGCTTGGACACTCTGGACGAACTCCTACAGCAGATACTATTACAACATGGATGTTTTATCTTGTACAAATAGTTGTAGTTCTTCGTTTCTTTGCTGCAATGAGTATCAATATTGGGTTTGATTATGTCTTTTGGATTAATATTTCATCAGTATCGTTAATCGTTCTTTTATTAGCATGGTCTGTTAAATACCTACCAATCTTACTAAAGGGTAAATAGTTTTACTCTAACTAAACAACTCCTTTACATAAAATAAGTAGAATTCTTAAAATGTAGAGGAGTTATTATGAATATTATAAAAAAACCATTATGGCAAATTAGTGAAAATGAAGTAACATCAGAAGAATTATTTGATAACAGAAGAAGTTTTTTAAAGCTAGGAGCTGCCGCTCTTGTTGCAAACAGTACAGTTGTTGATTTACTAGCAAAAGAAAATGTACCCCCATCAAATTTACAATATAAAAAAGACCCCAATAAAGATGACTTAGTTTTAAATAGTTATGAACAAATTACTTCATATAACAATTTTTATGAGTTTACTACTTCTAAAGAGGGAGTTAAAAAACTTGCCCAATCCATGAACCCAAACCCTTGGAGTATTGAGATTGATGGTTTAATTGATAAACCTATCACTGTAGATGTACAAGATTTGATTAAAAAGTATACTTTAGAAGAGCGAATTTATCGATTTAGATGTGTTGAGGGATGGTCAATGGTTGTTCCTTGGATTGGTTTTTCTCTTTCAAAATTGATTAAAGATATGAATCCCCACAGTGATGCAAAATATGTACGTTTTGAAACACGACTTGATAAAAAAATGTTCCCAGACCAAGCTCGAGGTTCTTTTGCAACGATTCCTTACCCTTATATTGAAGGGTTACGAATGGATGAAGCGATGAGTGATTTAACACTAGTTTCTGTTGGCCTGTATGGTAAAACCTTAGAGAACCAAAACGGTGCACCCTTACGATTAGTCGTTCCTTGGAAGTATGGATTTAAATCTATCAAATCTATTTCAAGAATCTCATTTGTCAAAGATGAACCTTTAAATACTTGGCAAAAAAGTGCTCCTCATGAGTATGGGTTTTATGCCAATGTGAATCCAAAAGTGGATCACCCTCGATGGTCACAAAAACGAGAGCGTGTTTTAGGAAAACTTTTTAAACAACGTACCCAATTGTTTAATGGATATCAAGAAGAAGTTGCCGCATTTTATAAAGATATGGATTTAAGAAAGAACTTTTAATGCGCCTATTTATTTTTGTACTTTTATTACTGCCATCTTTTTATTTAGGCTATGAGGTTTTTGTTTTACAAGACCTCAATGATCCTATAAAATATATTTATACTGTTACAGGTGCAATTGCATTAGTATTGCTATTTTTTACGACAACACTCTCTTTAATAAAATCAAAAGTTAATCTAATCAAATATCGTAGAATGATTGGATTATATGGTTTTTATTATGCACTTTTGCATATGGCAAACTTCATTATTTTAGATGCAGAGTTGGATTTACTTTTTGCTATTGAAGAGACTTTGGATAAACCTTTTATCTATTTAGGAATGATCTCCTTTTTCCTGCTTCTTTTTATGGCAATTACTTCAATAAAGAGTCTTTATAAAAAATTCAATAAGTTCCATCGTGTACTTTATGTTGTTTTATCTTTTACAACAATTCATTTTATCATGGCGCAAAAATCACTTTCAATTCCTCAATGGGGATATGTTTTTCTAATATTACTTATCATTTATTTTAAAGTGGAACAATTAAAAAAGAAGAAGGTTTTATTATTTAAATAAAGTGTTTAGAAAATTTCTAAACACTTTTCATATAAGTTTTTATGTAATCAGCTACTCTAAATGAGTTAGCGTAAATAGTAAAAGTATAGGGAACTGAACCGCCAGTTGGCATAAAACTTCCATCGGTTACAAAAAGATTTTCAACTTCATGGGCTTGACAATGCTTGTTTAATACTGAGGTTTTAGGGTTGTTCCCAAAACGACACCCTCCTGCTTGTAAATTTTGTGATGGCAGTGGAGAGATATCAGTATGAATATCTTTTGCTCCCATCTGTTTTAGAACTGCCTCTGATTTTTGGGCTAAAAATTCACCGACTTTTTCATTTTGTGGATGGGAGCCAATTCGTATATTTGCTACGGGTATTCCATATTTATCTTTGTATTTATCTTGTGTAAAAATATAACAATCATCATTTGGAATCCAATCCACAAAGATTTCAAACCGCAGTTTCTTCTTGGTTGTAAATTCACTAAAAACGTTATCTTGTAACTCTTTCCCAATTAATAAACCATTGTCTCCCCATTTCATTGAATTTGCTTTTCGTATAGGATTTGCATGTTCAAAAAGAAAATCAACAGTTCCTCCTTTGAACTTTTTAGTAAAGTACCAATCTTTTAAACTTCGATTGACAAAAAGACCAGGAATCATTAACTCTTTTAAAGGCATTGATGAAGCATCAAAGGTTCCTATACCCATACCTCCACCTGTTGATAAAAAGTTTTTACCAACGTTACCACTGTTATTTGCTAAACCATTTGGAAAGCTTTTGCTTTTAGAGTTTAAAAGAAGTCTCGAACTCTCTATTGCTTGAGCTGCTAGCACAAAGACTTTTGCTTTAATTGATTTTTTATTTTCACTTTTTTTATTGATATAGAGTGCTTCTTTAATTTTGTTATTCTCATCTGTTTTTAGTTCATACACAAGAGCATTTGAAATAATTGTGAGATTCTTTTTCCCAATTATGGGTTGAATTAACGATGCTCGTCCACTTCCTTTTGCTCCTGAAGAACATGGATATGAACCACAGTAGTTTGAGTAGTAACAGGCATTTCGATTCTCTTTTTGAGTACTAATAATTGCTCTTGGAGTTCTTACTGGGTTATATCCTAACTCATGACAGGCTTTGTCGATTTTTTTTGTTATAGGGTGTTCTTGTAGCGCAGGATAAGGAAACTCTTTTGAACTTCGTGGTTCTAAGTGAGGATGTTTTGAAACTACTCCTGAAACACCTACAACTTTTTCAACTTTGTCATAATATTTTTCCATATCATCATAAGAGATTGGCCAGTCTACAGTGTTGTCATCTTTAAAGTTTCCATAGGTACTTTTGAGTTTAAAATCATTGGGTTTAAGTCGATAAAAATATCCACTCATAAAGTTGGAACTTCCCCCTAGAATTGAACCATTCCAAAAATTCCATCCTGTTTCATAGGTAGGAAACTGATGCCATTGTTCATCAATTTTTTCTTCAATAACATGGTATTCATCTTGAAGTGGTGGTGTGTAAATATCTCTACGAACTGTGAGTTCATCTTTTGAGAAATCTTTTTCCGTTAAGATTTCACCTTTTTCTAATACAGCTACCTTGTATCCTGCAAGAGTGAGTTCATAAATAACTGGACTAGCTCCTGCTCCACTTCCAATTATACAAATATCATATATCATACTTTTTGTCCATATTTTCTTTTTGGTTGAGGCTGTCCATAAGGATGATTGACACTTTCCCAACCGATTTTTTGTTTATTCCCACTATAAATTGGGTCACTTAAGAGTGCTTCAAAACCATAGTAAATAAGTTTTGATAACCAATCTTGCGCATACTCATTTTCTGTTTGTGTGCTTTTAAGAAGCTTTGTTTTTTCTTCTTTGTTCATCGTAAAAAATTCAGGAAATGCACTTTTGAAGTCAATAGCACCTTGTAGTATGAATTCACGATCTTCACTTGGAAAAGTTGTATGGTTAATATTGGTAATAAGATAATCCATAATGCCAATTTCATTGGCACTTGGCATCGTATCTGTTTTGACAAAAAGTACCTCATAAACTTTTGAAATGGTAACATAGCGCTCGTCCACAAAAGGTTTGTCGAGTTTGGCACTTTGTAACAGTAACGGTGTTAAGGTAGTAAAAAATAAAAAGCTTCTTCGTTTCATGGTGAAAGTTTACTCTCTTTGTATGTATTGTTTGTGTAGTTTATTTCTTCTTATTCATTTCAATAATCTCTTCAAGATTTTTTATTTTATCTCGATAATCATCAATATACCCTTGGAAGATTTTGATACTTTCTTGGGATTTTTCAAGTTTTTCTTCAAGTTTTGCGTAGTTTTTTTCAAGTTTTTCATTCTTTTTATAAACTTCATAATTCTCATTCATAACTGCACGAAGTTTTTCTTTGAGTGTGGTGTCTGCACTCTCTTCTTTGTCTTTTACTTTTTTAAGTGCTCCTTCTAGTTGTATAACTTGATGGGCTAAGGTGTTTTTTGTACTTTTTGATTTGAGTAAGTCGGTCTCTAATTCGTAAAGAACTTTTTTTAACTCTTCATATTTATATCGTTCATTTTTAATAGCTACTTCAATGCGGTCATTGATTTTTTTATCAAGCTTTTTATTTTGTTGTATTTGCGCACTCTTTTGGTCCATAATATAACGTTTGAGTTTAGAGATATTTTGTTCTTCTTTTGTAACAATAAAACTTATACTTAAATATTCAATGGTCTCGTTATTGGAGTTAAAGATTGGAAAGATTGTAGCATTGGTCGAAAAGTCTTCTTCTTCTTTTGTAATATTTTTGGTAATACCATGCCAAATTTTCCCTTCTTTGAGCGTTCCTTTCATTTCATCTAAAAGACTTTGAGGGGTGTTTGGATGCCGGATTAAGGTATGATGTTGCCCTAAAAGTTCCTCTTTCGTATACCCAGTAATTTCATAAAAAAGTTCATTGGCATAAATAAAGTTTCCATCTAAATTGGTTCGTGTTACTACGGCAACTTTGTGTGAATAAGCAGAGAACTTACGTTTAGCCACTTCTTTAATTGCGGCATAAACTTCAGTTTTAAAGTGTTCAAAATCAATAGGTTTTGTAAATGCATAATAAATTTTTTGTTGTAATATACTCAAAGCGTCTAAGTTAGCGTAGTCTGACGCAACAGTAAAAATAGGAATACGTTTAGTTTTTTCGCGTATTTTTTGCAAAACTGGAGTGTTAGAATCCGTAACATCAAAAAGTACTAAGTCAATTTCATCATCACTTCTTTGTTCTCCAAAGAATTTTTCAAAGCCTTGAGTAGCATCACTTTCATAAAAGACAGTTTTAAATGTCTCTTTAAGTTGAGGCTTTAGGTTTTCTATGGTTGTTTCATCTTGACAAATCAATAGAATAGATTTAAAGCCTAATCGCTCAAGACCCATGAAATACCTTTTATAAAAATTATTTTCTTTAGTAAATAATTATATCATAAAAAAGCAGTGATTATTTGAAATCAATTTTTGGCTATTTTTTGATAAAAAGTTTCCTCTAAATAAAGTGCAATTATGATACCATTCGCGAATGATTAAACAAGAACAAAAGTCTTACTAAATGCCCTTATCAAATTTAAATGAAGAACAACTAAGTGCCGCAACATGTGCAAGTGGGTATAACCTTATTATTGCTAGTGCAGGTACAGGAAAAACTTCTACAATTGTAGGGCGAATTGCAAACTTAATTAACAGTGGGGTTAAACCTCAAGAGATACTATTATTAACTTTTACTAATAAAGCTGCCCAAGAGATGGTAGAACGAGTTGCCAAATTTTTTGGTAAAGATATTGCCAAATCAATTATGGCAGGAACTTTTCATTCGGTTTCTTATAAACTACTCAAACAGCTTAATGTTAACATTACACTTAAACAACCAAAAGAATTACAAACCCTTTTTAAATCTCTTTATGAAAAACGTGTTTTTTATCACAGAGATGACGAAACAAATCCATACGATGGGGGTTATTTATATGATTTATATTCCCTTTTTCTTAACTCATCTTATGGACAAACATTTGGTGAATGGATTGTCTCAAAAAATGAAGGACACGAACTCTACACACCTATTTACGAGGATGTCGTTGAAGAGTTTAATGACTTAAAAAAAGAGTATGGGTATGCCAATTTTGATGATTTGTTAACCATTATGCTTGAAACTTTAGAGAAAGAAGCTTTTAATTTTAAAGAGATTTTAGTGGATGAATACCAAGATACGAATCCTTTACAAGGAAGACTTTTAGAAGGCTTTAAACCAAAGTCTCTCTTTTGTGTGGGAGATTATGATCAAAGTATTTATGCATTTAATGGTTCTGATATTGGTATTATTTCCACCTTTGGGAAACGATACGAAGGTGCAACCGTTTTTACCCTAAAGAAAAACTACCGTTCTACAAAGCCTATTTTGGATTTAGCAACCAAAGTAATCGAATATAATGAAAGGGTTTATGAAAAGAACTTAGAAGTTGTGCGAAAAGATGCAATAGCAAGTCCAAAACTGCTGACTTTTAATGAGCTTTTTGAACAATATGAATATATCTCGAAGCTCATTTCTCAAAGTGTAACGCCACACAATGAGATGGCAATTATCTTTAGAAATAACTCAAGTGCTGATGGTATTGAAGTAAACCTACGAGAATATGGTATCCCTGCAAAAAGAAAAGGAGGACACTCCTTCTTTGATTCTTTAGAGATTAAATTTACACTGGATTTAATGACGTTATTAATAAACAATAACGATATGATGGCAGTGATTCATATTTTAGAATATGGAAAGGGAATTGGTAAAGCAATTGCCAAAGATATTTTTGATGCGTTAATAAAACTAGGAAATGGAAACTTATTCCAAGGTCTCTTTTCACCAGACCCTAAAATCAATAACCCCTATGTATCAAGTAAAGTAAAAAACATTCAACTTGGTCTTTTTGATGACTTTATCGAATTAGGAAGTGTTTCAAAATTTAAAGACTCAGGTTTTGATGAAAAGTTTCTAGGAAATCCGTTACTAAAACACCCAAAACTAAACCGAGAGGGTGGAGAGTTTATTTATGAATTTTATAAAGTACTCAAAGATTTACGTCGGGTTAAAAACCCTAACTCAATTATTGAACATATTTCAAAATCAAACTTGTTTAAAATTTTAAGAGAAACTTTATCTACTAAACGAGGTACTCAAAAAGATGGTACGATAAACGAGTCAGCAAAACTCAGTGCTAGTCTGAAAATCGATCGTAAAGTTACCCTGCTTAAAAACTTAGCTCAACACTATGATGAATTACAAAAGTTTATCAATGCCATGATTTTAGGTGGTGGAGAAATGAGCGAAGGTGATGGAGTAAACCTTTTGACGGTGCATGCAAGTAAGGGCTTAGAGTTTAAAGAGGTTTATGTAATTGACCTTATGGATGGACGTTTCCCAAATCGAAAACTTATTTCAAAAGGTGGAAGTGTCGAAGAAGAACGACGACTCTTTTATGTAGCAGTAACACGCGCTAAAGATATTTTGTATTTGAGTTATGCTAAATATGATAGGATTAAAAAGCTTGATTTTATTCATTCGCAGTTTTTGAGTGAAGCAGGTCTTGTTAAACCAGTGGAAACGGATGATTAATTAGAGTTTCTTAAAATTGCTTTAATTTATAACTAGTTCCATAATTTAAGTACATAACCTCTATTTGACTATATTTTTATAGTATTTGTTCAGATAAATACCTAAAAATAGGGATATAAGATTATTTTAACTTTTATTGTAATCTTTGGTAAATCGTGTATAATTAACGTACTAAAAATTTAAGGAGTTAAAATGAATATTTATGATTATGCCATGAAAGTCGAAAAGGATGGTGAGGAGTACTATAGAAACCTTGCAGAGAAGTCAACTGATGTTGGGTTAAAAAGAGTTTTTACTATGCTTGCAGACCAAGAAGTTAAACATTATGCCGCACTAAAAAGAATGTCTCGAAATGATGGATTTGATAGTTCTGAGTATGAAACATTTGATGGTGAAGAGCAAACAATCTACGAAATTTTAAAAGAGAACAAAGGTGCTGGTTTCCCTCAAGATGAAATCGCATATTATGAAGAAGCTATTGCTCACGAAGATGAAATGGCTGCATATTACTTTAAAAAAGCAGAAGAAGCAGAAACAGAAGCAGAGAAGTATATTTTAACAACTATTGGTGAAGAAGAAGCAAAACATAAAGAGATCTTAGACAATATCTTGGATTATATTAGAGAACCTAACTTAGTAGCTAGTGCTGAGTTTTAAGGGGTATTAAGACGACTTCGTACTTTGTTTTTACCACTGTGTTTAGCAGAGTACAGAAGTTTGTCCGCTTTTTGTAACATTTGATCTAGACTTTCACATTTTGTTTTATCACTTACCCCAAAGCTAGCAGTTACAGTTAGTTTCTTACTGGCAGTGTGAAGTTCTAGTTTTTCAATTTCTGCTCGTATTTTTTCAGCTTTTTCCATTGCCACTTCTAGTGAAACATCATACAGAGTTATTGCAAACTCTTCTCCACCTAATCTACCAAAAATATCACTATCATCTAAACATGCTTTTACACAGTTTGAAAACATAATTAAAATTTGATCACCTACAGCATGTCCATAGTTATCGTTAAAGGGTTTAAAGTTATCAATATCAATCATAATTACAGCTAACTCTTTTTCTTCTTTTATTGAATTTGAAAAAATATTTTCTGAGTGAATAAAGAAGTTTCTTCGGTTACGTGTTTTTGTTAAGAAGTCAGTGTGTGCTATATCATAGAGTTTGAGATTGACTTTTTCCAGTTCATTAAGTGCTGATTGAATTTGATGGGTTCGTCTCTCAACCTCTTGCTCTAGTACTTCATTATTCATCTTCACTGTGTTCATATATTTTCTACTGATGAGAAAAATAATGATTAAAAAGAAAATAGCACTTCCTATAAAGATATATATGGTCTGCTCACCCGTTGCTACAATATCTCTTTTATTGTTAGTTTGTAGAGCAAAGACAAACTGTTTTTCATTATTGAAAAAATTGAGTTGATTGAAAAAATTGTCTGATTGTTTTTTTGTATAGAGTGAAATAGTTGGGAAATAGGCTGAACTAAATTTATCTAATGTTTTTTGTTCATTGTTTGTTTTCTTTGAAAAAGAGATTGTATTAAAAAATGGTGCGAAGTTTTTCAAGTTTTTTTCAGAGATCTCTTTTGCAATATAGAGATACTCTTTTTCATTATTAAAAGATAAAGACTCTTTTGAAATAAATAGAAGGTTCTTTTTTAGTGGATATATGTCACTAATCTTATCGTTTTTTTCATACTTTTGAATAATCGTATTAAATAAATTACTAGAAGCATTATTAAAGGTTTTATTTGTTTTTTGAAGAAGTATTTTATTATTTTTATCTGTTTGAATTATAAAATCTATGGATTGATCATTTGAAATAACGTCTAAGGGGAACTTATTCATATCATGTGATTCTTTATTGTGCATAGACATTAAACTAATATATTCTAAGTTTTTTTGTCGTAAGTTAAATAATGCATGATTAATGTGTTGAATTAATAATGTTAAATGTTTTTTATTATGTGACGTTTCGAGTTGTTCATAAGTGTTCAAGAAAAAATAGTAACTTCCTGTAATAAAAAGAAGTGCAACTATTCCCATAGAAACAACAAAAAAGAGTGTTTTCTCAAGCAGGAGTTTTTTCATTATGAACTTTGTAAATTTGGAATTATAAGATTATAACCAAATAAAATTTAAATGTGTTAAATTACTGCAATAATTTTGTTATTTTTTTATACTCTTTTGATATATAAATAATTGTTATAAAGAAAAAAGCAAACATAAACTACTTTTAGATATAATCGCGGATATTTTACAAATGAAAAATCTAAAACGTTATTTTAAAGAGTTTAGATTTACTACTTAATATAAAGTAGTGCAATATTAAAACGGTTTTTTATAGCCGATTTTCAAGGAAAATAAATGAGTGAAAAGTACGAACCTTCAAAAATAGAAGATAATTTTTATAAGATCTGGGAAGATAGAGGTTATTTTGAAATTGATGGAAACAAAAACATCCAAGAAGAGGGTAAAAATTTCGCAATCATGATGCCTCCTCCAAATGTAACTGGGAGTTTACATATTGGACATGCATTAACATTTACGTTACAAGATATTATTACTCGATATAAACGAATGGATGGCTTTAAAACACTTTGGCAACCAGGAACAGACCACGCGGGAATTGCAACACAAAATGTTGTTGAAAAGCAGTTACTTGCAGAAGGTACATCAAAAGAAGAGATAGGAAGAGAAAAATTCTTAGAGCGTGCTTGGCTTCAAAAAGAGACAAGTGGTGGAAATATTGTTCACCAAATGCGAAAACTTGGAGTTACTCCTGCTTGGAAACGTGAACGATTTACTATGGATGAGGGGCTTAAAGAAGCAGTAAAAGAAGCTTTTGTCTCTTTATACAATGATGGACATATCACACAAAATAACTATATGGTAAACTGGTGTACCCATGATGGAGCACTATCTGATATTGAAGTTGAACATGAAGAAGTAAATGGTAAATTTTATCATATGAACTACCATTTTTCTGATGGAAGTGGACATGTTACTGTTGCAACAACACGACCTGAAACATACTTTGGGGATACCGCTATTATGGTTCATCCAGATGACGAACGATACACTGATATTATTGGAAAAGAAGTATTATTACCACTTACAGATAGAACTATTAAAGTAATTACAGATTCACATGTTGATATGGAGTTTGGAACTGGTATTGTAAAAGTAACACCAGCCCATGACCAAAATGACTACGAAGTAGGAAAACGACACGATTTAGAGTTCATTAAAGTATTTGATGAAAAAGGTATTTTAAATGAATACTGTGGAGAGTTCGCAGGTTTAGAGCGACTTGAAGCTCGACCTGTTATTGTAAAAGCATTAGAAAATGCAGGGTATATTGTAAAAATCGAAGAGCATGTTCATCAAGTAGGACACTGTTACCGATGTAAAAATATTGTTGAGCCATTTATCTCTCAACAGTGGTTCTTAAGTGAAAAGATTGCACAAAGCTCAATTGAAAAAACAAAAGCTCACAATAACTTCCACCCTGCACACTGGATTAATTCATACACTGCGTGGATGGATGAGTTACGACCATGGTGTATTTCACGACAATTATGGTGGGGACATAGAATTCCTGTATTTACATGTGAGGATTGTAACCATCAATGGGCTGATAAAGATGATGAGCCAGAGTGTTGTCCAAAATGTTCAAGTAAAAAAATGGTTCAAGATCCAGATGTTCTTGATACATGGTTCTCATCTGCTTTATGGGCAATGTCACCTTTAGGATGGGGAAACAATAATAAACTTCAAGAGCTTTATGATGAAGTTCAAGACATGAAAGACTTCTATCCAAACTCGCTGTTAATTACTGGATTTGATATTATGTTCTTCTGGGTAGCACGTATGATGATGATGGGTGATCACTTCCAAGGAGAACTACCGTTCAAAGATATCTACATGCATGCACTCGTTCGAGATGAACATGGTGCTAAAATGTCTAAATCAAAAGGGAATGTTATTGACCCTCTTGATATGGTTGAAGAACACTCTGCTGATATTATTCGGTTTACTTTAGCCTACCTTGCCGTTCAAGGGCGAGATATTAAATTAGGGGCTAAAAACTTAGAGCAGTTTAGAAACTTTACAAATAAACTTTATAATGCTTCTAACTTCTTACAGCTTAATGTGGATACTTTCCCTGATTTAAATGACATTGAAATCAAAACACCACTTGGAAAGTATATGCAAAGTAGATTAGCTCATGCTGTTGAAGATGTACGTTCTACTCTTGAAGCATTTAAATTTAATGAAGCAGCTTCTGTATTGTATAAATTTGTATGGAATGAATTTTGTGATTGGGGTATTGAGTACTCAAAAGCATCAAAAGAGTCTATTGTAGAATTAGGTGCTGTATTTAAAGAGACATTACGAATGGTATCTCCATTTATGCCATTTATTGCAGACTATTTATATCATAAGTTATCAGGAACTTCTTTGGAAGAGAAAGAATCACTCATGGTAATGAACTTCCCTAAAGAGATTAAAAAAGATGATAATATTGAAGCGATGTTTGCCATCATCGAAGAGTCAATTACGGCACTTCGTCGAGCAAAAGTTGTTATTGATATGGGTAACTCAAAAATTGCAAAAGCTTATATTAAACTAGATAAATCAATTGATACTGCAGTTGCAAAACCATTTATAGAAAAATTAGGTAAAGTTGAAAATATTGAATTTGTTGAAGCAAAGGTTGAAAACTCAATTACTGATGTGTCAGATAATCTAGAGGTTTATTTACCAACAGATGAAATTGATATGCAACCAATTATTGATAAGCTCACCAAACAAAAAGAGAAAACAGAAAAAGAAGTTAATAAACTAAATGGTATGCTTTCTAATGAGAGATTTGTAGCAAATGCACCAGAAGCTGTTGTTGCGGAAAATAAACAAGCATTAGAAGATGCAAAAGCTAAGTTAACAAAGATTGAAAACGAACTAAAAGTAATTTCATAAAATAGTAGGGATTTCCCTACTATTTTAATCACCAAAGGGGATACGTATGAAATATCTATTATCACTACTTATTGTTATTCTATTTACAGGATGTGTCCCTCAAAAAGAGTCTGTTCAAACATTTTTTCAAACAGATTCAGCAACTACCATTAAAAAAGATTATGCATTTGCAATCAAATCATTAAAAACACTTAAAACCAAACTTGATAAACGAAATCCAAAGGCGTTTGATAAGACCTTAGTAAAAAGTATGAATACTCTCATAGATAATCTTGATAATACTTTACATCTAAAGTTTCAAGGTCGCACAATTGATAACTATAAAGACTACCTGCAACTTGCTTTTAGTAAAGATAGTATTAAAAACCGTAACGACTATTTTACACTGGGGTTATACTATTTAATTTATGATGCGTATGATATCAAAGAAGGACATCAAGTAACAGCACTATCATATAGCACTGAAAAACTTGAAAAGCTTTATAAAAACCTTCAAATTATTAAATGGAAGATAAAATATGCTAAAAATATCAATGATAACTATCTTTTTTTAACATGGCAAAATAACTGGCAAATTGAACTTAAAAAAAGAATTAAAAAGGGGTATGAACCCTCATGGAAAGAGTTACAACAATTAGAATATATCAAAAATGGGAAAGAGTCCTTTTTTGTTGCATCTAATTTCTCTTTTGAAGTCTTACTAACCCAAATGACTGATAGGGTTGCTAATACGTTACAACTTTTAGGTATCACTCCTCAGGAGATGAGTTTGGAAGCATTAAAGGCAATCTTTATTTTTATTTAATTATTTGTTTTACTTATGTAGTTAAACTTTTATTATTCCTATAAATATGGTATTATTCTACTACGTATAATTACCAATACTTATAATATAAAAAGTGAGCTACGAATGTTATCTATTCCCAAATATTTTTTAGGTTATCTCTTTCTACTCTTTCCTGTTTTTTTTTACGCAGAAGAGTTAACTCTGTCTGGTTTAATCCAAAGTGATAATCAAAAACAAATATCCAGTAAATATAGTGGTTTTGTTGAAAAAGTTTATGTCCAAGAGGGAAATCGCGTTAAAAAAGGAGATAACCTTCTTAAGATTGATTCAAAAGAGTTGCAGACATCTAAAGCGCAACTTCTGCTCTCAATCTCACAAGCTCGCTTGAATTACAATACGTTAAAATACGAATATTTAAAAACAGAAAAAGATTATAAACGTTACAAAGAGCTTATTAAAAAAGAGATGATTAGTAAAAGTTCTTTTGAAGAAGTTGAGTTAAAAGAACAGCGTTTAAAAAATAGTCTCGAAATTAGTAAAAAAGAGATTAACCAATTACAAGAACAACTACAAAAAATTAATAAAGAGTTTACTTACTTAAATATCAAAGCTTCAAGTAATGCATTAGTCATAGAAAAGAATATTAATGAAGGGGAGCTTACCTCTATATCAAAACCTTTGTTAACATTATGTGATATAGAAGACTTGGTTGTTTATTTAGACGTGGGAGAGAGCCATTTAAGACGTTTTGTAGCTTCTAAAGAAGTAGCTGTTTTTATTGAGTCCTTAGATTTATTAATAAAAGGAAAGATTGAAGCAATCTTACCCAATGTAGATCCAAGTTCAGGAAATTTTCGAGTTAAAATAGCACTTGAGAAAAGTGAGCAGTTAATTTTGCCGGGTATGTATGCCCAAGTTAGTATTAAGTAGAGTTATTAATGGCATATCAAGATATAAAAGTTCATAACATTGGAGGGTTACTCTCTAAAACCTTTTTATACAATCCTCTAACGCCTATTATTGGCATCTTTATCCTTCTTTTAGGTTACATTGCTTTGGAGTTTATGCCACGAGAAGAGAACCCTCAAATGGTTGTGAGTGGCAGTACAATAATGGTTTCATTACCAGGAGCAACTTCCCAAGAAATTTCTAATGTCATTGTTAAACCAATTGAGCGAAAAATGCGGGAGATAAAAGGAATAGAGCATATCAACTCTATGGCTTTTAATGACAGAGCCATAATCAATGTCTCTTTTTTTATTGGAGAAGATAAAGAGGAATCCAATTTAAAAGTCTATGATAAAATCATGCAAAATATGGATGTTTTACCAATGGGAGCAGGACAACCTTTGATAAAACCTTTGGATATTGATATTGATATTCCTATTTTCTCCATTGCTTTTTATACAAAAAATAGTGCATTGCTCTCAACACAACTTTATGAAAAAATCAAACAAATTCAACACAAACTAAATCGAATCGAGAATGTAGCAACAACTAATATCATTGGTGGAGAGAAAAAACAGTTTAATGTTATTATTGATGCCAACAGACTCAACCGTTATAACTTAACCTTACAAGAGGTAAAAAGTGCACTTAGTTCGGTTATCAATCAATCAAATCAGAGTAAAAAAGCACAAGGTAATTTAATACAGATTGTCAGTGTTGAAGATGTGCTTCAAAGCGTTGAGGATTTAAAGAAGATTATGATTCCTAGCTCATCATTAATCTATTTAAAAGATATTGCAACCATAACACAATCGTACGATATTCAAAACTATAAAAGTAGTTATATTAACCTAAAAGTTGGTGAAAACTATGACAATGTTACTTTGACCTTATCAAAACTGAAAGGCTCTAATGCAGTAGTGATTTCCGAAGCCATAAATAATGAACTTGAAAGTATGAAGTCTAGTTTAAATGAAAAGGGCATTTATTATACTATAACACGAAATGATGGAGAGAGAGCAAATGATGCTGTGAACGAACTGATTTTCCATCTACTTATTTCCATTGTAATTATTGTGATACTGTTAGTATTTGTTTTAGGGTGGAAAGAGGCAATGATTGTAACCTTTACAATACCTGCTATTTTTGCCATCACACTTTTTATTGCTTATTTAGGGGATCAAAGTATCAACCGTATCACACTATTTGCTTTTTTACTCTCCCTAGGCTTACTTGTGGATGATGCCATTGTTGTTGTAGAAAATATTCACCGTCACTTTCATTTAAAAAGTAGTGAAGAAAAAAGTAATGAAGAAATCATGGTAGAAGCCACCGATGAAATTGGAGCATCAACAAATATTGCAACCTTTGCTATTATTTTAACCATGATTCCTATGGCGTTTGTAGGACAAATGATGGGAGAGTTTATGCGTCCTATCCCCCTAAATGTCCCTATTGCGATGTTTGCTTCACTGATTATTGCTTATATCTTTACCCCATACTTTGCAAACAAGATGTTAAAAAGAGGAAATAAATAATGAGTATAAAACCTATTATTACATGGTGCATTAATTCAACGTTTAATAAAACAGTTGTTTTATTAATGACCTTAGTTTCTTTTTTATTGGCAGTTTATCTACTTCCTTTAGAGATTGTAAAAGCGAAAATGTTACCGGGTAAAGATTCAAATACTTTTACTATTTATGTGGATTTAAAAAGTGGTAGTTCTATTTTTCAAACAAAAAAAGTCACTGATAAAATAGTACGTATTTTACAAAAAGAAGAAGAGATTTTAGATATTGAGGTTTTTTTAGGTACGCCATCTGCTTTAGATTTTGCAGGACTAGTTAAAGGAAGTGCCTTAAAAAGTGGGGAAAACTTTGCAGAAATTGTTGTTAATATTTTAAAGAAACATGATAGAACTGAACCTTCATATCTAATGGTACAACGATTACGTCCACTCTTAAATAGTGCCGTTTCTAAAATTAATAAAGAAGTTGTTATTAAAATGGTTGAGCCACCAGCAGGTCCTCCCGTTATGGCAGATATTGTGGCAGAAGTTTATGGAACAAATTTTGAAAGCATGCAACGTTTAGCACATAGAGTGCAAAAAGTATTGAGTGAAACAAAAGGCTTAGTTGATACTGATTTACTTAATGATGAAACTTTTGAACGTTATACTTTGGTACTAAACTATGACAAAATTAAACGACTGGGCTTAGAGACACAAGCAGTTTCTAGCCTTATTGAAACAGCATTTAATGGACAAGTAATTACCACTAAAAATATGAAAAATAGTTCAACTCAAGTTGATGTTTTTATGCGTTTAAAACAGCGTAGTATGAATTTAAATAGTGCGTTAGCTAGTTTAAAAATAAAAAGTTCTAACAACAAACTCATTTCATTAAGTGAAATTGTCAACGTTAAAAAAGTTCTCAATGATAAAACACGTTATTCAAAGAATTTACAAGATGTTATTCACGTAGTAGCAACAACAGATATGGTTTCTCAAATTTATCCTCTATTAGATGCTAGAACTCATTTCTTAGAAGCCTTTTCTAATGAATATGAGGTGAAAACTTCTAATTTGTTAAATCTTGAATTTATAGAAAAAAGTAGTGGTGAAAAATTAAAACTTGTTTGGGATGGTGAGTTAAAAGTTACTTTGGATACTTTTAGAGATTTAGGTGGTGCATTTATTGCAGCTTTGGTATTGATTTTTTTATTGATGGTTTTATATTATAAAAACTTTGCACTAAGTGGGATTGTACTATTGGCAAGCTTTTTGTCAATCATTGGAGTGATTTTTGGTCATTTAATTATGGATTTGTTTACTCAAACAACCTTTTTCTTAACCGCTACTTCTTTGATTGGATTTATTGCACTCATTGGAATTAGTTCGCGTAACTCTTTATTGCTTATTGATTTTACGAAACAGTTAATGAGTGAAGGCAAAGATAAAAAAGAGGCTATTATAGAAGCTGCGACAATACGTTCTAAACCTATTTTCTTAACTGCTATGGCAATTATCTTAGCTTCAACGTTACTTGCTAGTGATGCTGTTTTTGGAGGCTTGGGTGTTTCATTGATTTTTGGTACTATTTCTGCGGTGATTGCTTCACTGTTTGTTGTACCTGTGCTACTTGATAACTTAGCTGAACAAAAACTCTGTTAGAGCTCTAAGGGTTAAAATAGTTTTAAAAACTATTTTAACCGATGCGCAAAAGAGTAAAGAACAGGCAAATAAACAAGGTTTAGTATGGTTCCCCACAGAAGTCCAAACCCAAGTCCAATAGCAATTGGTTGGAAGATAACTGCTTGACCTGTTGGAAAAAATATCAATGAACTCATTCCTATTAGAGTCGTGATTGTTGTTAAAATAATTGGTCGGAATCTTTTGGTTGCTCGCATGAAAACATCATTGAGGGTTTTTGCTTTTTTAAGATAGGTCATCATAATAATACCATCGTTAATAACAACTCCTGCAAGACCTAAAGCTCCAATCATCGATGGCATAGAGAGATTGAGCCCCATGATTTTGTGTCCTATTAATACTCCCAATATGGAGAAAGGAATAACACTCATTAGAATAAATGTTTCTCTAAAAGAGTTGAATAGATAAAGCATTGCAAGCATAATCAGAATAATAGCAAGTGCTGAAGCTAATAGCATATCACTTTTTAAAGATTTTTGCTTTTCTGCTTCTCCTTTAAAAACAAGTTTTATACCACTTTGTTTAATTCTATCTAATGTAGGTTGAAGTATCTCAACCACCTCTGTTGCAGTAATAATATTCGGGTCTACATTACCAAATACATAAAAATTCTTTTCTGCATTATCTTTTAGTAATTGCTCAAAACCTTTGATAACTTTAAAATCAACAATTTGATGAAGTGCAATGAAAGTACCGTCTTCTAGAGGAATTTCGAGATTTTTAAAGCTTTCAAAATCATCTTTATGCAGACTCTCTATTTTAATATCCAACATATCTGTGGCATCAAAAGTAACCCCTTTCTTTTTTGAAAGGTACATGTTTGAAAGGTATGAACCAATAAACGTCTCATCAATTCCTAGTTGTTCGCCGTAGGCATTAATTTTTAATTTAATTTCATCAATACCAAACTTGAGCGAATTTGAAGCAGATTTTACTCCTTTAATATTTTCGAGTTCATATTGTAAAGATTCAACAGCAGCGATGATTTTTTCATTATCATCTGAGACTAAACCAACTTTGATATCTGCTTTGATTGGACCCACTTTTCTTTCTAGAACTGCAATTTCGGAGAGTCCGAATTTCTCTTTGTAGTTTTTCTTTTCGATAAAATTTTTAAGTTTTTTAGCAATTTGTCGTGATTTAAGAGTTCGTGAACGTCCCTCTTTGTCATAATAAAAGCTCAAATAAGGAGTAACATATTTATCTAAAAAGTTTGCTGCTTTGAGTTTTTGAAGTTCAACAGTCATGTACATAACATAAGGGTATCGTTCTGTATTGTTTCCAGTGTCTTTTCGGTATCCTGCAACAGAATCAATACTTCGTATGAAGAATTTATCCTGTTGTTCCATAAAGTCTCGTTCAATGGAACGTACAATTTTAAAGGCATCTTCTAGTTTTGTATTTTCATTGGCTTTGATAGAAATCTTAACATCAGTTGCATCAAACTTTGGAAACATCTGAAACTTAGAGGTTTTAATGGCCATAAAAGTTCCCAAGGGAACAAGAATAATGAAAATGAGTAGAAAGGTTTTTTTCCAATTCATAAAAAAGTGAATAATGGCACCATAGACCTTATTTGCTTTTTCCCATGAAGTTACTTTTGAACCGTTTTTAAGAGTATGCGCGGCATGTATTGGCAAAAATACAAAAGATTCAATGAGTGAGGCAACAACTAATGCACTTAAAGCAATAGGAATAAGTTTCATCACTTCTCCCATATGTCCACTAATCATAAGAACAGGCAAAAAGGAGAATAGGGTTGTAATAGATGCAACAGTTACAGGTTTAACCATCTCTTTTGCACCCATAACTGCCGCTTCTTTTGGTTCAAAGCCTTCTTCAATATGTTGTTGAATATTTTCACTAACAACAATGGCATCATCAACTACAATACCAATGGCAATTAAAACACCCACTAGCGAAATCATATTGATGGTATAACCACTTAAATACATGTAGATTGCAGCTATAACAAAAGAGGTTGGAATACCAATAGCAATGATTGCTGACATTCTAAAGTTTATAAGTATCATTACTAGAATAGTGATAAGTATCACCCCTAATAAAATATTTGAGACAACAATATTGAGACGATCTAGGATTCTTTCACTATTATCATCGGCAATAGTCATGGTAATATCAGGGTTGATTTTATTGATTTGTGGTAAGAGTTTATTAATCTCTTGGGCAATTTTTATTGCATCAGCTGTTTCGCTTTGTTCAATTGCTAATGAAAGAGCACTTTTACCATTGAATGAATAGAGGGTTGAAGAGTCTTCGTATTTTTTTGAAATGAGGGCGATATCACGCAAATAGATGTTGCTATTATTGATTTTTATAAGGGTATTTGCAAAGTCTTGAGCGGTTTTTGCGCCATTGAATGTTGAGAGATAGTAGTGTTTATCACTGCCTTCTATTTTACCCACAGGAAAGATATATGATAGGGTTGAAATTGCAGAAAAAACTTCATTTTTATTTAAATTAAGTGCTTCAATTTTTTTATCATCTAAAAGAACCTCAAAATATCTATCAGAGTCACCATAAATAGTGATATCATTAATTCCACCAATACCAAGAAGTTTACTTTTTAATTTATCAGCAAAAGGTTTTAACTCATCTGTTGTGAGTTTTTCAGAAGTTAATGAAATATCAATTAAAGAACGGGAACGTTCTAGGGCATTAACCGTTGGTTCATCCATGTCTGTTGGTAAGTTTGATTTTACTAATGCTACGACATCTTTAACTTTATTAGCTTCGTTATATTTGTCTTTTCCTTTTTTTAATTCTAAGATAATTGTAAATTTACCAGGACTTATAATAGTAGAGATAGTATCAACACTATCAATATTTTTGACATTATCTTCTATCTCATTAACTGCCATCTTATCCAGAATATCAACAGAGGCACCATTGTATGAACCTTTGATGGAAATCATATCCAGTTCAAAACTTGGAAAAATCTCTTTAGGAGTATTGTTATAAGACCAAATTCCTATGGCAAAAACTAAAACAAAAAGCGTGTAGTTCATTCGTGAGTTATTAATAAAAAAACGTAAAATATTTTCAAACATTGTGGTGCCTAAGGGTTAAATATAAGTAAAGAATTATAATTAATTATTATTAATGAACTCTTAATATTAAGTAAACAAGTAGTGCTCTACTTGTTTACTTTTTATCGACTTGATGCATGTAGTTGCAGTGATTTGACTTTTTCATAATCATCATCTTCTTTAACATTTTCTGCAAATAATTTAATATTAAGTAAATTTGATAGCTCTTGCATTGATTCTACAAAGGCTTGTTTACCACTATCTTTATAAATTTTATCAGTATAATCACGAGCAAGTCTAATATAATCAATATTTAAATCTTTAATACTCTCCAATGGTACAAATTTAGATTCAAAACGTTTGATAATCACTTTTGAACCAGCTGCGTGTATCGCTTTTGAGAAGAGTTTAAATTTATTAATATCCTTTGCAACCCCATAGGCTGTTATCGAAAAGACCAATTGATGTGCAATAGTTTTATGGGTTTCCACTTGCTCTTCTAACCAGTGAATAAACTCTAAATTACCAATAGAGTCTAATGATAAGTTAATTGAAATATCGTGCTTGATACTATTTTGTAAAATGTATCCAATAACTTTTGAAACTACAGCTTTATCAAAGTCAACGACTTTGTCATATTTTTCTGCAATAGATACAAATGTACCAATAGGAATCTGTTCATTACTATTATCTTTTGCTTGGGTAAAGGCTTCTTGC
Organism: Arcobacter sp. EP1; assembly: GCA_001655195.1. Taxonomy (GTDB): domain Bacteria; phylum Campylobacterota; class Campylobacteria; order Campylobacterales; family Arcobacteraceae; genus Arcobacter_A. The sequence continues at coordinate 210,169 of LPNY01000139.1, forward strand.
ATGACAAGACGTCCTTCATCTTCTCCACATAAAATACAAGCATCACCAATATATCCAACACTGAATTTAGAGTTATCAATAATGTCAAAAATTAAATCTTTCCATGCTTGCATATCTCTTGCTAGATCACTATCGTCTCGAATGAATGATTCATTAGGTCCAATTTGTTTTGCCATTTCATAGGCTTCAATACATGCACTTAACATTTCAGGCGTTGTTCCAATAGGATTAAATGGTGTTGCTCCAATATTTGCCACATGGGCATGGTTTACATGTTTACCGAGTTTTTCAAACTCTTCTTTTAAATAGGTAGCAACTGCTTTTGATTCATCATGAGTTGCATTTTCTAAAATCATTGCAAATTCTGAACCAAAGAAACGGTATGCAGAAACAGGGAATTTAAAAGCATTATTGGTATCTTTTAAAATCATGGCAAATGTTTTGATAAATTTATCCACTTCATTATTAGTATGATTTTTAGCAAAAGTACCTAAATCATGGATTTTGATAGAGAGTACATAACCACTATTTTTGGCAATAAACATTTTTTTCATATCCGTTTCAAAAGTTTGCCGAACACTTAGATTTGTTAAATCATCCAGTGAGATTTTCTTAGTTACATTTTCAATATTTGAGTTAAGTTTTTTAATAATAGATTCAATTTTTGTTGACATTTCATTCATAGCAATAGCAACATTTTTGATTTCCGTTGTCCAAGGAAGTTTTTCAATGGTTGAAAATTGTCCTTTAGAAATATTCATAGCGAGTTTTTCAATGTTTTTTAACGGTTTTAAAATAAATTGTAAGAAAACAACTAAACATGCAATGGAAATAGCAAAAGCAATAATGGCATAAACAATGGCACTTTTTGCTTGTTCATAAAGTTTTGCATATGCATCTCCTGCATTTGCACTCACATAAATAACCGCCGTAGTATTCCACCCAGAGTTGATTTCACTACTTTTTTCACTCATTTGAAGAGGTAAAGTATTGATAAACCATTGAGGTACATAATCAAATTTTTCTTCACGGTTCTCTTTGAGTAGAATTTTACTCATATTAATATTGGCAGTTGTTTGTGTTTGGGTGTCATTATAGGTTGCTGTAAATTTAAAGGGAACCATTCCTCCGTTTTCATACTCTTTAGAAGGTAAAAACTTATAAACTTTTGCTTGGGCATTATCAATAATATCAGCAGGTGTAGTAGCGTCATTTTCTAATGCTGCCAATTCATTTCCAAGAGAATCATCACTATTCATATCAATTTTACCAAAGCTTTTATCAACGATGATATCACTAATTTGCCAGCTAATACTTTGATCCAATTGTGTAGCATTGAGAAGCTCTTGGTTAGTAAAGGTAAACTCAATATCTTCAAGCCGTATCTCTTTGTAGAATCCTCTATTAGAAATAGCTTTAATAATAGACTCAATTTCAGGGTCTTTTTTATTATGCATGTATGGTTTAAGTGTCATTCCTAAAGAGGTCGCTGTATCTTGAGCTTTTGTTGAAGACTCAGTTTGTAGATACTCTTTGGTGTTTTGAACACTAATAATAAAGTTCCCTGTAAATATCATCAAAAAAATGAGTGATATGATGAGGTATAGTTGTTTTGCTAATGACATTGTTAACCCTTTTTTAAATTCTACTCATAAGATCTTTCCACGATCTTAGGTTGTTTTTTCCCACTTGCTTAAATGTTTTACCTTTGTTTTTCGCTTGCCATAAGCCACTGGCATTGAAGCTATAAACTGGTTTTAAGTCTCTTCTTTTTGTCGCTAATTTTAGTTTTTGATTAATGTTATCCATTACAATTGGTGTGGCATTTGGTTTGTGATAATAGGTTAATACCATATGGGCTTGTTCGAATTTTGTTCGTTTCCCTCGGTATTTAACATACATGATACGAAGTTTATGGTCTGGAACACCAAGTTTTCGTAAGGTAAAGTATTTTGCGATGGCATAATCTTCACAATCACCCGCACCTGTTCCCATAAATTCAAAAGGTGCCGCCCAGTAATCTTTTTTCTTCCAGTGTTTAATATCCAGACGATATTTGATTTTGTTAAAAAAATCATTAACACTTTTGAGTTTTTGTAGTGTTTTTTTACCTCTTGTTTTTTCAACAAGATTATCCCAAAGTAAGACTCTTTTTTGAGCTTTTTTACCATATTTTTTGGTAAATTCATTGAGCTTTGACTGGGTAATATTATGAGGGGTGTTTGCCGTCAAAGGAAGAAACAATAAAAAAATCATTGAAAGGAAAACAAGCGATTTCATACTATTAGTATACTGTAATTTTTTTAAAATTGTGTGTAGTTTTTGTTTAGATAGGAGTTAATGTGAAATAATGACAAACTTTAGATATAGCCTAAAAAAGGCCATATCTTTAGTTATTTTAATAAATTCGTCAAAGAATCTTCGTTAATGATATCTTCATCATATTTAATGATAAGTAGATTTTCACTCTCATTGAAATACCACTCATCTAAACCTTGACACTCTTCAAGGGCAGAGGTTTTTTCTCGTTTGTATTCGTCTAGACTTAAGTAGAGAGTCTTTTTCTTTAATGGATTTGGTAGTGTAAAGATAAGCACAATCCATAAAACACAAACTACAGCAATAGCAACAACGATTTCAAATAGAGAAACTTTTTCAAAGAAAAGACCTCCTAGAAGACCACCTAAGAATGTTCCAAAGTATCCAAAAGAGTTAAAAATTCCTAAAACAAATCCTCGTTGGTATACTTTTGCATATTTTGTTGCTAAAGATTGCATAATTGGTTCATGCATATTAAATCCAATAAAAAAGACAACAACACCAATAACAAACATTGTAGCACTTTCACTAACTCCAATGAGTAAATAAGAGATTGTAAAGAAAACAATACCTACGATTAAAATCTCTTTGAACTTACCTTTTTTCTCAGCTATTATTGCAGCAGGTGCCATAGCTAAAACTCCAAAGATAGTTGCAGGGAGGTAAACTTTCCAAAGATCAGCCATAACCCATTCAAAGTTGTTGATTAAAACCATTGGAATAATCATGAATGCAAAAGTCATAAGCCCTTTTTGTAAAAAGTTTGTAATGTTCATCTTGATTAGGTTTGCATTTGTTAAAACCGATGTTATATTCCCTTTTTTTGCGTAAGTGTGTGTAATATGTGGTGGATTTGGCACCATTTTAAGTAAAACAACAATAGAACCAAAAGCGATAACTGCAACTAAAACAAAAAGAACTTCTACCCCTAAGTAAGCTCCAATAGTAGGTCCAAGTATCATAGAAACAGCGAATGCCATTGCGATACTTCCACCCATCATTGCCATAGCTTTTGGACGTTGTTCTTCTTTTACTAAATCACTAATCATGGCAGTTACAACCGCACCAATAGCTCCTGCTCCTTGCATAAATCGACCTAACATAAGTGTTAGAATGTCATTTGAAACAGAACATAATAGTGAACCTAAACCAAAGAGAATCAGTCCCAAAACAATGGTTCCTTTTCGTCCTAGCTTGTCACTCATAATTCCAAATGGAATTTGGAAAATCATTTGTGTAAGAGCATAACCTCCTACAACAATCCCTACTAATGTAGTGGTAGCACCATGCAGTTGCATAGCATAAACAGAGATAACGGGTAAAACGATAAAGAGACCAAAAAATCGTAATGATATAATGGCACTCAATGGTACAATAGATTTAAGCATATATAATCCCAAAAGTGTTAAAATGTCAGGAATTATATTGAAAAATTATTAATAAATTGTTGAATAGGAAAGATATGAAAATAGTTTTAGCTACTTCTAATATTGGGAAAATTAAAGAGTTCAAGAAAATGCTTCCAGAAATGGAGGTTATTACCTTTAAAGAACTATTAGGTGATATGGAAATTATAGAAGATGGAGAGAGTTTTAAAGCTAATGCCATCATAAAAGCTAAAGCTATTTATGACAAATTAGCTGATAAAGAGGCTGTTGTTATCTCTGATGATAGTGGTATTAGCGTGCCTGCTCTTGGTAATGAACCAGGAATTTACTCTGCGCGTTATGCTGGGATTGGTTCAAGTGATAAACAGAATAACGAAAAACTAATTTCTAAAATAAATGCATTAGGAATAGAAAGAACACCTGCTTTTTATACAGCGTGTATTGCAATTGTATATAAAGATGAAGTATGTACAGTTCACGGCTGGATGCATGGAATGGTAACTAATAAAGAAGTAGGTAGTGCTGGTTTTGGTTATGACCCTCTTTTTGTACCTAAAGGTTTTGATAAAACCTTAGGAGAACTTCCTCTTGAAGTTAAAAAAGAGTTTTCCCATCGTGCAAAAGCATTAAAGTTAGCAAAAAAAGTACTTGATGTTATCTTGTAAGGCTTTTGTGTAAACGAATTTCATCACTTTGAGAAATGACAAACAGTTCAATACTTTTTTCTAAAAGATGAATTTCAAACTTGAAGTTATCTTTTTGTAGAAAAAGTGTTTGATTATTCTCTTTTGTCATATCTTTAGCAATACTCTCTAAAAACTGCATATGTAGTTTTGCTTGCAAATATAAATAGGCTTTTGTATTATTGGTGCTTTTTAGGCTTTTTACTTCAATGGTAAAGAGTATTAAGAGACTAAAAACTGATACTAATATTAAAACAAGTAGAAGAGTAAACGATTTTTTCATTAAAATATAAACTCCTCACATATCTGATTGTTTATGCAAATTTTGACAAAATGGCGGTTGTATTTTTCATAGAGTTTAAATTCACTTACATTCTTTAGTAAAAGATGATTATCATAAAAAAGTGTCTGTTTTACGAGTTTTATTTTATTGATTTTATTATGTGTTGTGATGTTTTTTTCTAAAAAATACTGGGTGTTTCGCAGTTCTAATTTGTGTAGTTCAATGTCAAATTCATCTTCTGAGAGAGCATGAAACTCTTTGAAGATAATCATAGCATTAATAACAATCACAGCAGTTATAATAATGGATAAAATAACCTCTATGAGAACAACGGCTTTATGGCTATTTTTCATATTGAATGAGTCTGATGGTGCCATCATTATAGGTTATTTGATGAACATCAACTTTATAGGTTTTGGAACTGTTTGTTTCAAAGGTTAATGTTTGAGTAGATGTGCTTAAAAAAGAGGATGAAGTTTTTAATTGGAGTATTTTATTAACGGAGTTTAATAAAATATTATTCTCGTTTTGTTGATGGGTGAGTTTAAAAAAACTACTGATAACAAAACTAAGAATAATAAGTGCAAAGATAGTCTCTAAAAAAATAAAACTATTTTTGTGAAATTTCAAGAGCCTTCCCATAAGCACTTTCAACTGCTTTGATCATTGCATCGCGAACTGCACCCTCTTCAAGTTTGGCATAACCTTCAGCAGTTGTACCATTTGGACTCATTACAGAATCTTTAATGATTGCTGGGTGATTGTTTTTAAGTAGTGCTGACATACTTGAGAAAAGACCTTGAACAAGTTCAACACTGATGTGTCTTTCTAAACCTGCTTTAACAGCACCATCTGCTAAACTCTCAGCAACTAAAGCTAAAAATGCTGGTCCACTTCCAGCAACTGCTGTGGCAATGTCTAATTGATTTTCTGTATTAACCCAAACAGTTTTACCAATATTGTTAAAAATCTCTATAGCAACATTTTTAGCCTCTTTATCTCCTGTAATTGTTGTCATAGATTGTTTTGCTGAAGCTGCAATATTTGGCATAGTACGAATATAATATTGTGCATTAATCTGCTTTTTTAAAGCCTCAAGTGGGGTACCTGCTAAAATTGAAAAAAGCATATTTGCTTCACCGCTTAAGCGTACTGCGACACTTTGCAGAGCATAAGGTTTAACACAAAAAATGATATTTTTACCCGTAATATCTTCCACATCGCTAAGCACACTGGTCTCTATGTTGGGTAAGTCTTCTTGTAATTTCTTTAGTTTCTTTTCATCTCGCCCAATAATTTCAACTTCGAAGTTGTTGACTAATCCATGGGCTAAAGACTTGGCCATCATGCCGTTACCAATGATTGTTAATTTCATTTTTTCAACCTTTATATTATGTTGAAATTATTATAACAAATATTTTATTATTTTATTTGCTATAAGGTTGTATTGGATAAAATACTCTCTTTTATGAAGGATTTTTAATGATTAAAATTAATAGACGATTACGACTTGGTATTAATGCCTTTCTTATTGGAAGCAGTGCACTATTTTTCTCAGCGTGTTCTCAAAAGAGTGAAAAAGTTCAAGAGTATAATAAACCTGCTATGTATTGGTATAATAAACTTGTTGAAGAGATTGCTTTTGGCGATATAGATTTAGCGGATGATACGTATACATCATTACAAAGTGAGCATAAAAATTCACCACTTATTGCAACGTCTTTACAGATTTTAGCCAATGCTCATATTGATGAAGAGCAGTATTTACTTGCTAATTACTATTTAGACGAGTACACGAAACGATTTGCCTTGAGTAAAAATATCGATTATGTACGTTATTTAAAAATCAAAGCTAACTTCTTATCAATTCCTGATAGATTTAGAGAGCAAGAGTTAGTAACGCAAACAATTGAACAAAGTAATGATTTTATTAAGAATCATCCAAATTCACCATATCTACCTCTAGTATATACGATAAATGCACGACTGTTTATGGCAAAAGCATCACTTGATAAAGAGATTTCAGAACTCTATACACGACTTGATAAGCCAAAAGCTGCGCAATTTTATGATGAAAAAGTGAAGAAAAACTGGGTAGATAAAAACGAAATAGAACCTGTAGAACTTCCTTGGTACCGAAGTATATTTGAATAATTTTTAAGGAGTTTAAATGGAATTAGATAATTACGAAGCTTTTCCTCAGAATTTACCACTTATTATAGAAGATGAAATATTTTTATATCCATTTATGATAGCCCCACTTTTTTTAGGGGATGAAGTTAACTTAGCTGCTGTTGAAAATGCTATTGAAAATAATAAACTTGTTATCGTTGCAGTAAGCAAAGCTGGACGAGAGGGTGAACCTCGAGCAAAAGACAACTTTTACGATGTTGGAGTTGTTGGAAATATTATGCGTAAAGTATCATTGCCTGATGGTAAAATTAAGGTACTTTTTCAAGGGTTAGTAAAAGGACGAATTCAGGACTTTAAAGAAGAGATTCCTGATGAATGTTTTGTGGATGTTTTAGAAGCAAAACCATTTACTCAAGACTCAATTAAAACAATTATTGATGTTTTACGAGAGCAAGTTAAAAAACTATCTAAAATCAACCCAAAATTTCCAGCAGATTTAATTAAAACTATTGATGAAAATGATGATCCCGTTAGAATTGCTGATTTAATCTCTTCTGTGTTACGCGTTAAAAAAGATGAAGCTTATAAATTATTTGCGGAATCTGACGTTGAAAAACGACTTTATGCTCTGATTGAAACTATTAAAAAAGAGTGTGAAAGTTTTAAAATTCAAAAAGAGATTACTCAAAAAGTTAACTCGAAAATTGAAAAAACACATAAAGACTACTTTTTAAAAGAGCAAATTAAAGCCATACAAAAAGAGTTAGGAACTGATAGTAAAAAAGACGAAGAGATTAAAGCGTATAAAAAAAGATTACGTAAAATCAAAGCACACATGCCTGTTGATGGATTTAAAGAGACAAAAAAACAAATAGATAAACTTTCACGTATGCATCAAGACTCTCCTGATGCTTCTCTTTTACAAACCTATATTGAGCAAGTATTAGATATTCCATTTGGACAGTTTGCTGATGAAAAAATTTCAGTTGCTAATGTAGAAGAACAACTAAATAACGACCATTACTCTTTATGTAAAGCAAAAGAGCGTATCTCTGAGTATTTTGCTGTTAAAGAGTTGCTCGAACAACGAAATGTTGAAAACTTAAAATCAAAAGGAACAGTGCTTTGTTTTGTGGGACCTCCAGGGGTTGGTAAAACCTCACTAGCAAACTCAATCGCAAAGGCATTAAAACGACCACTAGTGCGAATTGCATTAGGTGGTATGGAAGATGTAAATGAATTAAGAGGACACCGTAGAACTTATGTGGGAGCAATGCCTGGTCGATTGGTAAATGGACTCATTGATGCAAAAAAGATGAACCCAGTAATTGTTCTTGATGAGATTGATAAACTTGGCGCAAATCACCGAGGTGATCCAAGTGCAGTTATGCTTGAAATCCTAGACCCAGAACAAAACCATGAATTTAGAGATCTGTATTTAAACTTTACCATTGATTTATCCCAATCAATTTTTGTGGCAACTGCAAATGATGCGCGACGAATTCCTCCTGCACTTAAAGACAGAATGGAGTTTATTGAAATCTCTTCATATACACCAAATGAGAAGTATCATATTGCTAAAGATTATTTAATTCCACAAGAGTTAGAGCGACATGGACTTAAAAAGAGTGAAATCACTCTAAGTAAACCAACAATTGAAACAATTATTTCTAAATACACACGAGAAGCTGGAGTTCGAAATTTACGGCGAACCTTCTCAAAACTTTTTAGAAAAGCAGTTAAAAAAATAGTATCTGATGAATCAGTTAAAAAAGTTTCAATCTCAACTAAAAATATCAAAAGTTATTTAGATAACCCAATTTTTGAAATTGACCCAGCAGATAAGAAAAACTCGGTTGGAGTAACCAATGGATTAGCATGGACTGCTGTTGGTGGAGATATTTTAAAAATTGAAGCAATCAAATTAAAAGGTAAAGGTATTTTATCAGTAACTGGAAATATGGGAGATGTGATGAAAGAATCATCTAGAATTTCATACTCAGTTGTTAAACTTTTAATTGATACTAATACTATAAAAATTGATAATGATATTATTCCTAAAACTCCTAAAGAGAAAGAAGAAGATACTAAATTAGATGGAAGTGAAGTTTATAAACGATACGACATACACTTACATATTCCAGAAGGTGCAACACCAAAAGATGGACCAAGTGCTGGGATTACTATGGCAACAACCATAGCTTCTATTTTAAGTCAAAGAGAAGTACACTCTGATATTGCAATGACAGGAGAGTTAACACTAACCGGTAAAGTATTACCAATTGGTGGATTAAAAGAGAAATTGATTGCTGCATTTAAAGCAAAAATCAAAAAAGCATTGATTCCGCGTAAAAACTATGAGCGTGATTTAGAAGAGATTCCAGCTGAAGTTAAAAAAGCGATGGAGATTAAGCCTGTTGATACAATTGAAGATGTATTAAAAGAGGCACTTGTATAAAAGGCATTCTTAATGCGTAGATATCGTAGCCAAGGTCAAACGATCAATAATTTTTTTACTTTGGTTACGATTATTGTTATGTCAATCGTATTAACAATTTATGTTAAATATGTTCCAAAACCACCCCGTGTTCATTCTGATTTAGCCTGTCAAAAAGAGAGTTATACTTTTGATAGAATTTACAATCAAGAACTTTTAGATGAAGCTAATAAACTCTTAAATCATGGGGCGTATATTTTAGATGGTGGTTTAATCAAACCTCGTTTTGGTAAGTCATATTTAAAAGATGAAATTAATATCAAACAGTCAGATGAATATTTTCAACAAGCTATTATAAAAAGTTCATCTGTCAAGAACTATTTTGTTAAAATCAAGTATGAGATTGTTGAAAATGATAAAAATGACCCTCGTAAAAAAGATGACTCGTGCAAACTGCATGCGGGCAGTCTCATGACATCATTTCGTATTAATGAAAAAGAAGTATTTAGAATGCATACGGATTTTTTAAAGTATGATAAAAATGATATAAAAGAAAGAATAAACTGTACACTAAAGGCGTTTAGACACAATGCAAACAAATAATATAACCTTTACCAATATCTTAATAGGACTCACTGTTCTTATGTATATTGTTCAAATCAATATTGATTATGGCTCACTTTACATGGGACTGAATGGATTTTTTCTTGAACATGGCTTTTGGTGGCAACCTTTGTCTTCTATGTTCGCCCATGGTGGCATTGGTCATTTGGGTATGAATATGTTTGTTTTATATCAATTTGGTAACTTAATAGAGAAATACAGAGGGGTAAAAACCTTTTTGATTTTGTATTTAGTGGGTGGATTACTCACTTCGGTTATGAGTTTTGTATTTATGTTTAGCATTGGATTAAATCACAATTTAGTGGGAGCTTCCGGTGCAATTTGTGTCTTGATGGGATATGTTGCTTTGGTTGATAAGAGTCAGCGAAAAGGGATTATTACTTGGGTATTGATAATCTCGGTTGCTCCTTTATTAATAGGCTTACCAATTGCTTGGTATGCACATTTTATCGGTTTAGCATTTGGATTTATTGTAGGAAAAATTATTAAATAATATTTTGCTTTGATGTGTTTTATATAAACATTGACCTTTATTTGACGTTTTACCTAGTTATTCAATGGTGTTTCTTATGGAAAAAATATTATAATAATACACTATTTCATAATAGAGTAGGAATTCTATCTAATTAGAAATATGTATTTGAGGTTGTGGGATGTTAAATAAGTTATCAAAAAATCATATGGAACTTTTACTTGTCGAGTTAGAAAAGAAAACAATTAGTTTTCCAAAGCTTGATTCCTTGTTAGAGAAGTATGATGATGTTAATGTGAATAACTTTATTAATGACTCTACGAAAACAACACTGATGCATAGACTGGTACAACACAGCAAAATCCTCTCTGTTAAATGGCTTTTAGAAAAGGATGTAAATCCTTATATTGAAGATATCCATACTTTTCCTGCCTTTTTTTATTTTGTAAACTCAGCTCACCCAAAAGAGTTTTTTGACCTGTTAAAAGAGTTTAACATTGATTTTAATTACAAAAACAGTAAAGGGCGAATTGTTCTTCAAGATATTGTTTTAAATGCAGATGTACCTTTGTTTAAAAAAGTTGTAGAAGCTACTAAGAAACCTTTTTCACAAGATAAATATAAACGAAATATTCTTTTTGATGCGGTACTTTCAGGTAAAGATGAAATTATTGATGCTGTTTTTGAACTCAAAGGTAGTGATTTAAATATACAAGATGAAAACAAAGATTCTTTGTTGCATGTGGTTAAACATGGACGATTAGAGGTTATTAGCTTTTTATTAACAAAAGGGGTTTCACCTTCTTTACAAGATATTTATGGTCGAAATATCATTTACTACTTAAGTGAACGAATGGAGTCTTCAACCAATGAGAGTGAGATAGAAAAGATTTCAGAACTTATTGAATTAGCTCTTCGATTCAAAGAAGTTTTAGAACAAAAAGACCAACGTGGGGATAACCTTCTTACTAATTTTTTAAAGAATCTACAAAAACCTCTAGCTAAATATAGTCAAAAACAGTTTTTATCAAAACTTATTAATAAGTTCATTGATAAAGGGATTGATATTGATGAAACCGATGAGGATGGGAACAATGCCCTCATGATTTCGGTTTCTAAAAATGATTTAGAGACGGCTAATTTACTCTTAAGTAAAGGTGCTAATGCAAATATGCAAAATAAAAAGTTTGCAACACCTTTAGAAACAGCAGTAATGCAAGCTAATCATGAATATTTAGATATGATAAAACTTTTATTAACCTATGGTGCAAAGCCTGATATTCGCGATGAAAAGAATATGAATTTAATGGAAAAAATCATTTATATTCTGATTTATACCAATAATTATGATGAATCAATTATCCCTTTTGCCATAGAGTCTATGGCTATTGAAGAGGAAGAAGATATCATTATGAATTTTTCTAAAAATGGTATTTTAAGTACAATCTTTGAAATCATCTTGCAGAGTAATATTTGTGATCTAAATGAGCTAGATTCTCAAGGAAATCCGTATTTCTTTATCTTGCTTATGACTCACAATGATACCTATGCAAAACAACTTTTTAGATATGGGGCAAATGTAAATCAAGTCAACGAACACAAGAAAAATATTTTACAATACTACTTAGACTTTCAAGGACAAGAAGAGACCTTAGAGACAAAACGTCGTATTAAAGAGCTCATTAAGTATGGTGTAAACCTTGATTATCGCGATGATTTTGGTGGAACTATTATGCATAATACCGTGTTAAAAAACTCTTTGGATATTAATGTAAACATCTATAACTGTGGTGCTAATATTAACGTCTTTGATGCAAAGGGACGAACATTACTGCATAATGCTATTTGGGCAAATAAACTTGATGTAATAAAATTTTTACTAAAAAAGAAATCTGATTTAATCAATGTTCCAGATAACTTTGGAGTGCTTCCTATTAACTATGCTGCATTTATTGGAAATAAAGAGTTGGTCTGTTTTTTAATTAAAGAGAAATCATTTATTAATAATACCAATGAAATCCCAAAACATATTATCGACTTTTTAAAACGTTTTCATAAAAATATTCAAGAGCTTGAACATGAGCGTTACTCAAATCCACGAGAAAAGAGTGATGTGATGATGCTGTTAACTAATATGAAACGTGAGTTTAGAATAACTTACTAACTATTTAATAATATACGTATAAACTGCCATAACAGCTAAAACAAGTGCAATTCCAATAAAAATATCTTTGAGTGTCACTGTTGGGTTCATAATACCACAATAAGGGCATTGTCTTTTTTTGTTTTCTACTTCTCGTTTACAATTTCTACATGTTGCGATAATGATTCCTTTGAGTTGATTTTGAAATATAGCAAAATTTTAATAAAAGCTAATTGATAGCTCCTTTATCTTTTCAAATATTTAAAATAAGTCTTTCAATTTGCAATAAATTTTACTACTCATATATTTTCTTAGTATACTACCCTTATGATTTTACATTTAGATTTAGACTGCTTTTTTGTTTCTGCTCACCGAACGTTAGATAAGTCCTTAATGCATATACCTGTTGCTGTTGGTGGTAGAAGTAATCTTAATATTTTTTCGAAAACAAAAGAAAAACGAATAGTAAGTAACAATGCTGGAGCTTTTGTGAGCTCAATTGTAAGTGAACAAAACCCCAATGCAAAAGAGTATTTCAGGGATGAAAATGGTCGTATTCGAGGTATTATAACAACCTCTTCCTATGAAGCTAGAAGTCATGGTGTTAAAACTGCCATGAGTGTTAATGAAGCGTTGAGTCTGTGTCCTTGCCTAAAAATGATTCCTCCGCATTATCCTTTGTATCATAATCTATCTTATGCGCTGTTACAGTTTTTAGAAAAAGAGACTCCTCAGGTTGAACAGTTTAGTATTGATGAGTTTTTTGTTGATTTAACAGGTTGGCTTGATGATAAAGCCTGTTTTGAATTTGCTTTAAAACTACAAAATCAAATACAAGAGAAGTTTGATTTACCCATTTCAATTGGGGGTGCAAAGAGTAAATATATCGCTAAATTAGCAACAGAGTTTGCTAAACCAAAAGGGGTAAAAGTTGTCTTTGAAAATGAGGTAAATCAGTTTATTGATGAAATACCAATTAGTAAATTTCCCGGTATTGGAAAAGGCTACCAAGAACGTTTAAAATCATATGGTATACGTACTCTTGGACAAATACGGGCAAAAAGAAACCTCTTTTACTCGTGGAAAAAACCAGGTATTCAACTCTATAACCGTGTGTGTGGAATTGATGATTTTGTTTTATCGAAACGGGCACCTTCTAAATCTATTGGAATAGGGCGTACTTTTGATCCTTTAGAAAATAGAGATGAAGTAAAACGAAGAGTAATAATTCTCGCTCGATATTTGTCTTTTTTAGTTTTAAAAAAGGAGGTTAACCCTCAAACATTTTTTATAAAAATCAAATATGAATTTAACGTAAAGTCAAAAAATACCATGAGTACAAATCGTGTGTTTAGTGAGAAGTATTTTAAAGAGAGTATGTTCAAAATGTTTGAAGAAAATGATATTCATCCAACTCACAGTATCATACAAATCAATCTAACCGTGAGCAATTTTATTGAACAACGTCAAGACAGTTTTAATCTATTTGAGTATGAAAATGATCTTAAAGACAAAGAACTCAATAAAAAATTACATAAGTTACGCGAAAAATTTGGAATAGATATTATTAAAACTGCCAATGAGTTATAGGCTTATTTCACTACGAAGAATTTATAGTGGAAGAATAACTGAAAAATTGGCACCTTTATAGGTAGTATTATTGTAGGTATAGGTAGTATTTTCAACAACTAACTTACCTTTCATATGTTTTTCAACAATCTCTTTTGACATATACAATCCGATACCAGTTCCCATCGCATCTTTTTTAGTAGAAAAATAGGGGTCAAATATTTTTGGTAAAATTTTGGTATCAATTCCTCCTGCATTGTCTTTGATAGAAAAAATAGCGCAATTGTCCTCTTGGGTTAAGGAAATAAAGATTAGTTTTTCTTGTTCTTCTTTTTCTTGTAAAACATCTTTTGCGTTATTCATGATATTCATCATTACTTGAATAAGTTCATTTTCAATATTACAAATATTGACATCATCAAGCTGTTCAATGAGTTTAATATCAAATGATTTAAATTTTGCATTGGTTAAATTTAGTGTTCGGTAGTAACTTTGTTTTATATTAAAAGTCTGCTTCTCTTTATTGGTTTTAAAAAATTGCCTAAAGTCATCAATAGTTTGGGATAAATATTGAGATGCCTCATTAATAGTATTGAGTTGTTCAATATCTTCTTTTATTGTAAGTGGTACTTCCAACTCTTTTTTGACAACCATTCCTGTTGAAGTTGTTGAGATTAACGACAGTGGCTGTCTCCATTGATGTGCAATGTTTTCAAGCATTTCGCCCATGAGAGCCATTTTGGATTGTTGTATGAGCAGTTGTTCTTTCTCTTTGAGTTTTGCTTCTGCTTCTTTTTGTTTTGTAATATCTAAAAAAGATGCCACATAATAGATGATTTCTTCATTATCATCAAGTACGGCATGAATGGTTAAGTGTTCATTTACAATGCTACCATCTTTGTGTAAGTTATTAATTTCTCCCATCCAAAAGTGGTTTTTCCGCAAGGAATTATACATTTCATCATAAAAGCTTTTATCATGTAGTCCTGATTTGAGGATTTTTGGTGTTTTCTCCAAGGTGTCCTCTTTTGTGTAACCTGTAATATCTGTAAATGCCTTGTTGATTCTTAGAATATTTTGATGTTTATCGGTTATTGTCATGCCACTTTGGGTTTCAAAAGAGACTGCTGCTATCTTTAATGCTTGGTGCGTATCGCTGATTCTTTCAAGCATGGTATTAACTTCATCGTAGAGCTTTCCATACTCATTATTCTCTTTTGTTTGTATCCTTTGCTCTAATGATTCCACAACATCAATTTTTTCTAAAAATTTCACCAGTTTTAAAATAGGTTCGGTGAATCTTTTTGCAAAATATATGGCTAGAAAATAGGAAAAGGTACAAATAAAGAAAAGTATAAAAAGTAGAACATTGATATCTTTTTTAATGACATCATAAATTGATTCAACTTTAAAATTAAGTTCAATAAAGCCCAAGTGTTTGTTTTGATACATTGCGTTAAGATAGAGTTTAAGGTTACTATTTTCAATAATCAATTTAGTGGGTAGTGGAGTGGGTAGACTATTTACTTGAAACCCCTTGTTATCTTTGTGATATTGCAGTATTGCTTTAGAGTCTTTTTTAAATAACACCATAGAGTTGAGGGTTGAAAACGATTTTAGTTCTGATGATATATCAGCAGCTGCTGAAACGTCATTGAGTAAAATGAGTTTTGCAATATCTTGACCTAAAACTAAACCAACGGTTTGGGATAAATTCAATGCACGATCATATTGATTGCCCATATACCAATAGACAAAACTACTATAGCCTATGAGACTGGTTAATCCAGTAACAAGCATAATAATCGCAATAAGTCGATTCTTGATGGAGCCTTGGTAGTGACTTTTTATCATTAGTTGGCTTTTTTAGAAGGGTTATTAACAGGAACTTCCGCATCATTTCCCCACTCAAGCCATGAACCATCATAAACAGATGCTTTATATCCTAGCTCTTTAAGTACAATATAGTTTAACGCTGCTTCTGCTCCCCCATCACAGTATAAAATAATCTCTTTATCTTTTGGAATATCTTTATAAATATTTTTAAGACTCTCTAAATCTTTCATTTTATTTCCATTTTGAGAGACTTGATAGTTTTGTGTACAGGCATAATTTTTTGCAGTAGGAATATGTCCAAAACGTTTTGCAAAGGACTCTTTTCCTTCATAGTGGGATTTTTTTCTACCATCAATAATTGTTTTATTTCCAATTGCTAGCAGAGTGCTGAGTTTTGTTTGCACCTTTTCATTGTCAACACGTGGAATAAAATCCTTTCGTTGTGCGATGAATTGCTTTGTTGAAGTGGGTAGTTGTGTTTCAAACCATTTACTATAACCAATTTTCAAAAGACCAACATTGTTATGTCCAAGGGTCTCTAAAATCCAATAAAATCGTGCTGCCCAAATGAAATCACCACCATCATATGCAACAACAAGGCTTTTATTATCAATTCCTGCATTGCTTAGTAGCTCTTTTAAAGTATCAAGTTTAGGCATAAAGAACTTTTTATCAAAAAGACTTTTTAATCCTGGGATATTAACTGCATTTTTAAGATGACCTTTTTTATAGGTATCTTCATCTCTTAAGTCAATAACTCTCAATCGTGGATTATCAATATTCTTTTTAAGCCAACTCATTGGTACAATAGAAGGTAACTCTTTTTTTGATGAATAGTCTGAATTCGAAAATAATAAAGTGGTGGATAAAATTATTAGAGTCAGTAGTTTTTTGTAGTGCATCAGTTCTTCTCCCCATTTGAACGATAGAGTATAATTTTATCATAGTAAAACTTATTATGTGACATTAAAGTGTCTATTTAAGAAAAAATTAAAAAATAGAATAATTTGTTGTTTCGTCTTTTGATAATATAAATATAGGGTTTTAAATGATTTGCGATAGTTATAATGGTGCGACCGGAGAGATTTGAACTCTCACACCCGTAGGGCACTACCCCCTCAAGGTAGCGTGTCTACCGTTCCACCACGGTCGCACTTAAATAAGAGAAGAATATTACCCTAAAAATATTTAAAACTGTTTTAAATTCAGTAACTTTTGATTAACCTTTTTATATTAAAATTTTACTAATACTTTAAATGAAAGGAAAAGTTTATGAAAGGCGTTGCAAGTTTATTATTATGTGGTTTATTGTTTATTGAATGCGGTGCAAGTAGTGAGCAGTTTAAACAAGCATCCTCACAGATGTTAAAGCAAGTTATTATTGTGGGTTCAACCACTCAAGAAGATTTAAAAAAACAGTTTGGACGACCAGATTCTGAAGAAATAAATGGTGAGAAAAAGACATGGATTTATGAAAATGTCAGTTTTACTAATATAAAAAATACCTCTTTACTCATAGAGTTTGATAAAAATTCATTTGTTGAGGATTACATTTTAGTGAGTTAAAAGTTTTAGGCATAAAAAAAGGGTCAGAAGTAAAACTTCCGACCCTTTTATAATTTATAAGCTGAGTGCTTTTGATTACCCTAAGAATGGGTTTGCATATAATGCAATCATAGCAACAACAAGTGCATAAATAACTTGTGCTTCGATCATCGCTAAAGCAATGAACATTGTTGTCATTAATTTTCCACCTAAACCTGGGTTTCTAGCAGTACCAGCGATTGTTGCAGCAGCAGTGTTACCCATACCGATAGCACCACCAAGTGCAGCAAGACCAAGACCAATACCTGCAGCAACTACAGAGTAAGCTTTTAAAGTTTCATTTGCAACTGCACCATCAGCAGCGAAAGCAGCACCAGCGATAGCTAGCATTAAAAGAACGATTTTTTTCATTCTAGATTCCTTATAAAATATTTTGTTTCAAAGTACGTTCGGCTAGCGTAACCACAGAAGACTGTAGCAATACTTACATAAATGCAAATATTTTCCTACTTGATACCTTGATTGGGCAAAATTATACACAAATTTTATTTAAAGACACTTGAGTCAATATTTTCCCAATGAAAAAAAAACAAGTGTGTAAAAATGTAATATAAATAATTTAAATATGTGACTATTGTGATACCATTTCTAATTATACTTTCATCATATCGCTTTAAAGGTTTACTATGAAAGTATTAATTTATGATGAAAAAGATGGAGTCAAGTTAGCAAATATGTTTCAACTTCTTCATGCAAATGCACACTGTGAAATTGTTAATAATTTAGATGAAGCAATTCAAACCTATTTACGTTCAAAACATGCATATATTTTTGTTGATTATACGTCAGTAGATGGTAAAAACTTTGTAGAAAAAGTAATGAAATTTAATCCTAAAGAAAAAATCACAACACTTAACACTGAATATGAGTGTTTTAATAAACATCAATGTGATAACTGTGAATTTAACATGTTAATTAAGCCACTGAGTTTAGAACAGTTAAGTCAATATTTGAGTTTAGAAAAGTGTAACTGTTTTAAGTTAAATACCTTTGAATTTAAAGTAGAAAAGATAAGTAGAAGTATTAGCCATATTCATCCAAACTTGCGATTTGAATTTGATCGTCAAAATCATATTTTCTCTTCGGGTAATTTTACAACCACTGTTTTAGAAACATTTTCAGAACTTTTTCAAGAGAATAATCTCACCTATAATCTTCTAAATCATAAACAGATTGAGCTAGTACAGCATGCATAACTAAAGAATAATCTTAGATAAACGAGTCTCTTTTTAGGACATAGTTCATTTTAAATATAATAATGTATAATTAATGAAATAAACTAGATATAACCCTGTGACAAAAGGATGACTTATGAAAAAATTATTTTTTGGTTTAACCCTACTGATATTAATTATCATTGGTGGAGCGTACACTTTAGCTTTTACTCCAATGGGTAATGGAATTGTTGCTTCAATGATTGAAGATAAAGCCAATGAACAGCCAAATGTTAACTTTAAAGTTGAGAAGTTTGTATTAACTACTTCTGATATTAGTTTTCATGCAAATGTAGATAATAACTCTTATATTAAAGTTGATGGTAAGTTAGCATTATTAGCAAAAGAGTTTGATTTGACTTATGATGTGGATGTTAAAGACTTAGCTAAACTTAAAAAACTAACAAATGCTGATTTACGTGGTAATTTTATTACAAAAGGAACAGTTAAAGGTAACGAAAAACTTTTAAATGTTGTTGGAACGTCTGATGTTTTTGCAAGTGTGACGAATTATAGTGCAAAACTTGTAGACTTTGAGCCAAGTGATGTTATATTTAATGTGAAAAATGCAAGTATTGAAAAACTTCTCTATACTGTCAATCAGCCTCAATATGCTACTGGAAAAATCAATATTAACGGTAGCCTAAAAGATATGGCTGGGCAAATTAAGACTGACATCACAAATGGTAAAGTAAATAACCCTATTGTGAATAAAGCCTTTAATCAAAAGCTTGTAAAACCACTCTTATTCAAAGGAAATGTGGTTACAGACTTGACAAAAAAACAAGCAGTTTCAAAAGTTGATTTCTTTACAACAATGGCAAATGTTTTTGTAAAAAAAGCAGTATTTAATTTACAAGATGGATCATTAAACAGTGATTATTTAGTTAAAGTTGATGATATGTCAAAACTTTACGATGTTTCACAAATGAAAATGCGTGGTAAGATTGCTTTAAATGGTACAGTTAAAAAAGCAAAAGATTTAGCAGTTACAGGAGTTTCTCAACTATTTGGTGGAGCACTAAACTTTAAACTATACAATAATGACTTTACTTCAACCATCAAGAAAGTTCAGCTGGTAAAAGTATTGCATATGCTTTATTATCCGGAAGTCTTTACTTCTTCAACTGATTTAAGTGTAAATTATAATCTTCTTTCTCAAAAGGGAGTGGTTGAGGGTGACTTAATCAATGGACACTTTTTACCTAATGAGTATTCGACACTTTTAAAAACAGTTGCTCAGTTTGATTTAACTAAAGAGGTTTATGAAACTGTTAAACTTAAAAGTGATATCAATAAAGAGATTATCAAATCAACTGTTGACATGAAAAGTAAGTTAACACAAATCAAAGTCCCTCGCTCAACACTTGATACAAAAAAACAGACAATTGATGCACTGGTTCAAACCAATTTAAAAGGTATTGAATTTGATACAGAAGTAACAGGAAAGCTAAGTAATCCAAAAGTTAAAATGGATACAAGCAAGTTAGTAAAAGCAGCAGCTGTTAAAAAAGTAAAAGAGAAAGTTGAAAAAGAGATTGAAAAGAAACTTGGTGATAAAGCGGGTGGATTGTTAAAAGGACTGTTTCAATAAAAATTAAATAAAGCTCTGGAGAGGGAGCTTTATTTTAAAAGAAGAGCTTGTCAACTTGATATCTTTGGAATAATAAATAATATCTAAGTTTAAAGGATTGGGTTATTGTATATTGGTAATCTTCTATAATCTAACTTTGAATCTACTGTTACGTTTGTCGGAATTGCATTGGATTTGATATTGTTTGCAAAAAGGAGAGTTGATGAAACTATACAACACAAATAATTGATGATATTTTTTTGTTGCACTAGTGTTGTATAATTCTGCTTAATATCGTGGCTACTACGATCGTCAAAAAAAGTCTCTCTTGGGGAAAGAGTCTTCATCATAGTAAAAATTCCTCTTAAACTATTAGTATGGGGTACAAAGATATCAGTATAGATATGTTTAGTCATACAAGCTCCTTAGATAAAATTATAAAAGAACTTTATTAACCAACCTTTTCCAAATGTTAACAGAACTTTAACGATAAAAAATAGTAGATTAATTTACTTGCGAAGTTATAGGTGCTAAGAGAATAATATCAAGAATTTCTTTTGCCTCTTTTGCATTAGATAATGCAATTTGTAGAATGGTCTGTTTATCATTACGAACATTAATATTTTTTAGTGTGAGCTTTTGTATGATGCTTGCAGGGGTTTGTTTGAATATAGGAGACAAGTCTTTGATTGATGAATTAACAATGGAAGTGTAGATAGCTTTGTTTTGTTGTGTATCAGATTCTAAAAAAATTGAAGCAGAAGCGAATGTAAAAAGAGACAGTGGCAATAGGAGTTTAATTAAAAGTGATTTCATTATAGTATCCTTAATTGTTATGTATAGCTATTATAGTTTATAACAATTAACGAATACTAATACAACGTAAATGAAAAGTTAATGACGCAAAATTTAAAAAATTGGTTCAACGATTTCTACGTTCTTTTTTGTTACTTGTGTTGATGGAATAATAATCTCTTTTTTAAAGTTTTGTTTATTTAAAATTTTCATGGCTTCTTCAACACCTTGTTTCCCTGCAGTTGGGTAAACATAACTGGCATCAAGTTCACCTTTTCGTATGAGTTCTCTGGCTTGTGAAATATAATCTATTCCCGTAATAATAATACTTTTAGGGTCAATATTATGTTTTTTTAATGCTTTTATTGCACCAATTGCCATAGAATCACTTTGTGCATAAATGGCATCAAACTTTAGTCCTTCTAAAATTACTTTTTCAGTTTGAATTATCGCTTCAGTTTGTTGGGAATTGGCTACTTTCATACCTACAATTTCGATGTTAGGGTATTTTTTTATCTCATCCATAAAGCCTTGGGTTCTTCTCATACCCGGTGTTGAGGTTGGAGTATGTTGTAAAATAAAAATTTTCCCTTTATTCTTGAGCCTTTTTGCAATATATTGTGCCGCTTGTGCTGCAATAAGTTTATTATCTGGATGTAAAAAACTACTGTAATTATCATTCATAATGGTACGCGACAATAAAACTACGGGAGTACCGTTTGTGTAAACTTTTGAAACAATAGGTGTCATCAGTTTTGCTCCACGAGGACTGGTGATAAGTAGATCAACATTTTGTTCAAGTATTTGCTCAATATTTCGAATTTGAGTTGCGGTGTCACCTTTTCCATTGGTATAAAAAAAATCTACATTTTTATACTTTTTTATAGCGTTCTCGACTTCTTTTACTTGAGCTACTCTCCAATCATTTCCCATAGTATCTTGTGCAAAGGCTATTTTAAATCTATCTTGTGCCATAAGATTCAGTGAAAATAGTAATACGACTCCTAAAATTAAACGCATGAATTCTCCTTTTTTATAGGGGTAATTTTATTTTAAATGATGCCCCAGTATGTGTACTGTTTTCATAAGTAAAAGTACAGTTTTTAACACTAAGTGTTCCATGCAGATGTCGTTCAATAATCTCTTTTGACATATACAGGCCAATTCCAGTGCCTTGACTTTTATGTTTTGTTGTAAAATAGGGTTCAAAAACTCTATCAATAATAGAACTGTCAATTCCTTTAGCGTTATCTTGTATGGTGATAATATAGTGATTGTTTTTTTCATAAGCATTAATCAGTATAAGTTTTTTGTCTAATTCATCGTCTGCTTCTAAAACATCGTATGCATTATTGAGTAGATTCATAATTACGTGTATTAGCTCATTATCTAACGTTTTCATTGGAATGTTTTCGATATTATCCACCAAGTGAATACTTTTATTTTGTAGTTTTGGAGAGAGAAGTTTAAGTGCCTTATTAAATAGTTTGCTAGTCTCAAAGAGACTTTTTTGTTTATTTTGTTTAAAGAACTCTCTAAAATCATCAATTGTTGATGATAAATGATAAGAAGTTTCTACAATATTATCGATAGATTCATCTAAAATTTTATCATCTAATACATTCATGTCTTTTTGCAGTTTGATTCCCGAGGCACAAGTTGATATAAGTGAGAGTGGTTGTCGCCACTGATGGGCAATATTTTCTATCATTTCCCCCATTGCTGCCATTTTAGATTGTTGAAACATCATTTTGTTATTAAAGTTTACATTATCTTGGGCTTTTTTTCGTAAGATTAAGTTGACTAATATCTCTTCGAGTGTTTGGAGTTGATTTCGTTTTTCAATTTCAATCACGGTGATTTCTTCTGTATATACAATAGAGAATACACCTAATACAATATTGTTATAAATTAGCGGAAAACAGCTTATTGTTTTTAAGTCACCATAAACAAATTTAATATAATCTTGTATAATTTGTGATTGTTGGGTGATGTCTTCCATATAAAGTACATCCGTCGTATTTAATTCTTTCATAACCTTTTCACATTGAAAAATTCCATCTTTTTTGATGTTTTCAATAGCGGAGGTTGTTTTTTCCCATTGAAGGTATAAGTCAATTTTATTTGTTTCCTCTTCTTTTGTGATAAAAAAAGTTTTATTTGCACCTGTAAAGGATCCAATTTTTTGTAAAACATAACTAATAGGTTCGGTAAAGTCATCATGTTTTTTTAAGATATTACTAGAAATATCATTGGTAATCTCTTCAAATTGTATTTTAGAAGAGAGTGATTGGGAAATGATATTAAACTTATCAGCAATAAATTTAAACTCCAAAGGGGTATTAATATCATACTTAATCGCTTTAAAGTTTTTAGTTTCACTGAGTCTTGTTAATCCATGGATTAATTCATTTAAATATGAAAGTATATTTCGTTGAATAAAAACTAATGACATAATAAATCCAAAAATCAACGATAGAAGCATTGAGATTATAACTGATTTAATGGTATTGTCTTCAAAAGATTTTATGGCTTCTTTGCTGTAAGATAAAACAATATTAAAAGTAAGATTATCAAATTTTATAAAATCGATATGAACATACGAATCTTCTCTTTCTTGTATCTCTTGACTATGATGTACATGGTTTTCGGCATTGGTTAAGTTTTCAAAGAGTTTATCTTCAAGTGAAATTGGATAACCAAATTGCTGGTTTTGGTAAACAAGTGTGAGTTTAGAGTAGATGTTATTTTCAATGGATGCAAAAAATGAGTTTCCAATAATGGTTTCAAGTTTAACAAAACCAATTAGTTCTTTGTTCTTTTTGTTCTCTTTATAGATTTTTTGAATTGTATACATAATAAAATAGGTATCATGTTTTTTTATATTTATTCGATTAATATGATTAAGTGCTATTTGTGCATAGGTCGTTTTTTTTACGATTTCTTTTTTATTGTTGATAACTTTTTGTTCAATAATTTGACCATTTTGATAACCATAGATTTTATCCTGAGAAGTTTTATTTTGAGAGTGTGTTTGAATAATAGGTTCAGAGTTTACATCGTAAAGGGTTAAGGTATAATTGTTAACGAAAGATAAAATATTTTTTGAATAGTTAAGTAGATTTAATTTTTCTCTGTCGTAGATAAATGCTTCATAGTTTTCTTTATCTTGATAGTTTGAAATAAGATTGATAGTATTGATAACATTTTGATCATTGGAAAAGTTTTGTGCAATAGTTGATACTTGGCTGATACTGTTTTTAAAAGTTTTAACAACATATGGCATATCACTATTACTTGTTGAAAATAATTTTTCTTTAAAATCATTTTTAATAAAATAGTACTGCATACTTGATGATATAAAAAGAATAAGAACAGCAATCGAGATAATAAATAAAAAAAGTTTGTATTTAATTGACATCAATTCCCCCACAGAATTGTTAATAATATCATAAGTTGTATTAATTAAGGAGTCACAAATGTCACAAAAAGTATTAATTACAGGTGGAAATAAAGGTATTGGGCTTGCGGTTACACGGGCAATGATAGAACTAGGACACGAAGTTGTCGTTGCTGCTAGGGACTTTTCAAGTTTTCCTTTGGGTGGTTTACCTCAAGTAACAGAAGTAGAAGTTGATTTATCAAATTTAGACAATATTCCAGCACTTGTAGAAACAGTTGGTGAAATTGATATTTTGATTAATAACGCAGGATATATGCAACCCAAATACAGTTATGATAATTATCCTGTAGAAGCACGAACAGCTTTAATGAATGTTGATTTATATGCTCCTGTAGAGTTGATAAATGCATTTAGTCAAGGGATGAAAAAAAGAGGCTTTGGACGTATTGTAAATACAGCCTCAATTGCAGGGCAAATAGGTCATCCTGATGTATGGTATGGGATTGCAAAAGCGGGTATTATTAATGCAACAAAAATTTATGGGAAGCTATTAGGAAGTGATGGTATTACTGTTAATTGTATTGCTCCAAGTCCTGTTGAAACGGATATGCAAAAAGATAACTCTGAAGAGCGAAAAGCAGAGTTCAAAAAATCAGTTCCTTGTGGAAGATTCGCCGAACCTGAAGAAGCGGCAAAAGTTATTGTGTGGTTAGCTACGGAAGCTCCAGAATATGTGAATGGAACGACTGTTGACTTTAACAACGCCTCTTATGTGAGATAAAATAGCCACTTGGCTATTTTATCTTTTTAAGTAAGTTAGTAAAAAAAGCCCCAATACTACGCCTAAGATTAAAATATTTGAAGCGAGTAAAATGGCACTAAAAAGTAGGATAAGCACTACCGCGCTATATTTTAGAAATCCTTTCTCAAAAAGAATAATAGCAGTGATAAGTCCAATAATAGCATTGGCAATAAAAAAGCCATCAGCAAAAGCGACAAGATTTTTTAAATCCAAGTACTCATAAGCCACTAACATTAATGTAATGATATATATCAGTGTTAGAAAATTAATAGCTCCAATAGGGACGCCGTTGTTTAAATGTTTTGAGGTGTAGTTTGTTAACTTTAATGAAGAGGTCAATCGTGCAACGCCTCCAACAAACAAAATGAGTGTTCCAATACATAGAGTAATAGAAATACTTGATAAAATAGGTTGAGCATACCCTTTAAAAAGTGGCTCAATAAGCCAAACCAATTTAAAACTTTGCGTGATTTTATCAGGAAACTCTCCAAAACAAATAGCAAGTGCCACAAGAACATAGATCAGTGAAACAATTATCGCAGAAATAATAACAGCTTTAGTGAGTGTTTTAGATTCTTCCACTTCATTAGAGTAGTTTCCAATTACTTCCCATCCTACAATTGCCCAAAAAACTAACAAGAAAGAGTAGCCTATTTTGTTTGGTTCAATGTACGGTAGAGCAAAATCAAAAGAGTTTACAGAAAGCAAAATATCAATACTAGATATAAGAAAAATAAGCGTAATCGCTGAGGTAATAACCAACATTAGTTTACCCAAGAAATCAATTTTAACCAGTAGTAAAAGGTAGGTAATACAGTAAATTAAAAAACCTAACTGTACTAAACTAAACTCATGTAAATAGGGCTGTAAAAACTCTGCGGCTATTAGTAGTACAGCAACGGGACCAAAAAAGACGGCACAAATAAGATAAAAAGAGGTAAGCAGTTGATATTTTTTTCCCATGGCTTCTTTGGTTGCTAGGGAGACACCTCCATCTCCTGGGTACAAAATAGCAAGTTTTCCAAAAATTAATGCAAAAATAAAACCAAGGGTTAAAATAACAGCCCAAATAATAAGTGAAAAATCTTGTATTAAATCGTAAAGTAAAGGAGGTAAAAGAATAACTCCCGAACCTAGTATTGGTCCAATAATCATACCTGATAATGTAAAAGTATTGAGCTTCTTAGACACTGTTTTCATGTTTTTCTTTTGTTTTAAAAATTTTGATGTTATTGAGTATTTTGACGGCAAATATTGTTAAAATAGTTCCTATAATAATAGAGTAACTAATATGTTCTCCTAAAAAGATGATACTTAAAATGATGGCAAAAAATGGTACCAAAAAGATAAATGAGCTTACTTCATTGGTTCCAAGTTTTTCAATACCAATAAAATAAATCGTTGTAGCAAAGGTTGTTGAAACAACGGCTAGACTCAATATATTTATCCAGAAGATTCCATCAAATGAGTCATAATTAATAGTTTGAAAATCTACAAAGAAAATTGACACCATAATTGTGGTGATAATATAGATATAAAAAGTAAAAACCATAGGTGAGGTTTTTGTGATTTTAGAACTAATGATAGTTAGTATTGGCCAAAGTACAGATGCTCCCAAAAAATACATATTTTCAATGGTGAAAATTTGTTCCAGTGAAAAGCTCCAAACATTAAGCATGGTCATAACCCCTAGTGCTCCCAATCCTAAAGCAAAAAAATCTTTTCTTTCAATTTTTCTTCCAAAAAACAGCGCCATAATTAAAAAAGTGTTTATGGGAATCAATGTTGTTACTAATGCCCCACCTAATGAAGCCGTACCAAATTTTGTTCCTAAAAAATAGCATTTCATATAAACAATCATAACAACAGATGCAAGCACTGCTAAAAGAATACTTCGAAGGTTAATTGTAAAATATTTGTGGGTAAAAATCAAAACAGGACCTAAGGTAATTAGGGTAAATATATTACGAAAAAAGATAAGTTCATATTCGTTGATGTAGGCACTTAGAACTTTAGCATTAACCCATGAAGCTCCCCAGCCAGCCATGGCTAAAAACATGAGAATATAAAAAATATTTTTGTTTGTAGTTGTCATCATTATTCTTTTTTATGGAAGTATAGAGAAATAAATTATTGTGCTATAGAATAATATTGCTATTTCGTTTTAAGCAAGACGGAGTATATCCATAAAATCTTTTAAAGTTTCTTGTAAAATGTGATTGGTCATTGAATCCAACCATTAAACTAGCTTGCGAAATAGGGGTGCCGTTTCGTATGAGTTCTTGGGCACGGTTAAGTCGTTCATTGATAATAAAAGAGTGTGGAGTAATCCCAAGTTCTTTTTTAAAAACACGAAGAAAGTGAAACTTACTCAAGCCACTGTTTTTTGCTAACTCATCCAGTGAAAAATTAGTATCAATGGTATCTTTGATAAGTTCAAGAGTGTTTTTAACAATACGTTTGTTATCAAATATATGGGCATACTCTTTGGTACAGTTTGTGTATTTTATAATCAAACTTGACAGAGCTTCGATGAGTTTTGACTCAACAATCAAGTCATCATTTTTTGAAAAATAGGCATTAAAAAATGCATGAATTTTAAAGAAAAGCTCTTGGTCATTGATAATATGATTTTCAAATATGGGTATTTTTTTCTCATGAAAAATCTCTTCATATAAAGAAGACAACAGTTCAATACTTGGATAAAAGTTAGCATGTGACCAGTGCGTTGAAATTCCCGCATGAATCTCCCCTGGGTTATTGATACGTATAGAGTACTCATAAGATTCATAAGTCTTAGAATCAATTATCGCTTTAATAACACCTTTATACGTAACACCTACAGTATACGTATCATGATAATGTTTTGTAAAGTCCTCATTGGAGTGGGTAACATTTTCAAAAAGAGTTTTCTCAAGTAGCTTTGTCATAATTTGATTATAACACAACTACTTAAGAAAAAAATAGAATAAAATTGCTATTTAAAGAACTCCCTTTAAGACCTCTTTAATTTGGTCAGGATGAGCAAAGTGGTCCACTTTTGCTGCAAGTTTTCCTTCTTTGTCAAAGATATAGATATACGAAGTATGTGAAACTGAGTAATCCATTGCTGAATCTTTCAGGAAGACTTTTTTATAGTACGATTCATATCGATTGGTAATATCATCGATATTTTCTTTATTTGAGGTTGCCCCAATATAGGTTGGATGAAAATATTGGGCATACTCTTTTAATGCTTTGAGTTTATCACGCTCTTTGTCAACACTAATAAAAAGTCCTTTAAAGTTGTTATCAACCTTTTCTTGAGGAAAGCTTTTAAGTGCTGATGCTAATGCACTAAGTGACGTAGGACATACGTCAGGGCAGTACATGTAGCCAAAGTAGATTGCTAATACTTTTCCATTGAAATCTTTTTTACTAATATCCCCATCAACAGTTGTTACTGTAAAGTCATATTTGCTTTCTGCTTTTGCACTGTTAATTAGTGGTTGTAAAAGATAAATTGCCCCAATAGCAATAACAATTGAAATAGCATATGAAAGTAGTTTTTTTGAACCCATTATATATCCGTTTTAAAGTTAAATCGAGCACCGATTTTTTTATCAATTTTTTGAACTGGAATATCTACATTCCAATCCATTTTTCCTACAGGACAACTAGGCAACGTTCCAATTGCTTCATAGTTACCATTTCCTTTTGATTTTAGTTTTAGTTCATAAATACCCATGTTCATATTGGTTGCATAAATAACCAGTTTTAAATCATCTAAGTTGGGGTTTGAACTGGTAACTTTAAAATCAAGTGGTTTCATCATAGGAATATCTTTTTGAACAATCTCAAAAGTGAGTTTTGTTCCATCTTGGATTGTTACTTCACAAGTACTCTTGTGTAAATCACATTGAGCATCTTGTGTTATAAATTCACCCTCTCCATAAATCATACTTTGAAGTTTATTAAAATCAATGAGAAAGTATCCCGCTACAATTGCAATAACTAAAGTTAGTTGAATTATGGTATTTTTGTTCATTGTTAGTTCTTCATACTTGAGCCACATTTACCTTGACCGCAGCTCATTCCTTTTTTCATCTCTTTTTTCATGCTTGAACCGCATTTTCCTTGACCGCAGCTCATTCCTTTTTTCATCTCTTTTTTCATTCCTGAACCACATTTACCTTGACCACAACTCATACCTTTTTTCATCATTCCACCCATAACAGTTTTAATAGGTGCTTTTAAAGATATTTTTTCTCCATTTGAGAAAACCAATGTTAAATCAATAGTTTGTCCAACTTTTAAAGGTTTTTCTTTTAAACCAATTAACATCACATGATAACCACCTGGTTTTAGTGTTGTAGTACTGTTTGCTTTTACTGGTACTTCAGGTACTTTGTACATTTTCATCACACCGTCTTTCATGTCGTGTGTGTGAAGTTCTACAACTGATGCAGCACTTGATTGTGCTTCTACTAATGCTATATCGCTATTTGTATTGTTTGTTACAGATAAAAAAGCAGCAGAGTTTGGTAGTACTGGAGGAGTCGCTCGTGCATACGCATCTTTTATTTCAATATTTGAAGCCATTAGGCTAACTGAGATTGCAAAAAATAGTGCAATTAATTTTTTCATTTCTTCTTCCCTTATTTTAAAATATACGCAGTATATTTAGTCACTGTTAATTTTCTGTTAATTTGGTTTTATATAGTAGCTTGAAGCTGCAAATAGGTAAATGATATTTGTCAATTATTGCTTAAACATGTAGGACAAACACCTTTTATGATGATATTCTCAATCTTGTATTCTGGCAAGTGAATATTGGTTTCATCATTAAGACACTCAACGGATGAACAGTTTGAACATATAAAATGGGCATGGGGATTTTTTCGAATCTCATAATAACGTTTTTTATCGTTTGACTCAAAAGAGTCGATGAGTTCTTCCTCTTCAAATTTTGTGATATTTCGATAAAAGGTCGCTTTATCCATTGAGATTTTATCTTTAATGTCTTCATAGGATAGTGGTCTGTTAGCTTTTATAAGTACCTCTAAAATAGCAGTTCGTGCCGTAGTGAGTTTGATATTTGTGTTATTGATTAAGTGTTGTAACGCTTCCATATTAAAATTGTAGCACAATGAACTTAATTGCAACTAAGTTGCATTAAAGGTTTAGGGTGTTAAACTTTCAAAAATTATATGCAACTCAGTTGCAAGGAGAAAATATGAAGGTTTTATTATCAATACTTTTTTTAGGAAGTTTACTTTTTTCAAATGCTTTGGAAGTGACAACAAGTATCATTCCTCAAAAATATATGATTGAAAAAATTGCAGGTGATAAAGTAAAAGTTAATGTGATGGTGAGAAAAGGTTTTTCTCCAGCAACCTATGAGCCTAAAACATCTCAAATGAAAAAGTTAGCAAAATCAAAAATCTATTTTTCTATTGGTGTTCCTTTTGAAAATGTATGGTTAAAGAAGTTTCAATCTGCTAATAGTTCAATGAATATTGTAGATACATCAAATGGGATTAAAAAACTTAAAATGGTTGCTCATGTGCACCATGATGAGCATGATGAACACAAAGAAGAGAAACATGATGACCATGGACATGAAAAACATGACGACCATGATGAACACAAAGATGAAAAACATGAAGAGCAGGCAGGACATGAACACGAGGGTGGACTTGACCCACATATTTGGTTAGATCCAGTATTAGTAAAAGTTCAAGCTAAAAATATTTATGAAGCTTTAGTAAAAATAGATGCTAATAATGCTAAAATCTACCACTCAAATTATGAAAAATTTGTAAAAGAGTTAGATACATTGCACCATGAGTTAGAAGAGAAATTAGAATCTCTTCATGGTAAAGCTTTCATGGTATTTCATCCATCTTGGGGCTATTTTGCTAAACGTTATGAGTTAGAGCAAATTTCTGTAGAAAAAGAGGGTAAAGAACCAAAACCAAAAGAGTTAGTTGAACTAATCTCTGAGGCTAAACTTCATGATATTAGAGTTGTTTTTGTAGCCCCTCAGTTTTCACAAAAGTCAGCAAAAATCATTGCAAAAAGTATCAATGGTAAAGTGGCATTTTTAGATCCTTTAGAAGAGGATTATAAAAAGAATTTACTCAAAGTTGCTGAGGTAATCAAACAATCATATAAATGAAAAAAATTTTAATAATACTATTTTTTATAGTTAACATAAGCTACTCATGTGGCTTATGTACTGTCTACTCTCCCTTAACACTTGCCTCTTTTAAAGTTAACTCTAACTCAACCCATATTAAAAGTCTCGAAGTAACGCTAAAACTCACTGAAGAGTTTACTCAACAGTTAAAACAGATGTATGATATCAATATGGATAATCGTTTTGATGAACAAGAGTTAAAAAAGATTCAAGAGATTTTTGAAGAGTATGCTAAACCCAAACGTTACTTTTTGCAAATTGCTTATGATAAAATTGTTCGTAAAAAAACATTTAATAAAATTGTTGTCAATGATTTTAAAACTTATATCAATGGGGATATTCTTCATTTTAAATACAGTGCTACATTAGAGTATCCGCTTATAAAAAACAATTTTTTGTATATCAAAATCGATGATAATGAAAACTTCTTTCTCATTAAACTTGATGAGAACAATATCTTTTTTGCTAATGTAAACAAAATAGAACGTATTACCAACAATAACAGTGTAATCTTTTCTATCAACTCTGTGAAGGCCTTAAAGAAAAAAGAGCATTTAATTACCCAAGAGACAAAAGAAGAGGTAAAAAAAGAGACAACAACTTTGTCTTTATTTACAAAACGTATTAAATCCTATCTACTCTCTATTAAAAACGGTGATTATATAGCTTTGCTAAGTTTACTGGTTGTCTCTTTTATTTATGGGGTGGTACATGCTATTGGGCCAGGACATGGTAAATCCTTAGCATTTTCCTATTTTGTTGCCAATAAAAGTAGCCTTATACGAGCACTGATTGTTTCCCAAGCAAGCGCCTTTGTGCATATTGTTGGGGCATTGATTTTAGTCTCTATATCTATTTTTATTTTGCAATCAGTTTTGAACAACTTTGTCAATGATACGGTTTTAATACTCACAAAAATATCAGCGGCGATGATTATTTTGTTATCTTTATATATTTTGTATCAAAAATTAAAAAAGAAAAGTTGTTCTTGTTCATGTTGTACACCAAGTAGTGTTCAATGGCAAAGTGAAAAACCTCAAACAAATGTTTTAAAAACAAAAAAATATGTGCCTAAAAAACAGGATTTATATTTTGTCATTACTGCTGGGTTAATACCTTGTCCTGGTACCGTTGTTCTGTTTATTTATGCTTTTATTCTCAAAACTTATTTGGCTGTTTTTTTGGCTTCTATTTTTATAAGTTTAGGAATGGGGTTAGTGATATTTGCCAGTGCCTTTTTAGGCATAGGGTTAAAAACAGTGAGTGCACGATCCCACAAGATTACACAAATCATTGAGATTTTAGCACCACTTTTCATGTTATTACTTGGTGTTTTATTATATTATAACGCCAATATTTTTTAAAAGGATGTTAATGAATTTTTTTGATAATGCTGATAATGCAAAGTTCTATATGGATATGATAAAAGATGATTTAAATAAAACTCTTGTAAATCATGCTATAAAGTATTTTGATAAAACAATGAAAGTCTTAGAATTAGGAAGTGCTGCAGGGCATGATTTAAAAATTCTTGATGAATATGTTGAAGTGGTAGGATCTGATAATGCAGAACCTTTTATTCGGCATCTTAAAGATACTTTTTATGATTTGCGTATTTTACGTTTAGATGCTGTTACTATGGATACCCATAAAAAGTTTGATGGAATCTATTCCAATAAAGTACTACACCATTTAGAAAAAGCTGATTTAAAAACATCCTTAGAAAATCAAGCAAAAGTATTAAACAGTAAAGGTGTTATGGTGCATGGATTTTGGCAAAATATTGATGCCTTAGATACGCCAGATGGTTTGCTGTTTAATACGTATAACCAACAAAGCATTCAAGAGTATATCCCTGATACTTTAGAAATAGTTCATTTTGAACCCTATAAAGAGTATGAATATGAAGACTCTTTTTTTATTGTCCTACGAAAAAAAGATTAGCATAATTTTTAAAACAATTGATTTTTTGCACTAATAACTCCATTTTCTATAGAGTAACTCATTGGCACATTATGAGTTACTTCATTCATAGTAATCTGTAAGGTTAATGATTTAACAGTCTCATCAACTTTAACAATAAATCCTTTAATTGCCTTTGATGAACGGAGCATAAACAGCGTTGATGTTATGTTTGTATTTCTAACAGGGTTTTTTGACTCTAATGAGGCAGACTCTATAGAGACTGTGACACTTTTTAAAAAATCTGAAAGGCGCCTTAGGTTAAATAATAGCTTATTCAAACATGTTGTAACAATTGTATGTGTAAAGGAGTAAAATTAGATGTTTCTTTTAGAAAAGTTTTTGTTGTTTTAAATAGTTAAGTCCACAAAATGTAGCGATGAGTTCTTCTTTGTCGTTAAAAATATCAACATCATAAACACCCAGTTTATGACCTTGGTTTTTGTTTTTACAAATTGCGGTTACAGTTTCGCCTTTTTTTGCCCCTTTGATAAAGTTCATTGAGGTGTTAATTCCTAGAGATAATAATCCATGTGTATTTGAAGCTGCACCAAAAACAAAATCTGCAAGGGTAAAGAGTGCACCGCCTTGAATTACACCTGCACCATTTAGATGAAAAGCTTCTATTTTCATTGAAGCTTTTGCATAACCAATGTTGAGTTCATCAAGTTTAATATTAATATGGTTAGCAAATTGGTCATTTTGCTCAAACTGAGTTTTAAACTCTTTTAATTCAATTTCTGTCAATTCCAAACTTTCCAGCACCGAACATCATAATTGCTAATGCAGTAATAATATAAAAGTATTGAAGCTCAAGTACTAATCCACCGTTTTGTGTTAGGGCAAGTATATCATTTGGATGAACTAGGACAATTGCAAAAATCATATTGACTATCACAATAAATGCCGCAATTCGGGTTTTAAAACCAATGATTAGTAATAAAGGAGCTAAAATTTCACCAACATATACTCCATAAACAAGTAGTTCAGGCAGACCCTTATTGGCTAATGTATTTTCAATAAATGTTGTCCCAAAGTTTAACTTCGCATATCCATGAAAAAGCATAGAAAGCCCAACCAATAGGCGTAATAGAAGTGTTCCAAAATTAAAACCATAGGATGAAGTATGCATAGTATTCCTTTATTTAAGCAAGAATATTAACATGAAAAAGTTAATCAAAAGTTAATACTTTTAAATTTTGACTGACCGTCGGTCAATTTTAAGTTAAAATTAAGATATCATGCTTTATACTTACAAAATGTAAATTGACCGACGGTCAGTCAAAAAAAAACTGTCCGTTGTTTATGTGTTATTAAAAAGGACTAATATGAGCCCAAGAAAAGTTAATAAAGAACAAAAAAGAAGAGAAATTGCTCTTGCTTGTTATGATTTAACCCATCAAGGAATAAAAAATATTACTGTTGCCCAAGTTGCTAAAACAGCAGGTATTGGAAAAGGTACCGTTTACGAATATTTTGAAAACAAAGAGGACATTATCTTTGAAATTATTAATATTCACATTGAAGAGTATCATGAAGATTTTACAAAAAGTTTAAATCATACAGACTCAACAAAAGAGAAAGTATTTAAATTATTGAAGTTTGTAGTCGATGATAGCCCGGAAATGATGGAGCATTTCAATGGATATAAAGATTACTTATCAGTTGTATTAGCAGAAGAGAACGATGCAATGAAAGAGTTTAATGGAAGTTGTACTGATTTTTTTACTCGTCAACTTGCAATTATCATTAATGAAGGAATTCAAAAGGGTGAAATTATTCCTGAGTCTAATCAATTAATAGCTGGATTAATGTGTTTTGAAAAAGGTGCAGCATTGATGAAAATGACAGAATTAAATTTTGATGCAAAGGTAGTATGTGAAGAGTTTATCGACACTATTTTCACACTTATTGAGGTTAAAATATGATTCCAGCAAAATATAGACGATTGACATTTGCTTTTTTTATGTCATTGTTTATGAGCTTTATCATGAGTATGGTTATTACCTTTATTAACTTAGGGTTAGTAGATGGATTTATTATGAAATGGATGGAAGCATTTATCAAAGCCTTTGTTTTTGCATTTCCAATAGTTTTTGTTGTGGCACCTACGGTGCAAAAAATTACAAATAAATTAATTAAAGAAGAAGGATAAATATGTTTAAAAAATTATTGATTATTACTTTATCTTCACTGTCATTGTTTGCTATGGGTGGACCATCACTTGTAGAAACGACAAAGTTGATAAAAGGTGAAGTAAACCCATTACAAGAGTTTGTAGGAACACTTAAATTTGACAGAAACTCTGTTTTAGCTGCACAAAATGCAGGTGTGATAAAAGCACTAAATTTTGAAGTAGGGGACAAAGTTAAAAAAGGTGATGTTCTTGTGCAAGTTGATGCTGATGTTTTAAATGCGCAAGTTGCGGCAGCTTCAGCAAATGTAGCTAGTGCAAGAAATGAAAAAACAAATGCAAAAAAAGATTTTGAAAGATATTCAAAACTGCTTTTAACAAAAGCAATTTCTCAAAAACAATATGATGATGCACAATTGAAATATAATACAACAACAAGTAGTCTAAAAGCATTACAAGCACAGTTAAGAGAACTCCAAATTCAACGAAACAAAAAATCAATTAAAGCACCTTTTGATGGAGTTATTGTTGATAAAAAAATTGATTTAGGTGAATGGGTAAGTGCCGGTACACCTGTACTTTCTATGGTTGATATCACAAAAGTTGAAATCACTGTAAATGTTCCTTTAACAATTGTAAATGGATTAAAAAAAGGTGATCAATATGATATCAATGTTGGAAACAATATTTTAAAAGCAACACTTCAAGCTGCTATTCCAAGTGGTGATAAATTAACACGAACATTTCCTGTAAAGTTTAAAGCAAAAACTAATGGAACTTTTCTTTTTGATGGTCAACAAGCTAAAGTGAGTCTTTCTCAAAATGCTAAAAAAGAGTCATTACTTTTACCTCGAGATGCAGTAATTAAGCGCTTTGGTCAAAATGTTGTTTTTGCAATCAATAAAGAATCAATGGCACAGATGATTCCTGTACAAGTAGTTGGATACGTTGGTAAACAAGTTGCAGTAAGTGCCAAAAGTCTTCAAATAGGTATGGATATTGTTGTTAAAGGAAATGAAAGAGTATTTCCTAATAGCCCAGTAAAAATAATAAATAAATAGAGATAACTCGTTATCTCCTTTAGGGTTTGTTTCTTTAAATGGAATTTATTTCCATTGTTAAAAGAAATAAAAAAATAAAAAGGTTCCCTTGAAGGTCCCCTAAAAAAATGAATATTTTTTCAGGCACCTTTTATTGGGAACAAATTTAAAGGAATATATATTATGGATTTAATAAAATTTTCGATTAAAAACCCAGTTACAATTATTGTATCTGTTTTAATCGTTGTATTGTTTGGGTTTTTATCACTAACAAAATTACCATATCAATTAACTCCTTCTGTAACAAAACCTGAAATCAAGATTACAACTGCTTGGCCAGGGGCAACTCCTTATGAAATTGAGCGAGAGATTATAGAAGAACAAGAAGATGTGGTTAAAAGTTTAAATAACTTAATAAAATATGAATCTTCATCAAAAGATAATTATGGTGAACTGACATTAACATTTAAACTAGGAACTGATTTAAGAGCTGCTTTACAAGACGTTTCAAATAAATTAAATGAAGTTAGTTCATATCCTAATGATGTAGAAGAACCAATTATTGAAACTGCAACTGCCAGCCCAGTTATTTGGATGATGCTTCAGACAAATGAAGCAAATACAAGACATATTGATGAGTATAAAACTTTTTTTGATGATGAAATTGTACCAACAATAAAAAGAGTTGATGGCGTAGCTGGAACGATGACAGCAGGTGGTCGTGACCAAGAGATGCAAATTGTATTTGATACAAATAAATTAGCGACATATGGATTAACGATTTCTCAAGTCATTAATATTTTGCAAAATGAAAATGTGGATGTTGCTGCTGGTATCCAAAATATTGATAGACGTGCATATCGAATTAGAACGGTACATAAATTTGCTTCTACAAAAGATGTGGAAGATACAATTTTAATCTCAAACAGAGAACAAAGAGTAACTGTTGGTGATATTGCAAAAGTTGATTTTGGATATGAAACAGCAAACACAGTTGCAATGTTCTTAGGAAAAGATGGTATTTTCTTAGGGGTTCAGCCAAACTCAGATGCAAATATTGTAGCGCTTACAAATGATGTTGAAACAGTAATCAATGATTTAAATGCAGGGCTTTTAAAGAACAATAACCTTGTAATGCAATGGTTATATGATGAACGACCATATATTGTTGGTTCCGTTGATTTAGTTCAACAAAATATTATGATTGGTGGTGCTTTAGCTGTTATCATTTTAATACTATTTTTAAGAAGTCTTTCTCCAACAGCAGTTGTTTCAGTTGCTATTCCAATTTCGATTATTGGTACATTTATTATTCTTTCAGCAATGGGAAGAAGTTTAAATACTATTTCTCTTGCAGGTATCTCTTTTGCTGTGGGTATGTTAGTTGACTCCGCCATCGTTGTATTAGAAAATATTGATAGGCATAGAAAAGAGGGGATGAGTATTGGTGAAGCTGCATATGTTGGAGCTAGTGAAGTATGGGGAGCATTAATTGCTTCTGCCCTTACAACTATCGCTGTATTTTTACCAATTGTATTTTTACAAGATGAAGCGGGACAACTATTTAAAGATATTGCAATTGCAGTAACTGCTGCTGTAACATTCTCTTTATTTGTTTCAATTTCTGTTATTCCAATGCTTTGGAAAAAATTTGCGGGAATCTCTGGTAAAGAGCCAAAAGATGCTGGAGCACTTGCAAACTTTGGACACAAAATAGTAAATTTAATCATGTCGATTGTAAACATCTCTTTAAAGAATGTATTGACAAAAATTGTAACCATTGTTTCACTTGCTGCAATTTCAGTAGGG
The DNA here is from genome assembly GCA_001655195.1 of Arcobacter sp. EP1. Classification (GTDB taxonomy): domain Bacteria; phylum Campylobacterota; class Campylobacteria; order Campylobacterales; family Arcobacteraceae; genus Arcobacter_A. The sequence continues at coordinate 248,574 of LPNY01000139.1, forward strand.
ATAATCTTTACACTGTTTCCAAAGCTTGATTATTTACCACAAGGAAATAAGAACTTAATTTTTAATATTCTTATTACTCCTCCTGGGCTTTCATATCAAGAACGATATGATATGGGTGCATACTTAATGAAAGAAGTTGAACCTCATATTAATAAAGACGTAGATGGTATTCCAGGATTAAACAGAGCATTCTTTGTTTCCTTTGGAGATTTTAATATCTTTGGTGGAACATCAATGCATGAAGATAGAGCAAAAGAGACGATTCCAATGTTTAGACCTATTGTTAACTCTCTTCCATCAACAATTGGAATCTCACTTCAGTCAGGTGTATTTGAAGATGGTATTGGAGAAGGAAACACTGTTGATATTGATATTTCTGGTGAAAAAATTGAAGATATTGCAAATGTAGGTATGCAACTGTTTGGTGCAACTATGGGAACTGTAAAAGGTTCACAAGTACGACCAGTACCTTCAGTTGAGTTATTATATCCAGAAGTAAAAATCTCTCCAAATCAAGATGCACTTAAAGCACTTGGTATGACTTCAAGAGATTTAGGTATTGCAGTTGATGTATTGATGAGTGGAAGAAAAGTTGGTGATTTTGAACAAGACGGTAAAAAGAAAATTGACTTGGTTTTAAAAGCAGATGATAATCTAATCCAAACTCCTGAAGATATTATGGCAGCGCAAATTGTACTACCTAATTCTTCATTAATTCCAATGTCATCTTTAGCATCGTATAGTAGTTCAACGGGTATTAGTGAGATTCGACACTTAGATGGGAAACGAACCATTACATTGCAAGTTACTCCACCTCCAGGAATGACAATTGATGAAACCATGAAAACAATTGGTGGAATGCTTGCAGGCATGAAGGCAAAAGGAATGATTTCAAATAGTGTTGATATTGGTATTTCTGGAACAGCAGATAAATTGACTGAAACAATAGGTTTATTAACAGGAAGTTTTATGTTAGCATTATTGGTGATTTATTTATTAATGTCATCACTTTTTGGTAACTTCTTTTATCCATTAGTTATTATGTTTACTGTTCCACTAGCAACTGCAGGTGGTTTTATTGGACTATGGTTAACAAAAACTTTTGTCCCTGGGGCGGAAGGACAGACGCTAGATATTTTAACAATGTTAGGATTTATTATTTTAGTAGGTATTGTTGTAAATAATGCTATTTTAATTGTTCACCAAAGTTTAAACTATATTAGAAAAGAGGGTATTGAACATAAAAAAGCAGTTGTTGAAGCTACAAGAACAAGAATTAGACCAATTTATATGTCATCAATGACATCTATTTTTGGTATGTTACCGTTAGTTTTAGTTCCTGGTCCTGGTTCAGAGTTCTATAGAGGTTTAGGTTCAGTAATTACTGGTGGATTAGCATTCTCAACAATCTTTACAATTTTTGTAACGCCAGCTTTATTGATGTTCTTTATAAAATTAGAACAAAAACTAGGTAGCAAAACAGCACAACAAGAACGTGAAGCAATTAATACACAGGCATAAAGGAAAAGTAGCATGAAGAAAATTACACTAATATCATTAGCCGCAACGTTAACAACATCATTATGGGCTTTGACTCTTGATGAAGCTATTAATATTGCAGTTGAAAATAACTATAACCTTCAAGAACAGAACTATATTCTTGAAGAGTCAAAAGAGAATATTGAATTAAAACGTGCATCACTGATGCCAAATGTTGATTTGTCATACTCGTATAATGATAGAGACAAAGCATCAAGTAGTCAAACAAAAAAGGACTCAACTGCAACAGCAAAACTTTCTTACAACCTTTTTAATGGGTTTAAAGATATCAAAAGTATGCAAAGTGCAAAGTTTTTGGCAAAATCTTCATCTTTTACGTTAAATGCAAAAACTCAAGATATTGTTTTAAATACAAAATCAACTTATATAAATTTGTTGGATCAACATAAAAATTTAGCAACAACTCAAGATGCCTATAAACTTTTTGAAAAACAGTATGAAGATGCAAAAATACGATTCGAACAAGGACTATTAGCGAAAAATGATTTACTCCAAGTCAATGTTAATATGCTCGATGCTAAACAAGACGTGATGACCGCTAAAAAAGATTATCAAGTAGCACGTTTAGAACTCTCTAATTTATTAGGGGGTAAAGACTTATCAAATGTTGGTATTGATGAAATTCATATCAAGGAGTTAGCGTTAGATAAACACTCTTTAGAGGATTTAGAATCACGAAGCGAACTTGAAGCCTTAAAAATGAATATTGAAAGCATGAATGCTTTGGTGGATACTCAAAAAGCAGACTTTTATCCATCTGTTGATACAAGCTATTCATACTCACAATTTGGGAATGATATGAGCCCTGATGGAAGAGGAAGTTACCCTGATAACCAAAATGTAGGTACTATTTCTGCATCATGGAATCTATATGAGGGTGGAGCAGATGCTAGTCAGATTAAAATTTACTTGTCTCAAAAACGTCAAGTGTTAGCGCAACTTGATCGAACGCGATTAGATATTAAACTACAGTATGAAACAGCACTTTTAGATTTAGATGTAGCAAAACAAAACTATGAGACTTCTAAGTTATCATTAGAACAAGCAAAAGAAAACTACAATATTGTCGAGAGTCGATACAAAGAAGGGTTATCAAGTACAACTGACCTGATTGATGCAAATTACTTATTAAGTAAAGCAAAACAGCGATATTCTAAATCATACTACGATAAATTTTTAGCCGTTGCAACGTTAAAAAGAGTATTAGAAGTAAAATAAAAAGGTAGGGAATCTTTTCCTTGCCTTTTATTACTTATTTAATCAAAATAAAAAAAGTCATCTTTTCTATCTTCTTTTGGTGTACTTTTATATTTCCACATGACAAAGAAGTACTTTATGGTTTGAAGACCTAAGATAAATAAGATAAGTGCAAAAAGCACATAAAAGATTGTCATTATTATTTCCATACTCTTATTGTAACATGAAAATAAACAGAGATTAAAAAATAGAAAAATTAAGAATAAAATTTAAGTATTTATTTTTTATTTTTGTCTGTTAAAAATTTAATATAAGATTGTCCACCACGATCACCTTTTTTATTTTTGTCTTTTTCATAAGCAAAAGATTTTTTCCATTTTAATGGACCTGGTGTAGCATCTTTTGGTGTGCCACTATTCATTTTAAAAGTAGAAAAACTTTTAGAACCAGTTTTTGAAGAGATATTACTAAAAAAGTTTTTTGGTAAAAATAGACCAATGATGAGAGCAACGAGTAAAACAACTACAATAACTACGACAGTACTGACAGCTGCTTTTTTATTATTTTTCATTATATAGACCTTAGAATTAATATTCTTTAGATTATTTATTATTGCTAAAAACCTATTAAGAGTCGTTTAAGCAATGAGACTACTTTCATGCATGTTTTGTTATAATCTCACATGAAAATACGACAAACAACTATAAAACTGAACCCTTTTAAAAGAGGTTTTCATCTTATTACACGATTAATAGAACAAGAGTTAGACTTAAAAGATATTTAAGTTGGCACAGTAAATTTATTGTTACAACACACTAGTGCTAGTTTAAGTCTTAATGAAAACTGTGATGCAACCGTTCGTAGTGATATGGAAAATTTTGTAAATGATGTCATATCAAATAAATCATACTTTGAACATACCTATGAAGGGGATGATGATATGCCAGCTCATATAAAGTCCTCACTTTTTGGAGTGAGCTTAACACTTCCAATAGCCAATGGAAAGCTGAATTTAGGGACGTGGCAAGGTATTTATTTGGGTGAACATAGAGACTTTGGAGGTAGCAGGAAAATAGTTGCAACGACGATAGGAGAATAAAAGAAGAATATTTTTCACAAAAGTAGCTTTTGAATGCTGTTTGAAATTTATTAAATTATTTTTTTGAAATTAAGTTAATAGTTAAATTAGGGAAATCCTCTTGAAAATCTTCTCCCATTTCTTCTGAAATATCATCTTCTTCAAAATATATCCAATTAATAACAAAGGCATTATTATTCGTTGATTGTTTTTCTATTAAATCCAAAATATCAAAATAAACTTTTGCACTACTAGAGTTTAAATAGGTTAATTCTAAGTTGATTTTTGTTTCATTATTAAAGTTGCTTTTTAGATATTGTTCTAACCAGTTTATAACTGGTTTATAAAATTCAAAAGAGTTTTCAGGGTATGATTTACCTTTAAACTCCAGAATACCAGTATCAGCACTACAATTAATACTTGGAGTATATTCAGTACTTTTAATAATTAATTCTTTAATAGTCTATCCTTTAAAATTTAATTCCAATAACTGTAATATCATCATTTCTTTCATGATTACCTTGATAAGTTTTCAACTCATTTACTAGTTTTTGTTTTTGAATGTCCATTGGTTCATCTTTGATTGTATCAATTACTCTCAGCAATCTTTTTTTCCCAAAGCAAAGGTCTTTCTCTCCACCTAATTGATCCCAATAACCATCACTTGATAAATATATTATATCATTTTTTCTTGTATTTATAATATGGTCAGTAAACTTATACTTGATATCACTATCTTTGTACCCCACTGAGTGTCTATTCCCTTTAAGCATCTCTACGTTATTATTTTGAACTATAAAAACATCATTTCTGGCACTTGCAAATTTGACTATATTTTCTTGCTTATTATAGTACAGGATTTGTCCATCAAGTCCCACATTAGATAAACTTTTTGCGTCTTCTTGTTTTAAAAGTTGTTTCATTGTTCGATTAAAGTATTGTAGTATCCAAGCAGGACTTACATCCATGGTAAAATCAGTATTGATTAAGCCAATAACTTGTCTTTCAATGGCTTTTACAAGCATAGTAACAAATGCTCCTGGAACACCATGCCCTGTACAATCTATGACCATAAGTAAACATTCATCTTTATGTCTTAATTCTTCAAATAGATAAATATCTCCACCAACCATATCTTTTTGTTCCCACAGTGCAAAATGTGAATTGAAATATTCACTTAAAAGTTCATTTGTAGGAATTAATGTATTTTGAATCAAAGAAGCATATTCAATTGAATCAGAGGTCTTTTTTAACACAGTTTCTAAATAGTGCCTTTGTTCATTAAGATTTCGTTGTATTGCTAGTAGTTCAGTATTGGTTTCTTCTAGTTCTCCTCGTTGTTCAAATAATTCTTCAGCATTTTTTTGTGATTCTTTTAGAAGTTTTTTAATCTCTTCATTTTTTGTAGCAGCATAAAGGTAAGTAGCAATAATATCTTCTATTTCAATAATGAAATTTTTAACTGTTTTGGAAATTGGGTGCAAGCTTGAAATTTCTATAACACCTAATAAATTATTCTCATGAACTAAAGGAATTACTATATGCCCTTTAGCTTGCTCGTTAATTAATGCACTATGGATTATAGGATTCATATTTTTTTCATTATGAATAATTACGTTTTGGTCTTTAGCCACTTGACCTATAAGACCTTCCCCTTTTTTATATGTTTGTGAAATTAGATTTTCGTTATCTTGTGCATAGCTACTGCTTAGAGTTAATTCTTCACTTTTTTTATCATATAAGAATAAACATCCCTTTGCAGCTCTTATGTAAGGAATCGTGAATTTTAGGGTCTCTTCTGTAATTTCTTGAACTAGTTTTTCGCCTGAAAGCTTTTGTGAAAGATTATTGATTCCTTCATTAACCCATGTCTCTTCAATATTTTTTTCATAACTTGTTTTTAGTGTGTGTGACATATTATTTAATGATTTTGTAATAATATCTTCATTTGAACGTAAATCAAGTGTTTCTTCAAAATTACCTTGACTAATGTTTTTTGAGTGTGTAACAAGTTCGTTAGTATTTTGTTTTAGAAGTTTTACTGAGTCTATCATATAGCCTATTTCATCACTATGTTTATAGTCAATATCTTCTCTCTCTACGATACCAATACTTAAGTTTTTAAGTTGTTGTGTAACTTGGTTTAATGGCCGAGTAATAGATGACATAAATGTGTAAATCACAACAGTAACTAAAATAATTGTGCTCAAAAGTATGAGGATAAATATGTTTGTAAAGTTATCAACTTTTTTCAAAGCAAAGTTTTTGTCAACAAAACTTATTAATGTCCAATAGTTTTCAGAGTTTTGATTTGGTGGTAGAACTTTTTGTGAAATGATAATATTTGCATCATTGATTAAAAAAATATTTTGTTTTTTATCTAGGATTTGCTTAAGAGATTTAAATTCATTAAAAAAGTTATCTTCCTTACCTAAATCTTTGGCAAATGTTTTGGCAATATTTTCATGAACAATATAGTTACCTTGAGTATCAATGAGTATATACTTTCTATATTCACTATTGTTTTTTAAAATTCTTTCAATAATAGAATTGATGTAGACATTCATTACTAAAACACCAACTTTATCATCTCCTTTAAAGACAGGCATAGAAAAACGAATTATTGGTAGATGTGGTTTTGTAAGCTTTCCAAATTCTTTATTGAAGTTCATATTTGAAACATAAAAATGACCTTTTTGCATGTCAAGTGCTTTTTGAAAGTAGTCTTTTGTACTTTTATTTTGTAAAACAGGTACTTTTATTACTTGAGCTGTTTGTTGATTGTACTCTAAGTTAATAAGTTCAAAGCCCTTTAAATCTAAGAATCTTAATTTATAAAATATTTTTTTGTTTTTTAGAAATGAGCTAAAGGCATTTTCTACAATAGTCTGTGAATCAAGAAGTTTGTCTTCATCATTTACATTAAGCCAGTTTAAATACTGTTTAAAGGCGTAAAAATCAGCTAAAAACTCGAGATCAGAAGGAATAGATTCTAAAAATAAAGAAGTACTCTCTTTAAGAAGTTTTAAATCATCTTGACTTTTATTAATTGCATCAGTGGTGTAAGCATCTTTAGTAGATTGATATCCATAATAACCAATTACTCCACTTCCTAATAAAAAGAAAGAGATAAATATTACGATAAATTGATTCTTGAGTGTTAGTTTTTTGAGTAAATTAACCATTATTTATTCTTTAGTTTTGATTCATTGATAATAACTATTCGTTTTACATTCCAGTAAAGTAACTGTTCCACGTCTGCTGGTACTTTGTGTTGATAACTTTTAGCAGGAGGTGTAACTTGTGTCTTTAAACCTATATATGATTTTATAGGTTGAATTTCAGAAATAGCCATCATTACCATATTAATCACATCACTTGGTTGTATATTATTATTTCTAAAGGTATCAAAATTTGTGATTGTAAGACCCATTTTAAGTTGTATTTTTTGTATGGTATCAATCAATTTTAAAACGGCTATATACGCATCTTTTGGTTTTGAGTTTATATTTTTTAAAGGGGGAACGGTTGTATCGGTGATAGATAAATATTTAAATATTTGACTAATATCTTCATGTAGTCTCATGACTTGTGCATATACATCAGAAGGTTTAATCTGATTTTTATTTATTTTATCAAGTTTCAAGGAGTTTTTATGCATTAAATTAAATACATCAATAGGTTTTTTATCTTTGTAAGTTTTAGTTGGTGTGATTTTTGTGGTGATATTTTTTAAACGTTTAAAAATTCTAAGTTCAGTTAAAATTCGTTGGGTCATGCCATAAACTAAATCTGGAGCTAAATTCAGTACGGGTTCAACAGCTACTTCTTCAACTCTTGGTAAGTTATGGTTTTTTCTTAAAACATTGATTTTTACAAGAACTAAATAGGTTTTTTGCCAAACATGTCTTGGTTTCAAATTAGTATTAAAAAGCTTTATGTGTTCTTGAGTTGTTGTTGGGTTTTTTATTTTTAATGCTTGTTGTATAATAGTAAGTTCTTTATTGATTTTCATTGCTTCTGCATATACTTCAGATGGTTGGACAACTGAGGCAAAAAGATAATTCATATGTATTAGTATAAAGATTATTGTTGTTTTTAAAATAGTTTTTTTGATATTCATTATTTGTCTTTATTAATTTTGATCTTTGATATAAAATGAAAATAGTATTTATCTTCATGTAATTCTTTAAATTCAAATTTTACTTCATCACTTCTTTTTGCAATTTCATAAAATCCAATTCCTCCACCTTTCTCATGAGTATTTTTACTACTGCGTCTGAGTTCTCTATAGGTTTTTTTAATATCATCTCTAGACATTGTTAAAAGTTCACACAGTTTAGGTTCAATTTTGTCTTTATCCCTTATGTCAACGGCATTTTGAGAGTGAATATAATAGTGTTCTGTATCTTTTCCAACTACTATTAATCCTTCTGATTTAAGAACATCACAGTTTTTATTTTTAGATTTTGAATAGTTCATAATATTTTGTGAAAGTTCAATAAAAATTGTGAAAATATTATTAGAAATACTCATATTTAAATTATGATATGTTGTTTCTTTTTCTAACGCTTCTGTCATTCCTGCAATAAGAGTCTGTGTTAAAAAACCACCATAAGATAGAAAAATGATTCCATCTTGTTCAACTATATTTTGAATATTGTCTACATTCATTTTCTACCTTTTGTCATATGGATTATTCTATCATTTTTTACTTTATTAAAAGAAATATATAATGATGAGTGAATGCTCCTATTAGTGTTAGTAATAAAAACAATGAATTTGAGTTTACTATGTTTTGTAAAAAAAATGAAAGGTCATTTGTGGTCTAAATATGGTCTTTTGACCACATAGATATATTAAAAACCCCTAAAATAAGGGCAATTTAGTAATTAAATACAAGTTGATATGCCAGCTCATATAAAGTCCTCACTTTTTAGAGTGAGCTTAACACTTCCAATAACCAATGGAAAGTTGAATTTAGGTACGTGGCAGGGCATTTACTTAGGTGAATATGAGAGCATTGAGGCTCTAGAAAAATTGTGGCTACAATTATGGGTCAATAAAGTTAAATAGTATTATTTGAAATAAATACTCTTATATTAATCTTATTGATATATGATATAGTAATCATGATTTAAGAGTAATGGAGTATTAATGTCATTTGGGAATACCGAATTATCTAATATTAAAGAGATACCTAAAACTATAATATTGCTTATTGACAAAAATGAAAACATTGTAGAAGCATGTGGTAAGAAATTAGAGCACTTTAATTTAGAAGTAAAAAATAAAAGTTTAGCTAGTATTTTTTCTAAAAAAAATCATGATTTGTTAAAATCTTTATTTGACCAAGAACTAGAAACTATAGATATATATTGGAATAGTGTTAATTTTGAAGTAAGTTATCAGGTAGTACCCCATACTAATCTTAGAGGTTTATACTTTTTTGATATCACAAAATATTCGAACATGGAAAATGAACTTAAAAAAAGTATGTATGATTTGCTTTCTAAAAAAGAGGAGTTACAAGCTGTATTTGATTTAGCAGCAAATGGTATTTCTATATTAGATAGAGATGGCATGTTTTTATATGCAAATAACTTTTTCCAAAAGATGATGGGTTATACAATGGAAGAGCTTTATAACGAATCGTGCATATCTTTATCTTCTGAAGAGTATAAAGAACCTTCTGAAAGCGCAGTGAAAAGGGCTATTAAAGATGGTAGTGTTGTGAATTTTAGAAAAGTATGTATCTCTAAATTGGGTGAATATATGAATGCAAGTATGTCTTTAAGTTATGTAAAAATCACAGATACAATTATTATGATAACTTCAGATATTACTGATGATATAAAATATCAAGAAGAGCTAAAAAGACAAGTTGAACTTGAGGTTTCCAAACGCACTGAACAATATGAAATCATGTGCCATCAATCAAGACTAGCTGCTATGGGCGAGATGATTGATTCAATAGCTCATCAATGGAGACAGCCTTTAAATGGTTTAGGAATTATTGTTCAAGGTTTAAGACATATTTCTAATAAACAAGAGATTGATAAGGCATTACTTCTAGAAATAGAATCAGAAATAATGGAAAAAATTAATTATATGTCTCAAACGATAGATGATTTCTCAAACTTTTTTAGAATCTCAAAACAAAAAGAGTTTTTTGATATAGTAAAAAATATAAATGATGCAATACGACTCATTGATGTACAGTTAAAACTCAATAATGTAAAGGTTGAAGTTGAAGTAGAAGAAAAAACAACTTTGAATATTTTAGGTTTTCCAAACGAGTTTAGACAGGTCATTATGAATATGGTACATAATGCTATGATGGCTATTATAAATAAAAAAGAAGATAATGGTTTCATAGTTATTACGATTGGTTCAACTAAATATGAAACTAAGATTACGATTCAAGATAATGGTGGTGGAATTAAAAAGGAGTATCTCGAAAAAATATTTGATCCTTATTTTACAACAAGAGAAAAAGGAAGTGGCATTGGACTTTATATGTCAAAGGTTATTATTGAACATCATATGAAAGGAAGGCTGAGTGTAAAAAATAAAGCAAATGGTGCACTATTTACAATAACTCTTCCTAAAAAGGAATATTGAAATGACAACAGTTTATTCTTCTTTACAAGCCTATTCAATTTTAATAGTTGAAGATGATGAAAGTACATTAAAATGGCTAGAAAGAGTACTAAGAATTTATTTTAAAAATGTATATGTTGCATGTGATGTTTTAGAAGCTTTTGATAGATTTAGTTTAAATAAAATAGATATTATTTTAGCTGATATACAGATGCCTCATATAGATGGGCTTACTTTTTTAAAAAAGGTTGCATTAGAATCCCCAGAAACAATGAGAATTACAATGACAGCTTTTAATGCTGTTACATATTTAAATCAAGCAGCTGATTCAGGTGTTCATTTTTATTTAAAAAAACCCATAGATATAGATGAATTACTCTTTGCAATCTCCTCATTTGTTTCAAACAACAATCAGTCAATAGAAGTTATAGAGTTGGGTAAGGGGTTTATGTATAATCCTATAGAAAGAACACTATTTAATAACACAAATCTAATTAAACTCACTAAAAAAGAGTTATTGCTTTTAGAACTCTTTTTAAAAAATAGACAAGGCTTTATAACTCTAGAGTTAATAGAAGATATGATTTGGGAAGAACAAACTACACCAGATGCAATTCGTATGGTTATTGTTGGTTTACGAAAAAAACTATATCCTGAAGTTATTGAAAATATAAAAGGTGTAGGCTATAGAATAAATCTCTAAAAACCTTATTAAAATCTTATTAATACTTTATAATAACCTTTTTCTTTTTTGTTACGATTATTTTGTACTAAAATATGGAGAGGTAATATGAAGAAAAAAATTCTAATAGTTGGTGGTGGTACAGCAGGTACTATGACAGCTAACAATCTAGCAAAAAAACTTATGCCAGAAATAGATAGAAATGAAGTTGAAATCACTATGATTTCAAACAGTCCTAAACACTTCTATAGACCTGGAGCAATGTATGTTGCTTTTCATAAGGCAGCAGGTCATGAATTTGTAAGAGATCAAAGGTCTTTACTTATGTTAGAGATTGATTTTAAAGTTGATGAAGCAGTTGAAATTAATGCAGATTCAAACTATGTAAAAGGTAAAAGTGGTAAAAAATATGACTACGACTTTTTAATTATTGCAACAGGTTGTGAGGTTGATGCTAAAAGAATTCCTGGTCTTCATGAAGGAGGAGATTGGTTCTATAGTTATGAGGGAGCAAAAAAACTTGCTAAAAAGTTTGAAAAACTAGAAAAAGGGAGAGTTTTAGTAACTGTAAACTTCCCAAAAACTCCTAATATACCACATCAATGTGGAATTGCGCCTGTTGAAACAACAATGATGTTACATGATTATTTAACAGAAAAAAGTGTTAGGGATAATGTCGAAATTATCTATACTTATCCAACACAAGCACAAGTTGTAGAAAATGGACTTTTCTTACAAACTCCTACATCAGAAGTTTTACCAACAGTATTTGACAGTATTGATGTAAAACATAAAAGAAGCTTTACTTTATCAAAAGTAGACCCAGATAAAAAAATTGCATACTCAGAAGAGGGTGAAGAGATGGAATTTGATATTTTAATGTCTACTCCACCATTTATTGCAGCTAAAGTTGTAAGAGATTCTGGTTTATCAGAAGCTTTAGAAGATGAAGGTTGGTTACCAACAGATATGAAAACTCTAAAAGTAAAGGGTAGAGACAATATCTATACTTTAGGTGATACTGTTGATTTACCAGTTTCAAAAGCAGGTGGTACTATTCATAATCAAACTGACATTGTAGTAGATAATATTGCCTCTGAGTTAAGATTTGGTTATCCAACAGAGTCATATGATGGAAAAGTAATTGCAGTAGCACAAATGGGATTATCTTGTGGTATGCCATTATGGTATGACTATGAAGAGGACGTACAACCAACACCCTGTAGTAAATTAGGTTCATTTGTTAGATTAGGCTTTAACAAAGGATTATATTGGGCATCTGCAAGAGGAATTTTATAGGAGTTAATTATGAGTGATTTAGTAGAAGTTAAAAAAAGCGCAGAGATGCAAAAAATTGAAGAACAAATGGCAATGTTAGTTCAAACAGGAAGAATGAATAATTTAGTAGACCTTTTAGCAGTTATCTCTGATAATATCGAAATGACAAATGCAACAATGGTTGAAAAAATGGTATCAAATGTTGATAATATTGCAACAGCAGGTTTTATTACAGAAAATGCAGTTAGATATGCGAAACGAGAAAATGAGAAGAATGAGATACCATCATTATTTGGTTTATTAAAATTAATGAAAGATGATGATACAAGAAGAGGTTTAGCTTTTATGTTGAATCTAACAAAAGGTATAGGGAAACAACTATAGTATGAAAAAGATTTTATTAACACTATTTTTAATATTTAATCTTAATCTTTTTGCCCAAAAGATAGATGACTCTGTATCACTAAATGGTATTAAAGAAGCAAAAAGTGTATTTTTAATAGATTTTACTGATGTAAAGACAACAGCTTTTTATCTTAAGATTATTGAAGGTACTCATAAAGGCTTTGTAGACCAAGGTGTAAAACCAGAGATGGTTTTAGTTTTTATTGGAAAAACAGTAAAGTATTTACATACTTCTCAAGATGAAGCCTTTGAGATGGAGTACGAAGAGTATTTAGAATCAATCCAAAATTCTATTAAGAACTTTGGAAAACTAGGAGTTAGAATGGAAGTTTGTGCAGTAGCTACAAAAGTATTTAATGTGGATAACAATACTATTCCAAAAGAGATGGATATAATCACTGATGGTTTTATATCTTTAATTGGTTGGCAAACACAAGATTATAAATTAGTACCGATTTTTTAAATTAGTCTATAGATTATAGTTTGTACTTGTGGTCAAAATGTGGTCTTTTGACCACATAGATATATTAAAAACCCTTAAAATAAGGGCAATTTAGTAATTAAATATAAGTTGATATGCCAGCTCATATAAAGTCCTCATTATTTGGAGTGAGATTAACACTTCCAATAACCAATGGAAAGCTGAATTTAGGTACGTGGCAAGGTATTTATTTGGGTGAACACAGGAACTATAGAGGTAGCAGAAAAATTGTTGCTACTATTATGGGAAAATAGAAGACCACTTTTAAATAGATATGGTCTTCTTTGTGGTTTTAAAAGTAGTTTTATTCTTTTAATTCACTGAGTCTTTTTAATAAATATTCTAGCTCTGCTCTTTTTTCTACTTTTTCATGAACTTTCTCTTCTAAGAAATCAACTACATTTTTATGAAGTTTGAGTTTTGATAGTTTATTTATATTAGTGATTCCACCTGGATTTAAAACATTTACCTCCAATATTTTATCACCAATCATGTCCAGACCTGCAAAGTAAATTCCATCTGCTAATAATTTTTTTCCAACTTTTATACAAATTCTTTTCTGTGATTCTGTAAGTGTATATTTATGTGCCGTCCCACCTGTTTGGATATTTGCCCTATGCTCACCTTCCGCTGGTTTTCTATGATATGCACCAATTGCCTTACCATTTAGCATCATAACTCTTACGTCACCGTTTTCTGCGCCTTCTATGTATTCTTGTAAAATGACATAGTTTTCACCTGAATCATCAATATAGAAGTCAAGTAATGAGTTTATATTTGACGTAGCACCTTTTTCAAGTACAATAACACCTCTGCCACCTGAACCATCTAGAGGTTTTAATATCATTTTCTCATCATCTGATTCTTCAATTATTTTTTTGATATATTTTTTACTTCCAGAAACATGTGTTTTGGGTAAATAAGTATTTGTGGGGTCATGAAATGTTGTTGTATAAAGTTTATTGTTAGCTTTTCTAATCCCATCAATATCATTAATTATAATAGTTTCATCTTTAACTGAATCAAGGAAATTAAAAACTAAAGGCGATATTGGAGGGTCTTTTCTAATCATAATACAATCAAAAGCATGAAGGGATATAAGTTTAACAGCATATGTTGTTTTTTTATAAAAACTTGTTACAGAGTCAGGTACTTTTCCTTCAAATTTTAATGTCTTAGCAAAACCATGTACAATGTTATCCCTAACAGTTAAATCATGAGTATATAAAATAGAAACTTTATGTCCTCTTGACATACACTCTTTAATTACAGATAAAGTAGTACTTTTTAAAGGCTCAATGTTAGCCCAGTTTTCAATAATAAATGCTACGTGCATTTTGCTTTGTCCTTATAATAAATTTAACCTATAATTATACTATATATTTTAGTAAAAATAGTCATTAAATTTAAAAAGAATTTTACTAAAAATTACTCTTGTTTGAAAAGTGACTTGTGGTTAAAAGTGGTCTTTTGATTATATAGACATATCTAAAACCCTTAAATAAGGGCTATTTATTAATTAAATAGAAGTTGATATGCCAGCGCATATTAATTCCTCATTATTTGGAGTTTCTCCTAAACTACCAATAACCAATGAAAGCTGAATTTATGGCGTGGCAAGGTATTTATTTGGGTGAGCATAGAGACTATGGAGGTAGCAGGAAAGTTGTTGCGACAATTATTGGCAGATAAGTAAATTACACTTAAAAAGTGTAATTCTAAGAGAAATAGATTGTTTCAAAATTTTTTAATTAAAGCTATTTAAGATCTATTTTATAGGTATTTCAATTTTAAAGCAAGCACCTTCTTTAGGACTAAAAACTTTAATTTTACTTTTTAAATGTTTTTCTATAATAGTTTTTGTTATGTATAGCCCTAATCCTGTACCATTAGAGTTGTTTTTTGTCGTAAAATAAGGATCAAAAATTTTATCAATTATGTTCTTTTTAATACCGATACCATTATCAGTAATGGTGATTATTATTGACTCTTCTTCCTTGTAAGTGGAAATAGTTATATTTTTTATCTCTTTATTAGACTTAATTAGTGAATCTTTTGCATTGTTAAGAATAGATAAAAGAGCTTGTATCAATTCATTTTTATATGCATTTATCGTTTCATTGGATTGGTACTCTTGTACTATTTGAATATTATTGTTTTCTAAAGCTTGACCTACTATACTTAATGTTTGTTCAATAACATCAACTATTTCAAAAGTCTCCTTTTGTTTAATTGGTTTAAAGAAGTTTCTAAAGTCATCTATAGTTTGAGACAAGTATTTAACTTGCTTTTCTATCTCTAAGCATTGATCTTTAGTAGTATTTATATCAAGTGTATTAAGCTCCATATCTAGGCGTATGTTATTGATTCCCATAGATATAGTAGTTAAAGGTTGTCTCCACTGATGTGCTATATTTCCAATCATTTCACCCATACCTGCAGATTTAGCTTGTACAATTAGCATTTCCTCTTTGTGAAGTAACTCCTCTTCTAACTTTTTCCTTTTTGATATATCCTCTATGGTCATTTTATAAAGAGGTTTCCCTTTGTAATCTTCTTCTAATGTAACTTGAATATATGCCCAAAAATAATTCCCTTCAGCCCCTAACAAATGTAGTTCACAATGATATTTCTCACCACAGTTATTGACTTTTTTAGTAAATAGATAAAAAATATCTTGATCTTTTTTATCTATAAACTTTTGTATCTTTTTATCTATTATGTCCTCTTTATTAATTTGAAAAAGTTTTAAAGCTGTTGCATTACACTGAGTAATGGTATTACTTGCATCAAGCAGTAAATACCCAATCGGTGCATTATCAAATAGGTCTAAATAGTGTTTTTTAGCTCTTTTAAGTTCATGAGATAATTCTTTTAATTCATCATTTTGCATTTCTAGTTCTATTTGATGAACTTGCAGCTCGTGAATAAATGATTTTATTTGTTGAGATTCTAATGGAGGGTTATAATTAGGTTCAATGACTAATTCTTCTGCTTTTTTTCTAAGTTCATTACGATATTTACTCTCTTCAAGTTCATTAGCCATCACTTATCCTTTAGAATTGTTTACAACTGAGCAGTTTTTTTAATGATATCTGTTACCTCAATAAATGTTATAACTGCACCTTCAATGACATTTTCGACAGTTCTATATGGGTGAATACGCATAAAATATATTAAGCCATTATCCGTAACTATTTGTGCTTCTTTTGGTATTAGAGTATCAAGAACATCTTGAGTTTTCTCTAGTAGCAGCTTATTATCAATTACATTTGAAACAATATCTCCTAAATAACGTCCAGTATCACCGGGAATTAAATTTATGATAGGTTTAATTGTTGGCGTAAAACGTAAGATATTAAGCTCATGATTAACAAAAATTGTTCCTATTCCAGTACCAGAAATCAGATTATTCATATCATTATTAACAGTTGTAAGGTCATTAACTTTTACTTGTAGTTCACTATTTACTATCGTTAGCTCTTCATTAAGAGATTGAAGCTCCTCTCTTGATGTTTCAAGTTCCTCATTTGTAGATTGCATCTCTTCATTTAATGATTGCATCTCTTCATTATAGGATGTTAATTCTTGATTGGATAGTTTTAGTCTTTCATTGGTTTCTTCTAAATATTGTTTTTGTACGCGTATCTCTTCTTTTAATTTTTTGATTATTTTCTTTTCGTCTCCATCATCTTTTATATTTGCAGTTAAATTGATTTCTTTTACTTTTTCATCTTCTGTATTTTTGTCCTCAAAAATAATTAGATATAGATAACTTGTAGATTCCAAGTTTGAACTACTGATAACTGCTGATAGTGTAGTATCAATGGATTTATAACTATCTTTTGTTTTAATCATTATATTTTCAACTTTAATAGTTTGTTTTGTATTTTTTATCTTATGAAATGATTCTTCTATAACTTCTTTAAGCTCTTTTCTAAACATTTTAAAAATATTATTAATACCATACTCCCCTTGTGGTAATTCAAGATACTCTGAAGTATTTCCAACTAGATATAAAATATTGCCATCTTCATCTATGAGCACTGCGGTTGGGGTATAATATTTTAAAATAGCTTGTTCAATAATCTCTTTTAATGAGGGTTTCATTTGTTTTACTATCATAATATCTTGTTGATTGGATAATGACTTGGTATAGTTTTCCATCGGTTTTAAGATACTATTACGTGTAATTTGATTAAAAGTGCTTAAGCTGTTATTACATTGGAAGATATTGTTTTTTAGATCAAGATTTTTAAAGTAATTTCCTAAGTCTCCAACACTTTCAGAGCTTCCTAATAATAATAAACCACTTGGGTAGATTGCATAATGAAATTGTAAAATTAAATTCCTTTGCAGTTTGGAATCCATATATATCATGACATTTCGACAACTAAGAAGATCAAGATTTATAAAGGGAGGGTCTTTGATAATATTGTGCTCTGAGAAAATAATCATATCTCTTATATCTTTGACTATGCCATAACCACCACTGTTGTTTTGATAAAAAAACTTTTTTAATCTGCTACTTGTAACATCTTCTTCAATACTACTTGGAAAAACTCTTTTTCTTGCAACTGAAATAGCTTTTGAATCGATGTCTGTTGCAAATATCATTACTTTGTTTTTAAGACTGTTCTTGAGCATATATTCTTTTATTAATATTGCTATACTGTAGGCTTCTTCACCTGTGGAACATCCTGCTACCCAAACCCTTATTGGTGCATTGATTGGTTTATTGCTAAAAAGTTTTGGAATAGCATTTTTAGCAAGTGACTCAAAGACCTCTTTATCTCGGAATAGTCTTGTGACATTTATCAAAATCTCATCGATAAGTTCAAAAACTTGTTCATCATTTTCAGTGAGGAATTGATAATAATCTTTGAGGTTGTCAATTTTGTTCTGTTGCATACTTTTGTTTATACGACGATCGATAGTATTCTCTTTATAGTTCGAAAAATCATGCCCCGTTACATCGCGTAATAAAGTAAGTATTTTTTGTTTCTCTTGTATATCATAATGTTCTAGAAACCAACTGTTATTTAAATCTTTATTTTTAATATATTCAATCAGGTTTTGTGCAATATCTTCAATGGTTAGTTCTAAATCTACAAAACCTGTTTCAATGGCATTTTGAGGCATGCTTTTGTACTGTGCAGTAGCTCTTTTTTGTACAAGAACTAATCCATTGTTTTCTTTTATTTCTCTAATACCTTGAGCCCCATCATTACCATTACCTGATAAGATAATACTAATACTATTTTCTTTTAGCTCTTTTGCCATGGACTTAAGGAAAAAATCAATAGGTAGTTTAATGATTTTATCTTTAGGTTGTTTTACAAGTTTTAAACTATAACCGGTTAATTTCATATCGTAATTTGGAGGAATAACATATATAGATTTTGGTTTTATTTCAGTATTGTTTTTTACTTCAAATACATCCATGTTAGTATATTTTTGAATTATTTCAGATAGCTTACTGTTTGAATCTGGAGATAGGTGTTGAATTAAAATAAAGGATATGTCTATATCTAATATTGTGGGTAAGAATGAAAAAAATGTTTGAAATACACTTAATCCTCCTGCTGAAGCTCCCAAGCAAACTACTGGAAAATTTGATTTCTGATTTTTAATTTTCATTATGTTCCTTATATAATTATTATACCAAAGTTATTCTCTTAGTATTACTGAAGTTATCTAATTGCAAAGTGCAAGCATAAAGATAGTTCAATTTTGCTATTAAAATTACGATAAGGGCTTTATATGATGGCAATAGTTACTATTTAACTAGATATGCAGAGATGATTGTTTGAAAATATTACTAATCCTTGGGTTTATAGGATTAATAATAAATCATCTTTTAGAAGTAATTGTTTAGTAGGTTAAATTGAGTTTACAGCTAAAAATTCTTTAGCTTGCTTCACAGTAAGTCCTGATTTTGAACATGCTACTTTAAAACTCTCTTTAGCTTTTAAGAGTCTTTGAAATACTTCATATTTATATTTCTTTGTAAGAATATACATTTTTTTCCTTTAATTTTATTTATTTTGTTGAACAAGATATTTGTTCCCAGTTGCGGTTATTTAACGAGTAAAGATTTTTTTGTTTAAAAAATTGTATTAGAGTTAAAATAGAGTAGATAAAGTTCATAAGACTACGCTTTATAATCTTATATTGAACTTTATAGTTGTTTTAGAATAAGTTTTTGAAAATAGTTATATTGTTTCTACACTTTGTGCAAAATCACCTTTTTCATTGTTTCCAATTAAGAAACTCACTTTTTGATTTTCATCTAATGAAACTCTTCCGTAACCTGTGTTAGTAATTTCTCTGTAATGAACAAAAATATCTTTCGTCCCATCTTCTAATTGGATAAATCCAAAACCTTTTTCGCTATTGAACCATTTTACAGTTCCATTGTATCTATTTGACATAGAAATCCTTTTGTATATATCACTTCATATATGAAGTTTTTAGTAAAGTTAAACCAGATTGTAAATTTTTTGAGAGATAAGAGTCAACATAGAAGTTAATAAAAAGCAAACAATGAATAAGTACTAATTTTCTTTAAGTGAGCACAATATATCTGAAAATGATTAAAATAGCAAGTTTTGTGTGTAAAGCTAAAATAGCACTAAATATTATGAGATAGAAATACTTATTTCTAATTAAATTTTATTTATAGAAATATATTCTCTTTTTTCAGATATACTGTAATATAAACCATATAAAGGAGACAAAATGGCTAAAGGTAAAAATACTCAAAAAGCAGTAAAAACGGCACCTGCAAAATCAATAAAAGAAAAAAGAGCTGAAAAAAAAGCAAAAAAAGACTCAAAATAAAAACGTTTACTTAACAAGAGACCCACAAGTTAATTATCCTTGGATAACTTAATCTATCATAACAAATATTTCAATTATTTGTTCAAACACTCATACTGATAATACACTTTTATTTACAGTGTATTTCTAATAGCAATAATGTTCACGTATAGCGTGCTTAATTAACAGCTAAATTCCATTGCAACTGTAAATATATATTAACTAACACCATTACTAGAAGATAATAATGTAATTTCATTAGAGATTGCTAGCATTATAATCCTTGTAGTTTTACGTATAAATACATTAAGAACAACCATTTATTTATACCTTAAAAAAGGAAAACCTATGAAAATAGAAATAATAACAACACCAAACAAACACCTAAAAGAGAGTGGATTTGGAGCAGAAATTGCATGTAAAAGTGTTTTAAAATCTTTAAGACAATTAAAATATAAAGCAAGAGTAAGTATCTGTAAAGATAAGTCTGATTTAGAAAAAGTATTAAGAAGAAAACCTGACTTAGTAGTTTTAGCCGTAAAATATATACCGCTAATAAATGAACCAAATATTTGGTTAAGTGATTATTTTAAAAAACATAATATTAATTATACTGGCTCAAATAAAGAGACATTAAAATTCGATTCAAATAAAATTCTTGCAAAGTCATATTTGAAAAGAAAGGGCATACCAACAGCAGATTTTTTCACTGCAATACCAAAAGAGTATAAAGAAAATGAACTTCCTTTAAAGTTTCCTCTTTTTTTAAAGCCAATGGATGCAGCAAATGGAAATGGTATTGATGATGAATCTTTTGTAAATACATTTAAAGAGTATGAGAATAAACTATTATCTCTTTATACACAGTTTAATGAGCCAGTTTTAGTTGAAGAGTATTTGGATGGAAGAGAATTTACCGTTTCAATAATCAAAACCAAAAACAGCGACTTAAGTGTTTATGCTATTGAAATTATCGCACCACAGTCAAAAGATGGTTTAAGGATTCTTGGAGAAGATGCAAAAAAAGAAAATAGTGAAATATTAAAATCTATTGCTGATTATGATTTAAAACAAAAGATTGAAAAACTTGCTTGTGATTCTTTTAGAAATTTAGGAATAAGAGATTTTGGTAGGGTTGATATAAAAACAAATAAAGAGGGAAAATGTTTTTTTCTTGAAGTTAATTTGGTTCCAGGAATGACTGAAGGTTCAAGTTATTTTCCAAAAGCTTGTGAATTATCAGAAGAATTAAGTTATACAAACGTAGTTGAACTAATGTTTGAAAATGCAATAAGTAGAGTTGAGAAAATTGTCTCTTTAGATGTAAATGTTGTTGATACTACTCTGATACCTTTAGATAATAGATTAATAGGTGTCACCTCTACACGTAATACTTATTTAAACAAAATGTTATGAAATATGATTCACATTAATAATAAAGTACTTGTGAGGAGTTCTTAACAAATGAAAATAAAAATAGAGTTGATGCAAAACTTATAAAGATGAGATATTGAGAATTACAGTTAATAATGCTATATGGAGGTAACAGAATAATTAAAGATAGAAACTTTATAGTTAAATTAAATAATTTTCTATGATTTAATTCTTATGAATAATTAAATGGAAGTAGGATAAATTTAAGAAGGTCGTTTGTTATTGAAGATAATGGAGGCATAATTATGGATTCGCTACTTCATTTACATCTTGTTACTTTTTTAATTGTATTTATAAATCTAGTAATTTTTAATAGAAAAACAACCAATGATTTGGGTTCAAAGTACTTTTTTATCAATTACATTTACCATAATCACAAACAAGTCAGCTGTTTTCTTATCACCTATCCTTTTGTGGTCATATCAATCTATTTTTTAGCTGAAAGTATCGTTCCAATAGGTACTCTATTTATTTCTGTGCTTCATGTCTATTTTTTATATGAGATTACCGCAAGAAAAAATATAGTTCGAAAAGAAGAGTATATTTATTGGTATAAAAAAAATGTCAAACATAGTTTTTCTATGCATGCTCATGATAAGATAAAAAAAGATTTTAAATTTTTAAGTGAAAAAATAAATAGAATTTTTTTATTTAAATTTGAAATCATCTTTTTTATCTCACTGGTTATAGAGAGTGAAGTCATGTATGAAGTCTTTACTGTTTTTGGTAATTTAAAATAACGTTTTATAGGGATATTTATTTTATAAGATATGTCCCAATTGCTCTTTTTTTACATTTAAATAGTTTTCATTGTGGGGATTCCTTTTCGTAATAGCTGGCGTTCTTTGGGCGATTTTGATACCACAACTTTCAACAAACTTTATCTTTCTTGGGTTATTTGTGATGAGGTTTATCTCTTTAATATTTAAATCATTTAATATATACTTAACAGCACTGTATTCTCTCTCATCGGCTTTAAATCCCAGTTTAACATTTGCTTCAACTGTATTGTATCCTTGATCTTGAAGATGGTAGGCATTTATTTTATTAACTAGTCCAATATTGCGTCCTTCTTGTCTATGATAAATAACAAGACCACCTTCTTTTGCTATTGTTTCCAGTGAGAGTACAAGCTGTTTATTACAGTCACATTTTAAACTTCCAACGGAATCACCAGTTAAACACTCAGAATGAACTCTTACATAGGGAGTTTTCTTATTCTTAAAGTCTTTACTCATAATAGCTAAGTGCTCTTTTCCTGAGGCATCTTTATAGGCTTTGACATCAAAGTCACCATATTTTGTTGGTAGATTTGCAACTTTTGATGTTATGAGTTTTAGTTTGTCACTTTTTATATATGACTTAAAAAAACATGATTTTTCTCCGGTATGGCAGGCTGAATTTCCTACTTGTTCCACAACTGCTAACATGGTATCATTATCACAGTCAACTTTTAAATCAATGAGCTTTTGTATATGACCACTACTTTCCCCCTTTTTCCAGATTCTATTTTTACTTCTTGAAAAATAGTGAACAATATTTGTCTCTACCGTTAAGTCTAAGGCTTCTTGATTCATAAATCCTAACATTAGTATTTCATTTGTTCCATATTCTTGGGTGATAACTGGAACTAAACCATTTAATTTTCTAAAATCAATATTCATATTTTCCTCTTTAATTTTTTTTCTTAATGTTTTTAAAAACATAAATAATAAGTGCGCTTAGTGAACTCGCCATGATAATTGATGGTCCAGAACTTACGTCAAACTCATAAGAGATAATGAGTCCAATAATAGTAAATGTGATGGATAGTAAAGCTGAAACTACCATCATTGAAACTAGATTGTTACAGTAAAAACTAGCAATATAAATAGGTATAGTAAGCAGAGCAATAACTAAAATCAATCCTACAACTTTGATTGAAATTACTATGGCTAAACTGGATAAAATCAAAATAAGTGTGTAGAAGAATTTGGTTTTTACACCTCTTAGATTTGCATATTCATTATCATAGGATACGGCTAGAATATCTCGATAAAAAATCACAATAATCATAAATATTGTTACTAGCAATCCCACCATATAGTAGATATCTTCATCGCTAACTGCAAGTAGTGAACCAAAAAGGTAACTCATCAAATCAGCTTGATACCCTGGTGTTAAGTCAGCTAGAATAATTCCAAAGGACATACCAACTGCCCACGTTAGTCCAATAATTATATCGAGGTTTTCTCTGTTTTTATAACTTGCAAGGGCAATGATAATAGTGATAGCAACACAAAAAATAGAGGTTGTTAATAACATGGGTAATCCAAGATAAATAGCAAGTCCAACACCACCATAAGCACTGTGTGCTATGCCACCTGAGAGGAAAACCATTTTATTGACAACAACCAATGTTCCAATAATTGCAGTGATAATACCTACAATAATACCTGCTAATAGAGCATTTTGAATAAATGAATATGAGAGTACTTCTAACATCGACATCGTCCTAGCATCTCTAAAAGCTCTATTTCACATACATGGGAGTCAATTGATTTAAATTCATCTTTCATGGTACTTAAATCGTGTTGGGTCATTTTTTTGTTCACATAAAAAGCTTTTGAGGCATATTTTAAAATAACAGAGATGTCGTGACTCACTACAATAATTGGTATCTCATGGTTTAGCTCTTGAAGCGTTAAATAAATTTTCTCACAACCACTGATATCTATATTGGAGGTTGGTTCATCTAAAAGTAAAATATCAGGGTTTGAGAATAGGGCTCTAGCAATAAGTACTCGTTGTCTTTGACCACCTGAGAGGTTAGAGATTTTGTTTTTTGCAAAATCTTTCATATTGACTTTTTCTAAGACTTCATAGGCTCTTTGTTTCTCATCTTTTTTGTACCCAAACAATCTTTTTTTTAAAGAGTTCTGACCCATCATCACTACTTCCATAACTGTGATTGGAAAATTTAGATTTACATTGGTATTTTGAGGAACGTAACCCAGATTAGGTATCTGTTCTAAATGATTTTTAGCAAATATTTTTATCATCCCCACTTGAAGTTTATTAATTCCAAGGATGATTTTTAACAGAGTAGATTTTCCTCCTCCGTTGGGTCCAATGATTGTAAGAAATTCATTTTGTGTGATTTTAAAGTTAATATTCTCTAATACCTTTTGTGTTTCATAGGAAAATGATACATTAGAGACTTCTATAATATTTTCTATTGTGTTAAACTGCATTAATATTCTTTTTTGCAACTAAGTTGCATTTTTAGAATATTAGCATAGATAGTTTAAATGCAACTTAGTTGCATTATAGTTTTAAGGTTTAATATAGTGTAGAATAGTGTTGATAACTACTATTTTATAAAAACTCAACTCTATTTCTACCTTTATCTTTTGCACTATAAAGTGCATTATCTGCGCGTTTTATAAGTTTATCGATATTCTCATTTTTTATAAAAGTAGAGAGACCAAAACTTGCAGTTATTTGTTCCTTTAAACTAAAGTCATGTGATTCAATCTTCTCTTTTAAACTATTGGCTAAAGCTAAAATCCCTTCACAGTTTGTTTGTGTACATATAATCATAAACTCTTCTCCACCCCATCTTCCAAGTGTATCTGTTTTTCTTATGTTAGTTTTTAAGATAGATGAAAACTCTTTTAAAATAGCATCTCCCATTTGATGTCCATGGTTATCATTGACCTTTTTAAAGTGGTCTACATCAATGATAATGATTCCAAAGATAGATGAAAACCTATTTGTTCGATTGGCTTCAATTATGAGTATCTCATCGAGCTTATTTCGATTGTTGATATTGGTTAGCTTATCTGTACTTGCTAATATTTCAAGCTCTTTATTTTTTATATCAATTGTTTTATTTGCTTCTTGAAGTAGCCTATTGGCTAATGTGATTTTTCTTGTCCAGTATAAAAACAGAAGTATTAATATTGCAGAAATAAATAGTATCTTCCAGATTAAATTATAATCAATACCTTTTTCATATTTAACATTTACTAGAGCATTGGTTAAGATATTTTTTTGATTTGTGTTGACGGAGCTAACTGCTTTTTGCATTATTGAGTGAAGAATGGGACTTTTAATCGAAGTAGCAACAGATTGTTTAGATATCCAGTCCACTTCTCCTGTTATTTTTAAGTCATGTAATCCGTATTTAGTAATAGCATGACCTATTGCTAAAGTAGTATCAATAAAACCAAAGGCTTCACTATTACTAACCATTTTAAGTGCATCTAAAATAGAGTCAACTTCTATTAGTTTTATGTTAGGAAAGGATTCTCTTAAATATGCATTTACAGAATCACCTCTTATAGAAACAAATTTTTTATTTAATACAGTGTTAAAGTTATCTATAAATAATTCAGAACTCTTTGTAGCGATTACATAATTTAATTCCATCATTGTAGAAGTAAAGTTCATATAGGATTTTCGTTCTCTTGTTTCTTGTGCTAAAGAGAGTACATCACAATTACCTTGTTGCATAAACTTTAAACTCTCATGCCAATTGTTCGTTTTAATGACATTAAATTTAATACCTAGGTTTTTTGAAAACTGTTTATATAAATTTGATACTAATCCTATATGTTTGTTATCTTTATTTAGGCCATCAAACGGCATCCAGTCAGGTGCAACACATAAATCTAACGCTCCTTTTTTGATTAGAAATGCTTTTTCTTTAGGTGTTAATTCAATTTTATTAATATCTTTATGATCAAAAATTAAATCTTTTGCTTTAACGTTAATATCTTTTAAAATGCCAAGTTTTTCATACATATCTATAACTTGTTGTATTCTGTTTTCAGACAAGGAACCTAAAGGATAAACATTGGGTAGAATGACATTTTCTGATCGCACTGCTTCAAACATAAGTGCGCTTTTTGATTTATTTTGAGTGTTATATTTTTCATAAATCAAATTAACAACTTCTTGCTTATTGTCCAAAGCGTATTGCCACCCCTTTGTTGAGGCTTCTTTGAATTTTTTTACAATATCTGGGTTGTTTTTTGCATAATCCTTATGGGTGGCAACGGTGATGCCATTAAACTCTATTCCATAATTGTTTACGTCTATAATGTTGTAGGGAATTTTCTTTTTCTCAAGTTCATAGAGTTCATTGATAATATAGATTTGAATAGCATCAACTTTACCAGTTATAAAATCGTCCAATTTAAATGTATGGGGAATAAACTCTATATCGTCTTTTGTTATGTTTGCACTATATAACAAATTTTCATAAATTATATTTCCCTTTTTATTAATAGTGCTCATTACTTTCTTATTTTTTAAATCGACAGGAAAATAAATATCTGGTTTTGTAGCAAAAGCTAAAGGTACTCTTTGAAAGTAACTTGCAACCAAAACAGCAGGTAGACCTTTTAGTTGTTCTCCTACAATGTCACTAGAAAAGATGAAAAATTCCGATGTTTTATCTCTGAGCATTTTATATCTATTATCCCCAAAGGAAATCTCTTTTAGTTCTACATCTAATCCAACGTCTTTATAAAAACCTTTTTCTTTGGCTACGATAAAACCAGAAAATTCATACTGGTATTTCCAGTGTAGTTGAAGTGATACTTTTGAAAGATTAGATGCTTGCATAGAGGTAAATAGTAAAAAAATTAGAAAAAAGCGATATAAAATTTTCATTCAGATTCCAGTTAGTTGTATAAAAATAATTAATTTTCAATATACAAGATTTTATCTGATAATGAAATAAAAATATAAAACTAGAATATTTCCTAATTTAAAAGTGAGATATTATTTAGACAGAGTTATAATACGACTATAAATATTCAGGAGTCAATATGGATTATAAAAAGTTTGCAGATTATTCTCCTTGTGATTATGCGGGCCCATTAAAAAGAGAGAGTTTTATGGATGCTGGAATCAAAGAGTTATGGTCTGCAATTCCAAGAATTTCAGGACCAGCATTTACCGTTGAAATGGTTGCTGGCGAGAATTTAGCACTTCATCGAGCAATTTATGAAGCACCTGTAGGCTCTATCATTGTGGCACAATCAAATACTGTTGATTATTCAGTAATCGGTGGAAATGTTACTGCAATTGCACAAAAAAGAGGAATTGCTGGTTTTATTATAGATGGTACAGTTAGGGATATTGGTGAAATAAAAGCACTAAAAATGCCCATGTTTGCAAGAGGGATCTTACCAATGCCAGGAGGTAAAAAAAATGCAGTACCGGTTAATGTTCCTATCACTGCTGGTGGAATTGCAGTAAATCCTGGTGATATTATAGTTGCAGATGAAGAGGGAGTTGTCGTGATTCCTAAAAGTAAAGCAGAAGAGATTTATCAACAAACAAAAATAAATGTTGACAAAGAGAGTGCTATGAGTTTTGAGCAATGGGCCCAAAATCACAAAGAGAAAATAGACTCTTTTTACAACTAACTTTTAAATGATTAAGCTACGCAAATTATGCGTAGCCAAATAGTGAGCTAGTAGTATTTGAGCTTTGTAAATAGGTATTAAGTTCACTGTTACTGTTTTGATTATTGATTGCTTTTAATAATCCATCAAAACTGTTTGAGTTAGTTGGATCTGTTTCACCTGATGATTTAAGAGTTTGCATAAGTAGTTGTAAGTTATCAAATGTATTTTGCGTACTTTGAGATAAATCCCCTGTACTATCACTTGTTCCATAATACTCTTCCATTTCTGCAGTAGTTACAACGCCATCTTCATTGAGATCCATGACATCATATTCCTCAGAAGAAACGTCAGAACCGCCACCTCCACCACCACCGCCAGATGGTCCACCACCAGAACCTCCACTGGCTGCTTGTCCTTGAGCTCCAACACCTGCTAATGTTCCAACTTCTTTCGCATCAAAACCTGCCTCACTCATGGCAGATTCAAGTTCTGCTCCTGGTTGAATACCCGCTTCTTTAAAGGCAGCAACTATTTCTAGCGCATCGCTTTTGCTTAAATTGTTTGCATCATAGTTTTCTAAAACTGAAGATATGGTCTCTTGTTGTGAAGAGGATAAACTACTGTTTTGTGAACCAGTAGGAGCTTCAAATCCAAAGTCAGAAAGAATTGATTGAAATTGCTCTTTTGTAGGCATTTCTCCATCAAATTGTGACATAGCTGTATCAATAGCTGTTGTTAGTTCAGATTTACTGAGTAGTCCATCAGTGTTTAAATCATAAGAGGTAAAAGCTTCTGAATCAATTCCCATTTCACTAATTTTTAGTGATGAGTCTGAGTCACTATCTTTTTTTGATATCATATGGTTTGCCATAACATTTGAACTTGGTTGTATTAAACTTGCCATAATACCCATGTTAGTTGTATCTATCATGATATCTCCTTTCTTTTAATCTTATTTTTCTATTGTACTGTCTAAAAGTAAATGTAAGTAAATGGTTTTTTAGATTATTTTATTTTTTGTTATATTTTAGATAAATTTAATCCAATATTTATCTATGCATAAAAAAGGCACTCTATTTTTTTGAAATGTAGATTGGATTTTACACAATTCCTTCATATTTAATTAGTTATAATTAAATATAAAAAGATAAAAAAAGAGATGATATGCAAGGTTTAGGATTACAAAGTATTTCAGATAAAAGTTTTGAGATTATCACTGTCAATGAAATGCAAACTAAAAAAAATGATGTTTTAGTTGATGTTAAAGCCACAACAATTAATGAACAAGATGTTGATTTAATTGGAGGAAGCAATCAAGATGTTATTGCAAAAGCATTAAAGCGAAGTGATGTTATAACCGGATTAGAATTTTCTGGAGTTGTTAAAAAAGATAGCATTAAATTTAAAGCAGGTGATAAAGTAATTGGTTGTGTTGATTTGTTTGAAGGGGGAATGTCCCATCAAGAAACGATAAGTATCAATGAAAAATATCTTTATAAAATGCCTGATAAGATGAAATTTAGCGAAGTTGCTTCAATGATTGTTGGTTTAATGACTGCTATTAAAGCATTAGAAAATTTAGCTAAAGCAAAAGAGGGGATGAGAGTTTTACTCAATGGAATCAACGGTTCTGTTGGAACAATGGCAATTCAACTCTGTGCCCATTTAAATTTAAAGGTTGATATTGTCTCACGAAAAGAGTACCTTTCTATGTTTGAATCTTTTAGTTATGAGAATTTTTATGAAAATTTAGAAGATACGAAAGAACGAGCTTATGATATTATTTTCGATGTGGCACATATTTGGAGTTATTCTACATCCCAAGAGAAGTTAAACGATAAAGGTGTTTATATTACAACTAATCCAGTGCACGATGTTTTAGGTTATGGATTATCATTGATTTCGTCTACAAAAGATAAAGTTTTATTACTTTCTAAACCTAAAGAGTCCCTTTATAAACGTTTTTATGAGTTAGCAAGTACGGGCGAGTTTAAAGCTGTTATTGATAGTGAATATAACCTCAAAGATATCAAAGAGGCTTTTACCCGTTTTAGTAAAAAAGGAAAGTTTGGAAAGGTTGTTGTAACAGTTCCTTAAGTCTATTTAATACTGAGGAACATGGGCTCCATTGAGTATGAGTATCTCTTGTCCTTCTTTGCTAATTTTTGTCATATTCCACATGGGTTCAAAAGTAATCTGAACATCAACTTCATCAACTTCAGGAACACTAAGTGTTACGTATTTAATTTGTGAAAAGAGTGAATCTGCAACGGGACAACCTGGACTGGTCAGAGTCATAGTAATAAAACAAAAAAGGTATTCCCCTCTTACTTCAAACTCAATATTATAAATAAGCCCTAAGTCATAAATATTAACTGGAATTTCTGGGTCATAAATATTTTTAAGTCGTACAATAATCTCTTCTTTAATTTCTTTTAAATCATATGTAGCCATGTTAGACTCCTTTACACTCTTTGGCATAGGTCTTGATTTTTTTAATCATTCCCATAACACCGCTTTGACGGTTGGGAGTTATGACTTCACTTAAGTTCAGTTCATATAATATATCCATATCTGTCTCTATTAGTGTGTCAATACTTTGGTGTGAAAAAATATCCAAAATCAAAAAGACCAACCCTTTAACTATTAGGGCATCACTTGTTCCTCTAAAGGAGAGTACTTCATTATCTCTTTGGCAGACTAGCCAAACTTGTGAGGTACAACCGTGAACAATATTGGTGGGTATTTTTTCCTCTTCTTTTAAATCAGGAAGTTTTTTCCCTAAATCTATTAAATATTCATACTTTTGTAATTCATCATCAAAAAAATCTAAGTTCTCTTTATACTCTTGAACTTTTTCTTCTATACTCAAATTTTAATCCTTTAACATTCCTATTGCTCTATTTAAAGCTTTGATAAATTTATCAATATCCTCTTTTGTATTATACAAAGCAATACTTGCTCGTATTGTCCCTTTGATATTCAGAGCTTGCATGATAGGTTGTGCACAGTGATGCCCAACACGTATGGCAACTTTTTGTTTATCCAGTAAAATCCCAATATCATCGTGGTTGATCCCTTTGATATTAAAACTTTTACTTCCTATGGCATTAGTTGTATCGTTGTATAGTTCAATATCTTCAATATTTAAAAGTTGCTCATGCAAATACTCATAAAGCTCTACTTCCCAGTTGTGCAGTTTCTCATATCCAATATCTTCAATATACGATAGTGCAGCTCCAAAACCAATAACACCTGCAATATTTTGGGTACCTGCTTCAAATTTATATGGGCTATCTAAGAGGGTGCTTTTTTCAAAGGTTACCTCGTGAATAGTCGCTCCTCCTGTTTGGTAGGGTTTGACTTTTTGAAGATATTCTTCTTTGATATAGATTGCTCCAATACCTGTAGGTCCAAAGGTTTTATGTCCTGAGATACAATAGAAATCTACATCTAAATCCTTCACGTCAACTGAAAAATGCACTAAACTTTGTGCCCCATCAACCATAACAACCGCACCGTACTTATGAGCAATTTTAGTAATTTTTTTGATATCTTGAATTTTCCCAAAAGCGTTAGAGACATGTGTGATGCTCACAAATGAATTAGGATTTTTCTGTAACAGTTGTTCAAAATGAACAAAATCAAACTCTAGATTACTATCATAATTTACTACTTCTAAACCATTGTGTAAATTGCGCCCTTGCATGTGCCACGGTACAATATTTGAGTGATGTTCTAACGAAGAGATTATAACGGTATCAAATTCATTTTTAACAAAAGCGTCAGCTACAAAGTTTATACTTTCTGTAACCCCTTTAGTAAAAATAATTGTTTCAAGACTACTGGCATTGATAAAAGATTGAATCTGCTTTCGAACATTTTCAAACTCCATGGTTGCTTTATTGGCACTTCCATAACTACTTCGGTGGGTGTTTGAACAGTAGTGGGTATAAAATTGCGTGATAGCATCAATAACAACTTGAGGTTTTTGCGTAGTTGCGCCATTGTCTAAATAAGTAATATCACTGTTGCTAAAGTAGGGAAAGTCAGATTTATACATAACTACTCCTTTTTAAACCTAAAATAAACTCCTTGATAACAGGGGATGTGATTTTATCATACACTTTTGCTTCAAATGCTTTAAGTAGAATTGTTTTAGCTTCATTTTCTTTAATTCCTCGGCTTTGTAAATAGTAGAGTTGTTCTTTATCTAAACTTCCAACTGTTGCCCCGTGGCTAGCTTTGAGTTCATCTACCAAAATTTCAAGATGAGGTTTAGCATAAATAGTAGCATTGTCGCTTAGTAAAATTGTTTTTGAGTTTTGATAGGCTTCACTGTGTGATGCATTTTGATTTACGACAGTTTTTGCTTTAAATATTGCCTTTGAATTATCATGAAGAATATGTCTAATATCAATATTACTATAAATGTTTTCATTGTCATGGTAGGTGTTAATAATATTTGCCATAAAAGAGTTGTTATACAAGTTAACTAACCCATTAAAGTTAATAGTGCTATTTTTCGATGCTAAAAAGTTCTCCCATAAGTTGATATGGTAAGAGTTACTTATTTCAAAAGAGAAGATATCTAATTGAGCTTTTTCTTTTATGGCTGAAACATTGTTTAAAACCAACGCATTATTACCCATATCTTGGTCTTTGTAGTAGTTTAAAATTGCATGTTCACCTAACTCAAAAGTACGGTTGATATTGGCAAATGATTCAGATGTGTTTGACAAAAAAACATCTATAATCTCAGCTTTTAAATAATCATCCACTTTTATTTTCAGTGAATTGGGATAAAAAGTGTTATCTTCAGTAAAAACATTGATTAAAACAATAGGTTCCTCTAACTCTTTAGTGATATGTAATACTTCTGTTTTATCTAAAAAAACCTCACTTAAATAGTATAAAGCGTTGTTAGTTTCAACAAACTCTTTGGTCTCATTTTTAATTTCTACTCCAATTGGTAAATCAGAATAGTGCACAATAATTTTATCATTAATAATATAGAGGTAGTAAAGATTTTGCATATCAAAGTTATGATTTAAATCGTTGATAATTTTAGGTAATTCAACGGTGAATTCTTTATTAAAAAGAGGCTCCAAGTCTATATTCCTAAAATCTTCATCAAATTTTGTTGGTAAATTAAGTTCATTAAGCTTTGAAAAACTTTTATAATCTTTTACATACTTCTCAATATTCAAATCATTAATTCTCATTGCTAATTCCTAACCCTTCATAACCTTTTTCATCAAGTTCTAAAGCTAAACTATAATCACCCGTTTTAATGATTTTCCCGTCGGATAAAATATGTACAAAATCAGGTTTAATTAGTTCTAATAGTCTATCATAGTGTGTTATCATTAATACTGAACGTTTGCCATCTAAGAGCGAATTTATCACTTGTGCTACAAGTTTAATAGCATCAATATCAAGCCCTGAATCAATTTCATCTAACATAATTAAATCAGGTTCCAAAACTAAGAGTTGAATGAGTTCATTACGTTTTTTTTCACCACCACTAAAGCCATCATTGAGACCTCTTTTGAGAAGTTGATTATCGATATTAAACTGGGCACTTTTTTCTTTGATGAGTTTTAAAAACTCCATTGCATCTAAAGGCTCATTTTTATTGTAGGCTCTTTTTTCATTCAGAGCTGTTTTTAAAAAATAGCTATTGTTAACCCCTGGAACTTCCACAGGATTTTGAAAGCTCAAAAAAATACCTTCATTGGCTCTCTCATTAACATCTAAATCAAGTAGGTTTTTATTTTTATAAGTAATATTCCCGTTGGTAATATCACAATCGTAATGATCACTGATAGTTTTAACTAAGGTTGATTTTCCTGCACCATTAGTTCCCATGATAACATGAACTTCCCCCTCATTAATCGTGAGGTTTAAATCTTTTAAAATCTTTTTTTTATCAATTTTTACATCTAAGTTTTTAATCTCTAACATTATTGTATCCTTTAAAAATGTTCCATTTTTTAAGGGAACCTTTTATCTTAGTAACTACTTTTTACCAGTAGATGTGAAATCTACTTAAAAGTAGCAAAACCCTAAAGAGGACAACGAGTTGTCCTTTATCCTAAATACAATTGCCTACGCAACTAATTTAGCCTACACTACCTTCTAACGTAAGGTCTAAAAGTGCTTTGGCTTCAACTGCAAACTCCATTGGTAACTCTTCTAGGACTTCTTTACAGAATCCATTGACAATCATCGAAATACCATTCTCTTCACTCAAACCTCGTTGGCGTATATAAAAAAGTTGTTCATCGGATATTTTTGAGGTTGTTGCTTCATGCTCTACTTGTGAAGAGGCATTTTTAACTTCATGATAGGGATAGGTGTTTGCACTACAAGTATTACCAATAAGAAGCGAATCACATTGGCTAATATTACGAGCATTTTTTGCATTTTTACCAATACGTACTAAACCTCTGTATGAATTAATACCCTTCATTGCTGAAATTCCTTTTGAAATAATCGTTGATTTGGTATTTTTCCCTAGGTGAATCATTTTTGACCCAGTATCTGCTTGTTGTACTTTAGATGAAATAGCTACTGAATAAAACTCTCCCACACTGTTATCTCCTTTGAGTACACAACTTGGATATTTCCAAGTTAATGCTGAACCTGTTTCAACTTGCGTCCAAGATATTTTAGAATTATCTTCCTTACAAAGTCCTCTTTTAGTGACAAAATTTAATATCCCACCTTTGCCTTGTGCATCCCCTGGATACCAATTTTGAATAGTTGAATATTTTATTTGAGCATTTTTTAAAGCGACCAGTTCCACAACTGCTGCATGAAGTTGTCTTTCATCTCGACTTGGAGCTGAGCAGCCTTCATTATAGGAGACATAACTGTCTTGGTCTGCAATAATAAGTGTACGTTCAAATTGTCCTGTATTTAAAGCATTGATTCTAAAATAGGTTGAAAGTTCCATGGGACATTTAACCCCTTTTGGAATGTATACAAAACTACCATCTGTGAATACTGCACTGTTTAAACATGCAAAATAGTTATCTCCTACAGGAACAACAGAGCTTAAATACTTTTGTAAAAGTTCGCTGTGTTCATTGGCAGCTTCGCTAATAGAACAAAATATTATTCCTAACTCTTCTAACTCTTTTTGAAAAGTTGTTTTAACTGATACTGAATCAAAGACAGCATCAACAGCAATCCCTGCTAGCATTTTTTGTTCCTCTAGTGGAATACCAAGTTTCTCATAGGTTTTAAGAACCTCTGGATCAACTTCATCCAAAGAGTTTGGCGCAACTTTTGGAGCACTAAAGTATGATATTTTTTGATAATCAATTTTGTCATAACGTAATTTTGACCAATTTGGTTCAGTCATTGTCAGCCATTTTTTATAGGCTTTTAATCTAAAGTCTAAAAGCCATTGGGGTTCATTTTTCTTTTTTGAAATGGCTTTGATAACATCAATATTAAGTCCCACTGGAAAAGTGTCACTCTCTACTAACGTTTCAAACCCTAATTTATACTCTTGTTCAATGACTTTATCGAGTGTATTATTGTTACTCATGATATGTCCTTAAAAATGGTTTCTTTTAGAGAAAACCTTTTTAATTTCTAGTCTTGAATAAACAAAAAATGTTTATAAAACTAAATAGGAGTAAATTTGTCCTATTTAGAAAACTATAACATGTGAATATTAAAAAAAGTTGAAATTAATAAACTATAATTAGTTTTTGACCTTTAGTAACTTTTGATATTCTTCTCAAGTTGTGAAGAATAGTATGAAATAGGATAGGTTAACAATAAGTAACCAATGGCTAAGGGTATATAACTCTCTAACGTGGAATAAGTGTAAGCATTCACCTCTTGAGCGTTCATAGTAAATTCGCTAATTGAAATAATTGATAGCAGTGAAGAGTCTTTGATAATTGAGGCAAATTGACCTGTAAGTGCTGGTAACATTCGTTTAAAGGCTTGTGGAAAAACCACATAACGATACATTTGAAAGTTTGATAAGCCCAACGCTTGGGCTGCTTCGTATTGTTCTTTTTCTACTGATTCAATGGCGGCTCGTATGATTTCACTCACATATGCCCCCGCAAATAGTGCTAAAATAACAACTCCAACCACATAACGATTATCTAAACCTAAGTTGTTTGCAAAGACATAAAAGAAGATTAAAATTTGAACAAGCAGAGGTGTGCCCCGAATGATTTCGATATAAAAGCGTGAAAAAAAGCGAAGTAGAATTATTTTTGAGTTTTGCCCATAGGCAAAAAATAGACCAATAACAAAACTCAAAATAAGTGCAAAAAATGAGATAATAATGGTCATCAAAAAACCATCAATAAATTTTTGTTTATACTCTAAAACGCTATCCCAGTGGAAGTCGTAGGCTACATTTGCAAACATTACGTAAAATGTGACGAAAGTTAATAATACTAAAAGTAGAAAATTAAAAAGGTAGATTTTTTTATTCAGAGTTTTAGGTTTTTTATAACCCAACTCTTGAATAAAATAGTTTTTTAGACTGATATTTAACTCCTAGAAGAAAAATGGAATATTGAGTTCATCGAAAGTTTTTCGAGCTTCATTTAAATATTTGTATGATAATTCATCAAACGTACCGTCTTTTTTAGCTTGAGCAATAAATTTGTCAATTTTACCTTTTAAGATAGGTTCATTTTGTCGTAAAGCAATTCCCCAGTATTCAAAATCTTTTTGGAATGATTTTAATAACGGTACCGTTGTATCTTTATGTTTTGACCAGTTTTTATAAATAGTTAGTTGGTCATAGATAAATCCATCTGCTTTTCCTTGAACCACCTCTAAAACACACGCATTCTCTTTGTCAAAAACTAAGATGTTTGCATTTGGTAAGTTGTCTTTTGCATAAAGGTGTCCCGTTGAACCTTTTTTTACAGCAACTGTTTTTCCTGCTTGATTTAATTCTGAAATATCCTTAATACCTGATTGTTTGTTTGCTAAAACTGCAAGTGATGATTGTGCATAAGGTTCCGAGAAACTAATCGTTTTTGCTCTCTCTTTTGTAATAGTCATAGAAGAGATGATAATATCAACTTTTTTTGTTTTTAATGAGGGAATTAAACCATCCCATGCGATATTTTCAATTTTTACTTCTTTCCCTAATGCTTTTCCTAGTGCGTAAGCTAAGTCAACACTAACACCTGTTGGAACTCCATCTTTGTTACTCATTTCAAAAGGAGGGTAAGCTAACTCCATACCAACTTTTAGAATATTTTTGTCTTGTGCTGTTTCTTGGTTTCCACATCCACTAAAGAGGGTCACCATAATTAATAAACTAGCTAAAAGCATTTTTTTCATTTTAAATCCTTCATTTTTATGGGCGTATTATGTCATAAGAAAGATAATATCACATTAAATAAAAATAGAAATTTCTTTATATTTTAAAACAGATTAACTATAGGATATGTTACTTTTTGGAAAAAATATAATGTAACTTTTTTAATTAAGACAATTTTTATCCTATTTAAATTATAATTCGTCAAATATTTGATTATATGGGCTTTATGAGACTCATTATCAAAAAATGAAATCAAAGAATTTTACACTTTTTGAAGAACTGTTTTCATAAAAAATTGTAAAACATAGGATAAAAACATATGGAAGTATATTTAGACAATAACGCAACTACAATGGTAGACCCAGAAGTTTATAAAGCGATGGAACCATTTTTTTGCACTATTTATGGAAACCCAAACTCTTTACATAAATTTGGAGCGGGTACGCATCCAAAAATGGTAGAGGCATTAGACTATCTTTATGCAGGAATTAACGCCGCTGATGAAGATGATATTATTATTACTGCAAATGCAACAGAGAGTAATAATGCTGTCTTAAAAGGTATCTGGGTTGATAATATTTTAAATGGAAACAAAAACCATATTATTACAAGTGAAGTAGAACATCCATCAATTACTGCAGTTTGTAAATTTTTAGAAACGCAAGGGGTGAGTGTAACTTACTTACCTGTAAATGAAGATGGTGTTTTAGAAGCTTCTTCTGTAAAAGAGTTCATTAAAGAAGATACGGCTTTAGTATCAATTATGTGGGCAAACAATGAAACAGGTAAACTTTTTCCTATTCGAGAAATTGGAGCTATTTGTAAAGAAGCAGGAGTTGCTTTCCATACAGACGCTACCCAAGCAATTGGAAAAGTTCCAGTTGATGTTCAAGACTGTAATGTAGACTATTTGTCATTCTCTGCACATAAATTCCATGGACCAAAAGGTGTTGGTGGATTATATGTAAAAGCTAAAAAAGCGTTAACGCCGCTATTACATGGTGGTGAGCAAATGGGAGGACATCGAGCAGGAACTGTGGATGTGCCTTCTATGGTTGGGATGGGTCTAGCGATGCATTTAGCAACAAAACCAGAAGCATTAGCTTTTGAAAATACTGAAGTAAAAAGATTAAGAGATAAGTTAGAAAATGCAATTCTTGAAATCCCTGAAACAATTGTTATTGGTGGAAAAGAAAACCGAACACCAAATACAACTTTAATTTCTATTCGAGGTGTTGAGGGTGAATCAATGTTATGGGACATGAATCAAAAAACAATCGGAGCTTCTACAGGAAGTGCGTGTGCAAGTGAAGATTTAGAGGCAAACCCAGTTATGAATGCGTTTGGAAGTGATAGTGAATTAGCACATACAGGTGTAAGATTTAGTTTAAGTAGATTCACAACAGAAGAACAAATAGATTACGCGATTGAAGTGGTTAAAAATGCAGTTAATAGATTACGAAATATTTCAAGTTCATATGCATACACTCCAAAAAATCACGAATCACAATTATAAGAGAAAAGAAGAAGGAAAAATAAATGGCTAAAAATGATTTAATTACCGGTTCAATCTGGGATGAATATTCAAATCAAGTTATAAGAAGAATGGATGAACCAACTCATCAAGGTGAAATTACAGAAGAGATGGCAAAAGAGATGGGTGGAAAACTTATCGTTGCTGATTTCGGT
Source organism: Arcobacter sp. EP1 (assembly GCA_001655195.1). Classification (GTDB taxonomy): domain Bacteria; phylum Campylobacterota; class Campylobacteria; order Campylobacterales; family Arcobacteraceae; genus Arcobacter_A. The sequence goes on from LPNY01000139.1 coordinate 287,526, forward strand.
GCTGAGTCTTGTGGTGATGCAGTACGACTTTACTGGGTTGTAAACGAAGAATCTGAAGTGGTAATGGATTCAAAATTCAAATCTTTTGGTTGTGGTACAGCAATCGCTTCTTCTGATGTTATGGCTGAATTATGTATTGGTAAAACAGTTGATGAAGCAGTAAAAATTACTAATATTGATGTTGAGTTTGCATTAAGAGATCATCCAGATGTTCCAGCAGTTCCACCTCAAAAAATGCACTGTTCAGTTATGGCTTACGATGTTATTAAAAAAGCAGCGGGTACATACAAAGGTGTTGATATGGAATCATTCGAAACTGAGCAAATCGTTTGTGAGTGTGCTCGAGTTTCATTAGGAACGATTCAAGAAGTAATTCGATTAAATGACTTAACAACTGTTGAGCAAATTACTGATTATACAAAAGCAGGTGCGTTTTGTAAGTCATGTATCAAACCAGGTGGTCACGAAGAAAAAGATATCTATTTAGTAGATATTTTAGCTGATACACGAGCTGCTATGGAGCAAGAGCGACTTAAAGTTGCAGCAGATGCAAGTGCATCTGGAGAAGCTACATTTGATAAAATGACAATCGTACAACGAATTAAAATGGTAGATGAAGTTCTTGATGTAGATATTCGACCAATGCTTATCATGGATGGTGGTAACATGGAAATTATTGATATTAAAGAGAATATGCCTCATTATGATATCTATATTAGATACTTGGGTGCATGTAACGGATGTGCATCTGGAGATACAGGTACCCTTTATGCAATTGAATCAGTTTTAAAACAAAAAGTTGATGAAAATATTCGAGTTTTACCTATCTAAACCTCTTATAATTAGCTCTATAAAAAAGGAAGAATTTATCGGTTCTTCCTTTTTTTTTGATAAATATCAAGGCAACGAATAGGGGTTTTCGTTATACTTCACGCATAATACAAACTATAAGGAAAAGTAATGAGTAATACAATTTCAACGTTTTTAACACAAGACCATAGAGACTGTGATGAAGAGTTCGCAAATATGGAAAATGCAGTAGCAAGTGAAGACTGGACACAAGCAGATGAAAAGTTTACAGCTTTCACAAAAGATTTAGACCACCACTTTAAAATGGAAGAAGAAATCATGTTCCCAGCATTCGAAACACGAACTGGAATGATGGGTGGACCAACTCAAATGATGAGAATGGAACATGAACAAATGAGAGGTGTTGTTGCACAAATGAAAACAGCATTAGAAGCAAAAGATAAAAATAACTTTTTTGGTGTGAGTGAAAGTTTAATGATGTTAATGCAACAACATAATATGAAAGAAGAGCAAATGTTATATGCAATGGCAGACGCTCATTTAGCTGGTGATGCTGCATTAGTAGTTGACGAAATGAAAGGGTTAGAAAAAGCATAATGTTTTCACAAGGATTAAGTTTAGATCAAGCCCCTCCAATATCAGTACCTTTTAGGTTTTTTTTAACAGCTCCAATTTTCGGTGTGTTAATTGGGCTTGTTTTTCTCTTTTTCCCTTATGAACTTATTGAAAACCGATATTCGCATATCGCAATTGGTACAGTGCATCTTTTTACACTGGGTATGTTATCAATGATTATTTTTGGTGCCATGCAGCAAATGATGCCAGTTCTTGCTGGTGCTGTGATAAAAAAACCTGTACTTTTTGCTAATGTTGTACATCTTGGTTTAACCTTAGGAACGCTTCTTTTTAGTGCCAGTTTTATTTTTGAAATGAAGTTTTTACTTCATGCGGCAGTGACTTGTTTAGGGATATCTTTTTTAACATTTTTTGTTATTTCTATTAAATTACTAATGCAAGTTAAATATTTAACCTCTACGGTTAATGCAATGCGTCTATTTGCTATTGCAGGGCTTTTCACAGCATTATTAGGGTTTGTTATTGTTCTTGGACATATTCAAGATGATATAGGACCATATCATTATGCTTGGACAAATGCTCATATAGTATTTGGACTTTTTGGATTTGGAGTTTTATTGGTTATGGGTGTTGCTTTTCAAGTCATCCCAATGTTTTATGTAGCAAAAGCATTTCCTAAAGCAGTAGAAAACCGTTTACCTCTTTTTATCTTTGCCTTACTTTTTGTTATCAGTGGACTCTTTTTTTTAGGGGCTGATATCTATTTTATTAAGTTAATTATTGCTTTTTTGTTTATCATCTTTAGTGCTTATGGAATTGATTCTTTAAATAATAGAAGAAGACCTGTTTTTGATGTTACCTTATGGTTTTGGAAACTTTCGCTGTATATGTTCATAATCTCCATGTTAAATTGGCTTTTTGTGCCACAAGATAGTTCATTTTTATTGGGAATTTTATTTGCTTTTGGATTTTTGTATTCACTGCTACAAGGTATGGTTTATAAAATTATTCCATTTTTAGCATGGTTTCATCTAAATTCAAAAGGGTATTTCACCGTTCCTACTATGCGAGATATGATCAAAGAAGATTTAATTAAAATACATTTTTTTATGTATGTATCTTCGTTGTTCTTTTTTCTGATTACTCCTTTTATCTCTGAGATATTTATCTATATAGGCGCTGGGTTATTTATAGTATCAAATGTAATGTTTTTGATTAACTGTATCATCGCTGCTAGAAAATATAGTGCCATCGCCAAAACCGACCCAATGGATATGTCAGCATTTAATACCCCTGCTTCTTAATATCAGTTGTGTTATAATACGCCAAAAATATGGCGTATTATAAGGAACAACCCCTATGTCTACTGAACAAATTTTAAAAAACACAAATGCCCAATTACTGGATGAGTTTAATGCTTCTGTTATGTTTGATAAAGAACTTTATGATCAAGATATTAGAGGTTCAATTGCTCATTCTAAGATGTTATGTGAACAAGGTCTTTTAACAAAAGAAGACCAACTTGATATTGAATTAGGTTTAGTTCAAGTTCGAAAAGAGATTGAATCAGGTAATTTTACATTTAAAATCTCAGATGAAGATATTCATATGGCAGTTGAGGGAAGACTCACTGAAATTATTGGTGATGCAGGTAAAAGACTACATACTGCACGAAGTCGAAATGATCAAGTTGCAACAGATTTTAGACTCTACGTTAAAGAGAAAAACCATAGCATTATGATACAGCTTAAAGAGGTTGTAGAAACATTTGTTAATGTTGCTTCAAAACATACTAAATCACTGATTCCTGGAATGACTCATTTACAACATGCACAGCCAATTAACTTTGGATATCATATGTTAGCATATGCGAATATGTTTAAACGTGATTTTGAGCGTTTTGAGAGTTCTGCACAGCGTAATGATGTATCAGCATTAGGAAGTGCCGCATTAGCTGGAACACCTCATAATATTGATAGATTTCAAACCTGTGAGACACTAGGATTTGATAGACCAACAGATTGTGCTTTAGATACAGTTAGTGATAGAGATTTTGCTTTAGAGATTTTGTTTAATATTTCAACAGCGATGATGCATATCTCGCGAATCTCTGAAGAGTTGATTCTTTGGTCATCATATGAGTTTCAGTTTATTAAAATGAGTGATGAGTATGCAACAACCTCTTCAATTATGCCTCAAAAGAAAAATCCAGACGTTCCTGAGCTTTTACGAGGTAAAACAGGACGAGCATATGGAAATTTAATCTCACTATTAACTGTGATGAAGGGATTACCATTAGCTTATAATAAAGATACCCAAGAAGACAAAGAAGGGGTTTTTGATTCAGTTAAAACAATGGAGATTTCATTATCAATATTAAACGAAGTAATTAAAACAATGAAAGTTAACATTGATAACATGGAGGATGCTTGTAAAATTGGACACCTAAGTGCAACAGATTTAGCTGATTATTTAGTTCAAAAACAAAATATGCCATTTAGAACAGCCTACTATATTACAAAATCTGTAGTTGCAAAAGCAGATGAACTTAATCTTGATATGAGTGAACTTAATATTGAACAAATTAGATCATCTCATACAGATATCAAAGATATTGATGAAGAAGTTGTTAGTTTCTTAGATTTACGTAACTCTATGAATGCACGAAACTCTTTTGGTGGAACATCTACAGAACAGACAAAAGTACAAATCAATAAATTTAAAAGTTGGTTAGAAAACGAATAGTTAGTAGATAGAAAATGAAAAAAGGTATCTCAAGTAAGAGATACCTTTTTTTTAGTTTTTAATTAAGAAAGATACTTTCTAGTTTCTGAATAAAGTGCATCAATATCTGTTTTTCCAACAAATCCTTCTACACCAATTTCATGCATTTTATGTCGTACAGCATCTGTTGTCATTGAAGAGTTTACAAGTACAGGAATACGTTCATAAACACTACTACTTTTGATAAATGTTGCCACTTGATAACCATCGGCTTCAGGCATTTCAATATCAGTAATAATTAAACCAATTTTATCAGGTCCAACTTCTTCAACTCTTTGAATTAATGATTGTCCATCTTTATAAATTTCATAGTTTATTTTTGCTTTTTGGAAGAACTTCTTAAGAACCTCTCTTGCAACTCCTGAATCTTCAGCAGCTAATACAACTTTTTCTGTTGAAAATGGTGCTTCAACATATTTGTTGATTGCTTCATCTTCATCGCCACCCCAACCAATATCTTTTAGAAGTTGCTCAGCATTAAAGACTGTACATAACTCATCCTTATCATCAACTTTTACATATGTTGTATAGGTGATTTTAGAGTTTGTCTCTTCAGAGTGTCGTAACTCTTCAGTTGTTTTTTCAACGATATTAATCATATCTTTAATTAAGAAACCAACTTTTTTATTGTTGAACTCACAGTAAATAATTAGTTGATAATCTTTTAATTCTAGTGGTTTTAAACCTAGCCAAGCATCAAGGTTGATGAGTGTAACAGGTTCCCCACGAATTGTTGCAATACCTGCAATAATATCCGTGTCTGTTGGTGTATCATTAATCGTTACTTCTTCTGTAATAATAAAAGCTTTTACTTTTGCAATATTAATTGCATAAACGTTTTCATAACCTGTAAAAAAAACTGCTAACTGTTGAACATTTCGTAAATGTCCTTGTGTCATTTGTTCTACACTACCGTTTATACCGCTCATTTAAGTCCCTTTCAGTTTTATACTAAATTATATATCTTTTTTTCTTATAAGCAAATTATTTTTTAGGTTTAACTACTTTTTTGCCAATATTTTTTGAATGGTTACTGAGGCCATCATTAATCCAAAAGAGCCAGTAACTCCTTCGAAACTTCCCTTTTCAATACAGTTTGGATTTTCACTTGAAAAAATTACTTTAAACTTTTTTTTGAAGCCTCGTTGTTTTAATTCATTACGTATTTTTCGAATAAATGGGTCATTGAATGTATCCCAAATTGATTTATATTCTATTTTAGAAGGATCAATTCGTTTAGCACTACCACTGGTTGTTATTACTTTAGTGAAATATTTTTGAATGAGCCGCACCTTTGGCGGAATATCATCAATAGCATCTAAAATATAATCATAAGATGAGAAGTCAAACTCATCCACCCATTGGGGTGTTATTTTTAAGTTATGTATTTCAACTTCAGGGTATTTCTCTTTTAGGGCTTCAACTTTTATACGCCCAATGTTACCTTCACTTCCAAGTTGACGATTGAGGTTTGATTCCTCATAAGTATCAAAATCTACAATAGTAATATTGGTAATACCAGTACGGTAAAGTGCATCCAGTGCAAAGGAACCAACCCCTCCAACACCTAGTAGTATCAGTTTTGTATTTTGAAATTTTTCAAAGTTATCATCCCCAAAGAGTTTGAGGGTTCTATCATATCGCGACATTATTTTCTCTTTTATCAATTTTTAGGTATTATAGCAAATAAGTACCAACAACTAAATAAACACAAGTTAGGGAAGAGTAGATTAGTGCTAGTAGTTTAAAAAATATATGAAGGTTTGCTTTTTGCAAATCGAGTATCTTTTTTAAACTAATCGTGCTGATATAGTCTTATAATCATTCTATTGCTTCATAAAAAATCATTAATGTACGATGTACATCTTCAAATTTTTTATAAAACACTAGAACAATTCTAAAACTACCTTACTGATGTTTTTTTAGTTATTGGTACTTTAAAAAATAGAAAATATATTATTGGAGAGAGCATGGAAAAAGAACCAATGACCAATGCAGGTTATGAAAAAATTACAGGAGATTTAGATTTTTTAAAGAATACCGAACGACCTGAAACTGTTATCGCATTAGATGAAGCTCGACAACTTGGTGACTTAAAAGAGAATGCTGAGTACCATGCAGCAAAAGAAAAACTAGCGATTATTGATGCTCAAATAGCAGAATTAGGAGCAATCATATCTAAAGCTGTTATTATTGACCCTGCAACTTTACCTCATGATAAAGTTGCATTTGGTTCAACAATTGATTTAGTTAATGTTGATACAGATGAAGAGTTTACTTATACAATCGTTGGAGGTGTTGAAGCAAATGCTGATAAAGGAATGATTTCATTTAATTCACCTTTGGCTAAGCAGTTATTGGGAAAAGAAGAGGGTGATGAAATTAACGCAACGCTTCCTGGCGGTGCAAAAACATTTGAAGTGTTAGACGTTTATTATAAGGAGATTGTAATCAATGATTAATGTAGCGATTATTGGTGCCACAGGATACACAGGACTTGAACTTGTAAAGATTCTTGTTAACCACTCAAAATTTAATATTACCTATATTGCAAACTCTACAGGTGAGCAACGTGTTGATGAATTGCATCCGTGTTTACAAAATGTTATTTCATTGGATGTGAGTAAAGCTGACGTAAATGATGTGGCAAAACATGCCCAGCTTGCATTTTTGGCATTGCCGCATAAAACTTCTATGTCTTTTGCCAAAGAGTTATTAACTCTTGGCGTAAAAGTAGTTGATTTAAGTGCAGATTACCGACTAGAGTTAGAGACATACGAAAAAAATTATTGTCCTCATGAAGATAAAGAGAACCTTCCAAATAGTGCTTATGGATTACCAGAGTATTTCAAAAAGGATATTGCTTCTACAAATCTTGTGGCAAATCCAGGATGTTACCCAACTGCATCATTATTAGCCCTGTTGCCATTTATTGATTACATTGACGAAAATGCTCCAGTGTTTATTGATGCAAAATCAGGAGTAAGTGGTGCAGGAAAAAAACTTAATGAAATAACACAGTTTTGTACAGTTAATGAAAATATCTTTGCTTATAACCCTTTTGAGCATCGTCATATGCCAGAAATAGAAGAGAAAGTTAAAATTTTACATAACAAAGAGTTATCCATCAATTTTGTTCCTCATTTGATTAATGCAACACGAGGTATGTTAGTATCTGTTTATGCAACACTCAAAGAAGATGTTGATGTGGATGCAGTATTAGAAAAAGCTTATGGAACAAGTGAGTTTGTACGTATCAAAGATAAGCCAGTGGATATTAAAGCAACGGCAGGAACAAATTTCTGTGACCTATTTGTTAAAAAGAATGGAAAAGCACTCTTTATAAACTCATCAATCGATAATTTACTTCGTGGTGCATCTTCACAAGCGGTATGTAATGCTAACATTATGTGTGGTTTTGAAGAGGGTGAAGGAATCCCAAAAATTGCCTATGTGCCTTAAAATACAGGAAAATGCACTCTTTGTTGCAGATTCTCACTACAATGAACGAAGAGATGAATTCTTAGTTTTTTTAGAAAAACTAAGGGATTCATCTATTCAAACGACTCAACTTTTTCTTATGGGAGATATGTTTGATTTTATCTCTGGTGAGAGTAAATACTTTATTAAACGTAACCAAAAAGTTATTAATCTAATTAATTCTATTGCCGAAACTGTTGAAATTATCTATTTTGAAGGAAATCATGATTATAATTTAAATATTATTTTTCCAAATGTAAAAGTTATTAAAAGAGAAATACAACCTCTTTATGCTACTTATAATGAAAAAAAGGTAGGACTTTCACATGGGGATATTTTTGTAAATGATAAATTTTATGATCTCTATTGTAAAGTAATTCGTAATTCTGTATTACTTAAGTTTCTAAACTTAATTGATTTTAACAATAGCATTTCAAAAAAGATTTATTATACTTTGTTAGATAAGAAAATTTGCTCTAAAATGACAAATTTTGATAAAATAGTAAAACGAAGAGTTGAACATTATGATTGTGAAATAGTTATTGAAGGTCACTTCCATCAAGGAGATGAATTTCAAGTCAATCATAAAAGGTATAAAAATATTCCATCTTTATCATGCTCACAAGAGTATACACGTTTGGAAAACAATGTTTTTATAGGAGAGAGACTTTGAATCAAATGATTTTAATGGGTTTTGCCATTGTTCTGGGATTACTTATTATTACACTTGTTATACTTGTTATAAATTTAAACAAAACCAAGACGGCTCGAAGAGTTAGTCAAAGATATCATGATGAGCGTCAATTGCTCAATATCCATATTTTTGAGTTACCACCGGGGGTTGAAAAAATACCACGACAAGAGATGTTTGGTGCATTACGAAGTATTTTCAAAGTTTTTAAATCCTTAGACTATAAAAAAAGTAATATTGCTGATTTTAGTAAACAGCAGTGGCACTCTTGGCAAGTGGGTATTTTATTTCGTTTTTATAAAATGGAACACGAATTTCCAATTGACCATCCCGAAGATATTTTTCCTGAAGATATTTTAACCCTTAAAGACAAAGATTTACGCTTTTTACTCAATGATATTATGGTACGATACAAGCGAGATGTAGAACTGGATAGAACACGAGATTCACTTAGCCGTGATATTCGTTGGTCAGGACGTGATATCGCTATTATCTTTTATTTCTTATCTCGATACAAAGAATATGCCCTTTAAGGAGTAATCAATAGCACAATTCAAAGTAGAAAGCGCTTATGAACCAGCAGGTGACCAACCTAACGCAATCCAACAAATCAGTGATTCAATCAACAGTGGCAACAAATACAATACGCTCTTAGGGGTTACGGGTTCAGGTAAAACGTATACCATGGCAAAGGTGATTGAAAAAACTCAAAAACCAACGCTAATTATGACCCATAATAAAACGCTTGCCGCGCAGCTTTATTCAGAGTTTAAAGCCTTTTTCCCTAACAATCATGTGGAATATTTTATCTCTTATTATGACTATTATCAACCAGAAGCTTACATTCCACGAAGTGATTTGTTTATAGAAAAAGATAGTTCTATTAACTCTGAACTTGAACGTTTACGTCTTAGCGCCACGGCCTCACTGCTAAGTTTTGACGATGTTATTGTCATAGCTTCCGTATCTGCAAACTATGGATTAGGAAATCCAGCTGAGTACAAATCCATGGTTCAAAAACTAGAAGTAGGATTTGAGTACTCACAACGACAACTTCTTTTAAAACTTATAGATATGGGTTACAAACGAAATGATAAGTTTTTTGACCGTGCTGATTTTCGTGTTAATGGTGATGTTATTGATGTATTTCCGGCCTATTGGGAAGATGAGTTCATACGAGTAGAATTTTTTGGAGATGAAGTTGAATCCATATCTATTCATGAGTATTTAACTAACAACCGAAACAAAGATGTTCAAGATGTGACGATTTACTCTGTTAACCCCTTTGTTGTTACTAGTGATAACCTCGGTCGTGCAGTTAAACAAATCGAAGAGGAGTTAGATGAACGTTTAACAAATCTAAAAGAAAATGATAAACTCGTAGAACATCAACGTTTAAAACAGCGAGTAGAGTTCGATTTAGAGATGATAGAAGGTACGGGTATGTGTAAGGGAATAGAAAACTATGCTCGACACTTAACTGGTCTGAAACCGGGTGAAACCCCATACTCGATGATGGATTATTTTGAACAAATAGGAAAAGACTTTTTACTCATTGTTGATGAGTCACACGTTTCACTGCCACAGTTTAGAGGAATGCACGCAGCAGATAGAAGTCGAAAAGAAGTTTTGGTTGAGTATGGGTTTAGATTACCAAGTGCGTTAGATAACCGCCCACTAATGTTTGATGAATTTATTAACAAAGCACCCCACTATTTATTTGTGAGTGCTACTCCAAATGAATTAGAAACTAATATGAGTTCAGTCGTTGCAGAACAAATTATTCGTCCAACGGGACTTCTTGATCCTGTTATTGATATCCAAGATAGTGAATACCAAGTAGAAAAACTGCATGACGAAATCAAAAAAGTAGTTGAAAAAAACGAACGAGTTTTAGTGACGGTTCTAACCAAAAAAATGGCAGAAGAGTTAACAACCTATTATTCTGATTTAGGAATCAAAGTCAAATACATGCACAGTGAAATTGATGCCATCGAGCGAAACCAAATCATACGAGAACTGCGTCTTGGAGAGTTTGATGTTCTTGTAGGGATTAACTTACTTCGAGAAGGTTTAGATATTCCAGAAACATCATTGGTGGCTATTTTAGATGCAGATAAAGAAGGGTTCTTACGAAGTAAAACTTCACTTATTCAAACCATGGGACGAGGAGCACGAAATGAAAATGGTCGTGTTATTTTATTTGCCAAAAAAATAACAGACTCCATGCAGTTTGCTATTGATGTGACAAACAAAAGACGAGAAATTCAGCAAGCCCATAATAAAAAACATGGTATCACTCCAACAACAACTAAACGAACACTTGATGAAAATCTAAAAATGGAAGAGTACGATGATGTTGCTTGGAAAATGGATAAGATGGAAAAAATGCCAGCAGCAGAAAGAAAGAAAATGTTGGTTGAGTTGAATAAGGCGATGACGAAAGCGGCGAGGGATTTAAACTTCGAAGAGGCGATTCGTTTAAGGGATGAGATTGAGAAGATAAAGAAACTTTGATAATAGAAACTATCTTTTAGCTTCTAACTTCGTTGAAAATTTGAATAATCTACTCATTACCTACAAGGTTAATCCTACGATTATCAAATTTCCGCCTTGCTATAAACTAAAATCTAATTCCTCTTATCAAATTTTAGTCTATAATCTTTGTTATATCTTTTTTATTTTCTAGTACAAAACTTGAACTAAGTGTGTATTTAATATTTTCCCCATTACCAGCATTTTGAATTACAGTAAAAGAGCCTTCTATAATATGCTTTTTGACTTCTCCTAATATTAGATATACAACTGCCGTATTACCTTCAGCTTCTGCATATGTACAGTCACCGTCTATTTTAAATATGAGCCCAAGTCTACTAATTTCAGTTTCTGAGTTTAATTGCGCTAAATTATCAATAGTTACATTCCATCCTTCAAATTCTAATCTTCCCATTTAATTCCTTTTTGTAGATTTTAGACAATAATATTAAATCAACGTCACAATTCCTGTCACAAAAACTATTTATTTCTAAATTCTTTGATTTTCGTTTTATCGTAGGCATATAGTAGAAAATAAAGAAGAGAATCACAAGTGTAAAGATAACATAATACATACTCTTTCCTTTATATTAAAGCATATATATAACTTTATCTTAAAAAAAACTCATTAAAATTTCACTATAAAAAATAAAGAAGATGCCACGAATGAAGAAAGCCACGAAAAAAGACATAGAAATAATAAAAGAAGCCTTTGTTGAAAAATACTCTGATGCTGTTACGGAACTCACGTATACGAATGATTTTGAACTACTTATTGCTATCATACTTTCAGCTCAATGTACGGATAAACGGGTGAATATTATTACCCCTGCACTGTTTGAAAAATATCCTACTGCTTTTGATTTGGCAGAAGCTAATTTAGATGATGTGAAGGAGTTACTTAAAACGTGTTCATTTTTTAATAATAAAGCAAAAAATATTATCAAGATGGCACAAAGTGTTATTGAATTACATGGTGGCGATATTCCCCATGATACGAAAAAGCTAATCAAACTCGCAGGTGTTGGAAATAAAACGGCTAATGTATTTATGATTGAAGCAGAAGGTGCAAATCTTATGGCTGTAGATACTCACGTTTTTAGAGTCTCTCATCGTTTAGGTCTTAGTGATGGAAAAACAGTGGAACAAACAGAAGAGCATTTAGTTAAAAAACTCAAAGGCGACTTGCATATTTTCCATCAAGCCATGGTTCTGTTTGGGCGGTATACCTGTAAAGCTATTAAACCTGATTGCGATAATTGTCTCTTTCCTCATGTTTGTAAAACAACTAAAAGTTTCAAGCCTGCATAATAGATGAAAACATTACTTCTACTTTTTGTTTTTATTGTCACAGGAAGTAATGCCTCAGATATTAATAGTTTAATTGGTAATGCGGGATGTTTAGTAAAACATAACGACAAGGTTTTACTCGTAACTCAAAACAGTGGAAAATTTAGTATTCCTGGAGGACTTGCAAATAGTAATGAAACAGCAGTTCAAACAGCAATTCGTGAAACTTATGAAGAGACGCAAATTGTTGTTGAAGCGACTTCATTATTAAAACAGTTTTCAAATGGGTTTTATATCTTTGCCTGTAAAATTAAAAAATATCCTAAAGAACTTAAACCAACAGTGCTCTATTTATTTGAGATAAGAGATGTTGGTTTTTATGATATAAGCAGATTAAAAAAAGAGGAGTTACGATACCCCTCTCAATATGAATTATATTTGCAATTTCAAAAAAAAGATTAGCTCTTTTTTAAGTAGTCCTCTAAAAACAGTCCTTTAATAGTACTGTTTAATCCATTTGAATTAAACATAATTAACTCACGATAATATTGTTGTAGTCGTTTTTCTATTAAGATAGATTTTCCACCATTTAAAACCATACCGGTTGTTATCATTCCTTGTACAGTTATAAAAAGTTTGATTCGAAGTTGGTCTAACTCTTCACCACAAGTGGAATTATTAAAAGCTTTTTTGATTTTTTTAAGTCTTTTTAGACTCTCTTTTTTTAGACGTTCATCTTCGATAGCATCAACTGCACCAAGACCTAATCCATACAGAGCATAATGCACTGTTTTGGATAAAGATTTATTTCGTGTGTAGTTTCCTATATCGTTTGATGAAACAACATTTGCTTTTTCCACAAAAAAGTTGTCCAGTTTGATATTAACAGTATTGAGACCAAATCCTACAAAAGTTTCTGGGGCTTCTAGTATTGTAAAACCTTGTGCTTTTTGAAAACGAGCCATGACCTCATACTCTTTGTTGTTAAAATGAAAACCAATAAGTAGATGGTCAAAGATTTTATAACCACTTGCCCACGTGAGGGTTCCATTGAGTTTATATCCATCTTCAGTTTGCGTTGCTTCTACAATTGTTTTATTGGCACGCAAGTGATTGATTGCAATACCACACTTCTTTTTAGCATAGTATTCTTTTTTAGCAAAGTTATTTTTATTCATAATTGAGTTTGCCGCTAATATTTGAATAGCTAAAAAAGAGAGGTTCCCTGAAATAGGAGTAAGTTTACTAAAAAGTTTTCGTTTTAGACTATCTTGTAATTGAGAGTCATATTTATAAAATGCAAAGAGCCTGTTTTCATAGGCAATATCAAAGGCTGCTTTTAATAAAGGTGTATTGGTATCAAGTAAATGATAAGGGGTTCCCTCTAGAATTTCAACTGTTTTTTTGATTTTTTTTGAGTAGTTTTTTATTAGATTCATGGGAAATTATACCATAGTTATTTTTACTTTTAAGCAAGGCAGGAATATAATCATATAACGTATCAAGGAGAACAAATGGGATTAGAGTTTAATGATAAACTATCAAATGAATCTGTAGAAGTTTTAAAAAAATGGAAATGTCTATTTAATAATGCCTATTCAAACCTCATGGTTGAAGAGGACTTTTTAAAAGATAAAAGTGATTTAGCCTATTGTCATTATAGAGTAGCACGTGAATATAATCGTATCAATGTAAACAAAGTCGTTAGTGATGGTTTGACTTTTGTAGCGGCAAGTTATTTTCAACTCTTTTTAGCATATTCACTCAATGAAGAGTTAACGAAATTTAAAACCGCAATGTATGACTATGTATGTGAAGAGTTAAATTGTAACTATAAAAAATTAGAACGTATTTTAGAAACTCTTACTGTTATTAATGTTGAAGATAAAAAAATCACTTATGAAGAGACAATCACTTTTACAAAGGTTGTAAAAAGTTGTTTTGAGTTTACGAATATCTACCTGTTAAGTTTAGAAGAGTAGGTTACTGAACCTGACACTCTTCTTTTAACTGATTAAAACTTTTAAATACAAAATCATTGCCAATCTTCTCAATCTCCACTTTTGGCATAACACAAATACTATTTTTGCCTTCTTTGTTAATCACGTAAGTAAACTTATAAATAAAATAGTTTTTTGAACTAATATTTTTGTTATTGAGAAGCTCATAAGATAGATTAGAAATATCAATTTTATTGTGTTTTAAATAGAGAGCTTTAAACTGTTTTGGAAAACGTTCATCTTGATTTTTATCATAAAAAAGATAACCTCCAATTGTAATAACAAGAATAATACTTAAGATAATAAATTCTCGTTTTTCAAATTGGTTATTGACTTTATAAATAATAAAAACAAGTAGTGCTAAGAGTAATAAAAAAGCGATAAAAATTTGCATTATGAATCCTATTTAGTATGTAATTTATTTTTGAAATCGTTTGGTGAGAGATACTTACCCGTTGATGTTTTCCCCGCTAAAAAGCCATCTTCTAAAGGACGTTGGCTAAGTTTTTGTTTGTACTTATCTTTGGATAAATAGCGTTTGTTTGATGAACTACTTATAGATGATGAAATGGGTTTACTTTGTGTTGTATTAGCTTGTGTGTTTATATTTGTAATTAATCCCTCTTTGAGATTCTCTAAAATAGTTAAAACAGTAGGAAGGTTTTTGTTATCAATATCAAGTGTAATTTTTGCCATTTATGATTTCCTTTTATTCAAAATCCATTCTTACTTAGTTATCTATGGATTTTACCTTTATTTAAACAAAAACTGTGACAGTTACTTTATGATTCAGTACGTTTTGGGAACAAAATTGGGAACAGTTTTTTAAGTTAAAAAAGGAAAATCAAAATGATTTTTAACAAAAGGCAGTTTCAATTTACTTTTGGGTACAATCCCATTAAAATGAACGGAACAATGTATAAATTTACATTAAATAAAACCGTCACTAAAAAGAAAAAAAGTATAATGGAAATAGCAAGAAAAACGATAGATGCACTCAAGGAACAATACTTCTCTGATAACCGCCCTTGGGTAGTGACTTATTCAGGTGGTAAAGACTCCACAACTGTATTACACTTGGTAATTGTAATGTTACAAGAATTACACGCAGAAGGAAAAGATACTAAACATGTTTATGTTGTTTCTTCTGATACGACAGTTGAAATGCCAATCATAGAAAAATATACAAAAACTAGAATTCAACAAATTACAGATTTTGCAAATGAATCTGATTTAAAATTATCAGCTCATAAATTAGAACCAAAACTAGAAGAATCCTTCTGGACACTTATGTTAGGAAAAGGCTATCCTGCCCCAACTAGTTCATTTAGATGGTGTACAGAAAGAATGAAAATTGACCCTGCAACTGAATTTTTAAAAACTTTAGTAAATAAACATCAATCTATTTTAATGCTTTTAGGTGTTAGAACAGATGAATCAATAGCAAGGTCAAATTCAATCGAAGGTCGAGTTTTAAATCACAGAGGCTTATCCGTACATGATTCTATTCCAAATGCCTATGTATTATCACCTATTAAATACTGGACAAATGCAGAAGTATGGACATACCTTTCTAAAAATCCTTTCCCATGGGGAAGTCATGAATATATGATGAGTCTTTATGATAAAGGTTCAGGAGAAGGTGATTGTAATATTGCGTTAAACCCAGAGTCTCCATCATGTGGAAAGACGAGATTTGGTTGTTGGGTATGTACCGTTGTAGAAACTGACCGTTCAATGGAAGGTATGCTTAGAAATGGTGAAGAGTGGATGATTCCACTTTGGCATTATAGAGAAAAGATATATAAGTATAGAAATGATACTACCAAAAGAGACACCAGAAGAAGAACTGGACAAGTTGGTGCAGGACCATTTTTAATGCCAATTCGAAAAGAACTTTTAGAAGATTTATTAAAAACTCAAGAAGAAGTAAATAAAAACTATCATGAAATGAAAAAAGGTGCTTCTGATTATAACCCCGATGAGCATATTGAATTAATAAAAGATGATGAGATAGAACTTATTCAACGTAACTGGAATTTTGATGGTGATATTTCAAATAATGCATATAGAACAGCACAAAAGTTTAATAGGTTGATTGATAAAACAACTACAACTGAACTAAGAGTTGAGCTTGAAGAGTTAAATGAAGAAAATTTTAATATAGACCTTTTTGAAAGAATTTATGAGCTTGAAGCATATAGAAAAAATATCTCAAATAGATATGGAATTTTAAACGATATAGAAAAAAGAGTCGTTGATTTTTATAAAGGAGAATATCGTGAAACTAACTAGTATTACACTTAATAACATGTTCTCTTATCATGGTGTCAACTCTATTTTATTTGATAATATCTCTTGTATTATAGGAACAAATGGATTTGGTAAAACATCAATATTAAACTCAATAAAACTATGTCTTGGACAATCAAATATAGATATTAACTCTGTACTAAATAATAATGCAGAAGAAAAGAAGTGTTGGGTAAATCTTGACTTTGATGAATTTAATATAAGAAGAGGTTGGGATTTAACAAATGAGTTAGAAGAATCACTTTCAATAGTAATGAAAGATGGTGAAAAGTTTGAAGATGATGAAGCAGAACATTTTATTCAAAATAAAATACCTGATTTTCTAATTGACTTTCTTTTTTATGATGGTGAAGTTGGTAATAACTTACTTCTTCTTTCAAATACTAAACTAAAATCTATTTTTGATTATGTTTTTGATTTAGATTTACTTGTAAATACTCAAAAAGATTCTCAATCAGTAGCTAAGAAACTACTAGAAAAGAATAATGATGAGGAATCCCAAGAGTTATTAACATTAGAAAATGAAAGACTAGATATATTAGAATTAGTCTCAAATCAAAAAGAAGAGTTAGAACTAAAAGAAAAAGAGTTTAAAGTTCTTAAAATGGAACTTCAAAAATCAAATACTCAAATACGAAATAGAAGTAAAAAAGTAAATAAACTTTATGAAGAGGTAGATGTATTAAAAGAACGATTAGATAAAAAAACTGAAGTTTTTAAAGAAATTATTTTATGGCAAATGCCTCTACTACTAAACTCAAAACTTTTAAATTCAATGAAAAGAAGAAGTGAAAGTGCATTAAAAATAGAAGATGAAACACTTTTCAACAATAAGTTTAGTAAGTTTATTCAAGAACTAAACTCACCTTTAGAAAATGAAGAAATTCTTAATTTATTTAAAACTAATCTTCTTTCTAGTTCTTCAAAAATAGAGCTTACGATGTCAAAAGATGAATTCAAAAATCTTCTTGAAGAGATGAAGGATTTAAAGTTAGCAATTACTCAAATTGAAGATAAAATAAAAAAAGTTCAAGACTCTGTTATGGAACAAGAGATGATGCGTTCATTAATTGAATCAAGAGACGAAAAAGAAGAAAACCTGAATAAGTTTGAAAAAGCACTTCATGATTTAGAAGACTCTATTGAAACAAATACTATTAAAGCTAAAGAAATAAACAGAATACTAACTCAAGTTTTTAAAGAAAATCAACATAAATATGCATTTTTAAAAGGCTACGAAGAGTTACGTATAATCTCAAGAGTAAGTCAAAAAGTTTACAATAAAAGACTTGATAATAATCTATCTATTTTTAATGATAAACTTAAAAGCAATTCTTCTAAGTTTTTAAATCAATATAAGCATATCAAAGATATAAATATTGATAAAAATCTTAATATTATAATTACTGATAAAAAAGATGAACTATTAAGTACAGAGTTACTTTCAGCTGGTCAAAAACAAGTTTTAAATTTTATGATTGTTAAGACTATTTTAGAGTTCAAAGAATTTGCTTCTTTCATTATGGTTGATACTCCATTTGGTAGATTATCTAATAAAAACAGAGAGTTACTTTTAAATAGTTGTTACCTATCATTTGATACGCTTATTTTATTAGTAACAGATAGTGAGCATGATTTTGTAAAAACTCAAAATCTAAATATAAAAACTTACCAAATCCAAAAAGATGAAGTAGGTTCAAAAGTAGAGGAGATAGCATGATTAAAACAACAAATGAAATAGAACAATACATTTTCCCACTATCAAAGCTTTTAAACCTTGAAAATGAACCAAAATGGGTTATATTAAGATTTATGATGAATATCTCACTTTCTCTTGATAAAGGTTTTGAAAATCCAATTCCTGAATCATGGGATGGAAAAGAGTATAGGCTAGAACAAATTACTGGTAAAGATAAAGAAGAGGAAGATTATACGAAACTTTATGGAAAAATGATTGAGGTTTTTGATAATGTTTCTATTGGTTCAAATAAAGAATTAGAAGAAAACCTCCAAAGACATATCCTTAGAGGTTATTTGATTTTAAAATCATCACTTAAACATGACAGTAATATTTTTGAATTTATGCAACAAGACTTTTAAAATCTTTTTCTTCATTTAGGAATTCAATAAATATTTCTTCTGCTACCTGATCTGAAAGATGCTTATTATATGAGCTCCTTGGATCAGTTCTTATAACATTTGAAATTAAATGATATTTAGTATTTATAATACTTTTTAAAAATAATCTATGTATTGTAGCTTCAATATATTGAGTTTCTCTTTTTAAATATGCTTTATCAATATAAGTTTTTATTTTTGATAAATTATAACTAAAAAAATAAATCTCTTTATCTAAAAAATATATATATGGGCTTTTTTTATATAAATTTTTAGAGAAACTTCCTCTTTCATATAGATGACTTCCCCATCTTCTTACTGCAGAACGTTGAGTTTCACCAATATAAATACAATTTTCTTTAATAATAAAATATACATGAGGTTCATAGTCAAGTGTACAATATTGTTTAATCATTATTAAATAAATCCCTATTAATAGCTGTCCAATTATTGACAGTATTTGAAAAAACACTATTGAATTTTTCAAAAACTTTTTCAATGTCAGCAACATTTACTTCTTCAAGTTTACTATATGTTAAGTTGTCAGATGCTGCTATACTCCATATTAATGCTTCTATTGATTGTTTTACTGGGTTCTTATCATCAAATTTAACTATTACATCTTTATAGAAACTATGGTTTTTATTTATTAGAACATAATCACCATAATTTTGATGATATTTAGCTTCGTAAAAAAATCTTGAATCAACTTCACTTGAGTATCTTATTTTTTTAAATACAGGCTCTTCTGTTGTATCATTTGTTTCAGTATTCTCGTCATCATCATTAGTATCTTTACTTTTTTCAACTAATTGAGCTTTTCTTCTCTTTATTTCAGGGTTTACTGCATCACTTCTTGGGTCAGAATCAGGGTCTTCTGCTGATAACTCTATATTTTTTTGGTTAAACTCTGTTCCATCATCATCAAGAAAAAGTGAATCGCATTTCTTGAATATTTCTTTTGAATCTTTTAAAGAATTTCTTACTAATCCTTCAATAATCACTAAAATATTTTCAGGGATATTAAGTCTTTGTTTAGAAACATCTACATGAAGAATGTCATCATGACAAGTATATATTTTTAATTTAGCTCTAAAACCTAAGTTATCCCTACCTACAATACCTTCTAAGTGGTCTGCCCAGCTAATTAATCTATTATTTCTATAAACAAAAAAACCTTTATATTTTTTCCCTACATCATAGTTTTTAATTTTATTTCTTTCCTCTTCCGAAAAACCTACATAATTTTTCATTCTATCTTTAGGAAATATTACAACTTTAAGTTCTGCTTTTTGAATACTTTCGTCAGTTGATAAATAAAAAGTATCATTAAAGGATATACATGGTTTTTTACAGTCATAATTATCTTTATCATAGTACTCATTTGCATCACTTTCAAAAAGTACGTCATGAGATTTTACTGTTATATTATTCTGAAATAATGGACAAGTAATTATTATCTCCAATTCATCACTTTTTAAAAAATCATAATAAGTCACTCCCAATTTTTCATTTAAATTCTTTACAATACCATTAATAGACATATTATTGCTATCTTCAGTCTTACTAACTTCAATTACTGTTCCACTTTTATTATTAATGATAGAAGAGTAAGTTTCTTTTTCTGATTCAGTTATTTCATATCTATGAATTACATATTTTTCTGTTATATTATCAACATCTACAAAAAATATATCAGAAAAGACATCATTTTGTTTACTAATTATCTTAATACACTTTCCAAGAGAAAAACCTGCAGATTTTAAACCCATTCCATATTTTGATAAACTATTATGTTCATACCCTTCATGCGAAGAACCCAGTCGCAGAACATCTTTAATTTTCTCATTATTAATTCCATTTCCATTATCAATTATTCTAATTACTTCTGAAGTGTTTTTTTGGTTTAAAGTCATACCCTCAAAAGGAATAAATTCAATAGTCACTTTGCTTGCTTTTGCTGTAATTGAATTATCAATTATATCCATTATTGCAGAATGCGTTGAATAGCCTATTCTTGAAATGGCATTCACCACTCTTTGTGCATTCATTTTTATTTCTATTTCTTCCATTAATTATCCCTTTTATTCAATAGTATTTGTTTTCATTGCATTTATTATTTGATTGACTTTTTTATTTAAATCTAACAGTTCATTTTTAGAGTCTTCGTCATCTTTAGAGTCTTCTTTGGCATCATTTTTTTCTGTAGCAAAATCTAAAATATTGTCGATTAGTTTATCAATAATTTTCTCCGTTTTTCCATCCATGTCTTTCCCTCTATTTATTTCAACTAAAGCTTCTAATGCTCTATTAACTTCATGGATAAGAATGAATCTTTTATTGATTTTTTCTATTTCTTTAGATTTTATATTTGCTTGTCTTGTAAAAAGGAAGCTTAAAATAGTAGGAAAAACTATAGGGAATGTTATGATTAAGTACAGTGCCCAATTAACATTTTTTTCAAATATATCAAATCCAAAAGAAATCAGCAGAAGCGTAATTATAATTGCAAATAGAGAGGCTGAAATATAGAATAACCAATCTGCGTAATCACTAAATTTATCTCTGAATTCTTCATATTTCTTTTTTGAATCTTTTAATTGAGTAGCAGGCACTTTTAGTATTTCAATTGCAGATTTAATTCTACTTACTTCTTTTTCATATTTTATTAATTCATCTTTTTCTTTTTCTAGTGAAAGCTTTTCTTTTTCTAATTTAGATTTATCTTCTATTTCTTTAGTTAATTTTAATTCAAGTTCATGAATTCTTTTATCTAAATTTGTTTTTTCCTTTTCAATTTTTCTTTTTCTTTCTTCTGCTGTTGCATCTTCTCTTTGTTTTGAAAACCATTCTATTAAGCCATATTTGTTTTTATCTTTGTAGAATAATAATTCTTTTGTCTTGTAGGACTGGTTTGAATTAATACATTTTCTTTCTATAACTGCTCTTAGTACTTGTTCTGGTTTTTCTTTTTTTGCACCGAAGAAATATAGTTTGTTTTCAATTATATAATTATAAATTTCAAGATAGTCCGATTCTTTACCCAATTCCTTGAGCGCAATAACTGCTGCTTCATGGATTGTTAAATTATTATTATTTGTATATTTATATATTGCTTCTTCCTTAGTCATTCCCTCTTGCATAAGTATATCGATTTCACTCCAGAATCCCACTATATTCCTTTTAATTTAAATGCATATTTATTTAAGTATTTTAAAGAATTATAATATCAAAAACTTATTTTATAAATACACTAATTTTATAACATTCTCGAATTATTTTAGTAATTTATCTTTTTTTTGAAATTTCTTTTTTTTGTGACAGAAACTGTGACAGGGATTAAGTAAAATATTGATTTTTAGTGTTTTTTTCTTAATTCTTTAGATTTGGCGATATGATAAAGACATTGAATATCTTCATTTTTTAAATTTTCTATTGTTTTTAGTAATTCTTCTTTATAATTAATGTTTTCTACATTTTTATTTTCTACGCCTTTTATCACATAATCTATAGAAAAGTTTGCATTATGCGACAAATCTACAATCATATCGTATGGAATTGAGTTTCTTTTTCTCCAAGAACTTACTGTACTAGCTTTTAAGTCCATTTTTTTGCAAAATTCGGAATCTTTTGAAACTCCCATTTTTTCGTACAATCTATTCAATATTTCATTAATATCTAACATTTTTCCTCTTTTATTACGCAAAATGAGTTGACAATGTTTGCAAAATGCGTTACAATTCTTTTGTCTATTTATTTATTCAACATTGAAAGGGGTAATTCAAATGTTAAATATGCCTACTAATTTACAAGAATATTATCATAATCCTATTGATACATCAACTAAAATAACAAAACTAGACAAGATTGTAAATCTAAATAACAGAGTTTTATCTACTTTTACACTATCAAATAATGAAGAAATAATTATTCATAAAAACCAATCATCTATCTTTGATTTCATTAAACCAAAACAAACAACTATTTATGATTTTCTAAAGGATGCATAATGAAAAAATATAACTTCAATAAATTATTAAATGCAAGACAAAAAGCCCATGACAAAAGAATAAAACTTTTAGACAAAGGTTTGACTTTTGAATATCACAAATTGAATAAAAAGATTGATAATTTGAGTGAAATCATTATGAATGAAATTGAAAATATCTAATTTTCTATCAAGCTAATTGTAAATTGGTTTCATAGTGAATTAGATTCACTCGGCTTTGAAACATACCCTTTCAAAGTCGTTATGTTAAAAGGGTATGACTTAGCATAAAGGAAAAAAATGACTAAAGAAATTCAAATCAAAGACCATGGAAATTATATCTATGGAACATTAGATGGTGTTGACTTCGTATCAAGTGGAGTTATTCAAGAGACAAAACAGCCTTATGGTGCAAGTGTCAAATTGAAATTTATTATGAAATCATATAAAACAAAAGAGGTTAATGGCGTTGAGATTAAAACAAAAGTTGCAAACTCTCAAATCCTACAAATCAAATGTAATGATGAAGAACTTCCAACACTGGTTAATAAATATAATGAGTTAGACGGTAAAGACTTACTTGTATCTTATGGTGGTAAAGATGGTGATATGTTCTTAATCCATGATGAAAAAGATATTTTAACAATAAAGTAATTTATGGGGCATTTCGTAACCGTACGCGAATATAAGTCCCCAATTGTATTTTTGATTAAGTCTCTCTTTTCTAGGCAGTGAGATTTAACAAAAAATACAGGGGATAGGTTATCCCAATACAAAGGAAAAAGTATGTTAAAAATGATTAAAAAATCGTTTGAGGTTGTTTCAAGTGCAGTTAAAAAAGTTTCTGCTGGTGCTAAAGCTTTTGGATTAGCTTTAGTTGGTATTGCTGTTACAAATGGTGTTCCAGTTCACGCTGCTGCTTTAGCTGCTCCTGATATGGCAGATGCTACAGGTTCAGTGACGAATGTGTTTGGTGCAGTACTTGGTGTTGCAGTGTTAATCTTCGGATTCAAAAAAGTTAAATCTCTATTATAGAGTGGGATTTGGGGATTCGTTTCCCCTTGTCCATAAAAAGAAAGTCCTATGAAAACAATCCTATTATTCATCATTCTTTTTACTATCTCATTTTCACAAGAACTTTTAACCTATGGTAAAGGCAATAAAACCTATAGCTACTGTGTAGAAGATTACTACTATAAAAACAATAGACTCTATTTTATAAAAAGTTCAAACCCATACTACTACACCTCTATCAATCAAGCACAATATAAAAATATCTCTTTTCAATCGGGATATGTATATGAAAATAATCAATGCTCTTTAAATGAAAACACAATCAATGACTATCAAACTCAAACAGTATCAAATATCAATTATAGAAACTTAACACAACTTGGACTCTCTCAAAATGATTTTAATTTAATGATGGCTTTTAGTGGAGTATGTATCTCTTTTTTATTCCTCTTTGGTTTGTTTAGGTGGATATGATGATTGTCTATGAAATAACAGGGAATTTAGCTTTTGATTACTTCTATTCATTGAATATGAATTTAGGATTAATTGCTTGGGGATTTACTGTTATCTTACGTCTTGTAAGGTCATAGTATGAAAGCTTTACTTCTTCTAGGTTTAGTCCTTAACACATTATTTGCAACATATAATATAACGTGTAAAGGTGACTTGAAAGCAGATACTATTTATAACTTTTCACAATTTCCTAATATCACTATCTTAGCAATTGGTGCAGAATTAGAAGATGATTATTTGTATGGAGATATTGACCCTGCAAACTCTGTCGTTACTTTCTATGATGATACTAGTCCTGTATGTGGTGGAAGTGGTACTAGTAATATCATCATCGATGCTTATTGCTCATGGGAACTTGACCACTGTTGGGATGTGACAATAGGTAGTGGAACACAAGAACTTTTAACTGTAATAGATGGACTCTATACTAATAATACAATTTTAGTTAATTCATATCCATGTATGCCACGTAATACGACAAACTTTTCCTTTGGTGCTTATGATGTCAATGATAATAGTGATTTAGGAATAGGAAATGCAAATCTATCAGCAATAGAAGAAGAGTATATAACAACTCCAACACCACAAGAAGCAAAAGCACAAAGAGAAGCTTGTAAAGAACCTGATTTAATATCTTATATTGATGAATGGGAAGATTTACTATCGCAACAAAAAACAGCTTTACAAAATATGAACAGTAAAGTTGATATGAATGAAAGAGATTTAAGTCTAAATAATCTTGATACAACACTTCCAACTTATGATACTTATATTGATAGTTTAGATATTACAAATGAATTATCAAATTTTACAACGACCTTTCAATCAACTATTGAAAACAGCTTTAATAATCACGCAAATATTTTTGGCTTTGGAAACTATGGTACTGCTCCAAGTGCTATAACTTTTACTCTGTTAGGTCATACTTATTCTGCTTTTGATGTAACTACTTTTGATGAACAAATACCATTTATACGCAATACACTATTAGCATTTAGTTATGTATGGGGTGTAATTATTGTCTCAAGGATGGAAGCATGAAACAGTTACTTTTGGTACTGGTTTTTATCAATTTTGTTCATGCCTATACTTTAGAAAATGTTCCTGTTGAAGATAAGTATATCTTTTCAGATTCTGAAGTATGTAATGAGTTAAACTCTAGTGGAAGTGCGGAAAACAATAAATATCATACGGTATCTGTTTCTTCAAAAAGTTATACAACAGATGATTACTGGGCAAATAGTTCATCATGGATATTAGCAGAAAATGTAGCTTCATATGATGGGATAAAATGTGCTCCATATGGAAGTATTAGTAGTAACTGGTCTTCGGGTGAAAAATTAATTATATTTCAAGGAAGAAACGCGAATGAGTGGATTAAAGTTAAAATATTAACTACGGGAACGGGTAATTTAAATATACCTACTTGTGAAGCTTTAACAACTCCACCCTCAAACATAGTTAACGGATTAACTTTTCAATCTGTAGTAGATGGCAACAGTTCATGCCAAAGTATGTTTAATGATAATGGGGATGGTATAGAGTACTACTTTTCAAATCCTCATTTAGACCCAAGCTGTACAACGGGGTACTGTTTTTATAATCTACCTGATTCTACTGGTGGCGGAGATAATTCGGGTGGAGGTAGTGATAATACGGGTGGTGGAAATAGTGGAGGGGATACAACAACTACAACAGATGATAAGTATGATGTTACCCAACTAATCCCCTATATTGATGAAATAGAGTTAAAAAATCAAGATATAGTTACTGAAATTCAAGAGTTAGATACTAATGTCAATGACTCATTAACAACTATTGATACCAACTTTGAAAATCTCAATACAACCCTAACCAATATTGATACAAAATTAGAAAATGAAGCTACCCAAGAGCAAGCCTTAGACGATGTAGCAAGTAATCATGTAAGTGATAACAATATCAATGATGATTTAACAGCATTTAGAAGTGATTATGAATCAACATTATCAAGTGCCTTTTCAAATTACTCTAACGTTTTTGGTATTGGTGGTTATGGCTCTGCTCCTAGTGCTATTTCATTTAGTCTATTAGGTAAAACGTACAAGGTGTTTGATATTTCTTATATCTCTGCATATGTAGATCATATACGAAATATCTTTTTAGCTTGTGCGTACCTCTTTGGAATATTCTTAGTATTTAAAGGAAATTAATATGCCTGCAGTTATTACAATCATCTTACAGTTTTTAGGAGTCATAGCTAAAAATCCTATTGTTCAAAAAATTGCTATCTTTGGCTTTTTCTTTGGTCTTGTTTCTTTTACGGTTGATTTTTTTATCTCTAAAGCATCTGGGAGTTTAACCAACGTATCACAAATATTAACACTGGCTTCATACTTAGGATTTTTAAATGCGTTAAAAGTGGTCTTTAATTTTCTCATAACGGGATTTATTGCTCGTCAAATATTAGCGTTTATTAGGGCTTAGTCATGGTTACTTTTATAACTGGATTTCCGGGAAGTGGTAAGAGTTATTTCTCTATAGATAAGATATATAATGTCATGTCTAAAAATCATCAGTTATCAAAAAATATTGAAGTCATTTATACAAATATCAATGGTATAAAATTAGATGAATTTCCACAAAATGGAATTCAATTAAAAAAGCTTAATGTTGATGATTTCTATAACTACTTAAAAGAGTCACATGCTCTTTATGATTTACATAAAAATAGTGATAATGTCGATGAACATTTAATTGAACACTCGAAAGAGCATGGATATTTTAACTGTCTAATTGTCTTTGATGAGTGTCATGATTTTTTAGCAAACCAAGATAAAATAAAAATATATTGGTTAACCTATCATAGACACCTACATCATGAAATAGATTTACTCACTCAAAACAAAGGTTTAGTTAACTCAAAATATAGAGCAATTCCAGAGATATTTATTGAAGCTCAACCACGAAGTAAAAAACTATTTTCAAGTACCCTTGCCTATAAACATTATGCGACTTTTGCAATGCGTAAAAGTGATATGTTTAATAAATCAAGTATCAAAACTAGAAAAGAAGTTTTCGATTTATATACAAGTGGCAATACCTCAAAACAAAAATCAATATTAACTAAGTTCATCTATATAGCACTATTAGGTTTGGTTTTAACAGTTGCAATTTTTACATATATTTTTAAGAGTTTAGAAGTAGAAAATGAAGAAGAAATAAAAGAGTCACAAAAAAGTCAAACAATACATAAACAACCTGTTGTCAACCCAAAACATAATGTAAAACATGTAGAGTCTTTAAATGAAGATAACTACGTAATAAAAATAGAGTTTAACTCTAAAGATGGATATTACATTTATGATTCCTACTATTCAATTCAACACTTTAGAAAATTTATAAAAGAGACTGATTCCAAGGTCCTTTCAAAATACACCAAGATATCAAACAAAAATTTTACTTTACGTGAAATGTATATAAGAACAACCAAAGAGGATTTACAACAGTTTTTTATTCTTCCACAAGAGGATTCAAAACAAGAGCAGCTAAATGATTTAAATATCAAATTATAGAAAAAGGGTACGGTATGAAAAAACTATTATTGATTTTATTAGCAACACTAAGTTTAACAGCAAGTGAGTTCATAGATATAACACTAAGAGATTATGTAAGAATCGTCTCAAAACAAAAGAATATCTCAATTATCATTGATGAAAAGATTGATAAAAAATTCTCTTTATTTATTGCATCCGATGTTAATACAAAAATGTATTATGACATCTTAGAAACCATACTTAAAAACAATAACCTAAAACTACAACTAAGAAAGAATCATTTTTTTATTACAAGTGTTTTAAAAGGTACAGCTAAAGTATATAAATACAAGTTTGATTATATTAATGATGAAGATATCAAAGAGATAATGAAACTATATCCGTATAAGAGTACCTATGTTAAGAACTTAAAAACCTTGTTTGTAGAATCCACATCAAAACAGTTTAAAAAGCTAACAACATTGTTTAAAACTATTGATGCTCTACCCAAACAGTTAAAACTCAAAGTAACAATACTTGATACTAATATTGCAAAAGCCAAAGAGTATGGAATTGATAATAAGTTAAATATTAAATCAAATACCAATGAATCCTTTTTCTTTAATCTCTTAGCATTTCCCTTTACTGTTTCTAATACAGTAACAACGACACAACGTACAAACCTAACAAGCTTTATAAAGTTTATGGATAGTAATAATCTAACAGAGATATTATCAAGTCCAACAATAACTATCTTTGATAATAAAGAATCACTCTTTGAAGTAGTCAAAAATATTCCTTACAAATCAGGTGAAACAGTTTCTAATGATGATATTACAAAAACAACAACCTCCATTAAATATAAAGACGTAGGCTTAAAGCTTCAAGTACTGCCAACAATAAACGATAATGATGTGTTTTTAGATATTGATTTAACGAGTGAAAATATACTTGATACTAGTGAAACACCTACTATTTCAAAACGTCATATTAAACAGTATGTAACACTAAAAAAGAATGAAACTTTTGTACTTACAGGGATTAATCAAAAAGAGACATTCAAAGATATTTCGGGAACTCCTTTTTTATCTAAGATATGGGGTTTAGGTTGGTTATTTAAAAATGAGAATGAAGAAGTTAAAACGTCTAATTTGACGATTTTATTAGAAGTGATTTAAAAGATAAATGCATTTATAAGTGGCTCAATAAGTTTGATATGTACTAGGCAAACATCACATAATATTGGGCTTCCTATAAGTGCAATCAATAACAGGCGACTCCAAGCCCTAAACAAAAGAAAACGGATGTTTTATTTTGTTTGGGCGGACAGCGAAGCGGTCGCCCTTGATTACTTTTAAAAAAGTTACGTCAAACAAATAAAGGGAAAATATGTACGGTATTACAAAACAAGATATTCAAGTTATAGATACAAAAATTAGCATGCAAAAGAAATATCTATTAAGTAGATTCTTTGATTTTGGGGATGAATCAAAAACAGCTTTAGATTTTACCTATTCGGCTAATCTCAATCCTAAAAAATACTTTGCTGAAATGAATAATCGGATTAATTCAATATTTGATTATGCAAAGAGTTTAAATCTAAAGCCCGTATTTATAACACTTACAGCACCTTCGAAGTTTCATAAAAAGGATAGGGAAGGTAACTTAAAAATCAGTCCAAACGAGACAGCAAAAGAGTTGACACAAATCTGGAACAGATTTACATCTTTGCAAATATTTAGGAAACTAAAAAAAGAACTAGGGCATGGACTAGTCTATTTTAGGGTTTATGAACCGCATAAAAGTGGGGTTCCTCACCTGCATGCTATGTTGTTTTTACCGCATGATTATATCTTACCTGTTAAGCATAGATACTATGCTTATTTTACTGACAAAGAAAAATTAGGTTCTAATAAAAAAGCGATTGACTTTAAATATACGTGGTATAACTCTGCAGGTGGATCTATTGCATATATTATGAAATATGTAACAAAGACTTTTAAAAATGAAAATGATACATCAACGCAATTTGCTAGTTATTGGTATATCAAGCATAATATTAGAAGATTCCTTTGTTCTCGAACTTTAGCACCGCTCACTATTTATCGAAAAGTCAGACATTTTTTTAAGAATTATAAAAATGATTATCTAAAAGTTACGCAGCTAATTAAAAACAATGAAATACATAGACTATTTGATGATACAACTTTTTCCTATATGAGATTTAACCATGAAACAGGGGAGGTTGAGGATATTACAGTTTGGCAAAAAAATACAGATTTAATACTAAATTCTAGGATTAAAATCAAATCTACATTTAAATTGAAATATAAACCTAAGAGCCAAAAAAAGGCACTTTTAGCCATAGTTTCAGATTTTGAAAAGTATTCTTTTAATGAAGATCTTAATAAGTTTATTTTGATGCCTGTTGTTCCTTCTAAGTTAAGTGATTATCAATTATCACAATACTTTAGGATTTTAGATAATCAAGATATAGGCAATTTAGATTTAGTCCATTTTGGACTTGTAAAAAATGAAATGATAAAAAGAAATATGATGAAAGAAGAAGTTATTAACCTAAATGAATACACGGATATTTTACCTGTGAACAACCGAAGGGCGTTAGCGCATGTTCCCCTAACATTTAGTATTGTAGAAGAGTTAAGCTATGACGTGCCATTTATATAACAACTAAAGGTCTATTATGAAAAATGAATATATCTCTATTAAAAAGTTAGCAATCAAATATGATATTCATCCCGATACTATTCGTAAAAAAGAATTAATTCAAGGAGTCCACTATGTAAAAATAGGAAAACTTATTAGGTATCATGTTCAGAATATGCATGATTTGTTGTGTGGGAATACATCTACTAATGTAATCAATTTAGATAATTTTCTAATTGATTCGGTAGAATGAACTCTCATAAAGTAACTGTTCGAAAGGATAGTAACAAATGGCAAAAATGATTAAACGAGGAAAAACGCTATATATAGATTATTATGTGGATAATATTCGTTATAAAAGAACTACGAAGTTAAAGGATACTCCGCAAAATAGAAAGTATGTACAGAATGTTTTAATTCCAGAACTTAATCTTAAAATTTCAAAAGGTGAGCTCTACAAAAAGGAGCTTAAAACATTTCGACATTATGGAATTATTCTTTTATCAATAAAAGAAAAAACAATTCGCGCATATTCGCAGCTTGAAGGTTATTATGACCGAGTCATTAACTATTTTGGTGATAAGGATGTTGATACTATTACAAGATTGGATATTAAAACATATTTAAATGGTTTAGATATGAAACCAAGTTCTAAAAGTGTATATCGAACATGTTTAAAAGAAGTATTTGAATTGGCTTGTGATGAAGGTATTATTCCGTTTAACCCAGCTTTGAATATTGATTTAGGAAAAGATGAAAAAGTAAGTATTCAATTCTTTTCGAAAGAAGAAGTTAATCTTCTTTTATCTAAATCAACAGGACTTATTCGATGTTACTTATATATTGCATTTAACACTGGCATGAGACCAGAAGAAATATTGGGGTTACAGTATTCTGATATTAAAAATAATGTGATTACGATAACTAGGGTAAGAACTCAAAGGCGTGTTGATTATCCAAAAACTAGAAATGCATATAGAAAGTTAGCAATTTCAGAGTTTGTGAATAATGAAGTTGAGCTATTGAAAAAAAGTGCTAAGTCTTTGTATATTTTCGAAGATAGGTATGATGTATCAATGCTTCGAGGTTTATGGCGTGATTTATTGAAGTTATGCGATTTAGAACATAAAAAGATTTCGTGTACTAGACATACTTTTGCAACACATATGTTAAGAGATAATGTAGTTAGTATAAATGAGTTATCAGGTTTATTAGGACATTCAACTCCTAAGGTAACTTTGACATATTATGCAAGTGTTATTGATAGTACAAAGGTGAATTTAGGTAATAATTTTAATCTGTTTGGGAACAATTTAGGAACAGATTTAAAAAAGAATAGCTCAATAGCCCAATAGAAGGGCTACTGATTTTTTATTCAAAATCCATTCTTACTTGGGTTTGTCCTGTGGTACAAAACTCTTCATCAATTTCTCTAGCAATTTCAAGAAAATCTACCCCTTGAATTTCTCTGAGTGATTTTTTGATCTGTTTCTTTCCATTAAGAAGCTCTTTTGATTTAATTCCATGAGAGATAGAAAGTGATGCTTCCACAAATGCTGATAGTTTATCGCACTGCTTAAGTGCTGTTCCATCAATAGCATTGTATTTGTCCATATTGTATTTCGATACGTCATCTACAAACTCAATTTTATCTTCGTAGATTCTATTTTTAAACTCATCCTTACTATCTTTGTAAAGGCCTAAAATATAACAAAATTCATCGCGGAGGAATTCTGGAATATTAGGTAAAATTGCATCATTTATTTTTTTAATTTCATACTCTGCAATAATATCTGATAAATCATCCACTGAATATTTTACTGGTGTAATAATATCTCGTGTTAACGCTTCTGGTAAATCATGAAAAAGCGAAACAAAGAAGTTATTCTCAAGTCTTTTATCACAAGCATTAACTTTAAGGGAATAAAAAAAAGAGAAAATAGCAACAGTTAACATATGCCCTAAAACAGAAGTTTCAGGAACTCTTGGAGTTTGTGCCCAACGTTTTTGAAATCGTAGCCTTCCACTTAAGTCAACGACTTTTGCTAGTTTCTTATTTAGAGCAATTTTACGAACACCGATAAGTTCGTAGTAGTCTTCAATTTCTTCTTCCACACTTTTTTTCACATCATCAATATCTGATAAAAAAGCACTGGTTTGGTAAACTATAGAAAATTCCCATTTTGTTGAGAGATATGAGGCGGCTTTTAAAATAAAACGCTCTTTTTTATACATCTCAGGATTGTTTAGATAGTCTTCAAATTTTTGTAAAAACAGTCCGTCATCAATATCTTCTAAAGAGCTTTTTAAGTTCGCAATAACCCACGAGTTTATCTCTTTTGCACGTTTTTGTAAAGCATTTCTAAAAACATCTGGTCTAATATCAGTTACGACAACACGCCTTAAAAACTCAAAAATACCTGCTTCGATGAGGTGAGTGTAGTTAACATCTTTTTCAAATTTTGCAAGAAAATAGGCAATAATAAATTTATGAGCTTGTTTATCAAGCTCAACGAGCTCAACCATACGTGGATAGTCATTCCATCTCTGAATTGAAGCAGATGAAAAAATGTAGTCAATAATTTTTGGGTTAATCATCTACTCTTCTTTATCTTTTTTGTTATTGGTATCATCTGAAAAAAACATCATCTTTTTTCCAACCATCATTAGTGCAACAACTACACCTACTACAACATAGGCTACCCATGGTTCATGCATATCGTTTTCCTTTGAAACTAAATATTTTTTGTCTTTTTCTTATGTCAGAGTAAAATTCTAACGAAAGCAATTAGTTGCTTTTAAGCTCTACAACTTCCATATAACGCATTGATTTTTTCAACACGTCCTTCATGACGTCCACCTTCAAAACTAGCGCTATTCCAAGCATCAACAATGGCTTCCACCATTCCATATCCTGAAACTCTTTCTCCTAAACAAATAACATTTGCATCATTGTGCTCTCGTGCCATTTGTGCAGAATATTCATTGTGACAAAGTGCCGCTCGAATTCCATCGAATTTGTTTGCAGCCATTGACATACCAATTCCTGAACCACAAATTAAAATACCTTTACTTCCTTCGTTTGCTAAAACTTCTTGACAAACTTTTGCTGCAAAATCTGGATAATCTACTCTATCTTTTGTCATTGGACCTAAATCAATAACTTCGTGACCTCGTGCTTCAAATAGCTCTTTGACATAAGCTTTAATATCGATTCCTGCGTGATCAGCTCCGATAAAATATTTCATTAATAAATTCCTTTTTTATGTTTAATTTCTTGTTCTTTTCCATACATATCTTTTTCGATGCCTTCTGGTGTTCTAAACACTCTGTCCCATCTAATCTCTTTGTTTTCATTCCATGAAAAGTAGATAAACCATGGTTTTCCTACGATAAATTTATAAGGAACTGTTCCCCAAAATCGAGAGTCATTTGAGTGATCTCGGTTATCACCCATCATAAAGTATTCATCTTTTGGAATCTCTATTGGCATCATGTCAAATAGCTGATAAGGCTGTAATCCATTTTTAATCACTGTTGGATCGGTATGAATACCAGGATGATCTTTTTTATAAGGGTCAACTAACCAAAGTTTGTTTCCAAACTCGATGTATTCTTCTTTTTTGTAGTTTGATTTTATGTATTCATTTCCCTCTTTAGGGTGAAGTAATAGATGTTTGTCTTTTAAAGCAATAAGATCACCACCAACTGCAACACAACGTTTCACGTAATGAATAGCATCATTTTTTGGGTATCTAAATACAACGATATCACCACGTTCAGGTCCATCACCATCAATTAAATGACCATTCCCTTTAAAGTCAGGAAGTACTTTTACTTCAATCCATGGAAGCGTTGGTGTTGGTATACCATATGAGAATTTTTTAACAAAAAGCATATCTCCAATAAGCAGTGTATTTTTCATACTTCCACTAGGGATAACAAAGGCTTGTGCTACAAAAAAGATGATACTGAGCACAATTACGATGGTTCCAGTCCATGAACTAGACCAGTTATAAAGTTTTTTTAACATTAATTGTGTTCTCTTTTTTCTCTTAGTTTTGCTGCTTTAAGGGTGTTTTTTAAAAGCATTGCAATAGTCATTGGTCCAACTCCACCTGGAACGGGTGTAATATGACTACACTTGTCTTTACAATCTTCAAAGTCTGCATCACCTGTTAGTTTCCCAGTATCAAGTCTGTTGATACCCACATCAATAACAATGGCATTCTCTTTTAACATATCAGCTTTTAGTAAATGTGGAACACCAACTGCAACAACAACAACATCTGCAGCTGTTGTGTGTGCTTTTAAATCTTTTGTTCGTGAGTTACATACGGTTACGGTTGCTTTTGCATTTGTTAAGAGTGATGCCATTGGTTTTCCCACAATGTCAGATGAACCAATTACACAAACATTTTTGCCACTTAATTCAATACCATACTCTTCAAACATTCGCATTACGCCAAATGGAGTTGCTGGTAAAAATGTATCTAGATTTGATACAAGTCTTCCAACATTGTAAGGGTGGAATCCATCAACATCCTTTAATGGGTCAATAGCTTCTAATACTACAGTTGTATCGATATGTTTTGGTAGGGGTAACTGAACAAGGATTCCATCAAGAGCTGGATTCTCATTCATTCGTGCAATGATATCTAATAACTCATTTTGTGTAATGGAATCTGGCATTTCATGTACCACTGAATAAATACCAGCTGCTTTACACGCTTTTGCTTTACTTCCTACATAGGTTGCACTTGCTGCATCATTTCCAACTAAAATTACAGCCAGACCTGGAGTGATTTTCTTCTCTTCAATTAGTTGTGCAACTTCAACTTTTACTTCTTCTTTAACTTTATTTGATAATGCTTTACCATCTAGTAATGTCATTGCTTTATTGCCTCATTTATTTTTAATTTTAGGCTGATATAATAGCCTAAAGTCATTTAGTTCAAGGTTAATATTGTTGAAATATAACACAGTTGTTTTTATTATATCTTTTCTTTTTCCCTCTTTTTTATATGCAAATGAACCAATCGATGCTTCTTTTATTACAAAATTTGAATATGGGGCAATGTTATATCGAAATCCTAGGGGAATAGGGTGTAATAAATGTCATGGAAAAGGTGATAAAACTGTCACAATTGCTATGTATAAAGATAAAAAGGGTATTACTCAATCCCTAAAAGCACCACCTATTTCAAAACTTTCATATGTTTCATTTATGGCTAAACTTAAAGCAAAGAAGAATCGTTCTCTTGTAATGCCTACCTATTTTTTGACCGATGATGAAATTAAATCCATCTATCATTATGTAACGAATCTGAATAAAAAATAGTACAATTTAGCACTTTCCAATTTTTTCTTAAACTAACTTTTACCTTACTTTTCATATAATACGCGACTTAAATTTAAAAAAAGGATGTTTATGTTAGAGGGTATCGTAAGAGATAGTATGACAAAACAAGCTACTAAAGAGCTTAGAAGAAACGGTTATTTAATTGCAAATATTTACGGAAAAGGTTTAGAAAACGTAAGTGCTGCTTTCAAAACAAATGAATTTATTAAATTCTTAAGAAATAAAGAAACAATTGCATTTGATGTTAATGTTGCTGGAAACACAATGAAAGTTGTTGTTCAAGAGTACCAAAAACACCCAGTTACTTCTGACTTATTACATGTTGACTTAATGGTTGTTCAACCAGGTGTTAGAGCTCAGTATTATGTACCAGTTACATCTGAGGGTACACCAAAAGGTTTAAAAAACAAAGGTCTTTTCATTTTCCATAAGAAAAGAGTTCCTGTTAAATGTACAATTGAAAATTTACCAGAGTCTTTCAACTTGCAAGTTGCAGACTTAGATACTGGTCACTCAATCTTAGTTAGAGATATTGAAATGCCAGAAGGTGTTAAGTGTTTCTTAGATCCAAGAGTACCAATTGTAGGTGTAATTAAAGCTAAGTAATGATTTTAATTACGGGACTTGGTAATCCTGGTGATAAGTATACTTATACTCGTCACAATGTAGGTTTTATGGTCATTGATAAAATGGCCAAAAACCTTACCCTTCAAACAAATATTAATAAATCAAATTTTATAGCAGATGTTATAAAATCTTCCAATAATCTTCTTGTAAAACCACAAACCTTTATGAATAACTCAGGGCAAAGTATTGTTGCAATAAAAGAGTATTACAAAATTGAACTAGATAATATTATCGTTATTCACGATGATTTAGATTTGCCTTTTGGAACAGTAAAGTTTAAAATAGGTGGTGGTCATGGTGGTCATAATGGGCTTCGTTCTTTAGATTCGCATATTGGCAAAGAGTACATTCGAATTCGAGTAGGTATTGGAAAACCAAATTCTAAAAATGATGTTGCAAATTATGTATTATCAGATTTTTCAAAAGAAGAATTAAATCAATTAGAGGATATAATTACTCACATTATCAGAGCTATTGAAGAACTAAAAAGTAGCTCAATTAATGATGTAAAATCAAAATTCACATTGAAGTAGCTATGTCTTTACTGACCCAATATTTATTAACAAAGTATATTAAAAATTTTATTATTGTTTTGATCTCCTTGGAGCTTTTTTTTGTTGGTATTGATTTACTGCAAAATTTTAAAGAGTTACCAAACTCAGCAAACTTACAATTACTCTATATTTTATATAACTCATTTTTTACACTAACGTTAACTCTACCTCTTTCACTTGTTTTTGGCTGGATTGTTACCCTTGTTATTTTTATTAAAACTAACGAGTATGTGGCTTTTTTATCACTGGGTGCAAGTAAACGAAAACTCTATAAGCCAATTTTATATATCTCATCAATTCTTTTATTGATTCTTGTTTCAATGCAAGCAACGCCACTTGCTTACTCTTATGAGCAAAAAAGTAAAATCAAAGATGGTGAATACTTTACAAGTTCCAAAGAGAATATTTTTTTAAAATATAATGATGTTTTTGTCTATTTTAAAAAGCTTTATCCTTTGGAAAAATTTGCTGAAGATATTCATATTTACAAATTAAGTAAAGACGATATTATAGAAACTATTATTGCTAAAAAAGCTTATTTCCAAAATAATCGTTGGTATGTAGTGGATGCGAAGATATTAAAAAAACCTATGAAAATGCAATGGAAAGAGTCAAAACTAGAAATTGTACATGAAAAGTTTTTACATACTTTGGAAGGATTTAAACCAAAGATTTTGGATAATGTGTATGAATCAAAATCTAATTTTTCTATTATAGATGCTATTAGTGCACTAGTTTTATTAAATAACCAAGAAGTTAATACGGATAAGATTAGAGCTGCATTGTATTATGAAATGTTTATTCCATTTTTTGTGCTTCCTTTGATTATGTTAGTCTTTGCCTATGCTTCACT
This sequence comes from Arcobacter sp. EP1, assembly GCA_001655195.1. GTDB lineage: Bacteria > Campylobacterota > Campylobacteria > Campylobacterales > Arcobacteraceae > Arcobacter_A. The sequence continues at coordinate 325,216 of LPNY01000139.1, forward strand.
CAACAGTCGTTTTTTTAATGTGGGTAAATACACCAGTTTAACTATTTTTGGTACGCTAATTGTTTGGGGTGTCTTTTTTATGTTATTTAAACTCTCCAATGGTGGAGTTGTTAAGCCAGAAATCTCCTTGCTTTTAACACTATTCTTGTGGTATGTTTTTGCCTTTTTCCTTTATAAAAATAGGACTCGTAATTATGCCTGATAAAATATATGCTTATGGTGTCTGCTTATATAGAGTAGAAGAAGACCAAATTAAAATATTGTTATGTAAATCAATCTCAAGTTTAGAGCGTTGGGGTTGTTTAAAAGGGGTTCTTTCTAAAAAAGAGACACCCAAAGAGTGTGCTAAAAGAGAGTTTTTTGAAGAGTGTTCTATGCCTATTTCAATGGATGATTTTGAAGAGTATTTTGAGCAACATAATGAAGAGAAAGATATTGGTGTATGGTTAGTTGATGCTAATAAAATTCGTAATTTAAATCACTATATAATTGATGATAAACTTCTATCAAATTACCTCTCTTGGGAAAATTCAAAGGTAAAATTCTTTTCACTTGATGAGTTGCCAAAGATTAAGTCTAAACAACAATTTTTAATCAAAGAGATTAAGGATTTTTTGCAAAGTAAGCATCAACTCCGTTAGCAATACCTTTTGCTAGGCGTTTTTGATAGCTTGAACTAACAAGTCTTTTGCTCTCGGTGGGGTGTGAAATGTAACCTAGTTCCACTAAAATTGATGGCATTTGTGCTCCAACTAAAACCCAGAATGGTCCTTCTCTAACACCACTGTCTTTGACATTTTTATAAAGCTTTCGTGTTTCATGTAACATGTTTTTTTGCACATCAATTGCAAGTTTATTTGATGCTGTAATTTTACCTTGATTTAAAATTGTAAGCAGCGTATTTTTGCTGGAATAGTTCATTTTACGCATATCAGATTTATTCTCTTTTTCTGCAACTCTTTTAGCTCGAGCACTTCGTGCAGGACTTAAGAAAAATGTCTCTATCCCATGAAGTGTTTTGATTTTTGTTTTATGTGCGGCATTTGCATGCACGGAGATAAATATATCTGCTTTTTTCTTATTAGCCAAAATTGTTCGATTATTTACTTTGATAAATCGATCAGTTGTTCGTGTAATATAGACTTTGTATCCACGTTGTTTTAAATAACTGTGAAGGTACTTTGTTACTTTTAATACAACATGTTTTTCATATCGTTTTTTTGGCCCTACCGCCCCAACATCTTTTCCTCCATGCCCAGCATCTAATACAATAACTCTATTTTTGTTATTGAGTTTATAAGGATTTGTTGACTTTGTAATTTTTACTTTATTTACAGGTCTAACTGTTTTTCTATCAAGAACTTTAATGACAATTCTTTTTTTGTTAAAGATATAGATAGTTTTAGGGTTTGTTTTATTGGATAGTACAATTCGAAGTGTATTTGATTTATGTTGTGATATTGAGATTTTATTAACGTTATTGAGTTTTAGTTTGGTAGGTTTTGCATCTTTGAAACGACCTTTAATATCAAAGATATCTTTGTGTAGATTTTTGTAATGAAGTTCAAAAAACTTTAAATCACTCTTTTTAATAGTTCGATTAAAATCAATAACAATTCTTCCCTCTTGTGCATATACTGCTTTGATGTCATATTTTGAGTTTTTGGTTGTTTTTTTAGTTATTATATTCTTTTTGACCGGAATAGTTTTTTTTATAATTTTTGTTTTTGCTATCGCTTTTTTTGATTTAGTAAATTTTTTAAGCTCTTGTTTATATTTTGAAGTATTTATCTTTAATTTTTTACCGATATATACCAGTTCTTTTAAATGACGCTCTTCTAATGTAAGATTATCATTTAATACAGCTTTTAGGTAGTTCATTTTCGCAACTTTAAATTGTTCATTTAAAGATGCAGAAAATAAAAAAGAGGTAAATAAGATAAGGAGGAAAAAATTCTTTAAAATTTTATTCCCCTTGCGTTAGTTTTTCCATAAGTTCATGAACTGAGATGATTTTCTCCGCTCTGTATCCGTTACTTCCTGTGAAAAATAGTCCTGTTTCAGTATCACCTTCATAGGCAGCACTAAGTCTATCCGCAATACAATATCCTACTGCTTTTGCTTCAACTCCTCTATTACAAGGGGCAACACAATTTGAGATACATGCAACTTTTGGTGCTGTTCCTTCATCAATTGTTTTTTGTAAGTTTGTCATTACTCCTCGTGCAGGAAGTCCTACAGGAGATTTAAGGAGTTTGATATCACCTTCTTTTGCTTCCAATAAAACTTTTTTAAGATTGGCATGGGCATCACACTCATAAGTTGCAATAAATCGTGTTGCCATTTGTACACCAGCACAACCCATTGCTTGGAATTTATCAATATCATTTTTATCCCAAATTCCACCAGCAGCAATAATTGGCATATTTCCCCAGTTTTTCGCTTCTTCAATAACAGGAGGAACAATATTTTCTAATTGGAATTCTTCTTTGAAACAATCATCATAAGCAAAGCCTTGGTGTCCACCACTTAATGGTCCTTCAACAATTACTGCATCAGGAACTTTGTTATATCGTTTCCATTTTCTACAGATTAGCTTTAAGGCTCTTGCACTTGAAACAATTGGAATCAAAGCTACATCTGGATAGTCTTTAGTGAATTCTGGCATATTTGTTGGAATACCAGCACCTGTAATAATCATATTAACACCTGCTTCACAAGCGTCTTGTACGATTCGTCCATAATCATTACTAGCGTATAAAACATTACATGCTAATGGTGCATCTCCACAAATTTTTCGTGCATTGTTAATAATAGCGGTTAAACCATCTTTTGAGTAGAAGTTTACAGCATCTACTGGTTTTTCATTTGCTAATTTATGTGAGAATTCTTTGTTTTGATAGTATCCTGTTCCTACTCCTGAGATAACCCCTAAACCACCTTCAAGACTTACTGTTCCAGCTAACTTATCCCAACTAATACCAACACCCATTCCACCTTGAATAATTGGATGTTTTATTTCATATTTACCTATTTTCAAAATTAGCCCTTTATGATTATCTTGGCGAAATTCTTTTTACCTTTTTGTAAAATATATTCACCTGCTTCTAAGTTCAGTTTCTCATCCGTTACTTTTTCTTGGTTGATTGATACTGCATTTGATTTAACGTCTCGCCGTGCTTGAGAAGTAGATTGTACAAGTTTTGCATCAACAAGTGCTTGACAAATCCAAATGTTTTTTTCAAATTCGTAAGTTGGCATATCAGTTGGAATATCTTTTTTTGCAAAGATTTTCTCAAATTCTGCTTTTGCTTTCTCCCCTGAACCCTCACCATGGAACCTGTTTACAATTTCCATTGCTAAAGACTCTTTTACTTTTTTAGGATGTAGTGTTTTATTCTCAATACCTTGTTTTAACTCTTCAATCTCTTTAAGGGATCGTGTTGATACAAGTTCATAATATCGCCACATAAGTTCATCTGAAATTGATAAAACTTTTCCAAACATATCATTTGCTTCATCGGTAACACCAATATAGTTTCCTAATGATTTTGACATCTTTTGAACGCCATCTAATCCCTCTAAAATAGGCATCATTAGTACTGCTTGTTGTTTACCAGTATTATAAGCTTTTTGTAGCGTTCGTCCCATAAGAAGATTAAACTTTTGGTCAGTTCCTCCAAGCTCAATATCTGTATTCATTGCAACTGAATCATAACCTTGAAGTAAAGGATAAGTAAATTCACTCACTGCAATAGGAGTATTACTTGCATATCGTTTTGCAAAATCATCTCGTTCTAACATACGAGCTACTGTTAAGTTTGATGCTAGTGAAATCATCCCACCAGTTCCTAGTTCTTTTAACCATTTAGAGTTAAACATTACTTCTGTTTTTTCTTCATCTAAAATTTTAAATACTTGGGCTTTATAAGATTTAGCATTCTCTAGTACATCATCCTCGCTTAATACTTTTCGTGTTTCACTTTTTCCTGTTGGATCACCAATAGTTGCTGTAAAATCACCAATTAAAAATTGAACAATCCCTCCAAACCTTTGAAAGGTTGCAAGCTTTTGAATTAATACAGTATGTCCTAAGTGTAAATCTGGTGCCGTTGGATCAAAGCCAGCTTTTACGTAGTAGTTTTCACCATTTTCATAATAGTTTCTTAAAAGTTTTTCTATACGCTCAATATCAATAATTTCAAAACTACCTCGTTGAATCTCTAATATCGCTTCTTTAATTTTTTCTTCCATATTTCCTCTTTATACCAAATGTTACACTAAGACTTTAAAATGTCGCATTTTTGGTAATAATCTGCCTATTATACTAATAAAATTTTAAAGTTTATTTATTATAAGCATCTTTTTTTGAAAAGAAATCAATAACTTTTGCTTTCTTCTCAATTAGTTGACGAACATAGTCAACATTTCCATTATTTATTTCAAATTCTATATCACAATATTGTCGATAAGAGTGTTTTTCTCGCCCATAAGCAATGGACAGAATATACCCTTCATATTGACTCATGTATGTTAATAGTTTTGCTAATTCACCTTTTGTATTGGGTAGACTTACTACCATTTTATATTGATAGAATGTATCCATTTGCCATTGGCAAAAGAGCATAGGTTCATAGTTTTTAATTTTGCTGTAGGCTTTATCACACATTTTATGGTGAATAACTGCTTTATTACCCTCTTTAAAGGTGACAATATCATCACCCATTTTTGGATGACAGCAGTGTTCAAAAAGTACGGAGTTAATACTAAAACTAGAGTGAATTAAAATATTATCAAACTTATATTTTTTGAGATTACTTGTAAACATTTTAAAACGTGCCACAAAACCTACATTTTTTTGCATCTCTTTTTCAATAATCTTTTTTGAATGTTTTAAATGGTCAAGTACTAAGGGTACTTTATGCAACCCATTGATTGGATAAACATCAACAATACTGTTGTTATAACGTGAAAAAATTGTATTAATTATATTGCGACCACTTAGCTCATCAATCTCTTTTTGGCGATGTGAACACAGAAGTTTAATCTGCTTTTTTGCTCGATTAGTTTGTACCATATCGATCCACGAACAACGTGGAATTGGATGATCTAAGGTTTTAATAGAAACTATATCAGAACTATGAAGTTCCGTTAATAGGGGTTTTTTTACTTTGTTGATATAACATTCACTGGCATTATTCCCAACATCCGTGTGAATCATATAGGCATAATCATAAGCTGTTGAACCACGTGGTAGGGTAAAGGTCCCACCTTTTGGAGAGTAGACAACTATCTCTTCTGCATAGAGGTCTTGTTTTGCTTCATGGTAGAACTCTTCAATATTTTCATTGGAGTACTCTAGTGATTTAAGCCAGTTTAGATTTGGACCTTGTTTTGCTCCACTTTTATATTTCCAGTGAGCCGCAATCCCATATTCAGCGATATTGTGCATATCATAGGTACGAATTTGAACTTCGTGAATTTTTGAATTATAAAATACAGTGGTATGTATGGTTTGGTAACCGTTCTCTTTAGGGGTTGCAATGTAGTCTTTAAACCTAGCAATAAGTGGTTTGTATTCTAAATGCATAAATCCTAAAACTTTGTAACAATCAATTTCATTTTCTACTAAAACTCGAATAGCAAGTAGGTCAAGGACTTCATCAATATTGACCCCTTTTCGTTGCATCTTTAAATAGATTGAATAGTAGTGTTTAATTCGTGAAAAGATTTTGATTTTAGAACTGTCATAACCATTTTTTTCTAAAAGCATTTTTGTAGAATTGATAAATTCATTAAAGGTCACTTGAATTTTGTGTTCATGTTCTTTGATAAAGTTATCAATTTTTGCATACTCTTCTGGATAGATATAAAAAAACGCCAAATCTTCTAACGAATTTTTTAAACTTGAAATCCCTAATCGATGGGCAATAGGGACATATACTACGATTGTTTCTTCTGCAATTCGTAGTTGTTTATTCTCAGGCAATGCTGTTAAGGTAAGCATATTATGCAGTCTATCACACAGTTTTACAACCAATACTCTTACATCATCAATAGAAGCAATAAGCATTTTTCTAAAGGTAAGTGCCGAGGAAATAAGTTTTGCATTGGAGCTTGAAGGAATAAGTTCATGCTCTCTTATTTCATCAATTTTAGTTAATCCATCAACCATATGGGCAATATTATCACCCCATTTAGAACGAATAAAATCGAGATTATATTCAGTATCTTCAACTACATCATGCAAAAGTGCAGTGGCGACAATATCTTCGTCATTAGAAAAGTGTGCAGTAATAGATGCTACTAAAATAGGGTGAACAACATAAGCTTCACCACTTTTTCGAAACTGTCCTTCATGGGCAGTAATACAAAATTGGATGATTTCATCAAGTTTTGGGGTAAGGGAAATTTGTGCGTTTAATTCAGCAATAGCACCATCAATGGTGTTTATTGGCTGAATTCGTTTTATAAATGGATCCATTGATTTTTAGTAGATCAATTATTTGTCTACTAAACCTTCAATTTTTAAAAGACCATTTGCAATCTCGTCAATTGCGATATCTGTATATTTCATATTTTGAGTGTTTTGCTCAAGTAGAGGTTTAGCTCCTTTACTTAATTCGTCTGCTCTTTGACCTACGGCTAATGCTAAGATATATCTATCGTTATTAACACGTTTTAAAGCTTGTGACATTCTCTCTTCTAATCTCATTTGTATCCTTTTTATTGGTCCCAATAAAAAGGGACCTTTAATATTATATATCTACTTTTTAACGCAATTTGTAAAAAATTGCTAAAAGTAGCAAAATTCTAAAGAAGGCAACGAGTTGCCTTTCGTTTTGACAAGTTATTTTACAATTGAACATCTACTGTAATCACCTTGGATGATTTGAAGTAGATTTCCTTTTTCATTCATATTCGCAACAACAATTGGTAATCTATTGTCTTTTGCTAAGGCAATAGCAGTATCATCCATAACTTTGATATGATCTTCTAATGCTTTGTCATAGGTAATAGTATCAAGTTTAACAGCATCATCATACTTCATAGGGTCTTTATTATAAACACCATCAACTTTTGTTGCTTTAATTAACATTGAAGCATCAATTTCTGTAGCTCTAAGTGTTGCGGCAGTATCTGTTGTAAAGTAGGGGTTACCTGTTCCTGCACTAAAAATTACAACTCGACCTTTTTCAAGGTGTCTTCGTGCACGTCTAACAATAAATGGTTCAGCAATTTGTTCCATTTTAATTGCAGTTTGAAGTCTGGCACTTAATCCTTTGTGCTCTAAGGCTTCTTGCATCGCAACACCATTAACAACGGTTGCAAGCATACCCATGTAATCAGCACTTGTTCTTTTAATAACACCATCAGCAGCAGCTGTTACACCTCGAATGATGTTTCCTCCACCAATAACGATACCAACTTCTATACCGTTATCAACTAACTCTTTGATTTCATCAGCAATGTAATCGAGGATTTTCGTATCAATTCCATATCCATCATCACCAGCTAATGCTTCACCAGAAAATTTAACAAGCACTCTTTTGTTCATAACTGTCCTTAATATAATTTCGTGATTCTATCTAAAAAAAGGTTAAAAGTTAGTTAAGTAATGCCCATTCATAAAAAGGAAGTACCGTTACTTCTACTTTATTGGAGAAAAAAGTTTCACTATTTCCAATGGTAATAATATAAAGACGTTTAACATTGAGCTCTTCGAGAGTACTAAAAAGCTTACGTTTAAGAGAATTCATAACCAAATGATTAAAAAATGGCAAAGCTAGCAGGGCAGTTTTTGTTGTAGGAATATAAAAATCAATATAATCATGATAATAAATTTTTTGATGATTCTTTACGAGTTCTAAAAATATTAGATTAGAAAACTCATTTTTAAATTTTTTTGTGTGGGTGACTGCTGTTAAAAAAGCGTGATTATAGATATAGATTTTCTTGGTTGCTTTTGGTTGCTGGTATTTTGAAATAAAGTAGATGATTTTATTTTCTTCAAACTCTTTTGTGGTCTCATAGAATTTGTCTTTTGAAATTTTTTGCATCTTTTTTAAGGTGATAAAGAGTTGATTGATTGATTTTTTTTCATCAATAGCAACAATAAAAAGTTTTAGAATTTCTAGTTTTGTAGTATCGTAACAATGAAGTTTTAAAATTTCTTGGAGTCGTTTTAGTTTTTTGTGTTCTTCTTGATTAATAATTTCAGGTAAATTTCCATATTTTAAAAAATAATTAAATGAATTGGTTGTATTTTGATGTCTGTGGTCATGGAGTAAAAACTCTTCAAAATCTAAAGGCATAAGTAAAAGTTGTTTAAATCCAAATTGCTTCTTTTCATGAGTTAGAGTTAGAATAATCGAATCACATAGTGGTAGTTCAAAGCTAAAATCAAAATTTTCTAATACAAGTACTTTAATATTGTTTTTTTTGATAAAAGCTGTTAGGTGAACAGTAATCTCTTCATGACTATTTTTAAAATCGAAAAGATCAATGTAGAGGTAGTCTTGGGTATCAAAACCAGATAAATAATCATAAATTAAGTAACTTTTTCCACACTTAGGTGGACCAATAATGATGGTTTTAGGGTGGGTGATTCTTGCTTTTCTTTCCAGAAACTCTACTTTTGAAAAATCCAATTCATAACATGCCTCGAGTGTTGTCATTATTTATTATTGAGTATGCTGCAAAAATAATAAGTAATGGACTACTTATTATTTAACTCACTACTCCTTATTAGATTAACTGCTTCTTTTATAGCATTAATATAACTTTTCGTATTAACTTGCACACTATTTTCATAAGCAATATTAAATGCAGTTCCATGATCAACAGATGTTCTAATGATTGGTAAGTTTAAACTGACATTGATACTCTCTTCAAAATGTAAAGCTTTTAAAGGAGTTAATCCTTGGTCATGGTACATTGCTACAAAATGTTTATGTTTTTTGCGATTGACTTTAGTAAAGGCAGTATCAGGAACAACAGGACCTTCAAACACTTTTTTATCAATGATTTTGTTGGCATTTTTAATGGCTTTAAAAATTTGAACCTCTTCTGTTCCTAATACGCCATTATCACTTGCATGGGGGTTGAGTGCAAGGACTTGAATATTTTTCTTGTTGATATTTTTATATAGATTAATTAAAAATTCTGTGAGTTTTTCTTCTTTAATTTTTTTTGCAACCTCTTTTAGAGGAATGTGATCTGTAAAAAGTGCCACAAACATTTTAGGACATCCTAACATCATGATAGCTTCATCTCCAAATAAATCGCGTAGAACGTCTGTGTGGCCTTTATATTTGATTCCCGCTTTATTCCAAGATTCTTTATTAATCGGTAATGTAACAACCGCTTGTGCTTTTTTTGCATTAGTTAGATGGATTGCTTCTAAAAAAGAGTCATAGGAGTATTTACCTGCTTTTCTTGAGACTCTGCCAGATTTGATTGTAAACTCCCCTTTTGTTTCATGAAGTTTAAAATCTTTTGGTATGTTAAGATTTAAAAGTTTACATGCCTCTTTTAACATTTTTTTATTAATGCAGTATTTTGGGTGGCACCATTTTTTTATCTTCTCATGTTCTTTTAAAATAATTTCAATACCAATACCATTTAAATCTCCAACGGAAATTGCAAGAGTGGGTTTTTTATTTTTCATTGACTAATTCTTTCATGTCAACAATTGCTTGTTGTAGTCCTGTATAAACTGATCGTGCAATAATACTTTGACCAATATTTAACTCTTCAATCTCTTTTATTGAAGTAATCATAGTAACATTTTGGTAGTTTAAGCCGTGCCCTGCGGCAACTTTTAGATTTAATTCATTGGCTTTGATTGCAGCTTTTTTGATGGCTTTTCGAGATTTTTTAAGGGCTTCTTTTAAAGTTTCCCTTGTGAGCTCAAGCTCTTTTATACTATGGTGTGTATTTAAAAGGTTTCCATGAAGCATGGCATAAATATTAGCAAAGGTTCCCGTATGGAGTTCTACCCACTCTACCATAAGTTGTTCAGATAGTTCAATCATCTCTTTTGTTGGGTCAATAAATAATGAGACTTCGATTTCGTGTTCATGGAGTCTATTAACTACTTTTTTAATCTTTTCAAAATTAGTTTTTAAATCAAGTCCACCTTCTGTTGTAACTTCTTGACGGTTTTCTGGAACTAATGTCACTCTCGATGGTTTGTATTGAATCATTAAATCAATAATATCTTTATTGATTGAACATTCTAAATTAACAGGAAGTGAAGAGATTTCACAAATACGTTTTGCATCATTATCATGTATGTGCCGTCGATCTTCTCTTAAATGTATTGTTATTTGATCTGCACCTGCTAATTTACAGATACCCAAGGCATCAAGTGGATTTGGGTCATTGATTTTTCTAGCTTCTCTTAATACTGCAATATGATCGATATTTACTCCAAGTAACACGATAAAAGTCCTTTAAATAATAGTTTTTTTTAACTCACATTATTAGTTAATTGTTGATTGGGTATAATATCGCAATTTTAATAAATTTAGGAAACTTGATGATTCGAAAATGTTTATTTCCAGCAGCAGGATATGGGACACGATTTTTACCTGCAACAAAAGCGATGCCAAAAGAGATGTTACCTGTTTTAACAAAACCTTTAATTCAGTATGGAGTTGAAGAAGCATTAACAGCAGGACTTGATACTATGGCAATAGTAACAGGGCGTGGTAAACGTTCTATTGAAGATCACTTTGATATTTCATATGAATTAGAACATCAAATTAAAGGAACCTCAAAAGAGCATTATTTAACTGAAATTAGAGATGTTATTACTCGCTGTACTTTTTCATATACTCGTCAAGTAGAGATGAAAGGTTTAGGTCATGCAATTTTAAGTGGTCAAACCTTAATTGGAAATGAACCTTTTGCTGTACTTTTAGCCGATGACTTATGTGATAATACTTGTGAACAAGGAAGTGTGTTATCACAAATGGTAAAATTGTATGAGAAATATCAATGTTCAATTGTTGCAATTGAAGAGGTTCCAAAAGAAGAGACTTTTAAATATGGTGTTATTGCAGGCGATGAAATAGAAGAGGATATTTTTCAAGTTACTAATATGGTAGAAAAACCAGAACCTAAAGATGCTCCTTCAAACTATGCGATAATTGGACGATATATTTTAACTCCAGATATCTTTGATATTATTGAGAACACAGAGCCAGGACGTGGTGGGGAGATTCAAATTACTGACGCTCTTTTAACCCAAGCAAAACAAGGTAAGGTTATTGCTTATAAATTTAAAGGTCAACGGTTTGATTGTGGTAGTGTTGAAGGTTTTGTAAGAGCTACAAATTATTTTTATAATAAATAAAAACTTAGGATTTAAGACGTAAGTAATAGTTAAATCACTTACGTCTAAGTTTTTATCATATGTTACGATAAATCTTTAAGTGTTGCAATGTTTGCTGCAAGTTTGTTATGAACTTCTAAGTACTCTAATTCTGCTTTAGAATCAGCAACTACTCCCGCACCTGCTTGGAAAATAACTTTATCTTCCGTTAGCATGGTTGTTCTAATTGTAATTGCTGAATCCATATTTCCATCAAATCCAAAATAGGCAATGCTTCCTGAATAGAAGTTTCTTTTTATCCCTTCAAATTGCGCGATTAATTCCATCGCTCTAATCTTTGGAGCACCTGTCATGGTTCCTGCTGTAAAAGTAGCAGCAAACAGGTCAAACATATCATATTTATCGTCAATGACTGCTTCTACATCTGAAACAATATGCATAACGTGAGAGTATCTTTCAATTCGCATTAAATCAGTTACTTTTACCGTTCCTGGTTTAGCTACTCGTCCAACATCATTTCTTCCAAGATCAACTAACATTAGGTGTTCTGCTCTTTCTTTGACATCGTTGATGAGCTCAATTTCCATTTCGATATCTTTATCCAGAGTTTTTCCTCGTTTTCTTGTCCCTGCAATTGGGCGTAAAAGAAGATGTCCATCTACTAGTTTTATCATCACTTCTGGTGATGACCCAGCAATCGAGAAGTTTTCAAATTCTAGGAAAAAGAGATAGGGACTTGGGTTTTTAGAACGTAAGGCTCTATAAAAACTTAAATGGTCAACTTTAGCTTTTTGAATAAACCTATTAGACATAAGTATTTGAAATACGTCCCCTGAACGAACCATCTCTTTAGAACGTGCAACCATATTAAAGAACTCTTCTTTTGAATAGTTGAATTTTCCTTCATCGTAAAGTTCCGCTTTTTTTAGTGGAGAGAAAGTATATGGAGTAAAGAGTTCAGCCTCTATTGTTTCTAAGTCATCTTTTTTTTCTTCAACAGAAGTAACCATAACCAATTTAGATGTTTTGTGAGAGAATCCTAAAACAATTTTTGGTCGGATTAAATCTAGGTCTGGAATATTGAGTTGATCTTCTAGGTTGTTCATGGAGTCTTTTAGTGTTGGTTCAAACTCTTTACCTATATCATAACCAATGTTTCCAATAAAACCATCAACAAGCCCAATACCCAACTCTTGTGCTTTTTGTTTGTAAAACTCTTTATCAAAGTTTTTATAATATTTTTGTAAAAATTTTAAAGGATTGGATTCAACTTCTTCTACAACGCCTTCTTCATTTTTGTAAAAACAGGTGTTGTTTTCGTACCAAACTCGTTCTCTTGCCCCAATAGCAATAAAAGAGTAATTTCCATCTGCGGAGTTAATTGTACTTTCAAATAAAAATGTGATTTCGTTTTTATAGAGATTCTTAACTTTTTCATAGATCGAAACAGGTGTGAATTGATCTAGAAAAAGTTCTTTAGAGTAAAAATTCATTAATTATTGTTACCTTTAAAATGACAATACAAATGCACTATTAATTTGTAGTTTTTGCTTAATTTGCGGCATTTGTGTTTGTGCATGGGCTTTATTTCGATACGGACCAATAAGTACTTTTGTATAGAGTTTATCTTTGATTTTAACTTTATAAAGTTTATACTCTAATCCTTTAGAACTAATAGTATCAAGGTATTTTTGGCTAATTGGTTTAGAAAATGCGCCAATTTGAACAAAAGTTCCTTGTGGTTTAGTTGTGGTAACACTTGCTTTAGAAATTGCTTTTTGAACAGGTTTTTTTTCTACTTTTGGCTCAGTTTTAGCAAGAACTGCTTGCTCTTTTTTAACAGGTTTTGTAATTTTTACTGGGGTAGGCTTCTTTGTCTCTTTTGCCGGTGCTAAAATTTTGTCAATCTCTTTTTTTGGAGCAACTTTTAGGGGTTCAATTTTAGGTTGAACTTTTTTAGGTTGAACAATTTTTTTACCATTTTTAATATCGAAAATATCTTCTTTTAATTCTTTTGCTTTTTTAACTTCTTTAGGGTCTGGAAGAGGTAATTTTATCTTTTTTTCTTCTTTTTCAATTGATTTTAAATCAAGAGTAGCATTAGAAGCTTTTTGCTCTGCTTCAGTTTTTTGATCTTTTATATTTTTTAGTTTTTGATTAATAATTTTTTGATATTGTTTTTCAATATTATCATCATTGAGTGCTTTTTCTTGTTTGATTTCTTCAGGCTTTTCTACAAAGCTTGATTCGTCATCATTAGATTTACTCGTTAAGACTCTAAATAGGACTATTGTAATAAGAAATAAAACTATAAGTGCAAGTCCTAAAACAATATATTTCTTTTTATTGGGTTGTGCTGCAGGAGTTGATGTTTTCGCACCAAGCATGATATCATCAAGTTCATTTTCAGCTTGTTCAATATCTTGATCGTACTTATAGGTTGAAACAGTTGGTGTATCAAGATTTGTATCAATCTCATTAATCTTTGATTGAAGTTCTTCTTTTTCTTGTTTCAACTGAACATTTTTAATAAAATTTTCACCTTTGATTTCCATCATTAACCCCTTGAATTTTTAGGTTTGTAAGCAGTTAGTTTAACTGCTTACATTGTACCAATTAGTATGTTGATTTATTATAAATTACAAAGTTTCTTGCTAATTGTTTTAACTCTTCTTTAATGTTCGCTTGTAAATCGGTGTTATTAATATCATCTAATACATCACAAATTTTATTACCGATTACTTCAAATTCAGCTTCTTTCATTCCACGTGCAGTTAATGCTGGAGAACCTACTCGAATACCTGAAGTTACAAAAGGACTTCGTGTTTCACCTGGAACAGTATTTTTATTTACAGTGATACCAGCATTTCCAAGTGCCGCATCTGCATCTTTTCCTGAAAAGTCTTTATTTAAAAATGATACTAATACCAAGTGGTTATCTGTACCATTAGAAACGATATCATATCCACGGTCCATTAATACTTTTCCTAAAACTGCTGCATTTGCTTTTACTTGTTTTGCATATGCTTTCCACTCTGGAGCTAAAATTTCTTTAAACGCTACTGCTTTTGCAGCCATTACGTGTACAAGTGGTCCACCTTGTAATCCTGGGAAAATTGCAGAGTTAATTTTCTTTGCAATATCTTCATCATTGCACATAATCATACCACCTCGAGGACCTCTAAGTGTTTTGTGTGTTGTTGTTGTAACAACATCTGCATATGGGAATGGGCTCATATGCTCACCCGCAGCTACTAAACCAGCAATATGTGCAATATCAGCAAATAAAATTGCTCCTACTTCATCAGCAATTTCTCTAAATCGTTTAAAGTCAATCTCTCTTGCATATGCCGAAGCACCACAAACAATAATTTTTGGTTGTACAATTTTAGCAATATCTAATACTCTATCATAATTAATTCGACCATCTAACTCAACACCGTAATAAAATGCTGAATAGTTTTTACCAGAAAATGATGGTTTAGAACCATGTGTTAAGTGTCCACCATGTGAAAGGTCCATACCTAAGATTTTGTCACCTGCTTTTAAAAGTGCTGCGTAAACTGCACCATTTGCTTGACTTCCTGAATGAGGTTGAACATTTGCATAGTTACATCCAAAAATTTCACACGCTCTATCAATTGCTAACTGCTCAGCTTTGTCTGCAAATTCACATCCACCATAATATCTTTTGTATGGATAACCTTCTGCATATTTGTTTGTGAATACTGAACCCATTGTTTCCATAACTGCCGGGCTTGTAAAGTTTTCACTTGCAATCATCTCTAAATGATCAGTTTGTCTTTCACACTCTTGTTCTACAAGATCAAAAATCTCTTTATCTGCTGTTTCTAAATTTGCGTTTGAAATAAAACTCATATTTCTTCTCCTAATTATTTATTATTTATTTTTTTCTTCGTTTTAAAAAAGTAACGTGATTACTTTTGCTCTTCTTCGTGTAAATCAATCTCTTGTTTGATAGGTTTCATAGCAGGGAAGAGTAATACATCTCTAATTGAGTGCTCATTAGTTAGCATCATAACTAATCTATCAATCCCAATTCCTTGTCCTGCGCATGGAGCCATACCATATGAAAGTGCATTTACAAAGTCTTCATCCATTTCGTGTGCTTCGTCATCTCCACCTGACTCTTTTGCAGCCATTTGACCTTTAAATCGCTCTAATTGGTCTAGTGGATCATTAAGCTCAGAGAATGCATTAGCAATCTCTTTTCCTGCAATAAATAGCTCAAATCTGTCTGTCAAGTGCGGTTTATCATCACTTCGTCTTGCAAGCGGTGAAATCTCTACAGGGTATTCTGTAATAAAAGTAGGGTTAATTAATTTTGCTTCAACATATTCGTCAAATAGTTCACCTTGAAGTTGACCTAAGTTCATTTTTTCATTAACATCAACATTTGCAGCTTTTAAATAAGCAATAATTTTTTCTTTGTCTTCAGTAACATCAGCAGGAACCCCACCAATATCTGTTAATGATTGAATTAATGGAATCTCAGTAAAGTTTGTAAAATCAACCTCAAACTCTCCATATGGAAGTGTTGTTGGTAAATCTAAATGCTCAAAGAGAAATTCAAAGTACTCTTTTGTTAGTGCAATTAAATCTTTATATGTTTTATAAGCCCAGTAAAACTCAATAGAAGTAAATTCAGGGTTGTGTGTTGCATCCATACCTTCATTTCTAAAACATCTATTAATTTCAAATACCGCTTCAAATCCACCAACAATACATCTTTTTAAGTATAATTCAGGTGCAATTCTTAGGAACCTATCAATACCCAATGCATTATGGTGTGTTGTAAAGGGTTTAGCATTTGCACCACCAGCAATTGGGTGCATCATTGGAGTTTCTACTTCTAGGAAACCTTTGTTTTCGAAGAATCTTCTAGTTAATGAGATAACTCTAGATCTTACGTGGAATGTTTTTCGTACTTCTGAGTTCATAATTAGGTCTAAATATCGTTGTCGATATCGTAACTCTTTATCTGTTATTCCATGGAATTTTTCAGGTAGTGGAGAAATTGCTTTTGTTAAAATTTTTAAATCATGTACATGAAGTGATAACTCACCTTTGTTCGTTACAAATGGGTAACCAGATACTTCAATAATATCACCTACTTCAATCGTCTTTTTAAAGATATCATTGTAGAAACCTTCTGCTAAGTTGTCTCTAGCCACATAAATTTGTAACAGACCACTCTCATCTTCAATTTTAAGAAAACTTGCTTTTCCCATAAGTCGGAAGAATTTAATTCTTCCTGCAACTGTATAGTGTCTATTTTCATCACGTTTGTCTTCTGTTTGTGCAATATCACTGTTTACATTTAAATATTTTGAAATAGTTGTATTTCTTTTACTGTCATTAGCATAAGGGTTAATTTCTAACTCTCTTAGTCTGTTTGCCTTCTCTATTCTTTGTTGTATGTATTTATTTTCAAACAATATTAATTTCCTTTTGTCACTTCTTCTGTAGTTGTGTTTAATTCTTCTTTGATGATTTTTGTTTCATCTGTTGGTGTCTCAATTTGCTCTCTAATTTGAGTTACTTTTTCATCAAGCTCTTTTTTAATTTCTTCATTGATGATTGATTTAGTTGTTTCTTCAACTTTGGCAGTTGTTTCTTCAACTTTTTCTTTAATGATTTGCGTTGTTGGTTTACTCTCTTTTTTTGTCTCTTCATTTTGTGAAGGAACAACTGCATCTACCGTTTTATCAACAGTGTTGACAAATTTAGAAGTATCAAGTTTCATAATATATGAACCTGTTTTTACTAAGAAAGGAAAAACAACAGATTTACTAAACTGTTTATCTAAGGTTGTTTTGAAAGAGTCAACTTGGTAAAGGGCATAGGCAATAACTGAAAAGATTAAAAATATTTTAGCTGCACCAAAAGCAAATCCTAAGGTTCTATCAACAACGCCTAATCCACTCATTGACGTTACTTTGCTTAAAATCATTCCGATAACATAAATAACTAACCAAAAAGCAATAAGTGCGGCAATAAAACCTAAAAGACTGATTGTTGCACTATTTTCTAATCCTAAAATAGGTTTGATTAATTCTCCAACAGTGTCTGATAGCCTAGACGCAACGAAAATTCCTCCTACAATTCCAATAAGACCGAATACCTCTTTTATAAACCCTTTAAAAAGTCCTTTTAGTCCTAAAAGAACGGTAATAGCTATAATGACTATATCGAATGTAGTAAAATCTTGCATCTATTTCCTTTAATTCGCCATGTTAGGTTTTGTTACTGGCTTTTATAATTATCGGGGATTATAGCAAAAAAACTTAAAATAGAAGTTTAATAGAAGAGAAATTATTCTTTAAAATGAATGATAAAAGATGAACCTTGATACGTTTTGCCACAGTGCTCATAAGTACTGTTTTCTACGCTAATTGTTCCATTCATATGTTTTTGGATTATTTCTTGGGTCATATATAGCCCAATACCAGTACCTTGACTTTGATGTTTTGTCGTAAAATAGGGCTCAAAAATCTTATCAATGATACTCTTATCAATTCCCCCAGCATTGTCTTTTATGGTAAGTGTATTGTGTGAGTAATCAATAAAAATCAAACGATTTGTTTTTTGCAACTTAGCAAGTGCTTCAATAGCGTTTTGTAAGATATTTAAGATAGCTTGTTTAAACTCATTCTTGTAACCAAGTATGGAAGCATTTTTGTCAATATTGGTAGTGCTTAGTTGAATTTGATTTGATTTAAGGTTATCTTTTATGAGTTTGATATCTTCCATAATAGCTTCATAAATAAGAAAGTTTTCTTTTTGTTTATCTTGTTTAAAGAAGTTTTTAAAATCATCGATGGTTTGGGAAAGATATTGGGTACTACTTAAAATATGTTCACAGTTCTCTTCCACGGTTTTATCATCTAAAATTTTTAATTCATTTTGCATGAGTAAACTACTAGCAGATGTGGAAATGGAACTTAATGGTTGCCTCCATTGGTGGGCAATATTATGAAGCATCTCTCCCATTGCCGCCATTTTATTTTGTTGAAATAGTATGCGGTCTTTCTTTTTGTTGATACTTATCTCTTTTTCGATACGTTCTTCTAGCGTTTCGTTGAGTTGTTTGAGCTCTTTTGTTTTAAAGTCAACGATAAGTTCAAGATTATCATTAAGATTTTTGAGTTCTTGTTGTCGTTCAATCTCTTGAGTAATATCAGTGAGTGTTACAATAATATAAGGCTTAGGTTCATTAGCAAATTGATTGAGTTTTACATGGAGATTAAAATGATGCAAAATTTCCTCATAATACATAGCCGCTTTAAAACTTTTTTCTGGATGGGCTAAGATATGCTCTGCCCAATTGTTCCCATCATAATCTATATCAATAACGTATTGATTACTGTTCATATCAATAAAATAGTCACAAACACAGTCATGGTCAAACTTAAAGGCTTCGAGATTTTCATACATAGGAAAAAACTCAAAAAGTTTTTGATTGGCTTCTTGTAATTGCACGCCGTCAGTGATGATAATAATATTTTGTTGTGAATCCAAAACCTCTTGATTTTTCTCTTTTTGTATGATAGTTGAATTATAGTATTGTCTGATTCTATTTGAGTAAAGGTAGTAGCTAATAATCGTAAAAATAAATCCCAAAATAATAATTACAATAAAAACAAAA
The DNA here is from genome assembly GCA_001655195.1 of Arcobacter sp. EP1. Taxonomy (GTDB): domain Bacteria; phylum Campylobacterota; class Campylobacteria; order Campylobacterales; family Arcobacteraceae; genus Arcobacter_A. The sequence goes on from LPNY01000139.1 coordinate 344,226, forward strand.
ATAAAAGAAGTCTGTTTAAAACTAAGGATTTGTTCAATATCGATATTTTTTATCTCTTTAGCTAAAACAACATATCCAATATGTTTATTTAATTCAATAATTTCAAATGTTGATAATAGCATATTATCGATAGTTTTATACTCTTTTTGAGCTAAAAATTTTTCAAGATTCACATTGTTTAATAGCTTAATCAAACGCTCTTTCGCATTTAAATTTGCAATATAATAATCTTTGATAAATTTCTTTGTAAAGGGGTGGGTGATTTTAGATTTATAACTTTTATCTGCAAGAATAATCGAATCAATGTTTTCTTCTTCTAGGGTCCTAGAAATTGAGTTGAAATGCGTAATTATTTCAAAAACTCCTAAAAGTTCTTTCCCATTAAAAATAGGTATCATCGTTTTAAAAGTCATATCATAACGACCAACACTAATGGATGTTTGTATTTTTTTATTTATTAGAATATTTTGCACATCGGGTCTAAAAAGTAGCGAGTCATTGTTTTGTTCTGTCCAGCTTCTGTAAAAACTTTTTCCCTCTTTGGTAAAAACTTGAAACCAAACGTTTTTGAATTTTGTTTTTTCCCTTAGTTCCAGTGAAAAGGAGTTGAATTCTAACAGTGAATTGTTTTCTAAAAGCAGGGCTTCTTTTATTTTCTCATTTTTTGCAGCAGATATGGCAAAAGCCAAGGTTGCATTTTTTTTATCTTCAATCAAGGTGGAGAGGTTTTTTTTCATATGATTAGAAATAGTAATATATTTTTGTTCTAATCGTAGGTTTCCTTCTTCTTGAATATAGTTATAGGATATAGTTGCAATAACAAGCGATACTATAAAATAAATAGCAATTGTAATAATAGTTTTGTTTTTAAGCATCTTTTCTCATTCCCATAGTATAGAAAATATTATAACTTACTCTTATTTACAAGAATGTTAATAAAATTATTATTATTACATATTTGTGACATTTGTAGAAACATGGATTTTAGCTTTACTGCATCTTAATATTTTTTGGATAAAATATCGACCATGATAAAACGATACCCAACCAAGAAAATTTATGTGGGTGATGTAGCTATAGGGGGTGATGCCCCTATATCTGTACAATCCATGACATATACTAAAACAAGTGATATTGAAGCCACTGTTGAACAAATACGAGCCTTACATTTTGCAGGGGCAGATATTGTACGTGTGGCAGTTCCAGATATGGCAGCTGCAAATGCTTTAAAAGCTATCAAAGAACAAACAACATTACCTCTTGTTGCAGATATCCATTTTAACCACAAGCTGGCTTTAATAGCTGCAGAATCTGTTGATTGTATTCGAATCAACCCAGGAAATATTGGTAGTAAAGAGCGGGTCAAAGAAGTAGTACGGGCGTGTCAAGAAAGAAATTTACCCATTCGAATAGGTGTAAACTGTGGAAGTTTAGAGTCCCAATTTGAAGATAAATATGGCCAAACTCCTGAAGGTATGGTCGCTAGTGCTGATTATAATATAAAATTTTTAGAAGATTTAGGCTTTACTGATATCAAAATTTCTCTAAAAGCCAGTGATGTTCAACGAACAGTACAAGCTTATAGAGACTTAAGACCTATGAATAATTATCCTTTCCATTTAGGCGTAACTGAAGCTGGGACACTGTTTCACTCAACAATTAAATCATCTATTGCATTAGGAAGTTTACTACTGGATGGAATTGGCGACACAATGCGTATTTCAATTACAGGTGAGCTTGAAAAAGAGATCGAAGTAGGACGGGCAATTTTAAAAGATGCTGGACTCACAAAAGAGGGGCTTAATATTATTTCGTGTCCAACGTGTGGGCGAATAGAAGCTGATTTAGTTAGTGCAGTTGCCCAAGTAGAAGAAAAAACAAAACATATTAAAACACCACTCAATGTTTCAGTCATGGGGTGTGTTGTAAATGCCTTAGGTGAAGCAAAAAGTGCAGATGTAGCAATCGCATACGGAAAAGGAAGTGGTTTAATCATCAAAAAAGGTGAAACCATTGCCAAACTGCCAACGGATGAATTATTAGAACGTTTCTTAAAAGAAGTGGAATTTGAAGCCAAAAAAGAAGAGGAACAAAAGTAAGCTATGGATAGTGTATACAGTATAAATATAGAACGAGCGGTTCTTAGTTCAATTCTTTTTAACCCTGAAGAAATAGAAGATATTTTAGGGGTGCTAAAAGCCAAAGATTTTTACCTTCCTGCTCATCAAAAAATCTTTGATGTTATGGAAAAGCTGCATCAAAATGATATGCCAATTGACGAAGAGTTCATTCGAAAAAAAATTGATAACAAAGATGTAGATGACTCGATTCTAATTGAGATTCTTTCCGCCAATCCTATTACAAACACGATGGCATATGTAAGAGAAATTAAAGATGGAAGTGTTAAACGAGAACTTGCAACCCTAGCAACAACTATAAAAAAAGTTGCCATTGAAGATGATATCTTAGCTACAGAAGCTGTTGATACAGTACAAAATGCGTTGTATAAAATTACCACCGATTCTTCTTCAACTGAGTTAAAAGATATGGAGACTATTTCTGGTGAAACGCTTGATTATATCAAACGTATGAAAGAGATGGGAAATAAATATCTTATTGGTGAAACTACTGGGTTTTATAATCTTGATAAAAAAACAACAGGATTTAATGCGGGTGACTTAGTTATTATTGCAGCACGTCCTGCCATGGGTAAAACTGCACTTGTACTTAATATGGGACTGAAAAATGTTGAAGCCGGTAAAGGGGTAATTATTTTCTCCCTAGAAATGCCAGCTGAACAGTTGATGTTAAGAATGCTAAGTGCTAAGACCTCTATTCCTCTACAAAATCTTCGTAAAGGGGATATGGATGATAGCCAATGGAGCAATCTTTCTAGAGCCTTCGATGATTTACAAAGTAAAAAACTTTTTGTTGATGATGGGGGAAGTCTCAATATCAATCAGTTGCGTGCAAGAGTAAGAAAATTATCTCAAAATCAAGATAACAATATTTCTATGATTATTATCGATTACCTTCAGCTGATGCAAGGAACCGGTGGAAAAGATAGACATATTGAAGTTTCTGAAATCTCAAGAGGGCTTAAACTGTTAGCAAGAGAGATGGGTATACCTGTTATCGCCTTGTCTCAGCTAAATCGTGGACTAGAAAACAGACCCGATAAACGACCAATGCTTTCGGACCTAAGAGAATCAGGTTCCATCGAACAAGATGCCGATATTATCATGTTCGTATACCGTGATGATGTTTATAAAGAGCGAGATGAAGCCCGAAAAGAGAAAGAGGCAAAAGATAGAGGAGAAGAGTACAAATCAACCTTTATCAATAAGCCAATTGAAGAAGCCGAAATTATTATAGGAAAACAAAGAGCGGGACCAATTGGGACTGTAAAACTGGACTTCCAAAAAGAGTTCACTCGATTTGTTGATAAAGAGAATTCACATGAAGCTCCAATCGAAGTTGTTTTTGAAAGTGTGGCTGATGTGAATAAGGAAACAAATATGGATATGCCTAATATATTATAATAGTGATAAAATTGTCGCTATTATGAAATTTTTATAAAAGTTAGATATAATAACGCGAATAAAAGAGAGAAGATGAAAAAATATAAAATAGCGATTGCAGGTACAGGATACGTTGGACTATCTAATGGTATTTTACTTGCGCAGAACAATGAAGTTATTGCTCTAGATATAATTCCAGAAAAAGTAAATTTAATCAATAATAAACAATCTCCTATAGAAGATAAAGAGATTAAGGAATATTTACAATCTGACAATTTAAACTTTAAAGCAACATTAGATAAGCATGAAGCATACGAAAATTCCGATTATATAATTATTGCGACACCTACTGATTATGACCCTGAAACAAATTATTTTAATACAAAATCTATGGAGTTTGTAATTTCAGATATATTGGATATTAATCCAAATGCAATTATGATTATAAAATCAACTGTTCCTGTAGGTTATACAAAAATTTTAAGAGAAAAGTTTAATACCCAAAATATTATTTTTAGTCCAGAATTTTTAAGAGAAGGTCATGCTCTTTACGATAACTTGTATCCTAGTCGTATTATTGTTGGAGAACAGAGTAAACGTGCGGAAATTTTTGCTACATTAATGAAGGAAGGTGCGAAAAAAGAGAATATTGATATACTTTTTACTGATTCTACTGAAGCAGAGGCAATAAAACTATTTGCTAATACCTATCTTGCAATGAGAGTGGCATATTTTAATGAACTTGATTCCTACGCACAATTTCATAATTTAGACACTAAACAAATTATTGAAGGTATTGGATTGGATCCTAGAATAGGACAACATTACAACAACCCTTCCTTTGGTTATGGAGGGTATTGTTTACCTAAAGATACTAAACAACTCTTAGCAAATTATGCAGATATACCATCTAATATGATTGAAGCAATAGTTAATGCAAATAGTACTCGAAAAGATTTTATTGCAGACTGTATTTTGGCGAAAAACCCTAATGTTGTTGGAATCTATAGACTTATTATGAAAACAGGTAGTGATAATTTTAGAAGTTCTGCTATTCAAGGTATTATGAAAAGAATCAAAGCTAAAGGTATAGAAATTGTTATTTATGAGCCAGTAATAGGAGAAAGTGAGTTTTACGGCTCTAAAGTCATTAAAAATCTTGACGAATTTAAAGCATATTCAAATGTTATTGTTGCAAACAGATTGAGTAGGAATTTAAAAGACGTTGAAAGCAAAATATATACAAGGGATATATTTAACAGTGATTTATAGAAGGAATTTTAGCTAATGAATATAATATGTATAATTAGATTAAGATATGCAGTCTTATCACTTGTATATTTGGTCTAGATATTTATTAAATAAGGCATTTGATAGAACATCAGAATTTAACAAAGTACGTTAGAAGATAAAGCATAAACTGTGTACAATTATATTTTGAATAAGAGCATGAAAATTATTAGGATTAGACATTGACAAGCGAAGAACCAGGACTTTCTATTTTACTAAAATTAACATACATGACTGCTCAAAAAACTTTCTCAAATGACCAGGGTTATTACGTGGGGAAAATCAATTATGTTATAGCAACATCAATATTAAAAGGGCTTCTTAAAGTAAGAAATTTTTGCAACTATCAAAACAAAAAAATAGTGCCATTATTTTCTGACTTTAAAAAACTTAGCGAGAAAAATGGCACTTACTCGAAAGTTTGTCAAAAGAAAAAAGAAAAATATGAAGCTTTGCAGGCTGAATTAAAAATGATGAGGAAATAGTATGACTAATATAATACTATGTGGAGGAAGTGGAACAAGACTATGGCCAATAAGTCGTACGCTTATGCCAAAACAGTTTGTAAAGTTATTTGATGACAAATCACTTTTTCAATTAACTGTTGACAGAAATAGTAAAGTATGTAATAGTCAATTTATAGTATCAAATGCTGAACAATATTTTTTAGCTATTGATCAACTTGACGAATTAAATAAGACAAACAATAAGTATCTTCTTGAACCAGTTGGGCGAAACACAGCTCCTGCTATTGCATTAGCTTGTTTAGCTCTTGACAGAGAAGAAACTGTACTTGTAACCCCATCAGATCATCTCATTAAAAATGAAGAAGAATATTTAAAAGTATTAAAAAAAGCACAAGAACTAGCACAAGAAAATAATCTCGTAACATTTGGTATTACTCCAACTTTTGCAGAAACTGGATTTGGATATATAGAAAGCGAAAATAATTACGATGTGAAAGCTTTTTATGAAAAGCCAGACTTTGAAACGGCAACTTCATATTTGGAAGCTGGGAATTACTATTGGAATAGTGGTTTGTTCATGTTTAAAGCAGGAGTATTTTTAGATGAACTAAAAAAATATTCCTATGAAATTTACAAAGCATCATTAGAAGCATTCCAAAATAAACAAATAATGACTAATGAGCAGTTACGAATTACTCATGAATTCATGAGTGTAATTCCTGAAGATAGTATAGACTATGCAGTGATGGAAAAATCAGACAAAGTAAAAGTAGTACCTTCAAATATTGATTGGAGTGATATAGGAAGTTTTGATTCACTTTTTGAAGAACTTCCAAAAGATGAAAATAACAATACTCTCAATCCTCATAATATTTCAATTAATTCTAAAAATAATCTAATTTATGGAAATGAGAGAAAAATAGCAACTGTTGACATAGAAGATTTAATCGTTATTGATACGGCTGATGCACTTCTAATATCTAAAAAAGGTAGTTCTCAAAAGGTAAAACAAATTGTGAACAAGTTAAAAGATACTAATACAGAATTGCATAATATTCATTTGCAAGCAAAGAGACCTTGGGGAAGCTATACCGTTTTAGAAGACATTCCTGGCTTTAAAATAAAGAAAATTGTCGTAAAGCCTGGAAAAAAGCTTTCATTACAAAAACATTATCATCGAAGTGAGCACTGGGTGGTAGTAAAAGGAACAGCCACAGTTACAAATGAAGACAAAAAGTTTCTTATCAGAGAAAATGAATCAACATATATTAGGATAGGAGATATTCATAGACTTGAAAATGAGGGAAAAATGGATCTTGTGGTTGTTGAAGTACAAGTTGGTGGATATACAGGAGAAGATGATATCGTAAGAATTAAAGATGATTACAATAGATAGGAAAATAATGACAGAAAATAAAAAAGTAGCACTAATTACGGGAATAACAGGACAAGACGGAAGTTATTTAGCAGAGTTTTTACTAAAAAAAGGTTATAAGGTCCATGGTATAAAAAGACGAAGTTCTTTGTTTAATACGGATAGAATAGACCATTTATATCATGATCCTCATCTTAGTGGATATGATCTAACTTTACATTATGGAGATATGACAGATGCTATGAATTTGACGCGTATTATCCAAGAAACACAACCTGATGAAATTTATAACTTAGCAGCTATGAGTCACGTGCATGTATCTTTCCATACACCTGAATATGTAGCAAATGCTGATGGTACAGGTACACTCCGAATCCTTGAAGCGGTAAAATTACTTGGGTTAACAGAAAAAACAAAAATCTATCAAGCATCAACTTCTGAGTTGTATGGAAAAGTACAAGAGACACCTCAAAGTGAAACAACTCCTTTTTATCCAAGAAGTCCCTATTCAGTAGCTAAAATGTACGCTTATTGGATAACAGTAAATTATAGAGAAGCTTATGGAATGTTTGCTTGTAATGGTATTTTATTTAATCATGAATCACCAGTTAGAGGTGAAACATTTGTTACTAGGAAGATCACAAGAGCAGCTTCTAAAATAGTACTTGGACTTCAAGATAAACTTTATCTTGGAAACTTAGATGCAAAAAGAGATTGGGGACATGCAAAAGACTATGTAAGAATGATGTGGATGATTTTGCAAGCAGATGAGCCAGAAGATTGGGTTATTGCAACAGGACAAACTACTACAGTAAGAGATTTCGTAAAAATGAGTTTTGCATATGCAGGGATAGAGTTAAAATTTAAAGGTGAGGGTGTAAATGAAGTTGCAATAGTAATATCTTGTTCTAATCCTCAATATCAGATTGAAATTGGAAAAGAAGTAGTATCAGTGGATCCTATGTACTTTAGACCAACTGAAGTTGATTTACTGATTGGAGACCCAAGTAAGGCAGAAAAGAAACTTGAATGGAAGAGAGAATATGATTTGCAACACTTAGTAAATGATATGATGGAATCTGATTTAAAACTTGTTACAAAAGATCAGTATTTAAAAGATGGTGGCTACACAATAATGAATTATTTCGAATAGGAAAATATAATGATATTCAATAAAACCATAAAAATACAAAACAAAGAGATTTCATCCACATCACCCACTTTTGTAATAGCAGAAGCTGGCGTAAATCACGGTGGTAATATGAATGTTGCTAAAAAACTTATTGATTTGGCTAGTGATGCAGGGGCAGATGCTGTGAAGTTTCAAACTTTTAGAACTGAACACCTTATACTAAATAGCGTAGAAAAAGCACCATATCAACAAAAGACTACGGAGGCTACAGAGTCTCAAATGGAAATGCTCAAAAAGCTAGAGGTTACTAAAGAACAAAACCTTGAGCTTAAAAGATACTGTAAAGAAAAAGATATTATATTTTTGACAACTCCTTTTGATGAAAATAGCTTAGATGAAATAGATGAACTTGATTTACCTGCATATAAAATAGCTTCTACAGATACTACAAATTTGCCATTCTTAAAGAGAGTTGCAAAAAAAGGTAAGCCAATCTTCCTCTCAACTGGCATGACTTATCTATCTGAAGTGCAGATGGCACTAGAGACTATTTATGAATATAATAAAGATATAGTACTACTTCAATGTACTGCAAATTATCCAATAAGAGATGACGAAGCAAATTTGAATGTGATAGATACTTTTAAAAAACATTTCGATGCACTTGTAGGATATAGTGATCATACTGTGGGAGTTGGAGCAGCTGCTTTTGCTATACCTATGGGTGCAAAAGTAGTTGAAAAACATTTTACTCTTGATAAATCACTTAAAGGTCCAGATCATAGAGCTTCTCTATCTCCAGGAGAGCTTAAAGAGTTTGTTCAATTGGTTGGAAAAGTAGATACTTTTATGGGGTGTAGTATTAAAAAACCAAACTTAAGTGAAACAAAGACAAGAAAATCTTTGCAAAAGTGTTTGGTAGCTAATTGTGAAATACAAAATGGTGAAATACTTACAGAAAATAATATTATAGGAAAAAGAACAGGAGGAGAAGGAGTCTCTCCCATTTATTATAAAGATTTAGTTGGAACAAAAGCGACTAAAAATTATAAGAAAGATGAAATTATAAATTTATGAAAAATATAGTTATTATAGGAGCAGGTGGTCATACTAGATCATCAGCTAATTTATTAAAACAATATTTTAAAGATGCATCCTTTTTAATATATGATGACAACTATAATCCAAAAGTTGAAGAGTATATAAATGATGCAAAAATTGTCGGTACTGTTTCAAATATAGATAACACGATGCGAAATATATTTTTGTCTGTTGGCAACAATAAAAAAAGAGAAAATTATTTTGATCTCTTTAATAAAATAATCATAAAAGAAAATTTAATTCACACTTCTGCGTATTTAGAAAGAAATATAAAGCTAGGCTTTGCAAATCAAATATTTGCAAATGCCTATGTTAATTCATATGTAGAGATAGGTGATAATAATATTATAAACACATCAGCAATCTTAGAGCATGAAGTTACAATAGGAAGTCATAATCATATCTCAGTAAGTGCTAGACTTTGTGGAAGAGTATCTTTGGGAGATAGGTGTTTTATAGGTGCGGGAGCAATAATAATAGATAAAGTTTCAATATGTAATGATGTCACAATAGGTGCAGGAGCAGTAGTTGTGGAAAATTTAACTGAACCAGGTACTTATGTAGGGAATCCTGTGAGGAAAGTAAAATGATTTACATATCTTCATCATGTGTAAAGCACAAAAAGATAAAAGATTCTGTTCAAGAATTAGTTGACAATGGCTTTAAAGAAATAGAATTATCAGGTGGTACTGAATATTATGATGGTTTTGAAGATGATTTATTGGAGTTAAAAGAGAAATATGACTTAAATTTTTTATGCCATAATTATTTCCCTCCTCCAAAAGATCATTTTGTTGTTAATCTTGCTTCTTTAAATGAAGAGGTTTATAGTAAAACTTTCGAACATTTAAAAAAAGCTATTGAGCTATCAAAAAATTTGGGGGCTAAAAAATTTGCTTTTCATGCAGGTTTTTTTATGGATATTAAAGTAAGTGAGATAGGTAAAAAAATCAGTAATGATAACTTCTTTGATAAAGAAAAAGCTACGCAAAGATTTTGTAATGGTTTTGAAGAGCTTCAAAAACTATCAAGTAATGTGAAGTTGTATGTAGAGAATAATGTGTTTTCAGCTACCAATTATAAAACTTTTAGTGGTGATAATATATTTATGCTTACAAATTCCCAAGAATATAGTGAATTAAAAAGCAAGATAGATTTTGATTTACTGTTAGATGTAGCACATTTAAAAGTTAGTTCTAAAACTTTAGGGATAGATTTTGAAAACGAATTTAAAAAGATGATAGTAATTTCAGATTATATACATATAAGTGATAATGATGCTTTGCATGACTTAAATCACAAATTACAAAAAGATTCTAGTTTAGTAGAACTACTAAAACATCAAAATTTAAAAAATAAAGATTTTACATTAGAGGTATATGATAGTTTAACTTCTATTCGTAAATGTTATGATTTGTTGCAAGAGGTGATATAGTGTTAAAAAAAATGTTGTGTAATAAAAATGATAGCTTGATTGAAGTGATGAGAAATATAAATGATAATGCTATGGGAATTGCATTTATAGTCGATGATGAGTTAAAACTTTGTGGTACAGTAACTGATGGTGATATCCGTAGAGCATTATTGAAAGACAGTGGATTTGATGAAAAAGTGATAAATATTATTTCAAAAGATTTTATATATGGAGAAGTTGGTGAAAGTTATGATAGCTTAATATCAAAAATATCCTATAAAGTTAAAATAATACCATTAGTAGATAAAGAATTTAAAGTAATTGATTTTTTTGAGTATAAACATGACATATATTTTCCTGTAGCAATTCCTAATTTAAATGGTAATGAATTTAAATATCTTACTGATGCATTTATGAGTAGTTGGATTTCAAGTAGTGGTGAATATATACATAAATTTGAAGAATCATTTTCAAGGTATAGTGATTGTGACTATGGAATTGCTGTTTCTAATGGCACAGTAGCTCTACACTTGGCATTAATTACACTTGGCATTGGAAGTGAAGATGAAGTGATTATACCTGATTTAACTTTTGCAGCGACAATAAATACTGTATTACATGCTAATGCAACCCCTGTAATTGTAGATATCGAAGAAGATAGTTGGTGTATTGACCCACAAGAGATTGAAAAAGCTATAACTTCTAAGACAAAAGCCATAATACCAGTACATATTTATGGACAATCTTGTGATATGCGTGCTATCATGAAAATTGCAAAAAAATATAACCTAAAAGTAATTGAAGATTGTGCAGAAGCACATGGTGCAATGTTTGAGGGAAAAAAAGTTGGAAGCTTTGGAGATATAGGATGTTTTTCTTTTTATGGCAATAAAGTTATTACTACTGGAGAAGGTGGTATGTGTGTTACTAATACTCAAGAACTAGATAAAAGTATGAGAATTTTACGTGATCATGGAATGAGTAAAACAAAAAGATATTGGCATGATGTTATAGGTTATAATTATAGAATGACAAATTTACAAGCTGCAATTGGACTGGCTCAGCTTGAAAGAATAGATATTATTCATCAGAATAGGCGAAAATATGAAAATAATTATAAAAATATACTACCAAAAGATAAGGTTACATTTCAAAATGATATAGAAAACCGTAGTCGAATTACATGGCTAGTGAGTATACTACTTGATGAGAGTGTGAACAGAGAAGAGTATATTCAAAAACTAAAAGAAAAAGGGATAGATGCAAGACCCTTTTTTTATCCGCTTAGTGATATGGAGATATATAAAGAATATTGCAAAAATGAAACACCAATAACTCATAAGCTTTCAGAAGTAGGACTAAACTTGCCAACTTATGAGAGCTTAAAGAGCATGAGTGAGATTGAAAATATACTAGGAGATATGCAATGAACTGTAGAAACTGTAAAAGTGATAAGATAAAAGTATTTCATAATAAAGTCTGGTCAGTTGAAAATGGAAAAGTGTATAGATGTAGTGATTGTGAACTAGTTTTTATTGATCCAATGATGAGTGAAAATGAAGAAAGAGAGTTTTATAAAAACTACAATGAACATGTAAAAAAGAGAGGTGTAATTGTAGAAAACTCTGTAGAAGAGTTTCATGAAAAAAGTAAGTCAGTAGCAAATGAAAGATTAAAAGTTGTAAATAAATTTTTTAAAAATAAAAAAGTTTTAGAAATTGGTTCATCTACTGGTGCTTTTTTGTCTTTACTTGATGATTGTCATACTCATGCTTGTGAGTTGGCAATTGATAATTTAGAATATAGTAAACAATTTATAAATGGCAAGGCTTATAACTCAATTGATGAAGTCAAAGAGAATGACTTTGAGGTGATTTGTATGTACCATGTTTTTGAACATATTAGAAATCCTATAGGGTTTTTAAATACTTGTAAATCATTGCTAAATATGAATGGTTACATTGTTATTGAAGTTCCTCATTCTAATGATCCTTTGATAACTCTTTTTGACTGTGAAGAGTTTAAAAACTTTGTATTTCAGCCTATGCATCCTATGGTTTATAATGAAAAGTCTTTAGACTATGTTTTTGATAAATCTGGATTTAGAAAAGAAGAAGTAATTTACTATCAAAGATATGGTTTAGATAATCATTTATCTTGGTTTAAAAATAAAAAATCAGGTGGAGATGCGGTATTGAAAGAACTCTTTTCTGATAATAATAAATATAAAAATAAGTTGCAAGACATAAAACAGACAGATACAATTTTTTATATTGCTAAGGTAAATAATGTTTAAAAACAAATCATTTTTAGCAATTATACCAGCTCGTGGTGGAAGCAAAAGACTACCTCGTAAAAATGTTCTAGACTTAAATGGAGAACCACTTATTGCTTGGAGTATAGAAGCGGGACTTCAAAGTCATTATGTAGATGAAGTGATGGTAACTACTGATGATGAAGAGATTGCGGAAGTATCAAAAAAATATGGAGCTATAGTACCATTTCAAAGACCTGAAAAATTATCAGATGATTATGCAACTAGATCAGAAGTGATAAGACATACTATAGAGTTCTATAAAAATGAGCTTGGAAAACAATTTGATTATTTAGTTTTTCTACAGCCTACATCACCACTTAGAGGTGAAAAAGATATAGATAGTGCTATAAAGTTTATGTTTGAAAAAAATGGTGATGCGGTAGTGTCTGTATGTGAACTTGAACATCCTATACATTGGAGTGGAACATTACCCCAAGATAAAGATATGAGTAAATTTCTTGATAATGTAGCAGTACAATCAAGAAGTCAGGATTTGGAAAAACACTATAGACTTAATGGTGCCATTTATATATGTGATATCCAGAAGTTTTTAGAAGAGGGTTGTGTCTTTTTAAAAAAAAATATATTTGCTTTTGAGATGCCTCAAGAAAAATCTGTTGATATAGATTCTTTGATGGATTTCAAGATTGCAGAAGCTTTGAAAAGGACTTGTGTATGATAAAGATAAAAAAATTATTAAAAGAAAAAAGGTTGCTTACTAAAAGAGATATTCATGAATATAAAATGAATAAAGAATATTCCGTAAATATTGATGATTATTTAGAATTTTTATATGCAAATAACTATGAATACAAAAGGAAATAAATGAGAATTTTATTAATAACGTATGATAATGAATCCCTAATACAATGGTTTCCACAAGGAATAGCATATACAGCAGCAACGCTACTTAAATTTGGACACGATGTTGAAATATATGAACAAGATATTCATCACTATCCTGAAAGCCATCTGACTGAGAAATTAAATAATGAGTACTATGATATTGTAGGATTAAGTTTTATTGGGGGATATTATGAGTATAGAAAAGCACTTAAAATATCTGAAGCGGTTAATAATTCAAAACAGAGGCCTTTTTATATTTTAGGTGGATTTGGACCAAGTCCTGCTCCTCATTATTTCTTAAAAAAGATGAATGCCGATGCAATTGTAATGGGAGAGGGTGAAAATACAGTTATAGACTTGCTGAATCACTTGCAAGAGAAAAAAGATTTAAAAAATGTTTTGGGAATTGCCTATGCAAAAAATGGAAAAACCTTTGTAAATCCAAGCCGACCCTTAATTGAGGATGTTGATTCAATTCCAATGCCTGCATATGATTTATTTAATATTGAGCACTATAGACTTCTTCGAATGCCAAATTGTTCACGTACAGACTTTATTATGCCCGTATTAAGTGGTAGAGGATGTACTTTTACGTGTAATTTTTGTTACAGAATGGATAAAGGTTTTAGAGGCAGAAGTAATGAAGCAATTATTGAAGAGATACGATATTTACAAAAGAACTATGGGATTACTTATATTGCATTTTCTGATGAACTTTTAATGTCTTCAATTGGTCGGACGATGAGTTTGTGTGAGGATATGATAAAGGCAAATTTAAATATTAAGTGGGATTGTAACGGAAGACTAAATTATGCTAAACCAAAAGTTTTAAATTTGATGAAAAAAGCAGGCTGTGTATTTATCAATTATGGAATAGAAGCTTTTGATGATCAAATTTTAAAGAATATGGATAAAGTCTTAACAACTAAACAGATTGAAAATGGAATCATTGAAACATTAAAATCAGGGTTGAGTCCAGGATATAATATTATATTTGGAAATATTGATGAAACAAGAGAAACATTAATGCAAGGTGTTGAATTTTTATTAAAGTATGATGATGGTGCTCAGATGAGAACTATAAGACCGGTCACTCCGTATCCAGGTTCTCCTTTATATAACTTGGCAGTTAAAAAGGGTATGATTAAAGATATAGAAGATTTTTATGAGAACAAACATACAAATTCAGATTTAATGACATGTAATTTTACTAAATTAAGTGATGAAGAGTTTTATTCAGCTTTAATGGATGCAAATGAATTATTATTGGATAATTATCAAAGAAGAGTTAAATCTGATACTAAAAAACAGCTTTCAGAATTATATCTTCAAAAAGACAGCTCTTTTAGAGGATTTAGGCAGACATGATAAATCGTATAAAAAAAGCTGTAGAGTATTTACTATATTCAAAGAAAGAATTAAATAAACCTAAAAAAGTTCCTATTTTAATATTTGATGAAGTCGGTAGTGAATTATTTTTAAACTACTTTAAAAAAGAAGATACAGAGATAATACATATACGAAAAGAGAAAATAAATTTATATGTTTTAATTAAAACAATTTTCTCACTTAAAGTAAGTGGTTTAGAGTATATTAGCCAGTATATAAAATGTGTTGAACCAAGAATAGTAATAACATTTATAGATAATAATACA
Organism: Arcobacter sp. EP1; assembly: GCA_001655195.1. Lineage (GTDB taxonomy): Bacteria > Campylobacterota > Campylobacteria > Campylobacterales > Arcobacteraceae > Arcobacter_A. The sequence goes on from LPNY01000139.1 coordinate 359,344, forward strand.
AATTTTTATCATTTAAAAACTAAAAGTCCTAATCCAAAATATATCGTAGTCCAAAATTCAATTAGAGATGGAGAAGACCCTAGTTATCCTATAAATAAGGCACAAGTAGAGTCTAGGAATTTTTTTGTCGATTATGCTTTTTGTTATAATAAAGAGGTTGCGTCTAGGTATAGTAGCTCTTCAAAGTGTGAGAGTTTAATTATTGGGTCTTTTAAAAACAATATTATAGGTAAATTAGAGAATGAATTACCTAACATTAATAGATTGACATTTGTTTCACAATATAGAAATACACCTGACATATTTGCAGTTTTAGAGGGTAAAGCAATCTATAGAAAAAATTTTTATGAACCAGATAGAATAATGGTTAAAAAACTTCAGTCTTTTTGTATTGCTAACAACTTAGAATTTGCTATAGCTGGAACTACTTCTAGTGAAAAAGGAAATGAATTTAAGTTTTTTGAAAGTGCTTTAGGAGATAGCTCTTGGATTTTTCTACCTAAAAAAGATATTTTTAGTAGTTATTATGAAGTTTTTAATTCTCAATATGTAGTCTGTCTAGAAAGTACTCTAGCATATGAAGCTTTATCTAGAGGAAAAAGAGTTGGTTTTTTTCCTTGTAGAAAAAAATATATAGATGTTAAAAATGGCCGTAACTTTGATGCTGCCTTTGATAAAAAAGGTGAATTCTGGACAGATGAAATAACAGATAATGAGTTCGAAAAAGTGATGAACTTTGTAGTAAATAGTAACGATGTCATTTGGAATAGTACAGTAGATAAATATAAAGATGATTTAATAGCTTATGAACCTGGAAATACGAAGTTTATCGATCTTATGAAGGAATTAGAAGTACCAATAAAGGATAAATTTAATGATTAGTTTTTTTAAAAGAAGAACTCAAATATTTAAAGAAGTCCTAAAATGATACAAACTTACAAAAAAATATGGCAATTACTAAGTATCCATGAGAGAAAGAGAGCTATTCAGCTTCTTGTTGTTATGATTGTGATGGCTTTTTTTGAAGTGTTAGGAGTAGGGTCAATTATGCCCTTTTTATCAGTTCTAGGAAATCCTGAAGTGATAGATAGTAATGAGTATTTGGCTTTTCTATATAGCTATTTCTCATTTGAAAGCAAAGATATGTTTTTAATATTTTTGGGAAGCTTTGCACTAGTGATGCTGATAATTAGTGCTATATTTAGAAGTTTAGCTACATATGCTACAGTTAGATTCTCAAATATGCGTCGTCACAGTATAGGTAGACAATTACTCTCAAAGTATCTTCATCAGCCTTATAGTTTTTTTCTTTCGCGTAATAGTAGTGAAATCTCAAAAACTATACTCTCTGAGGTAGATATATTTATAGGGCAAATTATGCTGCCTTCATTGCATCTAGTGACCTATATTGTTGTTACTATAGCTTTGACCAGTTTTTTGATTTCTATAGATCCTATGCTGGCTTTTATGTTAGTGTCTTTATTTGCTGCTTTTTATACTGTGACGTACCTTACTATCAGAAAATATTTAGGTAAAATAGGTCTTGAACTTCAAAAAGCAAATGAAACGAGGTTTAAAATTGTCTCTGAAACAATAGGAGGGATAAAAGATCTCAAGGTTTTAGGAAGAGAAAGTGCCTATCTTAATAGTTTTGATAAACCATCGGAGAATTTTTCTTCCCATCAAGCAACAAGTACAACTCTATCTCAAGTACCTCAATATATAGTAGAGGTTTTAGCATTTGGTTCTCTTTTATTGATGTCTATGTATACAATAGTGAGTAATGGTGCAGATTTAGGTACGATGCTCCCAATACTTGGACTTTATGCGCTTGGTTCATTGAAGTTAAAGCCAGCCATTCAGCAGATATTCCTATCGATTTCATTACTAAGATTTGGACAACCTGCCCTTGAAACTATCTTAAACGACCTTCAACAAAAGTCAATACAAGAGACAAGCATATTAAATGACTTTACAAGATTACGCCTTCAAAAAAAACTTGAAATAAAAAATATGAACTTTCACTATCCAAATACAGAAACTCTAGCACTTACAGATATGTCAATAGATATAAAAGCAAACAGTACAGTTGGTATTATTGGAACTACGGGAGCTGGTAAAAGTACTTTGGTTGATATTATTTTAGGATTACTTATACCAACTAGCGGAAATATAGAGATTGATGGTGAGGTGTTAAACTCAATTAATATTCGTCAGTGGCAAAATTCCATAGGATATGTACCTCAAAGTATATTTTTGGCAGATGATACTATAGCTTCAAATATAGCTTTTGGTGTGGAAAAAGAACAAATAGATATAGAACAAGTGCATAGAGTTTCTAAAATGGCACAAGTGCATGAGTTTGTGACTGAATTAAAAAATGGATACAATACCATAATAGGAGAGCGAGGTATAAGACTCTCAGGTGGTCAGAGGCAAAGGCTGGGTATTGCTAGATCACTGTACCACAATCCCGAGCTACTAATACTTGATGAAGCAACAAGTGCCCTTGACAATCAAACAGAAACAGAAGTAATGAAAGCTATTGATAATATGAGTGGAAGTAAGACCATTATTATGATAGCTCATAGGTTAAGTACTGTAGAAAAATGTGATAAAATTATAAAATTAGAAAATGGAAAAATTATTGATGAATAATACTCTTAGTCTTATAGAACGAACAAAAGAGCTTTTCATAGTTGATATAAAAAGTCATGATAAAGAATTAGAAGAAATAGTAACAAATCCCTCTTTTTTAGTAATAGGTGGTCTAGAATCAATTGGTCAAACAGTTACTAAAGAGATATTTAAAAGAAACCATAAAAAATTGCATCTGGTTGATATCTTAAATAACAGTAAAATATGTTGCAACTTTATAAGATTGAGCCAATGGATAAATTGAAAAATTTAAATAAATTATCTGTTTTCATTCTAGCAGGTGGCTTTGGTACCAGGTTGCAAGATGTAGTAAAAGAGGTACCAAAACCAATGGCTCCAATTTTAAACAAGCCTTTTTTGGAATATCAAATTAATGAAATAAGAAAATATTATCCAAAAAGTAATATATATTTACTCACTCATTATATGTCAGAAGTTATAGAAAATTATTTTAAAAATGATGAACTTATTACAATAATAAAAGAAGAAACACCATTAGGTACAGGAGGAAGTATTAAAAACGCAATTAAAGAATTAGGATTAGATGTAAACGATTCTTTGCTAGTATTTAATGGAGATACTTATATAAAGCCTGATTTAAAGGATATGGTAACTTCAACTAAAATAGATATATCTATACTTGCTTCATATCAAAATAATTGTGATAGATACGGAACATTAACAATTAAAGATAATTTCATTACAGAATTTAATGAAAAACAAATAGGAATAAAAGATTCATACATAAATGCAGGTTGTTACTATTTTAAGAATTTAGATTTTTTTAACCAAATTAAAGACTGCAAATTTGCAATTGAAGATAAGTTTAAAGAGTATCTTTTAAGTTCTAAAATAGGTATCTTTAAGTACAATTCAGTCTTTATCGATATCGGTATCCCCGAAGATTACAAGAAGATGATAAATTATATGAAAGAATATGATAATGGAAATTAGTAAATATTTAATTAATAAAAATGATACATTAGAATCATCATTGGTTAAGATAGAAAATAATCACTTAGGGATAGTTTTTGTAGAAGAGAATAACAAGATTATCGGAAGTGCTTCTGATGGTGATATTAGAAGAGTATTATTAGCAAAAAAAGATTTAGAACAAAAAATTAGTACGTGTATTAATGAAGATTTTATTTTTCTTTTTGAAAAAGAAGCTACAAAAGAGAATATTCTAAAGTTACTGGATACAAGAATTAGAGTTATCCCAATCTTAAATAAAAAATATGAATTGTTATCTGTGGTATCAGAAAAGAATATTAATTGGAATGAAAAAGAAAAAATCATATCAAAGGCCAAGTCTCCTGTAAGAATTAGTTTTGCAGGTGGAGGAACAGATTTAACAACTTATTTCTATGAAGAAAATGGTGTGGTTTTAAACTCAACTATTAATAAATTTTCCCATGCAGTACTTGAAAAAAGAGATGATGATAAAATAAAAATCTATTCTAATGATTTAAAACAAACAGTTGAATATAATAATATTAACGAATTAGAATTTGACGGTAATTTAGATCTTATCAAGTCTGTCATAAAATTATTACATCCTGATTTTGGCTTTGAACTTTATACTTATAGTGATGTGCCTCCAGGTTCTGGGTTAGGTGGTTCAGCTGTGTTGCTTTCTGCTATTATCGGTACATTTAATAATTTTAGAGAAAATAAATTTAGCGATTACGAGATTGCAGAACTTGCTTTTCATGCAGAAAGAGTTGAACTAGCTTTATCTGGTGGTTGGCAAGACCAATATGCAACTGTTTTTGGCGGATTTAATTTTATGGAGTTTAAAGATCATGAAAATATAATTAACCCGTTGCGAATCAAAGATGATATATTAAATGAATTAGAGGACTCTTTATTGTTATGTTATTCAGGAATTAATCATAATTCAGGAAATATTCATAATGATCAAAAAGAACAAATGAATAAAAAATCTCAAAAAGAGTTTGCCGAAATATCTAAAAATATTGCGTATAAAATGAAATCAAGATTATTAAAAGGTAAGCTGGATGATTTTGGGGAACTGTTACATCAGTCATGGGAAACAAAAAAGAATTTTTCTACAAAAATAACAAGTAAATTTTTAGATGAGATATATGATTATGCAATTGATAATGGTGCTTTAGGTGGTAAGTTATTAGGTGCAGGTGGGGGAGGATACTTCTTGTTTTATGTCCCTACCTTTAAAAAAATAGATCTAATGAATGCCTTACGAAAAAAAGGTTTTGAAATTGAAACATTTACATTTGATAAAATAGGTTTAAGAAATTGGATTACGAAGGAAAAAATATGATCGTAGAAAATTTGGAAATAGGAAAGGATGATAGAGTATTTATAATAGCAGAAATAGGTATGAATCATAACGGTATTTATGAAAATGCTATTAAATTAATAGATCAAGCTGCTGAAATAGGTGTAGATTGCGTTAAGTTCCAAATGCGAGATTTACAAGAATTGTATTCAAAAGATGCACTAGATAAAACTAGTAGTGACTTATCAACACAATATACAATTGGACTTTTAGAAAAATTTGAATTAACATTTGAAGAGTACATCTCTATAGCAGAGTATTCACGAAGTAAAGGGTTGATTTTTATGTGTACTCCTTGGGATAAATCAAGTGCAGATGCTATTGAGAAAATTGGAGTACCTGCTTTCAAAACGGCATCAGCTGATATGACGAACTTTGATTTATTAGAGTATTTAGTTCAAAAAAACTTGCCATTAATTTTATCAACAGGTATGAGTTCAAAAGAGGAAATTGATGAAACAGTAGAATTTTTAACAAGGTTAAAAGTAGATTTTGCACTGTTACATTGTAATTCAACCTATCCAGCTCCCTTTAAAGATATTAATCTTCGATATTTAGAACAGTTAAAGAAATATAATATTCCTATTGGTTATTCTGGACATGAGCGAGGTATTGCTGTGTCTATTGCCTCTGTAGGAATGGGGGCTAGAATTATTGAGAGACATTTTACTCTTGATAGAGGAATGGAAGGACCTGATCATACTGCAAGTTTAGAATATGATGATTTTAAGCGTCTTGTTGAGGGAATTAGAGAAGTTGAACTATCGTTAGGAAGTAATAAAGATAGAGTAGTTACTCAAGGAGAATTGATTAATAGAGAAAATTTAGCGAAGAGTATCTTTGCAAAAGTAGAAATTTCTGAAGGAGATATTTTCTCTAAAGATATGTTTGAAATAAAAAGTCCTGGACAAGGATTGAGTCCTCAGTATTTAAATAAAATTATAGGATATAAAGCAAACAGAAATATTGAGAAGGGTAAGCCACTTTTTAAATCTGATTTGGGTGGTTTAATCAATGCTAAAAAGAGTTATGAGTTTAATAGAACGTGGGCCTTGCCAGTAAGATTTCATGATATTAATTCTTTACTTGAAAATACGACCCCAGAATCTGTAGAATTTCATATGAGTTTTAAAGATATAACGGAAGATTTATCCCAATTCTTGACACAAGAGTATGCTTGTGAATATATCGTTCATGCTCCAGAACTCTTTGAAGATGATCATCTTCTTGATTTATGTACACCTGATGAAAACTATCGAAAAAAATCAATTGCGAATTTACAAAGGGTTATTGATAAAACTTTATCGATGCAGAAATATTTTCCAAAAACAAAAACTCCTCAAATTGTTGTTCATTGTGGAGGGTTTACAAAGGATGAAATATTACCGTTAGAAAAAAGAGCTCAATATTATGAAAACTTGATAGATTCAATTGAACAATTAGATTTAAATGGAGTACAGTTATTACCTGAAAATATGGCACCATTTCCATGGTTGTTTGGGGGACAGCGATATCAAAATATTTTTATTGACCCAGATGAAATAATTGAGTTTTGTAAAAAAACTAATTTGAAAATTTGTCAAGACATTTCTCATTCTCATTTAGCTTGTAATAAATTTGGTTGGTCACATTTAGAATATACAAAAAAGTTAGCACCATATACTGATCATTATCATATTTCAGATGGAACAGGTGTTGATGGAGAAGGTATACAGATTGGGGAGGGTAATGTTGATTTTGATAACATTTATCCTATAATTAATCAGCTTTCACCAAAAGCATCTTTTATACCTGAAGTTTGGCAGGGACATAAAAATAATGGTGAAGGCTTTTGGATAAGTTTAGAAAGAATGGAAGGGAGAATTTAATGAAGTGTTATTTATGTGGTTCTTCTGACCATAAACTAAGAGATGGAAAAGTTCGAGATAATGATAAACTAAGTATATTAGAATGTAATAATTGCAGTTTAGTATTTTTGTCAAGTTTAGACCATATAGATGAAAGTTTTTACGAAGAATCAAATATGTCTGAAGGACAAAACGTGCAAGAGTGGCTAAATGGAACAGATATTGATGATAGTAGAAGGTTTGAATTTGTTAAAGAATTTTTAATCAATAAAGATATAATTGATTTTGGAAGTGGGGCTGGTGGGTTCTTACTACAAGCAAAAAAAATAGCTAAATCTGTCGTTGGTGTTGAACTAGATAATAAAGTGAGAGAACATTATAAAAATAGTTCTATTGATCTGGTACGAGATATTCGTGAGTTAAAGAATGAGAGTTATGATGTTATTACGGCTTTTCATGTTATCGAACATTTAAGTGATCCAATTAAAATATTGCAAGAATTGTGTTTAAAACTGAAAAAAGGTGGAAAATTGATTTTTGAAATTCCAAATTCTGATGATGCTCTTTTATCACTTTATAAAAATAAGGCATTCAGTAGTTTTACTTACTGGAGTCCCCATTTATTTTTATATAATGCTAGAACTTTAGATATATTATTTAAAAAAATTAATGGTCTAGAAATGGACTTTATAAAATACATTCAGAGATACCCTTTATCAAATCATCTTTATTGGTTAGCAAATAATGAACCAGGAGGACATTTAAACTGGGGACAATTTATTGACTCGGTGGAGTTAAATAGTGCATATGAAGCTCAGTTGTCTTCTTTGGGTATTACAGACACAATAATTGCACAATGTACTAAGGTATAATAATGGAAATAATAAAACAAGAGATATTGGACTCAATCGAAATTAAACAAAAAATACTGCAAGATAAGGTTTTATTAACTAGAATTGATAGTATTGCTGCAGATTGTCTTAAATCATTAAAGAATAAAGGTAAAATTATTTTAGCAGGAAATGGAGGAAGTTTTGCAGATGCACAACATATTTCAGCAGAATTTACTTCAAAATATATATTTGATAGAGAGTCATTACCTTCTATTTGTTTAGGAACAAATAATTCAGCAATGAGTGCAATAGGTAATGATTACGGCTATGAAAAAGTATTTGCTAGGGAGTTGAGTTCATTAGGTTGCAAAGATGATATCTTTATTGCTATATCAACAAGTGGTAATAGTAAAAATATAGTAGAAGCAGTTCGTACTGCAATTAAAAATAACATAAAGACAGTTGCTTTTACAGGGAGTAGTGGAGGACAATTAGATGATTTATGCGAATGTATTAAAATACCATCTGATATTACAGGAAGAATTCAAGAGTGTCATATAATGATTGGACATATTATTTGTAAAATAGTTGAAGAAAAATATTTTAAAGGATTAAAATGAAGATTTTAGCTTTAATTCCTGCAAGAGGTGGTTCTAAAGGAGTTCCAAATAAAAATATTAAAGATTTAGGAGGGTTTCCATTGATTTCTTATACAATAACGTCGGCTATAGAATCGAAAATGATTAATCGCGTTATTGTAAGTACAGATTATAAAGAAATTGCAGATATCTCTAAAAAATATGGAGCTGAAGTCCCCTTTTTAAGACCTGCAAGAATTTCTTCAGATAAATCAACGGATATTGAATTTGTAACTCATTCTCTTGATTACTTAGAAGAAAAAGAAAAATATATACCTGATGTTATAGTGCTATTAAGACCGACTACTCCCCTAAGAGAAGTCAATTATATAGATGATGCTATTAAAAAACTACTTAATAGTAATATGGCTACTTCTCTTAGGTCTTCACATTTAGTTTCAGAATCTCCATATAAATGGTTTTTAATGGAAGATGGACTTTATACTCCTATTTGTGATAAGTATACTTTAGATGACACAAATAAACCTAGACAATTTTTTCCTGAAGTTTACATTCCCAATGGATATGTAGATATATTTAAGACAGATCTTATAAAAAAATCAAATTCATTATTTGGGGAAAATATTTTGGGCTATATTACGCCAATAGGACACGAAATTGATACTATTGATGATTTTGAATATCTTGAATACCAAGTATCAAAAAAAAGTTTAAAATTAGTAGATAATTTAAAAAAAATTAAGGAGCAAATATAATATGAGAGTATATTATGATTTATTATCTGAGGAAACACAAAATTTAGAGACAAAACATAGAAAGATTTGTACGAAAATCCCACATCCAAGTTCTGTAGAAGTAATGAAAGACTTAAGGTTTTATGAAACAAACTCCATGCATGACCAGTTGCCAATTTTATGGGATCGTGCAAAGGGATACCAGGTTTATGATGGATATGGTAATTGTTTTATAGATTTAACATCAACAATTTTTGTTACAAATATTGGACACTCTCACCCAAAAGTAATTGAAGCAATACAAAATAGTTGTGAAAAAAATTTATTAAATAATTACTATTATCCGTCACATGAAAGAAGAGACTTTGTTAAAAAACTAATAGAAGTAACACCTTCTCATTTAGATAA
>LPNY01000139.1:368795-412710 GCA_001655195.1 Arcobacter sp. EP1
ATAAGGATAAAATTGTCATTTTAAGCTTTGTTGGAGCTTTTCATGGTAAAACTACAGGTTCTCAGCAGTTAGGAGGTAAAGAAGGAGGTAAAGAGTGGATAGTAAATTATGATAAAGATATTTATCATCTTCCTTTTCCAACTGAGTGGTATGTTGAACAAAGCGGTTTAGATGCAGGTGAACTTTTTTTAAGAGATTTGAATGAATTGAAAAAAATAGGACTAGAGTTAGAAAATGTTGCAGGTATTATAATGGAACCTTATCAAGGATGGGGTGCGTTATTCTATCCTCAAGAATATATTGATGCAATGGTTAAATGGGCAAAAGAAAATAATGTTCTTTTAACGGTTGATGAAGTCCAAGCAGGTTTTGGAAGAACAGGAACGCTTTTTGGATTTGAACATTATAATATTGAACCGGATATTGTTTGTATGGGTAAAGCTATATCATCCAGTTTACCTTTATCAGCAGTTATCGGGAGAGCTAAAGTATTAAATGTTGACCCATCAATGAATAGTACCCATGGAGGTAATCCTATGGCCTGTTCAGCATCACTAGCATCATTAAATGTTTTGATCGATGAGAAATTAGTAGAGCAATCAAAAGAAAAAGGTAAAATATTAGAACAAGAATTGTTAAAATGGCAAAAAGAATTTCCAGAAATCATATCCTATATAAGTACTAAAGGTTTAGTTGCTGCTGTATTTTTTGTTAAACCTGGAACAAATGAACTTGATATTGATTTAGTAGATGAATTGATTTATAAAGCTATGTTAAAAGGTATTAATTCAGTAAGAACTCTTTCGGGAACAATAAAATTTGGACCGCCTTTATGTATTCCTGAAGATGCCTTAATTGAAGCTATAGATGTCTATAAAGAATGTTTAAAAGAGTGCCTTATTGAGAATGGGTATATAAAATGAATGAAATTGGAGTAATGCAAGGAAGATTACTTCCTAAGTATAAGGGAAGATATCAAGCTTTTCCAGTTGGAATATGGCAAGAAGAATTTAGAATTGCTCGAGAAAACAGTTTGGATTTAATTGAATTCATATTAGATTTTAATGATGCTGAAGAAAATCCATTATTAAAACCAGGTGGTGTTAATGAAATACTTGAAATAACTAAAGAAACAGGAGTATCCGTAAAAACAATTTGTGCAGATTATTTTATGGAGGAGCCTCTACATTCCAATGATTTTAAAATTGCAGAAAAAAGTTTTATAATATTGGAAAGACTTTTAAATACTGCTAAACAACTTGGAGTGACAGATATTGTAATACCCTGTGTTGATCAGTCAAGTATAAAAGAAGAACAATTGATGAATAGATTTATTAAACAAGTAATAAAAATTATTCCCATACTTGAAAAGAATAATATAAATTTATCTTTAGAAACAGATTTGGCACCAAAGCCATTTTTAAAATTATTGACTAAATTAAATTCTAAAAATATGACTGTCAATTATGATATTGGTAATAGTGCTGCATTAGGGTATGATTCTGATGAAGAATTGGAAACTTATGGTGATAGAATTACAGATATTCATATTAAAGATAGAATATTACATGGAGGGCCTGTAGAATTAGGCAAGGGTAATGCTAATTTCACTAAATTTTTTGAAAAGTTAAAAAAGTTAAATTATCAAGGTCCTTTTATTATGCAAGCTTACCGAGATGATGAAGGTGTTGAGATTTTTAAAAGTCAACTAACATGGTTTAAAAAGTATTTATGATAGTATAGGTATTTAAATTATAAAGAATATAGAAAAAGATTAGTTATTTTAGGAGTATTAAATTATGGAATGTAAAAATATTGGTTTAAAACATGGAATTGAAGAGAGTAACAAACTATATGAGCGTGCAAAAAAAGTAATTGCGTCGGGTACTAATACCTTTAGTAGAGCTCCTGGAGTGTTTCCTGAAGGAGTCGCACCAAAGTTTCTTGAAAAACAATTTGGATCACATACTTGGGATGTAGATGGTAATGAATATATTGATATGGTAATGGGGTGTGGTCCTGTAACTATTGGACATAATCACCCATATATTAATGATGCTATTAAAAAACAACTGGATAAGGGTACATTATTTAGTATGCTAAATCCACTTGAAGTTGAAACTGCAGAAAAATTAGTAGATTGTATACCATGTGCTGATATGGTTAAGTTTTCTAAAAATGGAAGTGATGTATGTGCAGCTTCTATTAAAATTGCAAGACATGTTACTAAAAGAGATATTATTTTCTGTTGGGGTTATCATGGTTTTGCAGATTGGTATATTTCAACAACAGATAGAAATGCAGGTATTCCTCAAGCAGTAAAAGATTTATCTAAAACATTTGAGTATAACGATATTGATGGTTTAAAGAAAATGTTTGAGCAGTATAAAGATCAGGTCGCTGCTGTTATTATGGAACCAGTTATTGCTGAGAAACCAAAAGATAATTTTTTACAAAAAGTTAAAGAGTTGGTTCATGAAAATGGTGCACTACTTATTTTTGATGAGATGATTTCAGGCTTTAGATTTGCTATGGGTGGAGTACAAGAATATTTAAATGTCGTTCCAGATCTTGCAACTTATGGAAAAGGTATTACTAATGGAATGCCATTAGGTGTTTTAGCAGGAAAAGAAGAATATATGAAAGAGTTTGATAAAGTATTTCTTTCATCAACTTATGCTCCTGAAGCATTAACTTTAGCAGCAGCATCAGCTAATATTGATTTTTATAAAGAATATAATGTTATTGATGAATTGTGGAGTAAAGGGGAGTATATTGAAAAGGAATTTAACGCAGTAATTGACAAACATTTGATAAGGAAAAATATTTCGTTAGCTGGTTATCCTGTTAGATTAATGGTTAATTCTCATGATAATGATGGTGTTCAAGACTCAAAGCTGGCTACATTATACCAGCAAGAGATGTTTAGACATGGTATATTATGTTTTTCAGGTGTTCTTATGTTGTCATATTCTCATTCTAAAGAAGATTTGGATTTATTGATTGATGCTTTTGATAAGACATGTTTAGTAATAAAAGAGTATTTTGATAGTGGAAAGCCTATAGAAGACTTTTTAGAAGGTGAACCAGGCGCACCAGTATTTAAAGGATTGCGAGAAAGAAATGCAGTTTCAAACTAAAATTATGGATTTATGATGATGAAAAAGAATAAATATAAGTTTGTTATTTTTGGAAAGATTATCCATACTGATTTTTTTATTAAACTATTAGATAAATGGGGTTTTGAAAAACCTTTAGTTATTATATCTTTAGACAATGAATATCACAGAGATGAAAGATTATTAACTCCTTATAATCTTTATAGTAAAATAGAAGACTTGGCAAAAGATGGGCTTTGTGACTTGTATAAGTTAGAAAGTGTTAATAATAATGAAACTATAAAATTACTCGACCAGTATAATGTAAATATTGCAATATCAATTAATTGTAGAAATATTATTAAGAAAAATATCATAGATTATTTTGATGGCTTGATATTTAATTTACATGACTCTTACCTTCCAAATGAACGTGGGGGTGCTTTAAACACATGGAGAATTTTAAACGGTATTAATGAAGTTGGGAATACAATACACTATTTAGAAGAAGGAATAGATACTGGCCCTGTTGTTGTACAATCAAAGGTAAAGATTGAAAAACAACAACCAGTAACAATTGATTATTTAATTGCAGAAAAGACTAATTGCGAAAAAATATTAGAAGAGTTTATTAATATTATTAAATCTGAAAGTGATATACCATCTAAAGAGCAAGACAATGACAGTAGTTACTATTATCCGAGACTTTATACTGAAATTAATGGAATTATAAACTGGGATTGGGATATTGAATCAATTGAAAAGTTTATTCGAGCATTTTCAACACCATATCCTGGTGCTTTTACATATTTTCAAAATAAGAAAATTAATATTTTAGAATGTAGAATAGAATCTGAAAATAATAATATTTTCCACCCATTTTCAAATGGAAAAATAGTTACAGTAATGGATGATAAAAGTGTACGTGTTATTGTCGGGGGGAAATCGCTTATTATAGAAAAAATTTCAATAGATGGCAAACATATGTTACCAGGAGATATTTTATCAATAAAGTATAATTTGTATTCACCTTTAGATGAGTTGGTATATGCAAAAAATCATGTTCCATCAACTTTATCAATGAATAAAAATGAAAAAAAATATAGTGAGTGATATTATAATTAGTTCAAGAACTTTAAATATCATTTAAAATAAAATTACTCAACTTTCGCACATAAAACCAAGCTATTTTTTGTGCGGATGTGTAAAACATTGATAATAAGTTCTTCATCTTTTTTTTTCATGACAATCTCTTGTGATTGGAGGATATTTAAGTATTTTGAAAAATAGTTACATTGAAATAGCCAAATTATTGGTGTTTTAAATGAAGTAGAAGCAGGTATGAATGCAAGTAATGTTTTTAGAAAGCATTGTTATTAGTAGTCCTGCATATTATGCTTGGAATAATAAGTATGGTGGAATGGATGCTGCTGATGTTAAAAGATTTAAAGAGCTAAAAGGAAACAAAGAAACGATTTCCTGAATGGGTTAAAATTCTATTGCAAGAACTGATAGCTATTAATAATGTGTAGTCAATAGATTTTATGAGTGATACAATTTGGCATGGGAAAAGATATAGATTATTAAATATAATAGAGAACTTTTAGATACAGAAATTGATACTTCACTCCCCTCATAAAGGCTGATACAAACACTAGACAGAGTTGATAATGGTCCAGAGCTTATTTCAACGCACCTTGAACTATAGTGTAATAAATATAACATCAAATTAGATTTTATTCGTTCAGGTAAACCAACTGAAAATGTAAGAGTAGAAAGATTTATTGGGAGTTTTAGAAGAGAACTTTTAAATTGCTATGTCTTTAGACCTCTATCAGAAGTACGAGATAAAGTACCTGAAAGGATAGCGGACTATATTTGTCATAGACCACATAAGGCATTGGGTAATTTATATCCTATTCAATTTTTAAATAGGCATAATTCTAAGGTAAAATTACTAGTTTAATACTAGCCCATGTATTGGCGGGGGGAGTTACATTTAAGTCCAAGCCCCTCTTTAAATTCAAGAAAAGATAAATCTCTTGGTTGATAATTTTATTCCATATTTTATGAAGTATTTTTAAAAGATATATTTGGTATGATACTCATATAAAAGCCTTTGTAATTGGCGTTTTAGCAATCTCAAAAGACTTTTTTTAATCTAAATCTAGCTTAAATTGTAAGTTGTTTGGTAATTTGCAAGTGGCTCTATAATAAGGAATTTTATGAATGTAAGTAATTTATTTGATTTAAAAAATAATCTTGTAGTTATTACTGGAGGTGCTGGATTACTCGGTAAACAACACACTGAAGCTTTAATAGAAGCAAATGCAGAAGTAGTCATACTTGATATTTGTAAGACTGCCTTGAGTGATCTTAAAGAATATTTTTTTCTAGAATATCAAAAAGAAATATTAACATTAGAAGTTGATATAACTAAAGAGGAACAGATACTAAAAGCAAAAGAGCTGATATTTGATAAATATAATAAATATCCAAATATTTTAATAAATAATGCAGCAATAGACCCAAAATTTGAAAAAAACAGCAAAGTAAATAAGTCAAGACTTGAAAACTTTGAATTAAACCAATGGAATTTAGAAATATCAGTAGGACTTAGTGGTGCTATGCTTTGTAGTAAAATATTTGGTATAGAGATGGCAAAGAATAGTAGGGGAGTGATATTAAATATAGCATCAGATCTTGGTGTGATAGCACCAGATCAAAGATTATATAAACAGGATGGACTAAGTGATGAGGAACAAAATGTAAAGCCTGTAACATACTCAGTGATAAAACATGGGATTATAGGGCTCACTAAATACATAGCAACATATTGGGCAGATAAGGGAGTAAGATGCAATGCTTTTGCACCAGGTGGAGTTTTTAATAATCATCCTGATGAGTTTTTAGAAAAAGTAACAAACTTAATACCTATGAAACGAATGGCAAATGTTGGTGAGTATAAGTCGTCGATACTTTTTTTGTGTAGTGATGCAAGTAGCTATATGAATGGTGCAACTTTAAATATGGATGGAGGCAGAAGTGTCTGGTAAAGATAGAGTTTTAGTAACTACAGCATTGAAGGAAACTTTTCCAAAGTCAACTAGCGAAAAAATACTTTTTTTAGGTGAATGGTGTAAGATTTATAGAGAAAGAGACTTTTACAACAGATTTGATCATGAAGTACTACCATATCACTGGGATGATAGAAAAAAACTTTATCAAGACTTCCAAAATATTGATAAGATTTATGAGAGAGTTTTAGCTACTTTAGCTGCAGAACTAAATAGAATTCACAACGAAAGTTACTCTGTAAGATACTGGCGTATTATTATTGGTCCTTGGTTGAGGTATTTTATAGAGATATTTTATGATAGATATTTATCAGTTAAACAAGCTTTAGATGCAGGTTTTTGTAAAACATATTCACTAGAAATAGAAAACAGTACTCCCTTTGATATGCGTGATTTTACATTTAAATTTTGTTCTGATGAGTGGAATCATCATATCTATAATGAAATATTATCTTATTTTGGAGCTCCTATTGAGATAGTAGGGGCTTTAGAACTTAAAAATGAAACTTATAATGATAGTAGTAAATCACTTAAACGTATGATAGCTGATAAACTTTTTTTCGTAAATAAATTTAATACTGTACATTTTTTCTCAAGCTATTTAAGAAGAATAGAATTAAATAGTATTCAGCTTAAGTTGAAGCAGATCCCTACACTTGGAGTGGGCTTGCAATATGTGAATACTGAATTTAAACAAGCTTATAATAAAGATATGCGAAAATCATTGAAACTAAAAGCAGAAACAGAGCTAGAAAAAATCTTGTTTTCTGTTTTATGCAAGCAAGTTCCTATCGTTTATATGGAAGAGTACAAATTAATAAGAAAGTCTGCATTGCAAGCATATCCATCTCGTTCAAAACTAATATTGACAGCAAATAGCTATGGCTCTGATGATGTTTTTAAAATTTGGGCTGCAGAAATGGTTGAAAATGGCTCAAAGTATGTGATATCTCAACACGGAGGTCACTATGGGACTGGGTTGTTTGCCTCTCATGAAGATCATCAGTTAAAAAGTACTGATAAGTTTTTTAGCTGGGGATGGAAGTGGGATGATAGAGTCTTGCCAACTACTGCAGGAAAACTACAAAATAAGATAAACCAAGATAAAAACAAAGAAAATGGACATATCTTACTTATCTTATCAATCTCTCCAAGGTTTAGCTATCATTTAATGAGTAGGAATATTGCAAAACAGGAACTGGACTATATTGGTATGCAGATTGATTTTTTAAAAGCACTACCTTTTGAAATAAGAGAAAAAGTCAAAATTAGGCTTCATCCAACAGATTTCGGATGGTGTTTTAGAGAAAGGATAGAGGATGCAGGTTTTTGGGAAAATATTGATTTATCTGGTGATAGTTATGGTGAAGCTATAAGCAAATCTAAACTTGTAATAGTTGCTTGTAATTCTACAACACATTTAGAAACTTTTACTAGCGATATACCAACATTACTTTATTGGGATCCTAATCATTGGGAATTGCGAAAAGAAGCTTATCCTTACTATAAATCACTTCAACAGTCTGGTGTTTTACATTATGACCATAAGTCTTTATGTTCAGAATTATCTGAAATTTACCATTCACCTGAGAAATGGTGGAGTTCAGATGATGTTAAGGTTGCGGTAAGTAAGTTTTGTAAAGTTTTTGCTAATAAAGAAGGTGATGTTGTGGAATCGTACTGTGAAAATATTAAAAAAGTTATTAATGAGGGAACTCCTAATGTTAAAAAATAAACTAAAAAAAAATAAACTAACTATTGGTAGCTGGATAATGATGAATGATCCTATGAGTGTAGAGGTTATGGCGCTGGCTGGCTTTGAATGGTTAGTTGTGGATATAGAACATACCTCTATAGACTTGGCAACAACGGAAAACCTAATAAGAGCTATTCAAGCAAAAGATATGAAAGCCCTAGTACGAGTGAGTAAAAATGAAGAGGTCATTATAAAAAGAGTACTTGATATGGGTGCTGATGGTATTATAGTGCCTATGGTATGTACAAAAGAAGATGCAATCCAAGCAGTGGATTATTCTAAATATCCACCGATTGGCAAAAGAGGAGTGGGACTTTATAGAGCATCTGGGTATGGGACAAAGTTTGAAGAATATAAAAAATGGGTCAATGAAGAGATTGTCATTATTGCACAAATAGAGCATATTGATGCAGTAAATAATATTGATGAAATATTATCAGTTGAATGTATAGATGGGACTATCATAGGACCTTATGATTTATCAGGAAGTATGGGGTACCCCGGAGAGCTTGAAAGAGAAGACGTTAAAGACGCCGTGCAAAAAGTGCTTGATAGGTGTAAAGAGTATAATATCCCATCAGGGTTTCATGTAGTAGATACAAACCCTGAAAAATTAAAATCAAAAATAGATCAAGGGTGTACATTTTTAGCATATGGGATAGATTATTTTTTTATGCGTGATGCAGCTATAAGTGGAATGGATAAAATTAAAGAAGGACTAACAAAATGAACATTATATCGATAATTCCTGCAAGAATGGGTTCCAGTCGTTTTCCAGGAAAACCTATGAAAGATATTTTAGGTATGCCAATGATAGGGCATGTATACAAAAGAGTAAAAATGAGTAAAACTCTAAGCGAAGTCTATATAGCCACTTGTGATAGTGAGATATATGACTATATAGAGAGTATAGGTGGAAAGGCTGTCATGACTAGTGACTGCCATGAGAGATGTAGTGATAGATGTGCTGAAGCTATGTTGAAAATTGAAGAAGAAACTGGTGAAAAATGTGACATTATGGTGATGGTGCAAGGTGATGAGCCACTAACATTTCCACAAATGATAGATGAGGCAGTTGCACCTATGATAGAAGACAAATCAGTACTTATTACTAATCTTGTAGCTGATATAGATACTTTAGAGGCATTTGAAAATCCAAATGAAGTAAAAGTAGTGATGGATAAAAATAATAATGCTTTATATTTTAGTAGAGAACCAATACCAAGTAGAAAAAAAGGGATACTTGAAGTACCTATGAAAAAGCAAGTATGTGTGATACCATTTACAAGGGATTTTTTGCTACAATACAATCAAATGGAACCAACACCATTAGAGATAATTGAATCTGTAGATATGATGAGAATACTTGAAAATGGTGATAAAGTTAAGATGTGTGACACAAACTATATAACAAAAGCAGTTGACACTAAAGAGGATCTAGAACAAGTTCAAGAGATGATGAAAAATGATGAATTATATAAGGAGTATAAGTGTCAATAAAGAAAAAAGTGTTTGAATGTTTGCAAAAAGTATATACTTTACTACCAAATGTAATTCCAGGATACTTAGGGAAAAGATTTCGTGCTGAGTCTGCGGAAAAACTAGTAGTAATAGATGAAGTTAAAACGAACTATGGGATTTTAAAATATTATTGCCTAAGCTGGATACC
Organism: Arcobacter sp. EP1; assembly: GCA_001655195.1. Lineage (GTDB taxonomy): Bacteria > Campylobacterota > Campylobacteria > Campylobacterales > Arcobacteraceae > Arcobacter_A. Next base: position 378,396 of record LPNY01000139.1, read on the forward strand.
TCTATGGCGTTCACAAACACTTTTTACAAAAGAGCCTGAAACTATTGAGTGGATAGATGCAATGGATAAAAATGATACTCTTTGGGATATTGGCTCAAATGTTGGTCTGTACTCAGTATATGCAGGACTAAAGGGTATGAAAGTATTCTCATTTGAACCATCTGCTTTAAATACTTTTTTAATATCTAAAAATATTGAAATCAATAATTTAAAAGATAATGTTTATCTCTTTCCTGTAGCAGTTTCAGATAAAAATGAGTTTGGCTATTTAAATATGACAAGTACTGACTTAGGAGGTGCTTTGAACGAATTTAACGAAACTGATGTAAAAACTGTAGGAGAAGGTAGTTATAAAAAAGATGTTGTATTTAAGCAAGGTATGTTTTCATATTCTATGGATGAACTTATTGAAAAATACAAATTTGAGGTTCCGGACTATATAAAAATAGATGTAGATAGCATCGAAGATAGAATTGTTTACGGTGGCAGTAAAACACTTGCAAATGAAAAAGTAAAAGGTGTACTTTTGGAGTTAGATGAAACAGAAGAGAGAACACAAAAAATGATAGACTTTTTAGCTGAACGTGGATTGGTCCTTAAAGAGAAAAGACACTCGGAGATGTTTAATAATAGTCAATTTAAAACACAGTTCAATTATATATTTGGAAGACAATAAATGAATAATCGCTTTATAGACCCTAGCACGAAAAGAAAAGATACAATAGTTAAAGACAAGTTACAATATTTTGAGGGTTTTCCTGTTTTTTCTATTATCGAGTTTAATATTTATGGAAACTGTAATCGGGATTGTAGTTTTTGCCCCGTTTCTAATCCTTTAGTTTATGAAAAAAAACATGAAGGTATTTCTACTGAGCTGTTTAACAAAATATTGGATGATTTAGTTCAAATTGACTATAAGGGTAAAATTTTATTTTCAGCTTTTTCTGAACCTCTTCTTCATAAAAAATTAGAAAACTTACTACTTAGTGCAAAAACAAAATTACCACAAAGTAGATTAGAAATTGTTACAAATGGAGATTTATTATCTACCAAAAAATTAAAATCAATTTTTGATGCAGGTTTAGATTCTATTAGTATTAGTATGTATGATGGGAAACATCAAATAGAGCACTTTAATAACATGATGGAGACTTGTGGATTAGATAATACTCAAGTAATTTTAAGAAGAAGATACTTTGAAGATGGTAACTATGGAATCACCATATCAAATCGAAGTGGACTTATCAACTCAAATGAATTCAGAGATGAAAATGAAAATGCTATTTCAGAACTTCCTTTAAAAAATAAATGTTATTATCCTTTTTATATGATTCTAATAGATTATAATGGAGATGTTTTATTATGTCCACATGATTGGAGTAAAAAGTTTAAATTTGCAAATTTAGCAACTCAAAACCTTTGGGATACTTGGAAAAATAAAACTATAAATGGAATACGAAAAAAATTAGCAAGTTCTAATCGAAATTTTAATCCATGTAATCGTTGTGATGTTCTTGGTACAGTTATAGGTAAAGAAAGTTTTGATGGATGGATGAATATGGAGCTTAATAAACAATGAAAACAGTTTTGATTACTGGTGCAAATAGTGGAATAGGATTTAGTTGTGTTCGAGCCTTCTTAAATGAGGGATATAAAGTTTATGCTCATTACCATAATCAAAAAGATAACTTAAAAAGTCTGGAAAATGATAGACTTATATTAATACAAGCTGATTTAAGTCAAGAAATAGAAACCAAAAAGATTATTGCAAATATTTTTGATGATACGAAAACACTAGATGTTTTAGTCAATAACGCAGCCTTTTATAAAAGAGTATCAACCTTTGATAAAATATCTGTTAAGGACTTTGATTATACAATGCAGGTTAATTTACACGCACCTTTTTTATTATCTAAAGAATATTTGAAATATATGAAGAGTCATAAAAAAGGAAATATAATAAATATTTCAAGTATAGGTGTAAAATATGGTGGATCACCAAATTCTATCGCATATACAGTCTCAAAATCAGCATTAGAGACAATGACAGTATCATTTGCTAAAGAAGCAGCTAAGTATAATATTTTAGTGAATGCTTTGAGAGTAGGTGTAACTGATACGGATATTCATCTGAATGCTGATAACAAGAATATGAAAAAAAGAATAGAAATGATTCCCTTAGGGAGAATGGCTTTTCCAGAAGAAATAGCAGACTATATCTTATTTTTATCATCGGACAAGTGTTGTTTTTCAACAGGAAGTATTTTAACCATAGCTGGAGGTGAATAATGAATATTGTAGCAACATCGCCATCATTTTCTAAAAATAAAATATTACAAGACGAGATATACAAATATTTCCCAAATGCAAAGCTGAACCTTGAGGGAAAGAGGTTTAATAAAAATGAGTTAATAGAGTATATAAAAGATGCTGATGCTCTAATAGTAGGACTTGAGAATATAACTAAAGAAGTATTAGATAGTTGTTCAAGTCTAAAGATAATCTCTAAATATGGTGTTGGACTAAATAATATTGATCTAGAAGCTTGTAAAAAGAATGATATAGCTATAGGATGGACTGGTGGAGTAAACAAACTCTCTGTTGCAGAGATGGCATTAGGTTTTATGTTGATGTTCGCAAGAAATTTATATACCACATCAAATGAGCTTAAAAAGGGTAGCTGGAATAAATCAGGTGGTTTTCAATTAAGTGGTAAAACTATAGGTGTCATAGGTGTTGGACATATAGGTAAAGAGGTTATTAGACTACTTAAACCTTTTGGTTGTAAGATATATGTAAATGATATAATAAATCAAGGTGATTATTATAAAGAGAATGATTTAGAAGAAACTTCAAAAAAACAGATATTTCAAATTTGTGATATAGTCACTATTCATACTCCACATAACGATATTACAGATAATATGGTTGATATAGAAATATTAAAGAATATGAAAAGGAGTGCTTATATACTAAATACTGCTCGTGGTGGTATCATAAATGAAATAGATTTAAAATGTGCTTTACAAAATAATATTATAGCAGGAGCTGCAATAGATGCATATACAGAAGAACCTCCAACTGATCAAGAATTTTTAAGTTTACCAAATCTCATCTGTACTCCACATATAGGTGGAAATGCAAAAGAAGCAGTTGAAGCTATGGGAATGTCTGCAATTGAACATCTGAAAGGGTATTATAACTTATGAAAAAAGTAGTTGTTTTTGGAGGAAGTGGATTTTTAGGGTCTTATGTCGCTGATGAATTAACTCGAAGAGACTATGATATAACAATAGCAGACATACAAAAATCAAAATGTATACAAGGTAATCAACACTTTAAAACTGTAAATGTATTAGATATGGAAAATATAAAATCCATTATAAAAGATGCAGATATAGTATATAACTTTGTCGCTATAGCAAATTTAGATGATGCTATACATGACCCTATAAATGCCATGAAAATAAATGTTATGGGCAATCTAAATATATTAGAAGCTTGTAGACAAGTCAAGTGTATAGAAAGATTTGTATATGCTAGTAGTGCGTACGCGCTAAGTACTGAAGGTTCATTTTATGGAATTAGTAAACAAAGTAGTGAGAAGCTTACTGAAGAGTACTATAAAAGATATGGATTGAAATATACAGTTATACGATATGGTTCCCTATACGGAGAAAGAGCAAGTCATAATAACTATATATACAATCTTTTAAGTGATGCTATAGAAAATGGAAAGTTACACTATAAAGGTGATGGTCAGGATTTAAGAGAGTATATTCATGCAGCTGATGCCGCAAAACTTTCAGTTGATATACTTGAAGATAGACAGTATGAAAATGAACATATTATATTAACAGGTACTGAAAGACTTAAAAGAATAGAGTTGCTTACTATGATAAATGAGATTATGCAAAATAAACTTGATGTAAAACAAATATCAGATAATAATACGGGACACTATAAAATAACACCTTACTCATACCATCCTACAGTTGCTAAAAAACTTGTTGCAAATCCATTTATAGATTTAGGACAGGGATTATTAGAGTGTATACAAGAAATCCATAAAGAGTTGGACAATGAATAAAACTATATTTCTATCTTATTTATTGGATGGTAATACTCCTACTTATGGAAATAGAAATAAATTTATAACAGAAAAAAAGAGCGATATCTCAAAAGGTGATGTTGCAAATGATACTAGCATATCAACAACGACACATATAGGTACACATATAGATATGCCTTATCATTTTTATGAGGATGGACAGACTATAGAAGATTTTGATGCTGATTTTTGGGTTTTTAAAAAGCCTTTGATTGTTGAACTAGAACAAGATGATTTAATTATAAACGATAAATTAATAGATAAGTTAAAGTCTATTGAAAATATTGGTTATGATATTCTCCTAGTAAAAACAGGAATTTGTTATAGAAGAGAGGCAGAAGTGTTTTGGAGGGAAAATTATGGCTTTCATCCTGATATTTATGATTATTTGATTGAAAACTTTTCAAATATTAGGGTACTTGGATTTGATAGTATTTCTGTTTCTAGTTTTACAAACAGAATCCTTGGCCGAGAAGCTCATAAAAGATTTTTAAATCCTAATAACCCAATCTTATTGCTTGAGGATCTGGACTTAAAAAATATTTATGAAAATATGGATTTTGAGAAAATAGTTGTTTCACCATTAAGAATTGCAAAGTGCGATGGATTACCGTGTACAGTAATAGGAATAAGTAATGGTTAAAGTTATCTTCTGGGATTTTGACGGTGTTATCCTTAATAGTATGAAAATAAAAGGTGATGGTTTTGTAGAGTTGTTTCAAGGATATAACATATTAGACGTTCAAAAGCTAGAAAAATATCATTACGCAAATGGTGGAATATCAAGATTTGAAAAAATAAAATACTTTTATAGTGAAATATTAAAAAAAGATATTTGTGAAGATGAAATTATGATATTAGCTGAAAAATTTAGAACCATTATTGAAAAAAAACTTTTTGATAAGTCAAATTTAATATATGAAGTTATTGAATTTATAAAAGAAAATTATAAAAAATATAATTTTCATATAGTTTCAGGTGCTGAACATGATGAGTTGAATAGTTTGTGTATATGTTTTGATATAGAACAATATTTTTTATCCATTAATGGAAGCCCAACAAAAAAAGCGGTTTGGGTAAAAAACATTTTGGAAAAATATAATTATGATAAAGAAGAGACAATCTTGATAGGTGATAGTATCAATGACTACAACGCTGCAAATGAAAATGATGTAATCTTTTATGGATTTAATAATATTGAATTAAAACAATATGGAAATTATATTGATAACTTTGAAAGATTTAAAGTTTGAATCCTAAAAAACTCTATACTTCATATCAAGAAAAAAAGAATGATTTTCATTGCTATATTGATAATATCAAAAAAAATGCTCCATGGGATATAAATAGCATCATTAATGCTACTCTTGTCAAAAATCCATATGCAAGTGATTTTCCTTTGAGGTTTTTTAAAAATGATACTAATACCTCAAATAAAACTTTATTAATTTTAAAGAGTATTTTTAAGTTTTATACAAGAAATATATATTTATTCTTTTCGTATATGATAGCGTCATTACTTTATAAACTTTATTATAGAAGAAAGCGGAAAAATAACCTTCAAATAATTATTGATGTCTTTGGACTAATCGATAAAACAAACCAAAATGGTAAATATACTGAAAACTATTTAGCTGGTATATATCAAATATTTGAAAAATTCAATACACCATATTCAATACTGATTAGACCTTACGGTGTGGGTAAAAATCCATTTAAACTTAAACAGTTTTTTAAAATAATAAATAAAGATAGTAGAGATTTTATTTTTGAGTATGAGTTTCTCAGTTTGTATAATATTATAGAGCTTTTCTTTTTGATCTTGATATATCCATTTAAGACGCTAAGACTTTTGCAAAAAGAAAAAACTCCAATAGACAAAATGTTTAATTATTCTTTGATAGCAGATTTACAAAAGTTTAGTTTTGACAGTCTAACGAGATATATATTAGGTAAAAATTTATCAAAAATCAAAAGTATTGAGAAAATTTATTCTTGGAGTGAATTTCAAGTAATAGAACGAAGTTTTAATTATGCTATAAGAAAAAACAGTAATCATATAGAGCTTATTGGGTTACAATTTTCTCTTAATTATGAAGTTTACTTTAATGCATATACAGATGATATAGACTATGAAATTTTGAGTTCTCCTCACAAGATGTTAGTCAATGGAAGATATTATGTACAAAATAGAAAAAAAATTAAATATATTAAAGGGGTATCTTTAAGATATAAAGAGATATTTAATTTCAAAGGGATAAAGGAAGAAAAAAATATTATATTATTAGGTTCCTATGTAGTACCGGATACAATATATATGCTTCAAAGTAGGATGGTTTCCCAAAATTTAATTTTTAAAAGCCATCCTGCTATAGATATTAATCAATTTGATATATATCTTAATGATATAATAATATCAACTGAAAATATTTATAGACTTTTTCAAGAGGCAAAGCTCGTCGTTTGTAGCACAATGTCTGGTGCTGCAGTTGAAGCGGTAGCTTGTGGAGTATCTGTAATTATTATAGCTAGCCAAGATAATCTTACTGCAAACCCACTCGTAGAGTATGGGCAAGGAAAGATTTGGGATATAGTTTATGATGTGAGTGAAATGGAAGGTATTTATAAAAAGCTTCTAGATTATAGAGCTAATAGTCGTAAAGAAATAAATGAGATAGCGAATTGGTATAAGGATAATTTCTTTGTAAAACCTACAGAAGAGAATATAGTAAAAGTATTTGAACTAGAGAAGGAGAAGAATTAGTATGAAAGTATTATTATTGGCAGGAGGATTTGGAACTAGACTTAGTGAAGAAACAGATATACGACCAAAACCTATGGTGGAAATAGGTGAAAAACCTATTTTATGGCATATTATGAAATTATACTCAACTTATGGTTTTAATGATTTTGTAGTTTTACTTGGATATAAAGGTTATTATATAAAGGAGTATTTCGCAAATTATTTTTTACATCAAAGTGATGTAACAATAGATATGCAAAATGGGAGAATGGAAGTTTTAAATAACTCTAGTGAACCGTGGAAAGTAACTTTACTAGATACTGGACTTAATAGTATGACGGGTAGTCGAATTAAAAAAGCTCAAAAATTTGTTGGTAATGAATCCTTTATGCTTACATATGGTGATGGTGTGGCAGATATTAATATACAAGAACTTGTTAAGTTTCATAAAGCACATGGTAAAGCAATGACAATGACATCAGCTCAACCAGAAGGGCGATTTGGTGCATTAAATATTGAAGCAAATAATCAGGTGACAGATTTTTTAGAAAAACCAAAAGGTGATGGTGGTTGGATAAATGCAGGTTATTTTGTGTGTGAGCCAAAAGTATTTGAGTATATTCATGATAATAATGACAGTATTGTTTTTGAACAAAAGCCATTACAAGATCTAGCACAAAATAGAGAAATAGTTACATTTAAACATAATGGTTTTTGGAAACCAATGGATAGTTTAAAAGATAAAAATGACTTAAATAAACTTTGGGATTATAATAAAGCTCCTTGGAAAGTTTGGTAATGTTTAATAATATTTATCAAAATAAAAAAATTTTAGTAACTGGACACACTGGCTTTAAAGGAACATGGCTTACCACTTGGTTATTACAATTAGGAGCAAATGTCGTAGGAATATCAAAAGACATACCTACACAACCTTCTATGTTTGAAGAGTTGAAATTAGAAAATAGAATTACGCATTATCAAGAAGATATAAGAGAGTTATCTAAAATGATAGAGATAATATCTTTTGAGAAACCAGAAATATTATTTCATTTAGCTGCGCAACCAATTGTTTCAACATCATATAATGAGCCAATTGAAACTATCTCATCGAACGTAATGGGTACTGCAAATATTCTTGAAGCCTTGAAAATATCAAATCATAAATGTACGGCTATAATCATTACAAGTGATAAAGCTTATGATAATGTTGAACAAGTATGGGGATATAAAGAAGATGACAAAATGGGTGGAAAAGATATTTATAGTGGTAGTAAAGGGGCTGCTGAACTTATTATAAAGTCATACTATCACTCTTTTTTTAAAAAAACTAATTCAAATATTAAGCTTGCAGTTGGGCGAGCAGGAAATGTTATAGGTGGCGGAGATTGGGCAACTGATAGAATAGTAGTAGATTGTATGCAAGCATGGAGTGAAAATAAAATTGTAGAGATAAGAGCTCCAAAAGCCACACGTCCTTGGCAACATGTGTTGGAGCCATTAAGTGGATATCTAAATCTTGGTCAAGTATTATTTGAAGATTCTTCTTTAGATGGAAAAGCATTTAATTTTGGGCCGCGAGCAGAACAGAATCATACGGTTGAAGAGCTTTTGACAGATTTAAGTAGATATTGGGATTTCTCAAATGTAAATGATGCCTATGAAGTAACTGGTAATATTCCATTTCACGAAGCAGGTCTTCTAAAACTTAATTGTGATAAGGCACTATTTTATTTTAAATGGCAAGCAAATCTTGCATATAAAGATACTATTAGATTTACAAGTGAGTGGTATTATGATTTCTATAAAACAAATAAGAATATTTATGATATAACAATAAAACAAATTCGAGAATATGAAACCCTAGCAAAGCAAAAAGGTTTGATTTGGACAAAGTAATAGTTACGTCATTAAAACAGATTTTTCACCCAAAAGGTGATATATATCATGCTATGAAAAAAAGTGATGATGGATTTAATGGATTTGGGGAAGCTTATTTTTCTACTATAAATGCAAATGAGATAAAAGGCTGGAAAAAGCACACTTTAATGACTTTAAACTTAGTTGTACCTATTGGAGAGATAGAGTTTGTAATATATGATGAAGAGAAAAAAGAGTTTTTTTCTATAAAGTTGTCGCAAAACAATTATAAAAGGTTAACTGTTAAACCAAATCTGTGGGTTGCATTTAGAGGACTTGAGGAGTATAATATAGTTTTAAACTTAGCAAGTATTGAGCATAACCCAAATGAATCTGTAAGTATAGAATTAGAAGATATAGTATATGCGTGGTAAAGTTTTAATTACTGGAGGTTTTGGAAATTTAGGTAGTTGGATAACTATTTATTTAGCTTCTATAGGATACGAGGTTTATATTTTAACGAGGGAAAAGAAGTACGTATTTGAAAATATAAAATATAATGTAATAGAATGTGATATAACAAATTTAGATGAACTAAGAAAAAACTTAGATTTTGAAATTGACTTTTGTGTACATTGTGCTAGTTATAATGAATTTTTTTTTGAGAATTATTCAAAACAAGCACTTGAGATAAATACACTTGGAACTAGAAATTTATTAGAGTCATTAAATCTAAAGAAATTAAAAAACTTTATCTATTTTAGTACTTTTCATGTATATGGTGGTTTAAGTGGTGTTATAAATGAAAGTTCACCTTTAAATCCTAAAAACGATTATGCCTCTACCCATTTGTTTGCAGAGTATTATGTGAAGCAATTTTCTTTTACCCACAACTTAAAGTATACAATTTTCAGACTCACCAATAGTTATGGTGCACCCACTTTCGCTGATACAAGTAAGTGGTATCTAGTCTTAAATGACTTGGTCAAATCAGCGTTTAGGAATAAGGAAATCATAATAAAAAGTAATGGACAAGCAAAAAGAGATTTTATATGGATGGGAGATGTCGTAAAAGTGGTGGAAAAAGTTTTAGAAAAACCTGCTACAAATGATACATACAATTTATCTTCAAGTAATATATACAGTGTGCTTGAGCTTGCAAAAAAAGTCCAAAGAATATATAAAGATAGATATGAACAAAATATAAATATACAAATCAATCCAAATGATATGACTATCTATGATGAATTATTAGTAGAAAATAAAAAATTAAAAAATCTAATAAATTTTAAATTAGTAGATAGAACAGATAATGAGATAGATAAAATATTTAGTTTACTAGAAGGAAAAAGTAAATGAACCCCTTAGTATCCATAATAATTCCAATGTATAATGCAGAAAAATATATTAAAGAAACAATATATAGTGTCCTAAATCAAACTTATTCAAATTGGGAAATAATAATAGTAGATAATTACTCAACTGATAACAGTAGACAGATAGTTAAAGAGTTTCTTGATAATAGAATAATGTTGATTACATTAGATTATAATAGTGGAGGGCCTGCAAGACCTAGAAATATAGGTTTAGAAAATGCAAAAGGTGAGTATATAGCCTTTTTAGATGCTGATGATGTTTGGCATGAAAGAAAATTACAAGTTCAAATTAGTGAAATTATTAATAATAACCTAAACTTTACAAGTACTAATTCTATTAATATTGATAAAAATGGAATAGATATAAATAATCAATATAAAGTTTGGAATTTTATTAAAAAGTTCAAAAGTAAAGCAACGTTATGTGATGTTATAAAAGGAAACTTTATTGCTACATCTTCTGTTGTTGTATTAAAAGATCTTATTTCCAGCTTTGATGAAAGTAAAGATTTTATTGCAGTAGAAGATTTATGTTTATGGATGGAGATACTAAATAATAAGAATACTAAATATAAATATATCCCGGAAAAGTTATTAAAATATAGAGTATTATTAACAACTATATCTGAAAGAGGAAAGAACCAAAAGCAAGCAACAAGAGCAAAGTTATGCGTATTGACTTTTATATTAAAACATAATAGATTTGATTACCTACCTTGTTTTTATTATAATATAGTATTAACTGTTTTTGTAAATATTATAAAAAAATTATTACGAAAGTAGTTTATTAATAAAAGGAGTACATGGATAGTGAAATATAAATTATTAAATAGTAATAAGAGTCTATTTCTTTTGATAAGTTTTATTTTAGTGGTAAAAATGGTTGTTTTATTTTACATGTTTACATCAGGAAATATTTTTGGTGGAGGACTAAGTGATGCTAATAGCTATCATATTGCAGCAATAGGAATTCAAGAATTTCCAAATGCATGGACTTCTATTTTAAGTTTTTTAAATGATTTAGGTTTATACAATAGATTAGGAATGAGTATATGTTTATCTTTATTAGCAGTTTTTGTTATACCTTTTATTGTAGGTAATTTAGCTTTAGTTAACAATTATTTACAAAAACAAAAAGTGTTATTATATCTATTTTTTATTGTTTCTATCTATCCCAATATATTTTTACTATCTACAGATGTTTTTAAAGATGTCTTTATGTTGTTTATGTTTTTACTTGGTTTGTATGTGTTTAAAAGTTTATCAGTCGTTTCAAGTATTTCGCTAAAAATATTTTTATTTATATTAGGTTTGATTTTTATATATATACTTTATAACTTTAGGCCATATTTAGGCTTTTCTTATGGAGTAGCTCTCATGTTAGGATATTTTTATAGTTTTAAAAAATATCCTTTAATATTAAGTATAGTTTTTTTATTGCTTTTTTTACAAGTATTATATATGTTTGGTTTTTTAGATTCACTTGTTAATTATAGAGAGGGATTTCATACTGTTTTGCATAGGAATCAAGGAAGTGGAATAGGGATATCTTTTGATAGTTCAGTTTTATTTATTCCAAAATTTATTCAAAGTTTTATATATCAAATGTTTGGGTTTTATTTCCCCAATTTCTCTAGTACCGTAGTTTTTGTATTTGAATCAGTGCCTTTTATGATTGCTTTGTATTATTTAATTAGAAATAGAGAATACTGTAATAAATTTGTATACTTTTTAATAGTGTTTTTTGTAGTTTATGCTACTATATGGGTTATTGCTAATGATAACTTAGGAACAGCCTCTAGAATTAGAATATTTAATTATATAGTTATTTATATTGCATGCTTTGTTGTTTATCAACATAAACAGCTTTTTAAAAATTTAGATATAAATAAAGTATAAAGGTTATTATTGTGGAGAAGTATATTGACTAAAGTAGTAATAATAGGTAAAAATAGTAATCTTTCTAAAAAACTATATAGTAGGATTAAAAACTCTACATTAGTTTCGTCAAGAGATATTTTATCTTCTGATGACATCTTTGGAAACTATGAAGGTACTGAGATAAGTATTATTTTTAATAATTTTCAGCCTGCAATAAAATTGAATAATATAGAGAATACGACAGATTATTTAATGAATTCTATTTTTTCAACTTCTAAAATTTTAGACTTTTGCAAAAAAAAATCAATAAAAATCAATAAACTTATTTACACAAGTAGTAGTTCTGTGTATGGAAACAATATATTATGTAGTGAAAGTGATGAATTAAAACCTCTAAATCTTCATGCTTCTCTAAAAGTAGCAAATGAAAAGCTTATAGAGAAATTTTGTTTAGAAAATAGTATCGATTATACTATTTCAAGAATATTTAATATGTATGGAGGAGAAGATAAGTTTTCAGTGATTAACAAAATCATTAAAGCTTATAAAAATCAAGAAGAGTTAACTATTGTGAATAATGGTAATGCAATAAGAGATTTTATTCATATTGATGACGTCGTAGAAATATATTTAAAGATATTAAATCAAAAGAATCTTAAAGTTTTAAATATTGGTACGGGGAATGGTACTTCTATTAAAAGTATTATTGATTTTTTTGAAAAACACAATAAAATAGTAGAAATAAATAATATATTTGCAGATGAACTTAAAACTTCAACTGCAGATATTAGATTACTTTATGAAGTTTTTAATAAAGAAAAGTTTATGAGAGTAGAAGAGTATTTAAAAAAAGAACTTCATATATGAAAAAAATTATAATGATTACAACTATACCTATGAGTTTTGCTACATTAGTAAAAGGACAAGCAAAATATTTATCTCAATATTTTGAAATTAAAATGGTTACGTCACCTTCTGAAAAAAATGAAGATATTTCATCGTATGAAGGTGTTAAAATTCACTCAGTCAATATGACTCGTCAAATAACACCTATAGAAGATTTAAAATCTTTGATAAAACTTTTTCAATATATTAAAAAAGAAAAACCAGATGCAGTTTATACATTTACCCCCAAAGCAGGCCTACTAGGTATGATGGCATCTTTTTTGGCAAGAGTACCAGTACGAATTCATAATATTGTTGGTATGCCACTTATGGAAGTAAAAGGAATTAAGAGAAAACTGTTAGAACTTATTGAAAAGTTAACATATTTTTTTGCTACGCATCTTTTTTGTAATAGTTTTGGACTAAAAGACTATTTGTATAAAAACCTGACTAAAAAAGAGGTTCGTGTAATTGCTAATGGTTCGATTAATGGGGTTGATACAGATTATTTTAAAAATGACAAAAGTATCTGTGAACAAGATGAAATAAGACAAGAATATGGAATTAGCCCTAGTGACTTTGTTATAACTTTTGTAGGAAGAATCGTAAAAGACAAAGGGATAAATGAACTCGTCGAAGTGTTTTTGGAACTATCGAAAAAACATGATAATCTTAAATTATTATTGGTGGGGGATTATGAAGAACATTTGAATTCTATTGATAAAAAAAACAAAGACTTAATTGATAGCTCCCCAAGTATAATAGCAGTGGGTTTTAAAAAAGAAATACGAAATTTTTTAGCAATTACAGATTTGTTTGCATTGCCCTCTTATAGAGAGGGATTACCTAATTCACTTATAGAAGCAGGTAGTTTTGGTATACCACTTTTAGCTACAAATATTAACGGATGCAATGAGATAATTATTCAAAATGAAACAGGCATACTTGTAAATAAAAAAGATAATATTAGTCTTAAGAATGGTTTAGAACGAATGATAGTTGATACAGAACAGTACAATTATATAAAGAAAAATATTCGAACCCAAATACAAGAAAGATATAGTCAAGATTATTTTTGGCAAGAATTAAGGAATGAATTTGAGTCTATTTTGGAGGAAAAGAGATGAAAATATTTTTTGTTGTTCCTACATTAAACAAAAGACCAAATGAACTAAAAAGACTTATCAATAGCATATCTTCTCTAAAAGGTCTTATTGAAAAAAAGATTTTGATTATAAATCAAGGCGAAGAAATTTTTTTAGATAATAATATTCAAGATTATATAATAGAAATCAAAATAGATAGAAAAGGTACATCAAATGCAAAAAATGTAGGTATTGAATATATCTTAGATAAATCAAATGATGATGACCTTATATGTTTTCCAGATGATGATTGTTGGTATCCCGAAGATAGTATAGAGAAGATTATTAGCGCTTTTAACAATGAAAATGATGGTATCATAGGGAGAGCATTTGATCCAAATATAGGGAGAGACTTTGGTTTTACACAATTCAAAAACTCTATAATAGTAAATAAAAACAATGCTCATAAATTTTTTATGATATCAATGTTTTTTAAAGTAAAAATATTTAAAAATACAACAGTACGATTTGATCCCGAACTAGGAGTAGGTGCAAAATATGGCTGTGGAGAAGAGACAGATTTGCTATTTGATATATTAAAAAATCACTATAAAATATTGTATGACAATAATTTTAAAGTATATCATTTGAATTATGAGATGCAAACAGAACAATTATTGAGTTACTCATATGGACAAGGGGCATTACTCAAAAAAATAGTATTCAAATACAAATCTATCGGAGTATTTTTTACAATTATATTACGTCCATTATTGGGTGGGGTTTATTTTGCATTGTTATTGAAATTTCAAAACAGTAAAAGGTATTTTTTGAGGTTGCATAGATTATATAAAGGTTTTTTTGATTATGAAATATAACACCTACATTCCTGCCTTTTTATTGTTTTTAATTGGAATGACTATTTTATTTATTTTTAATTACTTCCCAAATATAGATCCTCATTTTGGTAGTGATGGTGTGTATTATTTAAGTGAAGGTAAAAAATTATTAAAAGAAAATGTAAATAGTCATGCAATAGGTTGGATATATATTAATAGTTTTTTCATATGGTTATTTGGAGATATGGCACTTTATTTCTTAAGGGCTTTTAATTTAATATTATATTTTTTACTCGTTTTATTTGTTATAAAAGTTATTATGAATGATACAAGAAAAAATTTAGACTATTATTATGTGTACATAATTAGTTTTATTCCAAGTATATTTTATTTTTCAATTATGAATTTAAAAGAGACTATTCTTATTTTTGTTATAGTGCTAACTATTTATATAGCATCTTCAAGTATTAATATCTTTTCTAAAATATTTTTATTAGTGCCATTATTATATGTTGGTACATTAATGAGAGTTTATTTAGTTATTTTAATTGCAGTAATGTTTTATATTTATTTTTTATTAAAAAAGTATAATAAATTTAAAGAAAAAGATAATTTTTTTATTTTTTTTATCTTGTATCCAATTGCATTATTTTTGTTTAGTAACTCTTATCTTCAGCCAGTATTTGATTATCTTAGAGGATCATTTCTAGAAATCCAGTTACACTCTTCCTCTGGTCTAGGAGCATATATTTACGCACCGCATTCAACTATGGATTTATTGATAACAATTCCTTATAGGATTATTTTTTATATTATTACCCCTATGCCTTGGGAAACAACGAACCTATTATATTTTGTAGGAGTTATAGAGAATTATATTTTATTTATACCTTTATTAATATATTCATTAATTAATTTTAAAATAGTTAAGAGTAATAATTTTCTACTAATGTTAATGTCATTTGTGTTTACAAATATCCTCTTTTATTCTTCGATTATGAGTAATGCTGGGATAGTTGTTCGTATGCAAAGCTCTGCATTGTTCTGTTTGGTAATAATATTTATATACATAAGAATGATTAAAAAAGTAGAAAAGTAAGATTATGAAAAAAATATTGATAACAAACAGCACATGTTTGCAAGATAATATTGGAGGAGCGAGTAGATCTATTCATGAAATAGCACTTGAACTCTCGCAAGTTTATGACATTACGTTGATAGTTCCTAATAGAAATAAAAAAGATGAGAGTGAAAATATCAATAAAAATTATAAGATTATCAGGTATCCTTATAATTGTAAAAACAAGGTTACAAAACTATTGTCATCGATACAATTTTTTATGCAACATAAAAGCTTGATAGAAGATACTTATGACATAGTATGGGGTCAATCTCCAGAGCCTTTTTTATATCTGATGGTCCTCACAAAGTTAAAAAAAATTCGAAATATAATTTACACTTTTCATGGCCCTTGGTATGAAGAATACAAGTATGCAAGCGGTAAAGAAAGTATTTTATTGAAGTATATTATAAAGTTTATAGAAAAGGTAATACTTCATTATGCTAATACTATCCATTTTCAGTCTAATTATATTTTTCAAAAAATCAATAAAGAACATAAAATAAAAAAAGAGACAAAGATTCTTAATATTTTAATCAATCCAGAACAATATAAAAGCAAAAAATATTTATTAACTAATAATTTAATTAAAATTGATAAATTGAATTTATTTTTAATTAGAAGATTGACTCCAAGAACTGGAGTTTTAAATTTTGTGAAAAATATTTATCTTTTAAAGAAAGAGTTAAAAGATGAAATAAATATTTTAATAGCGGGTCAAGGTGAAGAGTTTAAGTTGATAGAAAAATTTATTAAGCATAACATGATGGATAACTACGTGAGACTATTAGGAGGGGTTGAGCAAGATATGGCTGATGATTTAATACAAAAAAGTGATTATGTAGTGATGCCATCAATTGGTGCTGAAGGCTTTGGGGTAACAGTTTTGGAGTCACTTTATCAACAAACTGAAGTGTTATATGCTAATAATGGCGGGATGAAGGAATTTCTCGAAAAAAATTATTCGGATAATATTTTTAACCCACTAGAACTTAAAAGTTTAGAAAAACTATTAGAAAATAAAATAAAATTAAATAAAAGGAAGAACTTTCAAAAACAGTTTAGGAAAGTTGATTCAAATTTAGATTTTAAAAGTAATTTAAAAAATCTTATAGGTGTTGATTATGAAAAAAAAGATTATTAATATAACAATTGCACCTGATACAGTCGATATCTTTTTGACTGATATAATTGACTACTTAAAATTACATGATTATGAAACTTATAGCATGGCAAATGAAGAGGAAAGTTTGCATGAAAAACATGTTAAGAAAAGAGAAAAAAATTTTTACACGCATGGTGTTTCAAGAAAATTGGTTTTGATTAGAGAACTAAAAGCACTTTTTAAAGTATATAGGTTTTTTAAAAAAAATAAATTTGATCTTGTGCATTTACATACCCCAAAGATTTTATTATTATTTTCAATAATTATTAAATTAACCAATAATGGCAAAATAGTTGCCACGTATCATGGTTCACTTGCAAAAGAAAACAAACCTATTCGTAATGCTATTTTTTATTTTATCGACTATTTAAACTCTTTTTTTATTGATTATATATTTACTGTTAATCATAATGATTTAAAAAGATTTTGGAAATATGGATTGTATAATGAAAACAATTCATCGGTAATAAGTTTATCTGGTATTGGGGTGAAAAGTAGACTTTTTAAAACAATCTCCTTAGAAGAGAAGCAAAAAATAAAAGAAGAACTTGGTATTCCATTAAATGTAAAAGTTATCGGAAATGTAAGTCGGTTTACTAAAGATAAAGGTATAGATACAATTGAAAAAATAATAAAAGAGCTTAAGTTCAAGTATAATTATAACTTCGTTTTCTTGCATATTGGTGCAATTGAAGATAAAAAATATTTTGAAAGTTTAAATATTGATAATATGATTTCTTTAGGATATAAAAATCAAAAAGAGTTACATTTGTATTATAATATAATGGATTTATTTCTTTTCCCTTCATTAAGGGAAGGTTTTGGAATTAGTGTTGCAGAGGCAAATCTATGTGGAGTTCCAGCATTGGTATCTGATATAAAAGGCTTAAATGAAGTAGTAGTAAACAATAAAAATGGTTTTAAAGTAACAAGAACTGAAGATTATGTAGAGTATTTGAGTCATTACTTATCTAATGAAAATGAATTGAATTTTTTAAAAAAAAGTACACTAAAGTATGCGATAGAAAGATTTGATCAAAATGAGGCATCCGTAAATACTTTTAATGTTTACGAAAACTTAATAAATAATTGAAGAAAGTGAGAACATATGTTTAAAACATTAATGGACAAAATTTTAGCGTTTTTTTTAATAATTCTTTTCTCTCCTATTTACATAGTAGTGAGTTTCCTTTTATATTGGAAGATTGGGAGTCCTATAATTTTTAGACAAAAAAGACCAGGATATAAAGAAAAGATATTTTCTATCTATAAGTTTCGTACTATGAGCAATGAAACTGATGAAAATGGAAATTTACTTCCTGATGAAGAAAGAATATTTGGAGTAGGAAAGTTTGTACGAAGTATTAGTCTAGATGAGCTTCCTCAGCTTTTTAATGTACTTAAAGGAGAGATGAGTTTTGTAGGTCCACGCCCGCTTCTTATTGAGTATCTTCCATTGTATAATGAAAAACAAAAAAAAAGACATAATGTAAAGCCAGGTATTACTGGATGGGCTCAAGTAAATGGGCGAAACGCTATCAGCTGGGAAGAAAAATTTGAATTTGATGTTTGGTATGTCGAAAAACAGTCATTTTTACTAGATATGAAGATTTTATGGATGACATTTCTAAAGGTAGTTCAAAGAAGTGATATTAATTCAAAGACTTCTGTAAGTATGGAAAAGTTTAGAGGTAATCAAGAATGAAAAGTATTTATATTTACGGCGCAAGTGGGCATGGTTTAGTTGTAGCTGATATAGCTTCCCTTTGTGGCTATGATAATATTATTTTTTGTGATGATGGGGATAATGAGTATTCAACTTTTGAGGATATAAAAGAAATAAATGAAATCCCTATAGCTTTGGGTATAGGTAGTAATAATATTAGAGCAAAGCTTTTTGAGAGTATCCAAAACAGTGGCTTTGAGATAGTAAGCTTGATACACCCTAGTAGTATAATATCTCCAAGCGCAATAATAGGAAAAGGTACAGTTGTAATGCCAAATGTTGTTGTTAATGCAAATTCCATGATAGGAAATGGTGTGATATTGAATACTTCTAGTGTTATAGAACATGAATGTGTGGTAGAAGATTTTGCGCATATTTCACCTAGTGTTGCGCTTTCGGGAGCTGTAACCGTGGGGAAGTTTTCTCATATAGGAACAGGAACCCAAGTGATACAAGGTATAATTATAGCTGATAATACCCTTGTAGGTGCTGGCTCAACAGTAGTAAAAAATATAGGAAGTTTTAAAAAAGCATATGGTAATCCATGTAAAGTGATTAAGGATTTAGATGAATAAAAGAATTTTTTTGTCTGCTCCACATATGAGTGGAAATGAATTGAAATATATAGAAAAAGTTTTTGAAAGCAATTATATTGCTCCAATGGGTGAATATGTTAATAAATTTGAAGAAAGTATAAAGACTTATACAAAGAGTGAAAATGCATTAGCACTTTCAAGTGGAACAGCAGCTATTCACTTGGCCTTGCGAATATTGGGCGTAAGAGAAAATGATGATGTGTTAGCTTCAACCTTTACATTTATTGGTTCTGTGAATGCAATTATTTATCAAGGAGCAAATCCAGTATTTCTAGATTCTGATGAAGAAACTTGGAATGTATCTGTAAAACTTTTAAAAAAATATTTACAGTCTTGTAAGAAAAAACCTAAAGCTTTTATATTAACTCATTTATATGGTCAATGTGCAAATATTGCAGAAATTGCAGAGGTATGTCATCAAAATAGTATTTATCTTATTGAAGATGCTGCTGAATCTTTAGGAGCAGTCTTTGATGGTAAACACACTGGAACATTTGGAGATTTTGGAATTTATTCTTTTAATGGAAATAAAATATTAACAACTTCTGGTGGAGGTATGTTAATTTCGAAGAATAGAACATATATTGATAAAGCATTGTTTTATGCAACACAAGCAAGAGAACACGAAATATATTATGAACACAATGACTACGGGTATAACTATCGTATGTCTAATGTATTGGCTGCTATTGGAGTAGCACAAATGGAAGTAATTGAAGAGAGAATTGAAAAAAAACGTCAAATTTTTGATTGGTACAAAAAGTATTTAGATGAAATTGACGAAATTGATTTTATGCCAGAATTACCTAACAGTAGAGGAAATCGTTGGTTAACTGCGTTGACTTTTCAAAAAATTGATTATCGTAAAATTATAGAGGCTTTGGAACGTATTAATGTTGAATCTAGACCTTTATGGAAACCAATGCATATGCAACCATTATTTAAAAATAGTGATAATCTTTTAGATGGAACAAGTGAAAAATTGTTTAATAAAGGTCTATGTTTAGCAAGTAGTACAACAATGAGTGAAGATGATATACAAGCTATTTCAAAAGTTATAAAAGAGACAATAATTAAGGAAAGAAATGCCCTTGGATAAAAGAATGTTAAATTTTTTGGTTATTGTACTATTAACTCTTATTACTTTTTCATGGACATTTTTTATATTTCATGAAGCTTTTGATTATAAAATAATATTATTTGTTTTATTAATAAGGTTTTTAGCCTCTTTTACTATATTAAAAGACTATTCGTTATCTTGGTCTAAAGCCACACAAAAAACTTTTCTAATTAAGAGTGTTGTTTATATAAGTGCATTTATTGTTTATATGCCCTTTATTTATGGGTCATATAGAATATCATTTATGCTATCAGAACTTTTTTTATATCTCTTCTTAATAAATTTGTTAATGTACTCTTACTACTATTATATAAATAGAAGTACTGTTAAAAAAACTAAAAATTTGGTTATTTATGGTGCTGGAGAGGCAGGTCTTAAATTAAAAGAAGAGTTTAATCATAGTGAATATAAGGTAAAGTTTTTTGTAGATGATGATAAAAAACTTCAAAAAAGAACGATTGATAGTGTTCGAATACTCTCACAAAAAGTGCTTAGAAGAAGAATTAGGGATAATAAAGAAGCTTTACTAATTATTGCTATGCCTTCTGCTTCAAAAGAGAGAGTAAAAACAATTTACCGACGTTTTGATAAATTCTTTAACAAAATTAAAATTCTACCTTCTCTTGATGAAATTTTACATGAAGAACAATACTCAAAACAATTAAAAGATATCTCGGTTGAAGATTTACTTGCTAGGCATCCAAAAGATTTAGATAAAGAAAAGATAGCTTCTTTTATTAAAGATAAAGTGGTTTTAATAACAGGAGCTGGGGGAAGTATTGGCTCTGAAATATCAAGGCAATGTCAAATATTTGGAGCAAAGCAGCTTATTTTATTAGATCACAGTGAGTTTAATTTGTACAAAATAGTAGATGAATTGAATGATGAACGTATTATCCCTGTCATGCAAACAGTTAGGAATTTTGGCTTTATTGAAAATACATTTGCAAAGTATAAACCTCAAATTGTGATTCATGCTGCAGCCTATAAACACGTTCCTTTAGTTGAGAATAATATAAAAGAAGGGATCTCTAATAATGTTATTGGGACAAAAAATTGTATTGATCTATCTGTAAAGTACGGATGTGAAAAGTTTGTTTTAATCTCTACAGATAAAGCAGTAAGACCTACTAATGTTATGGGTACAACAAAACGAATTTGTGAATTATATGCACAAAATGTAGATGCAAAAAATACAGAAATTGTTGCTGTTCGCTTTGGAAATGTTTTAGGAAGTTCAGGATCGGTAATTCCAAAATTTCGTGAGCAAATAAAAAATGGGGGACCAATTACCGTAACTCATCCAGATATTACCCGCTATTTTATGTTAATACCTGAAGCTTGTGAACTTGTTTTGCAAGCAGCAAGTATCGGAAAAGGAGGCGAGTTATTTATCTTGGATATGGGTAAACCAATTAAAATTGTTGATTTGGCAAAAAAGATGATTAATTTGTCTGGGCGTGATGATATTAATATAGAGTTCTTAGGATTACGTCCAGGTGAAAAGCTCTATGAAGAGCTACTTATCAATGATAGTGATAAAAAAACAGCATATGAATCAATTACTGTTGCCAGTCCAACAAAGTATGAAATTTGTAAATTAAATAATGATATTGAAGAATTAATTAAAACCAATGAACCTCTCAAAAAATTAAAAGAGATTGTTCCTGAATTTCATCATAAAATAGTATAGAAAAATTGATATAATTTTGTAACTTTAACGTAATAATGATATAATTTTTTAAATTATTATTTAAGGTTACTTATGAAAAATGCATTCTCGTTACTTGAATTGATTTTTGCAATTGTGGTTATTGGGATTTTAGCAAGTATCGGTATCCCAAAACTTATGGATACTCGTAATGATGCTTTGGTTTCTACTGTGAAACAAGATCTTGTATCCTTATCAAGTTCAATTCAAACTTACTACATGTTAAATGGCAAAATTGATAATATATCCGATGCAATTATTTTAAACTCAACCCTTTGGGAGGTAGATGGAATCAAGGCTATATTTAAAGATAATGATAAAGAGTGTATAATTGCTCAAATAATTGGAAGCGATAATAAACAATTAAGTATTGAAATTGAGGATGATAGTTCGAGTGTTTGCAAAAAGCTTGTTTTATCAGGAGTCAAAAATATAAATTATGATTTATACTAAAGGAAATAAATGAATAATAAGCAGTTTTTTAGTGTTCCGTATATTGAGAATAATATTTTAGAACAACTTTTAGAGGAACAAGGAGAAATTGGTTATTATGATTTACCTTCCGTAAATATTGATAATATAAAAAACTTTTCAAAAAGTATTAAAAAAAACAATATTGTAATAGTTGGAATTGGTGGAAGTTCTTTAGGAACAAAAGCCGTTTATGATTTTTTACGATACTCCAATAAACAAGAAAAAAAATTACATTTTTGTGAAAGTACGGACCCCGTTTTATTGAATTCAACTTTTAAAGATTTAGATTTAGAAGATACTCTTTTTTTAATTATTTCAAAATCAGGTTCAACTATTGAAACAGTATCTATCTTTAAATATATTTTGACTAAAGTTGAATTAACACGTGAAAATTTTGTAATTATTTCAGATAAGGGCTCACCGTTAGAGAGTTTAGCTATTGATAAAGACTTACCATATTTTGAAATTCCACAAAATGTAGGTGGTAGATTTTCAGTTTTAAGTACAGTGGGATTAGTTCCTCTTGCAATTATTGGTGTTGATATTCAAAAACTTCTTGATGGAGCACAAAAAATAAAAGATTCATTTTTTAATAAAGGAGAATCATTTACTGAAATTGTAACAAAGGCCTCTTTTTACGCTAAAAATGTTTCCAAATATAATATAAACTGTCTCTTTTCATACAGTGAAAGTCTGCGAAGTTTTAATGACTGGTATATTCAACTTTGGGGAGAAAGTCTTGGTAAACGTCAAAGACATTCGTATTTAAACGTAGGATTAACTCCTATTGGTCTTATTGGTCCAACTGACCAGCACTCTTTTCTTCAACTTATTGTTGAAGGGACACGAGATAAATCAGTCACCTTTATTAAAGTAAAAGATTTTGATGTCCATATGCAAATACCTGATATTTCAATTCCTCATTTAGAAAAACTTGATTTTATTAATGATACTGATTTTTCATCATTGATAAATAAACAAGCAGACTCTATTATTGAATCATTGGCAAATAAAGGAGATATTCCCTTAGATATTATTGAAATAGACGCTATCAATGAACAAACCATTGGTGAACTCTTTTTTTATTATGAACTGCTTACTTCAACAGTTGCAAAGATGCTTGATATTAATGCTTATGATCAACCAGGTGTAGAAGATGGTAAAAAGATTTTAAGAGGATACTTTGATTAAAGCAATTTTTTTAGACAGAGATGGTGTTATTAACATAGAGAAGAATTACCTTTATAAAATTGAAGATTTTGAATTTATAGAGGGTGTTTTTTCTTCATTGAAGTATGCCCAAAGTTTAGGTTACAAACTCTTTGTTATCACTAATCAATCAGGTGTTGGAAGAGGTTATTATACTCTTGAAAATTTTAATACGTTGACCTCTTGGATGATTCAAAGATTTAATGATGAAAAGATAGAAATCTTACAAGTTGAACTCTGTCCCCATGCACCAAATGAAAACTGCAGGTGTAGAAAACCAAAAACTGGTATGATTGAAAATATTTTGAAAAACTATAAAATTGATTTAAAAAACTCTTGGTTAATTGGCGATAAGTTTTCAGATATTGAGTGCGCTAAGAATGCAAAAATAGAGAATACGATTCAAGTGAAATCCGGGCATGACTTTGATGAAACTTTATCACCTGCTACCTATGTAATCAACTCCATAAAAGAACTGCCAACTATTATCAAATCGTAATCGTTTTTTAGCTAAACTATTTACCATTTCTAACAATGGATAAATTATGAAATATACAGATATAAATTTTAATGATAAAACAATACTTATAACAGGGGCTGCAGGCTTTATTGGTTCAAACCTCTGTTTCTATTTTCAAGAAAACTTTCCTAATGCAACGGTTGTTGCGCTGGATAGTTTCAGAAGTGGTGAAACACTCAGTAACGGTAACTTAAAATCTTTTGGGCATTATAAAAACCTTTTAGGATTTAAAGGAATTGTTATTAGTGGTGATATTAATGATAAAGTTATCTTAAAACAGCTTGAGCATGACTATAACTTTGATTATATATTTCATCAAGCAGCTATTTCTGATACAACAGTTAGTGAGCAAGATTTGATGATTAAAACAAATGTTAATGCCTATGAAGAGTTATTAAAAATTGCAATTAATCATAGTGCAAACATGATATACGCAAGTTCAGCTGCAACTTATGGGGATAGTGACCGCTTTGAAGTTGGATTTGAACAACCAAACAATGTTTACGGTTTTTCAAAAGTAATGATGGATAATATCACCTATGAATATCTGAAAAAAGATTTAGATATCTCTATCGTGGGGTTAAAATACTTTAATGTTTATGGATCAAGAGAATTCTTCAAAAATAAAACAGCTTCCATGGTTGTACAGTTTGGCCATCAGATTTTAAAAGGATTGACTCCTAAGCTTTTTGAAGGAAGTGATAAAATTTTAAGAGATTTTATCTACATAGAAGATATCATCCAAGCAAATATAAAAGCTACAACTCCTAAAAAATCGGGAGTTTACAATGTTGGAACTGGAAAAGCTCGAAGTTTTGAGGATATTGTAACAATTTTACAAAAAGAGCTAGAAATTGATAATGGCAAAGAGTATATTCCAAACCCTTATGTAGGGCAGTATCAATTCTTTACACAAGCAAATATTGATACAACAAAAGAGAACTTAGGTTATGAACCACAATTTAGTATGGAAGAGGGTATTAAAGCCTATATTCCAGAAATAAAAAGATTATATAAAACAGAGGTAAAATAATGAAAGAAATATTAGATAATAGTACACAACCAAATATTTTAGTTATAGGTGACTTGATGGTCGATCATTATTTATGGGGGTCGTGTGACAGAATTTCTCCGGAAGCTCCAGTTCCAATTATTGATATTAAAAGTGAATCATCTGTTTTAGGTGGTGCAGGTAATGTTATCAATAATCTTTTATCGTTAGGTTCACAAGTGGGTGTATTATCTGTTGTTGGTGATGATGAGGTTGCTGAAGAGGTACGTTATTTGATTGATGCAACAGAAGCTAAATCATACTTGATTTTACAAAAAGGAAGAAGTACTTCTAAAAAATCAAGAATCATGGCATCAAAATCTCAAATTGTACGATATGACCATGAAAGCAGAAATAATGTCTCTTTTGATAGTGCAGATAAACTCTATGCTAAATTGCAACAAATTATAAATGCTTATGACATTATTCTTTTATCAGATTATGGTAAAGGTGTTTTAACAAAACATGTTACAAAACAAGTGATTTCATTAGCTAACAAGTTTGGAAAAAAAGTAATTGTGGATCCAAAAGGAACAGATTACACAAAATATAAAGGTGCTTATTTTTTAACACCAAATAAAAAAGAAGCGGAATTAGCAACGGGGATTAAAATTGAGTCAGATGATACCTTACGATCTGCATTAGATACCTTACAAAAAACTGCAAAGTTAGATTTATCATTGATTACATTAAGTGAAGATGGAATTTCCGTCTTAAAAGATAATGAAGTAACAATCAAACCTACAGTTGCTAGAGAAGTTTATGATGTAACAGGTGCTGGAGATACAGTATTAGCTTCGCTTGGATACGCACTTTCAAAAGATGTGGATATTTATACTGCATTAGAGTTTGCAAACCTTGCAGCAGGTGTTGTTGTTGGGAAATTAGGATCTGCAACAGTAACGTTAGACGAAATTGAAGAGTACAAAGCAAGCCTACATAAAAGTTCAATTGAACTTCATATTAAAACACGTAAAGAGATCAAAAAGATTTCAAAACGTTTAAAAGAACAAAATAAAAAAGTAGTCTTTACAAATGGCTGTTTTGATATTTTACATAAAGGGCACGTGGCTTATTTAAATACGGCTAAATCTTATGGGGATGTTTTAATTGTT
This sequence comes from Arcobacter sp. EP1, assembly GCA_001655195.1. Lineage (GTDB taxonomy): Bacteria > Campylobacterota > Campylobacteria > Campylobacterales > Arcobacteraceae > Arcobacter_A. The sequence continues at coordinate 404,983 of LPNY01000139.1, forward strand.
GGATTAAATTCTGATGATTCTGTTAAACGACTAAAAGGTGAAGATAGACCCGTAAATGGTGAAGAAGATAGAGCCTATATTTTATCTGCACTAGAGAGTGTTGATTATGTAGTTGTTTTTGAAGAAGATACGCCTTACGAATTAATTTCAAAAGTTAAACCTGACATTCTAGTTAAAGGCGCAGACTATGAAGGTAAAGAAGTCGTAGGTTCAGATATTGCAAAAGAGACAAAATTAGTTAAATTTATTGATGGTAAAAGTACGTCACGAACAATTGATAAAATTTTAGGAAACAGTTAATGAAAACTACAATAGAGAGTGAGTTTGCCTCACATTTACAAACCATTCAAAAAGTGATTGAAACAATGGGAGAACCTTTAGAGGAAGCCTCTTCTATTGTAATTGATGCATTAAAAGATGGCAAAAAAGTAATTCTTTTTGGAAACGGTGGAAGTGCAGCAGATGCACAACATATTGCGGCTGAATTAACAGGACGATATAAAACGGAAAGAAGAGGTTTACCAGGTCTTGCCCTAACAACGGATACTTCAGCTTTAACAGCTATTGGAAACGATTATGGTTATGACCGTGTTTTTGATAGACAAGTAGAATCGTTAGCACAAAGTGGGGATGTTTTAATAGGGATTAGTACTAGCGGAAATTCTAAAAATGTTATTAACGCTTTTCATTTAGGTCAAGAAATAGGGTGTAAAATTATTGGTTTTACTGGGCGTGATGGTGGAGCTATGGATGCTTATTGTGATGTTAATCTTATTGTTCCATCGGATAATACACCAAGAATTCAAGAGATGCATATCTTATTTGGACATACGATTTGTCAATTAATTGATAATGCATTTGAAGAATAGAAAATAAATTATAAGGAAAAAGATTTGAGTTTAACAGCAGAGAATAAAAAATTAATATTTGATTCAATTAGAGATATAAACGATTTCCCAAAAGAAGGAATTGTATTTAAAGATATTACAACACTATTAAACAATAAAGAAGCGTATCAAGTTTTAATGAACCATTTAGAAGAACGATATAAAACTTATGATTTAGATTATGTTGCAGGTATTGATTCTCGTGGTTTTATTTTTGGAGCAGCGTTAGCTGACAGACTAGGAATTGGTTTTGTCCCTGTTAGAAAAAAAGGAAAATTACCTGCAACAACTGTTTGTGAAAAATATGAGTTAGAGTATGGTTTCGATGAGGTTGAAATTCATCTTGATGCTTTTTGTAATAAAGAAAATGCAAAAGTATTGATGATAGATGACTTAATTGCAACAGGTGGAACAGCAAATGCAGCTGCAAAATTAATCAAAAATGTAAAAGCTGATTTAGTTGAAGTCTGTTTTTTACTTAACCTTAAATTTTTAGAAGGGGACAAACGTGTTGAAGAACATGCCCCTGTATACTCAGTATTGGATATTTAATGGACAAAATGTATATTCCAAAACCAAGCTCTTTTGACCCTGATAAAAATGGTCATTTTGGAGAGTTTGGTGGTCGTTATGTTCCTGAAACATTAATGCCAATTCTACTTGAACTTGAACATGAGTATGATAAGTATCGTTTTGACCAAGACTTTTGGAAAGAAGTTAATGATTTACTTAAAGATTACGTAGGTCGAGAAAATCCTCTCTATTTTGCAAAGAATATCTCTGATGAAATTGGTGCAAAAGTTTATTTAAAACGAGAAGATTTAAATCATACCGGTGCTCATAAAGTAAACAATGTAATTGCACAAGGTTTGTTAGCAAAAAAATTGGGTAAAACAAAAGTTATTGCTGAAACAGGAGCTGGACAACATGGTGTTGCAACAGCAACTATTGCAGCTTTATTAGGTTTAGAGTGTACCGTTTTTATGGGTGCAAAAGATGTGGCACGTCAAGAACTAAATGTTTTTAGAATGAAACTTTTAGGTGCTAAAGTTGTTGCTGTTGAAAGTGGCAGTAAAACGTTAAAAGATGCTATGAATGATGCTATAAGGTACTGGGTAACCAATGCCCGAGATACTTTTTATATCATTGGAACTGTTGCTGGTCCACATCCATATCCGATGATGGTACGAGATTTTCAAGCAATTATTGGTTATGAAGCACGAGCACAATTTTTGGAAAAAGAAGAGTGTTTACCTGATTATGTTGTTGCTTGTATTGGCGGAGGTTCAAATGCAATTGGGATTTTTTCGCACTTTTTAGAAGATGAAGAAGTTACTTGTGTAGGAATTGAAGCTGGTGGATTAGGTCTAGATACAGATAAACATGGATGTTCTTTAGAAAAAGGAAGTCCTGGGGTTTTACATGGTCAATGTTCATATCTTTTACAAGATGAAGATGGACAGGTTTTAGAAGCGCACTCTATTAGTGCAGGCCTTGATTATCCAGGTATTGGACCAGAACACTCTTTCCATAAAGATAATAACTCTGTAGAGTATGACTCAATCACTGATAAAGAAGCATTAGATGCTTTTGTATGGTTGAGTAGAGCAGAGGGAATTATTCCTGCATTTGAAAGTTCACATGCCATTGCTTATTTAAAAAAGGCAAAAGATACACTAAAAGGTAAATCGGTAATTGTAAATCTATCAGGTCGTGGTGATAAAGATATGGTTCAAGCCAAAGATTTATTACACTTCGATTAAGGCGAGCAATGAGAAAAAAACTTGAAGATCATAATGGAAAAATCCTTTTTGTAATTGTTGCAACCTTTCTTGGATTTTTAGCGTACAATTTATACTATGCACCTGTTGAAGGATTAGAGAATAAATTTATTTATTTGTTACGAACCTATGGGTATATTATCCTTTTTGCCTGGAGTATATTAGAAGGCGAATTAGGTCTTATCATGGCAGGACTTATGTCCCATGAAGGTTCTATGAATCTTTACATGGCAATTTTTATTGCAGGTCTTGGTGGTTTTGCAGGTGATCAAATCTATTTTTATATCGGTCGATTTAATAAATCCTATGTTCATAGAAACTTTAAAGGCCAACGACGAAAATTTGCATTGGCTCATTTACTGTTGATTAAATATGGTTGGCCAATTATTTTTGTTCAACGATATATGTATGGAATGCGAACAATTATTCCTATTTCTATTGGATTAACGCGATACAACGCAAAAACATTTGCTTTTATTAACTTAATCTCTGCTTGGTGTTGGGCAGCAATTACAATTGTACCAACATGGTATTTCGGTGAACAAATTCTAGATCTATTAAAGTGGGCAAAAGCACACTGGTATTTTGCAGCACCATTTGCACTGATCATTGGTGGAAGTATAATTTACTATTTTAATAAAATGTCAAAAAAACAGGAGAAACAATCAGATGAAGATTAATTTATGCAGTGATTCTATAAAAAAAATTGAAGCAGACGTAGAAATTATTATCGTTTGTAATAAAGATTTAGAACAAAATAATATTAAAGATAAAAAACTATTAGAAGATTTGAATTTTAAAGCAACTGATGAAGAATCAGTATTCTTACCAGAATCAAAACGAATATATGTAGGATGTGAAGAAAATTCCTATGATGCTATTGCTATTGCAGTTGCCACAGCAATGAAAAAATTTAAAGCTACAAAATTTAAAGTTGCAAAAGTTGAAACATTAAATGATGAAACATTAAGTGTAAAAGCCCTTGTAGAAGGCTCACTTTTAGGAACATATAGTTTTACAAATTATAAAAGTGAAAAGAAAAAAGAGCAAAACAAAGAGTTAATTATTGCTGTTAACGGTGATTTAAAATCTCTTAAGAAAATAGCAGCTGAATCAACAATTATTGCAAATAGTGTTAATAAAACACGAAATTTTGTGAATACAACCCCAGAAGATTTTTATCCAGATGTTATGGCTAAAGAGGCAAAGAAGATTGCAAAAGAAGTGAAAATTGATTGCAAAATTTTAGGCGAAGAGTATTTAGAAAAAAATAAAATGGGGGCAATGTTAGCAGTTGCACGTGCAAGTGTGCATGAACCAAAACTAATTCACCTTACATATAAACCAAAAAATGCTAAGAAAAAAGTCGTCTTAGTTGGAAAAGGTCTTACGTATGATTCAGGTGGGTTATCTTTAAAGCCAGCAGATTATATGGTAACAATGAAATCAGATAAAAGTGGCGGTAGTGCTGTTTTAGGAATGATGAATGCTATCGCACAGTTAAATTTACCAATTGAAGTTCATGGAATTGTTGGTGCTGTTGAAAATATGATTGGTGGTGATGCTTATAAACCAGATGATGTTTTAGTTGCTAAAAATGGTAAAACAATTGAAGTACGAAATACGGATGCTGAAGGTCGATTAGTATTAGCAGATTGTTTATGTTATGCCCAAGATAAAATTAAAGATATCGATTATATTTTTGATTATGCAACATTAACTGGTGCTTGCGTTGTAGGTGTTGGACAATATACAACTGGTATTATGGGAAATAGTGGTTCTTTAAAATGTAAGGCTGTTAAAAACTCTCTTCAATCTGGTGAATATGCAACATCATTGCCATTTAATAGATTTTTGAAAAAAACAATTAAATCTGAAATTGCAGATGTTTGTAATATTGCGAGCACTCGATATGGTGGAGCAATAACTGCTGGAATGTTCTTAGATAATTTTGTTTACAAAGAAAACAAAGATAAATGGTTACATTTTGATATTGCTGGACCTGCCTTTGTTGAAAGTGCATGGGGATATAACCCACATGGTGCAAGTGGTGCAGGTGTTCGAATGACTGTACAATTACTACAAAATATAGCTAATGATTAGTTAAAGAAGAGTCCTCTTTGGACTCCTCTTTTATTTTAAAAAACTACGTGCAAAAAACTTGGATGTTTTTGACAAGTCCCATGACATAATAATACAAGGAACATGGACTTCCCCGTAAGCACTAAGTTCTTTTATTATACTAGTTCCCCCTAATTTACTGTAAAACTTATAATGCTCTTTTTTCATTCCTGAAAATGTCATATCCAGTTTGTTTTGATTAAATACTAAATATAATCCCTTCATAAGATGTTTAAAGGCTAAATTAAGACCTTTTTTTTCGTGCTTTACTACGAGTCTTGATACTTCCGCAATATTTTTATATTTAGTTCGAAGATTATCAAATGAGTATTTGTCTTCAGAGGGTAGTTTACTTTGTAAATCAAATATAACACGCGTTGTTCCAATCATTTTAGAATGACTTTCGTAGTAGATTACTGCAGAGTATTTATCGTAACTATCAAAATTTAATCCTTCTATTGTATCTGGAAATTCATCTTGGTAATTTATTTTTGTATAAATATCACTGCGAAGTTTAAATACTGAGATTAACTCTTCTGCCGTAGTGGTTATTTTCAATCCTTTATCTCCTTTGTTATCCCAATTGAGGCTTCTATTGAATTTAATTGTCTCTTCAATAATTTCCTCAAGAAAGACTCTTTTTTGAAAAAGTTCTAATGCTTTTTCTTGCTCCTTCATAAAGCTTTTTGGCATATATTGCATATTTTCATGCACTAAATTCTCTAACTGTGTTAATGTTTTGTTTTGATTTATGTAAAACATTGTTTTCTCCTATTTTGGTATAGAAGAATAGTTTAATACAATGGTGTCACAGTAAGCGTCACACATTTTTCGCGCGACACTTTTTTGTTCTAGTAAGAAAGAGGAGTTTGTCTAAATAGTGTTTTTAAGATGAGCAGTTTTGTTTTTGGGGGATTAATTTACATCCAATACTAGGGATAGTTTCGATAAATTGATCTTCAAGTTTACTTCGAAGTCTATAAATGAGTGTTCGAAGAGCACTTTCTGAAACAGGCTTATCTGGCCAAATATGATGTTCTAAATCATCCAAAGAGACAATGTTACCTCTTGCACCTGCTAAGATGGTTAAAAGTGATTTTTCATTATTACTTAGTTTTAAAGGTTCTTCCTTATAAAGTAGGCTCTCTTGTTGAATATCATAGGAGTAATTGTTATTTAATCTTATGGGTTCAATATGTTTTGTTAGACTAAGTTTATGCACTTCTAGTAAAAGAGTCGATCGTAAATGTTCCCTTTTAAATGGTTTTGTAATATAAGTTATTGGATTGGTTTGTGCAGCTTTTTTAATAGTTGTTTCATCTGAAAAAGAGGTGAGATAAATGATAGGTATATCTTTAATATCTTTTATTGCTTGTGCTGTTTCAATACCATCTTTGCTATTTTCTAATCGTACATCCATCAAGATAATATCTGGTTCGTTATCTAGAACACTTTGCAAAGCATCATCATAGTTTCTTACCATATTGGTCACTTGGTATCCAAGTTGTCGTAACATACTGCGTATATCTAGGGCTATAATTGTTTCATCTTCTACAATTAGTATTCTAGCTGTTTTCATTTTGATTCCATTCTATTTTCACGTGTACTCCAAATTTTGGCTCAATTGTAATATTTCCATGAAGTTGTTGGGTTGCTAAGGTATTGACTAAAATAAGTCCCAGTGAGTTACATATACTATTTTTGTCATAACCTATGCCATTATCATTAACAATGAGCGTATAAAGTGATCCTTTTTGACTAAGGGTAATATCAATTTCTCCTTCTCCTTTTGGAAAAGCATATTTAAGAGAATTTGTTATAAGCTCATTGAGTATGAGCCCACAATATACGGCTTGCTCAGTTTTTAATTCACTTTGAATATCAAAATAAATACGAACTTCATTTTTATAACTCTCTTTGAGCTCTTCAATTAGATTTTTAAAATATTCATAAGCATTTACATATGTGATGTTATCTTTTTTATAAAGAAGTTCATGAAGTTGTATCATGGCATTAATACGATTTTGAATAGTGGTAAAAATGCCTTGTATCTTTTTATCTTTGACTTCATCACTTTGTAGTCGTATAAGAGAAACAATCGTTTGCATATTGTTTTTAACTCGATGATTAAGTTCTTTTAATAAAACACCTTTTTCATCTAGTGCAGTTTTTAGATCAGTAGTTTTTTCTGCAACTTGAACTGCCAAACGTGCTTTTTCATTTTTTTGTTGAATGATAAGTTTTTTGCTAACTTCATTTTTCTCTTTTTGTAACTGTTTAATTTTATCAGCAAGTGCAATTGAGAAAATGATTGCTTCTAAAACTAGTGATAATTCAACAATATAAGGAAAAAATTTATAAATGTTAAATATCCCAATACTTGATAAATACATAGAAGTAAATGCTGAAGCAATAATTATTTCACCAAAGAGTACAAAATATGCTTGTCTATTTCGTCTGATAGTTGCATAAATAGCAACAATCATTAAATAGATAATTAGAAGAAAGGAGAGCAGGTTTCTATATGTATTAAATATATCCGTAAAACTAAAAATCACAACAGATAGGGGCATTAAAAATAGAAATAAATTAAGAATATTATTAAAAACTGGGTACTGTTTGGTTTGTAAGAAATACTTTGTAAAAAGAGCTAATGAAAATATAGGAAATGCTACTAGTGCAGTAGCAAAGTTTATAACATACATAGCTGAGATACTATCAAGAATATAGATATTTGCTATTCCTACATACATAGAGTGGTGGGCAATGATTCCAATAATATAAAGAACATAAAATAGATAACTTTTGTCTTTTGTAAAAAAATAAATAAACAGATTGTAAAAAGCAAGTATAAACATAGCTCCAAAGAAAAGTGCTAAGATAAGTTGATGTTGAATCTCTTTCGTATAAAAATCGCTACTGTTCCAAAGGTTGAGTTT
>LPNY01000139.1:412751-420912 GCA_001655195.1 Arcobacter sp. EP1
AGTGAAGTAACATAGGATGAGGCATTCATATAAAAAGTTTTTTCTTCATAGGGATCAAGGCTTATTTTAAAAATTGGATTAATTGTTTTTCGATTATTACTAATATTTAACAATCCATCTTTTTTTGTTAAGTTCTCTTTCGGATCATAGAACATAACCTTAGTTGTCATAGAGTTATCGTATTCTAGAATTTTTTCAATAGACTTGTTAGAACTATTTTTTAGTCTAAATTTAATCCAAACATTAAAATCCGGTGAGTAGCCAAATCCCAAAAGTTTTTTATTATTTTCTTTAAAAAGAAGCTTTTTGTTTTGTACATCACGCAACGTTAATTTGCGAGTTTTATCAATTAGTATTGATGCCTCTGGTAAAATATTATAAAACTCAGTTAGTTCGTTAACTTCGACTGTTTTGGCTTGACTTGATATAGACAAAAATAGTAAAATTATACTGATAATTATGGTTGTGTTTATTTTTCTTTTCACTGCTTGTTATTTCCTATTCTACTGCTAATATATAATTATTTTTTATTTAACTTTTGAGTCAAATTTGAAAAATTTGTCCATTATATAATAAGCATAAAATTAAATATTGTACAAAACTGCTATAGAAATCTATTAAGACCGAATTGTAGTAATCTTGGATAAAATAATAAATGCGTAAAAAAAATATTGAAAAAATTAAAAAGTCAACTTTTTTTAAAGATGAACGACTCCCTTTTGTAGAAGCACGATTTGTTTTAGATTCAGATTATCATTACACTGAACACTTTCACGAAACACTCTCTATTGGTGCTATTGAACATGGACAAGTTGCATACATGCATGAAGATGACTATTATGTTTTAAAAGAGCATGAATTAGCTGTAATAAATCCCTATATTGTACATGCATGTAATCCAATCGAAAAACAGTCTCGAACTTATCATATGACTTACATTGACGAACAGTGGTGCAAAGGAATACAAGAGACAATTTTTGATGATGTTCAAGAGTACATTCCTATTTCAGGGGTGAATCTTTATGATAAGGTTTTGTATAAAAAGTACCTAGAACTCAATTATAGTTTGTTAAGTAATGAGTATTTATATATTGAAAAAGAGGAGTTGCTTTATAACTTTTTAGTCAAACTTTTTACAAAATATTGTGATACAAAAATAACTAAAAGTGTTGCTTCAATGGAAGCTATTAGTGCTGTTGAAAAAGCGAAAGTCTTCATGCAAGAAAATGTATATGAGAATCTAACAATCCAAGACATGTGTGATCATGTGGGACTTTCAGAATTTCATTTTATTCGGCTTTTTAAAGAGGTCTCTTTTACAACACCCCATTCATTTTTATTAAATTTAAAAATCAATGAGGTGAAAAAACGTTTAGCAAATGATGAAAATATCGCTGAAGTTGCTTCCAGTGTTGGTTTCTTTGATCAAAGCCATTTAAATCGTGTATTTAAGCAGTTTGTTGCGGCAACTCCATTTCAATACAAACGTTCTTTAAATAGTGCTAAATCATAGAATAAAATAGTCCTAATCCCATAAAAAGAAGCAAAGCTCCAAATATTTTATTGATATTTGTAAAAGAGAGTATTTTCTCTTTGAGCCTCTTTTTATTAAGTAATAGTACAAGTAAAGAATCCCAAATAAAAACAAACAGAAACATCCATAATCCATAAAGTAGTTGAATAGATAAGGGTGTTTCACTACTAATTGCTAAACTAAAAAGTGAAATATAAAAAATAGATATCTTAGGGTTTAAAAAACTTAAATAAAAGCCTCTTAAAACCTCTTTGAAAAAACTATTTTGATTGAGTGTTATTGTACTGCCTGTATTTATAGTCGAACTTTGCGAAAGCATTACGTGATATCCTAAAAAAAGCAGGTACCCGCCACCGCCAATTTTTATCATACTCATTAGAACTTCTGATTGTGAGAAGAGTGTTGCGTAACCTAGTAGACAAATGAGAATATAAAATCCATTTGATAACGCAATACCTAAACTCGCACCAATAGCTATTTTTGGTTGATTGTTTAATGAGCTGTTAACTAAATAAACAAAATCTGCTCCAGGACTTAATAGTGCAATAAAATGTGCTATTGCTATGATGATAAATTCGTTTAAATATATTTCCAAGTGGTATCCTTTTAAACAGTTAGAACTGTGTTACTTCGCCTTCATTTGCGATAAATTTCCGAGTATTCAAATCAACAAAATAGTATTTCTTTTTTCGAATGATGCCTTCAATATCATAACCAGCTTTTTGCTCCCAAAACCCCAATTCATATTTGTCAGTAATCTCTAAACTCTCTAACCCTTTGATACTTTTATAGGCTAACAAAGCAAAATTATAAAAACGCAATGGAAAACCTTGTTCCATACTTAAGTGTTCTCCATCAACACTATGTAAAATCATGGCATCATTGTCTAAAGCATGGGATAGTCTCATGGTTGATTCGTATTTAGGTTTATCTACATTCCCTATACTGGTCTGTTTTAAATAGAGTGTTTTATCAGGCTTGATATTTAAATATTTAAAGAGTTCACTTAAATATGTTCCTGTCCAAGTACGTCTAATACTCCAATTGCAAACACACATCATTCTTCGGCTAATAGTTGTTTGGGGTAAGTTTAAAATCTCTTCGTAACTTAGTTCATACTTTTTATGATTGTAGGTTAGGGTTAGTTTCCAAGTAGAGAGGTCAAAATCTTTAGGTGGTTCCTCTTGATAATAGAGTAATGATGATGGCTTTTTTTCAATACGTGGTGTTTTTGTAATACTGTTTTTTTCATCAATGTTGTTTTTCACACATCTTAGCGTAAACATATTATCTCGTATGGTGGCTTTATAACTATCCCTAGCCGAACAACGCATATAATCTTCGTCGTGCAGACCACTACCACCTCTAGCTATTTTAATATCACTATCACTGTTATTAATAGGATTTTTTGTTTCTTGATCCCATTCGTAATTATCACTAACACTGTCCAAACACCATTCAAAAAAGTTACCTGCCATATCCATGCATCCAAAAGCAGATATGTTTTTTTGATAGTCAGTTGCTTTGTTGGGTTTTCTATCAAGTTTTCCTTGACATCCTGGAGCAAAGTTTGCGTGTTCAGAGCTAGCTTCTTCGTTTCCCCATGGATAGATTCTATCATCATTTCCTCGTGCGGTGTATTCCCATTGAGCTTCCGTAGGTAGTTCTTTGCCTACAAATTTAGCGTAGGCACACGCCTCATACCACGATATGCCTGTTACTGGATACTCTTTTTTATTCCATGTAATATCGTGCCAATAACAAGGCTCTTGGATATTGTTTTTGGTAATGAACTCCCATCCTTTCTCACACCAATACTCTTCTCTTTTATAACCATCTGCTTTGATAAACTCTTCAAATTCTTCGTTTGTTACAGGATCTTTGTCCATTGAAAAAGGAGATAAAATAACCTCTTTAATTGGTAACTCATCTTCACTTAAATTGCTTCCTCTATTAAAAGGTTTTGGTTCAATTCTTATCATCTTTTTTTTCATCTTAAAAGCCCTATACTACCAACTAGTTTATTGACAATTTTTTTAGGTCCATAAATAGCAATACCTAAATACTCTAACTCCTCTACAGGTGTTGTACTAATAGCATTTGCATAATCCTCATAGGTTTTTGTTTGTTGGGCAACATTACTAAAGTCAACGACAAAACACTCCGCATATTTTTCTTCAAAAAGTACTTCTCGTATGTTTTTGAGTTCTTCTATATCACTTTTTAAAATAGGAATGGGTAGGGTTGTAATACCACTATGAACTCTTTGTTTTTTATCTTCTAAATCGTAACCTATTAGTCCATCAACTTTTTTTCCTAAAGTTAGTGATAAAACACTAGCACTATTTGCAATAAGACCTAGGGGTAAATTTTCATCAATTAAAATGACACATTTCATTGTTTATTCTCCTTGTTTTGTTATTATAAAATTGGGTAAAACTTTTATCTCGCCAAATATACTCCACACCATCGATATATCAGTCTGCTTTGAAATAAACTTTAACCCATACATTTCAACGGCATTAGCATTTGTCAAACAGTAGTCATGAGTACCCTCTTGTACACTTTTAGCCGCTAGGCTTGTTGAATCAAAAAGTTCAATTTCAAAAGATTTTCCTTCAAAAATGCCATCACGGTAATAGTCAAGTTTTTTTGTTGGAGCAGGGTGCGATGCAATCTTGATTGTGTGTGACTTTTTTAGTTTGTCTATCTCAAACTCTTTTCGAACTGCAATCCCATATGGAGGTGTATTTTCTATAAAAGTAGCTAATAGCTCAATATCACTGTCCATATAAAAGTTGTTGATTTTAGAATAGGCATTGGCTACAACAACCGCATCAGATAGTCCATTTTTAACGGCATTAAAAGCTTCTTCATAACTATCAAAAAGTGTTATGTTTGAATTATTAACTTTCATGCACCTACATAGTTTATCTGTTACATATTCACTACTTGTCCCAGGTGGTCCAAGTGTTGCAAATTTTATGTGACGATTACACTTATTTAAAGAGTGCTGATTAAGTAAAATCATACGTTTCCTTTAGTGAAAAATTTCCCGTAATTATGCCTCAAATTATGCCTTTTGTCTTGGATAAAACTGCTATTTTATGGGCTTTGTAGAGGTTTTGACAGAAGTGCGACGCTATAGCAGTTTTATACAAAATAGAGTACTTTAAATGCCTTTAATAGCACTGGAGAACTGCCAAAAAAATAAAAAATTAAAGTTAAGAAAAATTAATACATATCAAGGTTTTAATTATAAGTTTTTGATATAGTTTCGACCAAAGGTAATCATGAAAAATAGAGTCACCCTCGAACGACGAGAATTTATACAAAAATCAACTTTAGGAATATTAGGACTTATAGGTGCCGCCTCAATTGGCGCAGCACCTTTTTTAAATGCAAAAGAGTTTCGGCTTAGACCTCCTGGTGCAGTTAACGAAAAAGAGTTTTTATCACTTTGTATTAAATGTGGTCAATGTGCTCAAGTGTGTCCTTATCATAGTATTGAACTAGCTGATATTTTTAAAGGGCATGGAATAGGTACACCTTATATAGACGCATTAGAAAGAGCTTGTTATTTATGTAAAGCATTACCCTGTGTATTAGCTTGTCCAACAGAAGCGTTAAGCCATGAAACTGAAAAACCCCAAGATGTGCACATGGGGGTGGCAGTATTCAAATACTCTAACCGATGTATAGGAATTAGTAAAGAAGAAGTAAGTAAAAAAGATATCAAGCGTATTACCTCTGGTGTTTTTAGTAGTTCACAAGAGAAAGAAGTGTTAGAAAAAATTCATGAATTCGAGGATGAACAGTGTACTATTTGTGCGGATATGTGTCCTTATCCAAATGCCTTAGATGCTATACAAATGGTTGATCATAACCCAACAAAGGGAAAAAAACCAGAAATAAAATCTTCATGTGTTGGCTGTGGTGTGTGTGCTGAACTGTGCCCAACTGATGCAATAGTAATTGAACCAAGGTTAAATTACGAAGAGTACTATGTTCAAAAGAAACGATATTAAAAATCAGGGAGAAATTAAATGATTCGTCTTATATTAGTGGGGCTATTGGCTTTAAGTCTATATGCCCAAGAGTATGTTAAAAGTAGTGTGTGTAAGGGATGTCACCCAACAATTTATGCGGAGTATTATGACTCAGCTCACAGAAAAGCATCCATTTATGAAGATGAGTTACATAAAGCAGTGTGGGACAAACATCCTGATAAAGAAAAGAAACAGTATACCTGTGCAAAGTGTCATACTCCAACAGATACTAAACTTATGGAAGCTTTAGAAAACAATGAAGAAGCCATGCCACAAAAAAGTGAAGTGCAAACACAAGAAGCAGTTTCATGTGCTTATTGTCACAAAATTCAAGATATTGAGGAACATACAAACTCCAATAAAAATATTATGAGTCTAAAAGAGAAACTTTTCTTCTCTGCTGATGAAAAAAACCGAGATATCAAGAAAAAAGAGTACAAAGACAAAGAGTCTTACATGGGTATGGTAAAAGAGAAAACAGGTTCACCTTTTCATACCATAAACTACTCAAACAAGAATTTTTATACAGGTAAAATGTGTATGGGATGCCATTCTCACCTAAAAAATGATAACGATGTTGATGTTTGCCGTATTGATAAAGATGCCGCAAAAGATGAAGAGACAAGCTGTATTAGTTGTCATATGCCAAAAGTTAAAGGTACAGCAACTTCAATAAAACTAACAAAAAAGCATACCTATCATGGCTTTGCATCTACATCGAAAAACAACTCGATGTTAGCAAAATATGTAAAAGTAAAATCTAAAAAAACAAAAGAAGGTTTTAGAGTCTCAATTAAAAATGAAGCTAGCCATAACCTATTCTTACACCCTATGCGTTTAGCAAAACTAGAAGTTAAAGTGTTACGTGAGAATGGTGCAGTTTTTACAAAAACTGAACACTTTGCAAGAGTTTTAGGTAAAGACAACAAACCAACACTTCCATGGCTTGCAGACAGTGTCATTCACAATAGCATGATAAAAGCTAATGAACGAAGAGTTTTAAACTATGATTTCACAGTAAAAGATGATGATGTTATTGAGGTTATTTTCGGGTATTATCGTGTTAATCCTAAAATGGTTGATGTCTTTAAAGTGAATCCTAAAAAATATGGACAATTTCATATCATGAAAAAAGAGCGATTTATTATAGAATAGCGTTTAATAGCATATTGTTCATTTTTTATAGTTTTAAAGTAGCTATGATTATATAATATCTTTAAAAACTGAACGATATGCTTTAGATGCTTTATCAATTTTTAGTTCAGAATAACGTTGTGTAGAACTAATATTTTGATGTCCTAGTATTTTGGCAATAATTTCTAACGAATGACCGCTGTTAATTAAGAGAAAACCTATAAGGTGGCGAAAGTTATGAAGTGTAAAATTTTCAAGTTCTAAATCATTTCTAAGTTTTTTATGTATACGCCACATTGATGTATAAGTTAAAGGTCTTTTAGTTTTTGGATTTTCAAAAAGATATTTGTTAGTTTGATACTGTTCACGAAGTTTTTTAATTTCAGTAATCTGGAATTCTTCTAAGTGCCAGTGCTGTGTTTTGTTAATTTTTGATTTTTTATAATTAATATTATAAATTCTATTATTAAGATCAATATTTTTGTTTTCTAAAGTTAAAACTTCTTCAATTCTTCTTCCATGTAATAAAAACATATAAATTGTTTTATACTGTTGATTTTCAATTTTAAAGATATATTCAACTATTCTTCGAACATCTTTTTTTGGAAGTTGAAAATACTTTTTATTGTCATATTTTGGCATATGAATTTCATTGGCAGGGTGCGTTTTTACAACTCCATGATCTAAGAGATAGCTATAAAAACGCTTGAGTGAAATCATAACTTTTTCAACAGTTGCAGGTCGTTTATGTTTTAAAAGTTGATTAATATAACGTTGAAGTTCAAATTTATCCACTGTTCTAACATCACAATCTAAAAACTTTTCTTTAAAATAACAATTTAGGTGAGATTTATAATTAGCAGTGGTATTTTTTGCTAAATAAGGTTCTCGATATTCAATAAATTCAGTAAAAAGACGTAGAAAGTCGTACTTGTCTGATTTGATTTCATTATTAATTAGCTTGTTTTTAGAAATATGTTCAAGGCGGATTTTAAATGCCAAAAATGCAGACATTCCTTCACTTTCATGTCCAACTAGTTTTGAAACAGTTTTTCTAGCTACTGTATAACGAATTATATAACATAGACCATTATTTGTTTTTTTTTCATAAACACCCTGATAGTCAGTTAAATATGCACCAGTTAATAATCCCATAAGTAACCTTTTTGGTAATAAAATATTGTTACCAAAAATAAAAACATTGCATAATACTTTTTATTATTTTGAAGTTGTATAGAAATGGTAATTTTGGATATATGGAATTATACAGAACTTTTTATTAAAATAAAAAATATGCGTAAGAATTGATTAAAATCATAACTATTTTTTTATGAGATAAAAGCTATTTATTAAAAGCCAGTAATGATTCAATCTAAAAGTATTTTGATTTGTAGGACAATAGATAGAATATATTATTCAATATTAAAATTCTGTTACGGGTAAT
>LPNY01000139.1:420922-526447 GCA_001655195.1 Arcobacter sp. EP1
CGAACTTTAGTTCGGCGTGTATTATTTATAGTACGTATCCAGGTCAATAACTTCAACATTACATTTTGAACAAATATTATCTTGTACTTCTGATGCCCCGTAGACTTTTTCGCACTTTGGACACTTAAAATATTCCTTATCACTCTTTTTATCTAACCACTTATATATTCCAAAAGTAAAACAAGTCAATAAACCTGATACTATTATATTCTTAAGAGAAGGCTCTAAAATTTTCCTTGCACCATAAACATCATAACCCAAAATCAAAAGTATTGTCTGGATTAATAAAAGAAAAGAAAATATTTTAATTATAAATTTCATTTGATTCACTTAAAGTAATATAGATACAATTATCTTAAAAAAGTTACAGTTTACGTCACAAAAATCAAAAGCCTCGTAAGAACTTTGGTCGTAGTAACGTCTCATCATCCAAAGCACTATCTAAAACCTCTAATAAATTCTCTTTATCTTTTGGCAAAGTCCCTTTTAAAGGCAACGCATTTGACGCATGATTTGACCTAAAAATGATTGCTTTTTTGGGATTGATTTGCGCGATGAACTGTTTTTGTTCTTCTAACATATCTAAATCACTAGCAAACTCAAATGGTTTTCCTTTTTTCTCAAAACGTTCAAAAAAGGCATCTTCTTTTGTATCGGTTAAACCTAACTGCAAGGTTGATAGGTAATTGATATGTTCACATTTATTGACTAGTTTTGCAGTATCTTCGATATGCTCTTTTGACATACCTTTTCCACCAAGACCTAAAATAACTGTTGCTGATATTTTCATATTAGCTTTGGTTGCTTTATTTAAGCCTTCTACCATTTTATCGGGATGCATGGGTTTGTTCACATATTTGAGTAACTCATGGTTACCTGATTCAATTCCATAATAAACCAGACTCAAGCCATGTTCTCGTAAAAGAGCTAACTGTTCATCAGACTTTTCTAGTAAGTTATACGGACTTGCATAAGAAGCGACTCTTTGAAGTTTTGGAAACTTCATTTTTAGGTAGTCTAAAATCTCAACTAGAAAATCTGTTTCACACGCTAGTGCATCCCCATCAGCTAAAAATACCCGTCGTGTTTCACTGTGGTATGCCATAATATCGATATCTTCTTTGATATCATGCAAACTTCGCACATGAAATTTTTTGGTTTCGTACATGGAACAAAAAGCACATTTATTATAACTACAGCCAATGGCAACTTGTAAAATAAATGAATTGCCCTCAGCGGGTGGTCGGTATACAGGCTCGTGGTAATCAATCATCACAATCACACTTTTTCATTTTAGTTATTAAATATTGTTGTGAAGTTTTTACTGCTAAATAACGCACAAAAAGAAGAAAAACAATCACACCTGAAATAATCAAGATATTATAGTTTAAACTACTTGCAAACAAGGCATCCAACGAATCAATGTTCTCTTTATTGATTTTAACCACATTAACGATTAACTCTCGTAACGCTAAAATAATAAATGCATCAACGAGTAAAGCTAATACTACTCGCTGTTCTCTAATATAATTAATCACAGCACGCACAATTTCTAGGAAAATAATAAAATACAACATATAGATAATAAACTCCATAAGTTTATCCATCAATAACGCAATAACAAAGAGTAAAGAAGCAATTCCTAGTTCAATATAGAACTTGTCTTGGATAAATTTCATAAAATTCTTCATAACTTCTCCTTATAATATTTTTGAGATAGGAGTTCATTATAAAGAGTTAACATTTATTTTAACTTAACTTTTTTAGTTGAAACAAAAGTTTAGTCAGTACAATGGTGTTATGAAAAAACGACTCTATTATATACATGATCCTATGTGTGCTTGGTGTTATGCCTTTGCACCTACTTTTGAAACTATCAAACAAAATCTTGGTGAAGATTTTGAAGTGATTTATATCCCAGGGGGACTAGCTCCTCATACAACTGAACCTATGCCACAAGCAATGCGAGAAAAAATCGAAGGCTTTTGGTATCAAATCACTGATGTAGTAGGTACAAAATTTAACCATGATTTTTGGACAAAATGTACACCAAGACGTTCAACCTATCTATCCTGTCAAGCTACCATTGCCGCACGTTTACAAAACAAAGAATATGAAATGATAGGAGCCATTCAAGGGGCTTATTATCAAAGAGCTATGAATCCTAGTGACGAAGAGACACTTATTACGTTAGCTGGTGAGTTACATTTAGATGTTGAAAAGTTTACCCATGATTTAAGTTCACAAGAGGTGATTGAGATTTTTGAAGAAGAGTTAAACAAACGCAGAAAAATGTATGTTAACAGTTTTCCTACCTTGCTATTACAATATAAAAAAGAGTTATACCCTATTAATATAGAGTATAACCAACCTGAAAAGATGCTCGCTCACATCAAAGATTTAAGTGAAAACATCTATTTCTAAAGGCGTATTTTAGATATGCACTTTTATTTTTGTCCACTCTTGAGGGATTTTATTAACTCCATAACGTGCTACGAGTAATGATGCAACAATCATAGCTCGGGCAGAGTTATCGCCACCTGCTTTTGCATTTGCTTGCATTGCTTCTTTAAAACTGCTGTATTTAGCTAAAATATGAATCACTCCTGCAAAACCACCATCAACACCACACGCAGGTCCAAAACGTCGAATAGCTTCAAAACTATCTTCTTCTTTTGAGTCAAGTCCATCATTGACCCACGACTGAATAATTGTCGAATATTTCTCTTTTAGAGTTGTCATTGTAGGTACAATATCTTTGCCCTCCAATACTTCCCAAAGTAGTGCCGCAAAAAAATGGGCTGATTCAAGAATAGTGACATCGTTATGGGTTGCTTTGACAAATTGTTGAATATTGATAAGAAACTCTTCTTTACTGTTACTCACTTTTAATAAAGGCGTAATTCGTCCTATAATTGACAAGTCATGAGAAACTGCTCCACATGGAACTTCACTACCTGCTTCGATATTAACTATGGTATCTCGAGTAGAACCATCCACATAACCATTGTAGATTTTCATTCGGTCATACCAGTAGGTTACATATTCACTAACAGTAAAAGACTCTTTGTCTTCTAAGAACTTATACAGTAAATAGGTTTGGTCACCATAGTGGGTAAACTCACCTGCGAGTTTTCCTTTATGCCAAATAGAACACGCTTTATTGAGAGTCTCCCAATTAGTATTTAAATTTTTAAGTTGTTCTTCATCATACACCCAGTGACTGCCTAAACAGTATGCATCAGCAACAAGTGCTCCTAAAACTAAATCTCTAACTTTTTCATTAAACATAATTTTTACTCCTCATTAAATCTATACGTAATAGAAACTTTATTTATTCCAGTTTTTATAGTTTGTAAAAGAAGGAAATTGTTGTTTAAACTCTTCCTCATCACACATAAATTGAAAATTATCCATATAATCTGTGAGAACATCATAAGCTTCTTTTAACTCTTGAAACTTTTCATGACTTCCTGTCTCACTATCTGGATGAAATTTTTTAGATAATTTTAAATATTTCTTCTTTAAATCTTTCTTTGAAGTTCGCGTCAATATCCCTAAGGTATCAGCCGCTTTTTCAAACTCTTCATAATCCATTATAACCTTCTTTGATCTGTTTTTGTGGAGATTGCTAATGTTATAAGTGAAATAATAATCAACACAATGATAAATATCACGGCACTTGCAATTGTCACCATATTAATACTTCGTTGAGTCTGTTTTTGCATGGCTTCAATTTTGGCTTCCACATCATCAACATATGCTCCAGTTCCAATAATCCAACCCCATGGTTCAAACTTTTGAACATAAGAAAACTTTGGTTGTGGTTCTTTGTAACCTGGTTTTTCCCACATGTATTTGATGATACCACCCTCTTTGACTTGTTCAGTTAACGTAACAAACTCTCTAAAAAGATATTGACCTTCTTTATCTTGCATATCCCCTACAAACTTACCGTTAAGTTCAGGTTGGATTGGATGCATTATCATTTTAGGTTTCGTATCGTTTATCCAAAAGTAGCCAGTTTTACCGTACCGTATCTCAGAGATTGTTTTGATAGCTTCTTGTTGCAATTTTTTGGTAACATCATCCACATACTCACCCGTACCAATAACCCAGTTAAAGGCTTCAAAAAGTTTTACAAAAGAGACTTTATCTTGTGGTTTTTCAAAACCTGGTTTTGGCCAAACATAATCAACATAACCCTCTTTGTACTCTTTGGCAACATGAGCAAAAGCTTTAAATATTTTTTTACCATTTTCATCTTGCCAGTCATAGAGGTTTTGATTGTCTAAATTAGTTTGAATAGGATGCATCACCATAACACCCTCTAGGTCATTTATCCAAAAATAACCGTTTTGCCCATAGCGAACAGAACGTACTATTTTTTTCAAATGCTCTTCCATCTCTTTTTTAGTGTACTTATCTTTATGGCTATTATACTGTTCATTGATAACAGTAAAGAGTAGACCCATTTGTTCATTTAAATGCTCTTGAACTTCTGATTTGATTTTTTCTTTTGAGGTTCGCTGATAAAAAGAGTCAATAGTTTTTAAGGTCACTTGCACATAGTTTTGCAGTTCTTGTTGTGTTTTTGCATACACATCATGTCGATAATTACTAATATTCTCTTCTGATATGGAGTTGATTGTAATAATAGAACCCACTAAGGTTACAATAGATAAAAAAAGTATTGAACTTATTGTGACTACTAAAAACTTTGTTTTTACGGAGATATTAATTGTACCAGTCATAACATACCCCTTTCCATCATTATTTTATAAAGTATACTATTTTCAATATTGTGTGTCAATGAGAAATAATTTAAGATTTTTTTTTTAATTTCCTATAAGTTTATGTTCATTTGGTATAATGTCAACTCATTTTAAAGAGGATACTATTTATGCCACAAGAATTATCATATTTTTTACGTGCCTTTATTAGGCTTGCTATTACATTTGGAATTTTATATCTAATATTTACAAACTTCGGAACATTTTTAATGATTTTACTGGCTATCTTCGCTTTAGGTTATTATGCTGTTTATAAATTTAAAAAGAAAATACATGAGCAACAACATACAGGATTTAAATTTACCTTTAATGGACAAGAGTTTAACTCACGGGGTCAACAAGGTTTTAACTTTAATGATTTTGAACGGCAGTTTAAACAAGGTGGTTTTCATCAAAATGCTCCTTTTGGAGAAGTTAATGATGCAAAAGCTTTTTTTGGATTTGACCATGACCCAAACAAAGAAGAGATCAAGAAAAAATATAAAGAGTTAGCCAGAAAATATCACCCTGATATTAATGATAATGATGACGTTATGATGAAAAAACTCAACCATTACCGTGATGTTTTAATGCAAGCATACGGGCAATAAAAAAACATAAAAAAAGGAAGAGAAATTTTCTCTTCCTTTTTTATTGGCTTTTATTTATCTAAAAATTAAATCTATTTATCTCATCAATGGATCAACAAGATTCAGTACATACATACCAACTAGACCTAAGATACCAGCAATTAAACAATAATAAACTGTAGGGATAATTGTTCGTCGTAAGGTTTGTCCCTCTTGGTCAAGTAGACCTACTGTTGCAGACGCTGCTACAACATTATGAATCGCAATCATATTACCAGCTGCTGCTCCAACTGCTTGAAGTGCAATCATAAAGGCAGTTGAGATACCTAATGCATCCGCAACACCAAACTGGAATTGTGATAACATCATATTTGAAACGGTATTAGAACCAGCAATAAATGCTCCTAAAGCTCCAATCATTGGTGCAAATAATGGATAGATATCACCAACAGATGTTGCAACATAGTTTGCCATAGCTACTGGCATTGAATCAAATCCTGCTTCGTTAATTCCTGAGTTAATTAAGATTCTTACAAGTGGAATCGTAAAGATAAGAACAAATCCTGCCCCAATCATTACTTTTGATGATTCAGAAATTGCAGCTTTCATCTCTTTGAATTCCATTCTGTGGAAGAAGTATGTTAATAAAACAACAAATACTAAAATACCACCTGGTAAATATAGTGGTGTAATAGAGTAACCAAGACCTTCACCTAAAATATCTTTAAAAGGAATTACCCATGCTTTAACAAAAGCTCTTGCTTCATCAGAAACTCGTGTTAATACTAAGATAGCAGCAACAAGTACATATGGAATCCACGCTTTAGTTAAAGACATAGGTACTTTATCTGTCATTGCATCAAGTTTTACTTCAAACTTAGAAATCCAACCAACTGGCCACTCTTCTTTTGGTGCAAAATCCCAAGTGTTTTTAGGCACTAAGAAACCTTTTTTAGCTGCTAGTGTCACAATAGGTAATCCAACAAGTGCTCCAATAAGAGATGGGAATTCAGCTCCTAAATAAATACCTGTTAAAGCATATGGTATTGTAAATGCTAAACCACCAAAAATTGCAAATGGTAATGCTGATAAACCTTCAGTCCACGATTTATTCTTCCCAAAGAATCGTGTCATCATCATAATCATAAATAATGGAATAAGTGTTCCAGTAATTGCATGTACAACTGCAACTTGTGACGTAATAGCTTGTAAATAAACATCCCAAGAAGAACCCATAGTTTGGAGTGTTTGACCAATTCCTTCTGAATCAAGTCCTTTATTAACTCCAATTAAAATTGGTGTTCCAACTGCTCCAAATGATACTGGTGTACTTTGAATCATCATACCAATCATAACCGCAGCCATTGCAGGGAATCCAATTGCTACCATCAGTGGTGCAGCAATAGCAGCTGGTGTTCCAAAGCCAGATGCTCCCTCAATAAATGAACCAAATAACCAAGCAATAATAATAACTTGAATTCTTCTATCAGGACTAACGTTGTTAAATCCTTGTCTAATTACAGCAATTGCACCAGAATGTTTCAGTGTATTTAACAATAATATGGCACCAAAAATAATCCATAAAACTGCAACTGTAATAAGAAGACCTTGAATAGTTGAAGCTAAAACTCTATTAAAAGTCACTTCCCAAATATAAAGTGCTACAAGTGTAGTCACAACATAAACGATAGGCATTGCTTTTTTAGCAGGTAATCTAAGACCAACTAAAAGAATTGCCGCAACAAATATTGGTAACGCTGCACAAAGTGCTTGTAAACTAATATCCATACTTTACTCCTTTTCTTTTGACTCAAAAATCAATACTTGACTAATCAGTCATATGGTAAAAAGAATAATATAATGAACATATGACAATCAAATGATAAAACATAAAAGATAGCATTAAAATAGCATTTTTAAGGTTTATCGCAATATATCAAAATTATTTATACAAGTTTTTGTCTTTTAAAATTCTTTTTGTTACAATATTGTGATAACATAATCACAAGGTTTCATTTGTTTATTAAAAGACTGCAAATACTCTTTTTTACTGTTACTTTACTTGCACTTATTATCTTAGGATACAATTGGTACAAGAACTACCAGTTTAACACTAATCCTTTATCAAAAGAGATTATGCAACGTATTCACCAAAAAGAGTTAATGCTAAAACAAAAAGCAAAAGAATACTATAGTATTAATACAAGCATACCTATTCTTATTTCTAATAAAATGCCAAGTCGCCTCTTTGGTGTAGCCACAACCAACGGGAAAAAGATTGCTGTGTATTTAAATAAAAAACGCTTTCAAGAGAGTGTTGATTATATGATTGATAATGTACTACCACATGAATATGCTCACGCCATAATGTTCAAGCTTGGCTTTTTGACCAACAAAAATGGTGGACATACTATAAAGTGGCAACAAATATGTATTAATCTTGGAGGAATAAAGTGTGATCGTTTTGTCAATCATGAAGATATTCTCATTAACAAGATACCCGGATACTAAGAATTTCTTTATAAACAATACACACTTCTTATGCTAAAATACTTTTTAAAATAATATTTAAAGTAAAGAATATGAACCTCAATACAAATAAAATAACAATTTTACACTATCTTGTTGGAATGATTCTATTAGCTATTTATGGAGCGAAAGTCTGTCCCTTTTTAGACTCATTAAGTATACTTCAACTTATTGTGCCAATTATTATCTTTTTTAGTCTTGCTTTAGCAGTACGATTAAAACTTCAAAAAAACATTGATGAATTACCCTTAGAAAAACAGATTAAAGCACAGTTTTTTTTAGAGTTCAAAATATTTATGATTACAGGACTTATTTTATCAATTTCGAATATTTTAATGTATCAGTTTCCACTAGAAAGTTCACTCAAAGTGATTTTTGGAACACTCATGTTAGGAATATTTATAGGAATAGACCAAGCACTCATTAGAGAACGCATGACAATTAAAGCATACGTTGAACAAAAAATAAATCTAAATGTTTCTGATGCGTTTCTTTCTATACCAGGGAAATTTATTACTATGTCTATTGTTATGGTAGGTTCTATTGCAACTGTACTGTTAATGGCAATGAAAAAAGATTTAGATTGGTTCCATGAAGAAGGTATTCATCTGGATTTTTTTAAAGCTCAAATGAGTATCCTAGGAGAAATTAGTTTTATAATTCTTATTATTTTTGGATACTCTTTACGGATTATTTTAATGTTTGGTTCTAATTTACGCATTTTGCTCAAACATCAAAATGAAGCCTTAAAAATGGTTGCCAAAGGCGATTTAGAGACTCAAGTTCCAGTGGTGACCCACGATGAGTTTGGGTTAATGGCAGAAGGAACAAATGCCATGATTCACGACTTAAAACTACAACGAGAAAAGGTCAAACAAACTCGAGATACAATTATTCAAGGAATGGCAACCCTCGCAGAAACCAGAGACAATGAAACAGGTGCTCATATTATACGAACGCAAAACTATGTAAAAGTTTTAGCCAAAGAGTTACAAAAACAAGAACAGTTTAACGAGTACCTCACTGATGAAAATATTGAAATCATTTATAAATCAGCACCACTTCATGATATTGGAAAAGTAGGTATCCCTGATGAGATACTTTTAAAACCAGGGAAACTCACCGATGAGGAGTTTCATATCATGAAAAAACACGCCTCTATTGGAGCTCATGCTATTGAAAATACCAAAGGTGAAATGCTTGATGATAGTTTCTTAAACTTTGCCCAAGAGATTGCCCACTATCACCATGAAAAATGGGATGGTTCAGGTTATCCAAAAGGTTTAAAAGGAGATGAGATACCACTGAGTGCCAGACTAATGGCAGTTGCAGATGTTTATGATGCACTCATTTCAAAACGGGTTTACAAAGATGGGTTTACCCACGAAAAAGCCAAAGAGATTATCATTGAAGGTCGTGCAAAACACTTTGACCCAATTGTTGTAGATGCCTTTATCGTTACTGAAGAGCAATTCAAAGCAATCAAAGAGGCTCACGAATAAAACGTGAGCTCTTTTTAACCTAACAAATCTTCAACTGCATCAAACTTTACAAAAAACTCTTTATAACTTTTATACTGTACCTCTTTTTTATCCACATACATGGTTTTAAATCGACTTGCCGCATAATAAACAGCACTATAAAGTAAATAGGGTTTGAGTTTTTGTAACGTGATTTGTTCATCATAATAGAAATTATACTCTTCTAAAAAAGCTTTCACAAAAGGCATATCCAATTCATCTTTTCTATCAAAACACCAGCTATGAATTACTACTGCTAAATCTAGAAGTTTGTCACTTTTAGAAGCATTTGAAAAATCAAAGACTCCACTCAAAGAGTCTTGGTCAAACTTTGTATTATCAGGAAAAAGGTCACCATGGATAACATGTTTTGGTTTTAAAACAACATCTTTAACTTTAGCATACCGTTTTTTGAAAGCCTCTTTTACTTCAAAATAGACCTCTTTGTCATGTACGATTGTATTGATTTTTGTTTTTAAATCTTTTTGGGAGTACCGATAGGTATTACTAAACTCAATTTTTTCAGATAGGTCGTGAAATTGTGCTAAAAAAAGAGCAATTTGTCTCAGTTGAGTTTTGAGTAAAACTTTTGGTTCATGCCCCTTTAAGAAACTAAAAATCACAATGGGCTTTTTTTTGAAAATATGCACTTTTTTAGAGACAACCAATGGAACGTTGAGGCTTTTAATTCGATTTAAAAAAGCCACTTCGTTTCTGACCTCATCATAACTTGCCTCTTCATAAAGTTTGATAACATAACGCTCACCTTTTTTGGTTGTTCCAATAAAAGTTGAATCGGTTATACCATCTTTGGTTGCTTTGATAGTGGTAAATAAAAGACCATCTTTTTTGGCAATAAAATTTATTTCATTTAGTGTTAATTTTGTTTGTACGCCCATCTAGTCGAGTTCTTTTGTGCCTTCGAATTCTTCTGCTATTTTATATAACTCTTCTGCCCACTGCTCATCTGCAAGGTTATCTTCATCGGCTATACTATCAGCAATATAGGTAAGTTCATCGCTGTCTGCTGCACACTCTACTGCTTTTTGATAGACATCCATTGCCCAATCTTTATCATCAAGCATATCTTTGTTACATAAAGATTCTGCAATACAGTAAAACTCATAAGCGATAGTGGATTTTTCAAGAGCCTCTTTATAAAGTTCAGTTGCGTATCCTCTATCATAAAAAGAGAGATTTTTTGTAGCAATAGCATCAGCAAGACTACGCAAGTCTCTTAGAATTTCAACCTTTTGGGTTGCTTTGTCCATGAGTTCTCGTGCCCACTCTTTATCATCAAACCCATTACTATTTCCAACGGCAAATGCTAACTCTTTATAATCTCTCCATGTTTCACATTTGTTTACGGCATACTCAAAGAGGATTTCTGCTAAATCAGTATTTTCATAATACTGCTCTGTACAAAATTTTCCTGCCCAATAGGTAATATTTACATCGTGGTTTAAATCTTTCATAATCTCTGGAAGTTTTTCATTTTCCATATACGTTGAGTTTATCTCTTCTAATACTTCGCTATCTAACATCTATAACCTTATTTATTTATACTAAAAACGTATTGTACTCAATCCTTACTTTTTTTTACTCTTTTTTCCAAGACTTAAATCACTAAACTCAATTAAACGACTCTCAACAAGATAATTGAGGCTTTTTTTAGGGAACTTATCATTACTTCCTCGAACACCTGCTTCAATATCCATTAATAGTTTAACCCCTTCATCCACATGTTTAATAGCATAAACTTTAAACTGCCCTTTTCGTACCGCATCTAAGACCTCTTCTTTTAGCATGAGGTTTTTAATATTACTATAGGGAATAATCACATTGGCTTTAAAGTTTCTATCTTTTAGTTTACACACATCAAAGAAACCTTCAATCTTTTCATTGACGCCACCAATTGCTTGAACTTCTCCACTTTGATTAATAGATCCTGTAACTGCAAAATTTTGTTTGATAGGAACATTTGCAATAGAAGAGAGCAAGATATACAATTCAGCTAA
This sequence comes from Arcobacter sp. EP1, assembly GCA_001655195.1. Lineage (GTDB taxonomy): Bacteria > Campylobacterota > Campylobacteria > Campylobacterales > Arcobacteraceae > Arcobacter_A. The sequence goes on from LPNY01000139.1 coordinate 432,352, forward strand.
AGAAGCACTATCCCCATCAATGATAGAATAAGATTGTTCAAAAACTAAACTCGCTGTTAAACTCATGGAAAAATCGTGACTGTAACGTGAAGCTAAAAATGAGGACAAAATCATCACCCCTTTAGAGTGGATTGCACCACTTAGGTCAACTTCTCTTTCGATATCAACGACACCCTCTTTTCCCACGCGCGTTAATGCTGAAATCTTAACAGGAATAGAGAAAATAAAGTTTCCAAAGTCCAATACTGATAGTCCATTGATTTGTCCTACCTTTTCACCTGTTGTTTCTATTTGAAGGGTACCTTGTTTTATCTCTTCATAAATATCTTCTTTGATGCGTTCACTTCGCTCTTTTCTGTGATTTAGTGCTGTTAAAATATCTTCATTTTTAATATTTTTAGCTGCCCTATTTTGAGCAATGAAATTTGACTCTTGTAGTAAATCAATAATCGAACTAAAATCTGCGGAGAGTTTTTGCGAGTTATCCACCAAACGTGAACTAAACTCAATAACACGTCCCAATGCTTTTTTTGTTAAAGGCAAGAGTTCATGTTTTTTTAAAAGTGTTGCAATGATTTGAGCATAAAGCAGAATGTTTTCATTATTTCTAATGGTTTCATCTTCAAAGTCAGCTTCTATTTTAAATAGGCGTTTAAAATCATCATCCTCTTCATAAAGAAGATAATAAATAAAAGGGGAACCTATCAAAACTATTTTTGCATCCAAATCCACACTTTGAGGATTGAGAGTTACACTACTACTTAATCCCAAAGACTCCTCAACAGTTTCAAGATGAATTTGTTTGCTTTGAAGCATTCGCTTTAAGCCTTCCCATGCGTAGTGCTGAAACAATAACGCTCGAGCATCAATAACTAAATATCCACCATTGGCACGATGTAGGGAACCTGCTTTGATTAAGTTGAAATCCGTAGTGAGTGTTCCCATATGAGTAACGTGTTCAATACGTCCAAAAAGGTTGGAATAGGTAGGATTGTGTTCATAAATAATAGGCGCATTTTTCTGTTTTGCATTGTTTACAAATACGTTTACATTATAGATATCAAAACTAGGTGCTGTTGATAAACTCTGGCTTAAAAGGTTTTCCATACTATTTGAACTTGGCATTGTCTCTTCTTGAGTAAAGTCCTCAAAGTTTTCAATAACATCTTCTTGAACCTCATCAAGATACTCACTGACAGCTTCAAAGTTTTCATATTTTTGTTTAATATTGCGCATCATCTTTTCAACAATTGATGTTATAAATTCATTATCTATAACTTTCATTTGTTCAATAAAATTACGCCCTACTTCCATCTCTAACTTAGCATTTTCATCCACCAATGTTTTATAAGTAATAATCTTTTTCTCAATCTCTTCTCGATCATTTATATTCATGGACTGATACTCTTCATTGGTCAGGGTTTTCCCCTCTTTTAAAGGTGAAATTGTCACTCCTGATGTGGTATCATTGATAAAAATATCATCTTTTTTAGCTTCATCTTTAAGAGCATAAAAAATTCGGTCTTGTTCCTCTTTTATTTGAGACTCCAAATCTTTTTTAACACTCAAATACTCTTTTTGTTTAAATGATTGAGGAATCTTTTCTTGAAAGTTTTTTATTAAGTTTTGCATATCTTTTTTAAACTTCACTCCCATTCCAGAAGGAAGTTTAAGAACAAGAGGTTTTGTGTAATCATTAAAATTATTCACATAACACCAATCTGATAATCCATTCTCTTTTTTGATTTTCTCTTTTAAAAGTTTATCTAGTAAAGAGTGTCGCCCTGTACCACTTTTTCCCATAACAAAAAGGTTGTAACCTTCATGACGAATTCCCAAAGCAGTATTAATAGCTTTTATAGCTCTATCCTGTCCTAAAGTTTTGGTTGTTGTTTTAAGTTTGGAAGTGGTTTGAAATTTAAATATTGAAGTATCACATCGTTTATAAAGTTGGTTTATTTTAAGTAGTTTAATCATAACAAGCTCCTTATTATTGGGCCAATATTTTCAACTTTTCTTCGGAATTTACTGATTATAACACTATTTCCTTCAATAAATATTTATTTACTTTAGCTACGTTAATAAATTAATATTAGCCTGCATACTAAATAAAGGCTTCACAAAAAGGAAGTACAATTGATACAGAATTTAAAAGGATTTAAAATGAACAAATACACTGTTATTGCGTTGATGGGTATTCTTCTTTTAGTTGTTACTTCTTTTAGTAGTAATCAAGAACCGATAAAATCAAAATATGAAAATGAAAATACAAAAAATGCCTACTTTGCAGGAGGATGTTTTTGGGGTGTGGAATATCACTTTGAAAAAAAAGATGGTGTATTAGATGTACTTAGTGGATACATGGGTGGACATGTCAAAAACCCAAACTACTATGAAGTTATCAAAGGCAAAACTGGCCACTTAGAAAGCGTTAAAGTTGTTTATGACCCTAATAAAATCTCTTATGAAGAGTTAACCAAACTCTTTTTTGAAATCCATGATATGGAACAAACCGATGGTCAAGGTCCCGATATAGGGAGCCAATACTTATCGGCTATTTTTTACAATGATGATGCTGAGAAAAAAACAGTACAAAATGTGATTGATATTTTAACAACCAAAGGATACAAAGTAGCAACATCACTGTACGAAGCCAATGAGTTTTTCACTGCAGAAGGTTACCACCAAAACTATTATGCCCGTACAGGAAAACTTCCTTATTGTCATACTTATAAAAAGATATTTGACTAAAAAAGAGCCAACTGTCCCTTAAACTCCTTTTTTAAAGGCTCTATGGCCTCTTTTTGGCTATATAGTACTTTGTTAACTTCACTAGTAACTTCATAGAGTTCTAACTTTTCACTTGCATAGATTTTCATCAAACTATTAAGCTCTTTTAAATCACTACTCTCTAGCCATGTTTTAAAATCTTTTTCTTCTAAAACAACAGGCATACGATGGTGAATTTTCCCTAGTTTTTCATTTGCATCACATGTTATTAATGCAACCGTAACAATAGTCATATTAAGTTCAGTGTCAAACCACTCATCCCAAAGCCCAGCAACTGCTAAAAATTTGCTCTCTTTATTGTGCACAAAATAAGGCCTTTTGATTTTTGTTTTATCATGGGTTTCCACTTCCCATTCATAAAAACCATTTAAAGGAATAATACAACGCTGATATTTAAAGGCATCACGAAAGGTCTGTTTTTCAAAAACGGTTTCACTTCGGGCATTAATATTCATGGATTTTTTATCTTTTGCCCACGATGGCAAAAATCCAAAGTGCGTATACAAATAGTTACCGTTATTTAATAGCGCAGGAATTGGCAGTGTTGGAGGAATATTATACGAAAGAGTAAGTGTTCCAATCATATCATTTTGTATTAAGTTACGGGCTTGTTCTTTAAATGCTATATCATCATATATCGCTAAACGCCCTGGCATATAGTACTACCCTAAAGTTCGAGGTAAAGAGATAGTAAATTGTGCGCCACTCAAAGTTTGGTTTTTATAAGAATAGGTCAAGTTTTCCACATAAATGCTTCCATTCATACTCTCGGTGATTATTTTGTAAGTCATATACAACCCCAATCCAGTACCCTTGGATGTGTGTTTTGTTGTAAAATAAGGTTCAAATATTTTATCAATAACATTTTTAGGAATACCTTGTGCATTGTCACGTATCAATAAACTAACATCATTTTCATTTTGCTGTAATTCAATAAAAATATACTTCTTTTCAACATCATTTGAAACTAACGCATCTTTTGCATTATTTATAATATTAATAAACGCTTGGGTTAACTCGTTGGGATAACTATTAACTTGCGCCGTATTGTCATCTTTAAAAATAACATCTATGGAGTTAGCTTTAAGATTACCCTTTAAAAGTTCCAAGTTTTTGTTAACATTTTCGCGAAGACAAAAGTTTATTTTTTCTTTATCCCCTTTGAGAAAGTTTCTAAAATCATCTATAGTTTGAGAAAGATACTTTGTACTTTTTACCATACTATTTAGGTTTTCATTAAGGGCATCATCTTTTAAAATACCTAACTCGTTTTGTATTTTAATACTACTAGCACCCGTTGAGATAACACTTAAAGGTTGTCTCCATTGGTGGGCAATATTTGCTATCATTTCACCCATTTCAGCTAACTTGGATTGTTCCATAATCATGGCATCTTTTTTCATGATATTTTTATATAAATGATTAATCTTTTTTAAAAAATAATTCAACCCAAAGTTCAACACTAAAAACATCATAAGAATAATAAATAACACCACATAAATATTTTGGATTAAAAGCTCTTTTAATTTGATGTTATAAGAAGTCAAATCATAAGATATGAGTATTTTTGCCGCCACCTCATCCCTATGATTAAACAGATTCACATCAGTATCAATCAGGTATTCCGTACCATTAAAGTTGATATTCACAAACTTTTTTGTTAAATCAATCTCATCGATTTTTTTTTCAAAATGTTTATTTCCTCGGGCTAAATAGTATTGGTTGATACCTTTAAGATTTTGTTTTTCTAAAAAAATATCTGAATCTTGTTTTCGTATTAAAAGAGCAGACTCTACTTTTGAGATTTTATTAATTTTTGACACAATATATTCAGGTTCGATTCCAACTTCAACAACACCTAAAAAGTTATTATTGTAAAAAATTGGGGTAACAACTCGGTATGTCATTTTGAGTTTGCCTACTTCAAAACCATACTGTTTTTCTTTTGTTTCAAGTGTATCAAGTATGATTTTTCTTTTTTTATTTAAAGCATCACCAAACATAGATGGCTTATGGACACGTAAAAAGGTACTACCATCAAATAATCTAAAGGTCATAATTTTTAAGTATCGATTTTTGCTCGCCATTCGTTGGTAGTTTTTTTCAACAAGACCATAAAGACGTTCTCTATCGCGGTCATAAAAGGCTTTTTGTACAGCTTTATTAGATAATATAAACTCCGTTTTTTCACTAATATCATATTCTAACTCTTCTAAGAAAAAGTCAAAACTTTTATGAACATAGTTATCTTTGATATTGATATCACTGCTAATATCATTTTTAATAAGTTGGTATTGATAAAAAGTTATGATGATTCCAGAAATTCCTAGAATCAATAACATCATCACCAATATAGTATTTTTAATCTTTTTATCATTCAATATCATCGTCACATCTCTTTCGAAAACAATTATATAATTATTTTACTTTCATAAGCGAATCTTATAATTTTATATTTTGTTAGTTGAAGTATCGAAATTAATTGGATAAGAATTTTTTTAGTTACTTTATATTTGTGAGTTTATTAGTTAGAGTTTAATTAGATATTTTGGCTTGATATCACAAAGAGGAGTACCTCTTCACTCTATGTAACTTTTGCCTTAGAGGATTTAGTCACTTTGCTCTAGCATAGTGTAAAAGTAACCAAAAACGTCAACGGCTTCAACACCATGGGATTCCCTCTCTATAAGTTTTATATTTCTAGCTTGCGGAACTCAATAATAATGAATATAAATAATACTGTCTAATTTATAATATTTTGTTTCTGATTTAAAATAATAGTATTTTTGAGTAAAATAGAAAACCTTTTTTAATCATTAGATTTCAAAATAGTTCAAGGCGGAGACAATTTATGTGGCGGGAGTTTACATAGGTAAATGACCAAACATAAATTTTTGACAACGCAGAAATATGAAGAAAGATGATGATTAAAAAAGGTTTTCAAAGATTTTTTGGATAAAATTCGTTCATGAATTTAGAAGAAAAACTCAAAGAACTTCCTAACAGTGCTGGTGTCTATCAATACTTTGATAAAGACGGTCGCCTACTATATATTGGTAAAGCAAAAGTTCTAAAAAACCGTGTTAAATCTTACTTTAAATTTACACCCCATTTAGCCCCTGCAGATAAACTAGGTGCACGTATTTATAAGATGATATCTGAGGTTACTAGTTTGGAGTGGATTGTTGCTCCCAACGAACATGATGCTTTGATTTTAGAAAATTCATTAATCAAACAGTTAAAACCTAAATACAATATTTTATTACGAGATGATAAAACTTATCCCTATATTTATATTGATAATAGCGAAGATTTTCCGCGCCTTGAAATCACACGACGAATTCAAAAAAGCAAACAAATAAAATATTTTGGTCCCTACTCTACAGGGGCACGAGATATGTTGGACTCTATTTATGAGATTGTTCCATTGGTGCAAAAAAAGGCCTGTATTAAAGGCAATGAAGCCTGTCTTTTTTATCAGATAAAAAAGTGCCATGCTCCTTGTGAAGGTAAAATTTCAAAAGAAGACTACAGTAAACTCATTGATGAAGCCTTAGAGTATATTTATAATAAGAGTAAACTCATCGCTAAACTGCAAGGTAAAATGGAAGAGTACTCAACAGAGTTTCGTTTTGAAGAGGCTATGAAACTTCGTGACCGTATTAAAACTATTGAAAAATCTGAAATCAAATCGGGTATGGATTTAGCAACCAATGAGAACCTTGATTTGTTTGCTATAAAAACTAACAATAAAAAAGCTGTTATAGTACGACTGTTTATTCGAGATGGAAAACTAGCGTCTAGTTCTCATAACTTTATCAAACTGGATTTTGTTGATGAAACTATGCAAATAGAGTTAGAAGAAGCCTATGAGAGAGCTATCGTTAACTACTATGATAATGAAATTCCAGTGCTTCCAAAAGAAGTACTAGTTGCCAATGATTTAGAAGAAAAAACTGAATTAGAAAACTTTTTACAAGAACGTTTTGATAAAAAGATTCCCATCAAATTTCCAAAAAGCGGAAAGAAGAAAGACCTACTCTCTATTGCACTGAATAACTGTGATGAACTGCTCCGTCTTGATAGTTCTCAAATGCAAAGTAGTGTTTATGAAGAACTTAAATATCTATTCAACCTTCAAACAACACCTCAAAGAGTTGAGAGTTTTGATAACTCACATATGATGGGACAAGCAACTGTTGGAGCAATGGTTGTATGGGAAGAAAAGTTTGTTAAAACTGATTTTAGACACTACAATTTAGAATCAAAAGATGAATACAGTCAAATGAACGAAATGCTCTTACGCCGAGTAGAGAGTTTTGAAAAGAATCCCGCACCTGACCTTTGGATTATTGATGGAGGAGAGACTCTACTAAAACTTGCATATGATATTGTCGACTCTGTGGGAGTACGACTTGATATCGTCGCCATTGCTAAAGAGAAACTAGATGCAAAAGCTCATAGGGCAAAAGGTGCAGCTAAAGATGTACTACATTATAAAAGTGAAGGCATTTATAAAAGTCTACGATTAGAGACCAGTGATAAACGGCTTCAGTTTGTACAACGTCAAAGAGACGAAGCCCACCGTTTTGTTATCAACTTTCATAAAAAACAAAAACGAAAAGAGGATAAACAAATTTCACTGCTTCAACTCAATGGTATCGGGGAAGTTAAGGTAAAAAAACTACTCAATTATTTCGGGACCTTCGAAAATATCAAAGGTGCATCCATTGAAGAATTAAAAGTGGTTTTAAATGAAAAAGATAGTATCCTTATCTTCAATCATTTTAAAACGCAAAACGTAGCAAATACGTAGCAATATTATATAAGGTAATACTTCTTGGCAAAAGTCATATTATATAGAGAAAATTATTTCCACAACCTAAAAATAATTTCCCAACAAGCAGGCTCAAAAAATAAAATTGCAGTTGTCTTAAAAGATAATGCCTATGGTCATGGGTTATTAGAGATGGCAACACTAGCAAATGAGTATGGAATAACAAAAGCAGTTGTTAGAAATTATGATGAAGCAATTATTATCGAAAAATTATTTAGGGAAATCTTAATTTTAGCTGACACTAGTTTTCACACTTATTCACACACTTTTCACATCACAATCAACAAACTTGAAGATATTTATAGACTCCCCGAAAATACGAACGTTCATATCAAAGTGGATACCGGAATGCACCGAAATGGTATTCATAAAAATGAGCTTAAAGAGGCTATTCATGGTATCTGCAAGCAAAACTTAAAATTCACTGGTTGTTTCACACATCATCGTAGTGCAGATGAATTATCAACTGATTTCTACTGGCAATCCCATGAATTCGCAATAGTAAAAAAAGAAGTGAAAAAATTATGTGAACAACTTTCTTTACCTCTTCCGGCCTTTCATTCGTGTAACTCTTCCGCTTTATTTAGAACTAAGAATTTCGATGAAGATTTTGCACGAGTTGGAATTGCCCAATATGGTTATATTGAAAATAATCCTATATTTGATATTCCAAACCTCAAACCTGTTATGTCATTGTGGGGAAATAAGATTTCATCACGAAAAATAACGAAAGGTGAACATGTTGGTTATGGAGCAACTTATCAAGCACCAAAAGATATGGTTGTAACTAACTATGATGTTGGTTATGGTGATGGTTTTTTACGTATCAGTGGTGAACATGAATATAAAACACATGAAGGGTATCAACTTTTAGGTCGAGTTTCAATGGATAATCTTTCATTGGATTGTGACAAAGAAGAGGTTTGTATTTTTAATGATGTTAAAGAGTTAGCAAAACTACACAATACAATCTCCTATGAAATAACAACAACACTCAACCCAAGGATAAAAAAAGAGGTACAATGAAAAAGGTAGCCCTATGTTCATTACTCACTATTTCATTATGGGCATCAAGTGCTTTGCAAATAGCTCAAGAAGCCGAATTACGTCAAGACTATAAAAAAGCCGTACGTTACTATAAAAAAGCCGCTTTTGAAAACAATGATGCCCAAGCCCATTACAAATTAGGAATTTTTTATTATGAGGGTACAGTTGTTAAACGAAACTTTACACAAACCTATCGAAGTTTTACCAAAGCCTCTTTATTAGGGCACAAAACAGCGCGTTATAATCTGGGAATTTTTTATGCCAGCAAACGCACACCCTATTTTGATATACAACACGCCTATAATATTTTTAAAGAGCTGGCCGTTCAAGGGCATGCAGGTGCACAAAATCGCGTGGGGATGTATTTAACCATAGGGATTAATGGTGTTATTGAAAAAGATTATAAAAAAGCCGTATTATGGCTTGAAAAGTCATCTAAACAAGGGTACGAAAATGCTCACTGTAATTTAGCTTATATGTATGCATCAGGAAAAGGTGTATGGAAAAATATGGGTAGAGCTCATGCTTTTGCAAAAGATGGTGTAAAAAAGAAAAATCCTCTGTGTATGAAAGTATGGAGAGAGTTTAGTTTAAAGAAATACCCAGAGGATAAAGGCTTTAAACTAAAATTTTATAATAAACCGCAATAGGAGTTTTAACTCCTATTACTCTTCACAATGTACTATTAGTAAATTATCTAACTCTGTAAAGATTTTATCCGTTGCATTTTCAATCTTAACCGCTGTTGCTTCTAAGATATCATTATCAATACGCTCATGATTTTGTGTCACATACTCTTGCACATATCCATGAATCTGCTCATGGGCACTCTTTAAGTCATTCCATGTAGTAGAGTTAGTAAAGCTTTTTCCACTCTCTTCTGTTGCAATAACCCATTTACCTAATTTACACGATTTACAATCAACAACATGCCAATGGTCAAAAGTATCTAACTTAGCAAAGTTCGTATCTTTAAAGTTAATATGGTCATTTTTGTATTGTGCTATCTCTTGTACTAAATCAAAATCACATACTTGTTTTTTAATCTCTGGATTAAATGTTGCTCGCTCAGTGATATTAATCAATCGAGTAGAGAGATCAGAAACCTCTTTAGCTAAATTATCAATAGAGTTTGCTGTTGCAGCATTCTCTTGGGTTGTTCTATCTAAACTATTAACAGCATCATTAATTTGAGCCATTCCCTCTTTTTGTTCACGACTTGATATGGTAACTGTATCAATAATCTCTTTGGTCTCTACGATTTTTTTGTTTAACTCAGTATATCCACCTATCATTTTTGTCGCCGCATCTTTACCTGCATGTGATTTTTGGGTTGCATCTTCAACCAGTTCTTTAATATCTTTAGCAGCTTCTGCAGACCTACTTGCAAGGTTTCGTACCTCTTGAGCAACAACAGCAAACCCTTTACCAGCTTCACCAGCAGTTGCCGCTTCAACAGCTGCATTGAGGGATAGAATATTTGTTTGGAAGGCAATTTGGTCAATCACTTCGATTGCTTCATTAATTGCCGTTACTTTACTGTTAATTTCATCCATTGAGCTTGCAGTTTGAGAGGCTAATGCTCTTCCTGTATCAGCAGAACTATTTAACTCATCTGCAAGACGAGACATATTAATCACGTTATCACTACTGTTTTCAATATTTGAAGTAATCTCTTCAATAGCAGCTGCTGTCTCCTCTAATGATGCCGCTTGTGCATTTGAAGAAGTAGAAAGGCTTTTAGACGAAGAGGTTAAAACATTGGTTGATTGAGTTAACTCTTCTCCTGCATTTGAAATCATTGCCATCAATTGAGAAACTGATGTTCCTAATAGTACGGAAGAGGTAATTAATGACCCCATATCACCATTCATACCACGTTTTTCATTTTCATTTAATGCAAAGTCATAGTTACCACCAGCATAATTATCAAGAATTTTATTAATACTATCTAATTTAATTTTTGTCTCTTTTAACATGTTATTGATATTGTTTCGTAGTTTTTCAACCTCTTGGGTTGCACCTTTTTCTTTAATAGTGTAACAGAAGAATCCACTTTTGATTTTTGCCATAACATCATCTATCTCTTGCACAACTTTTTTATCTTGTTCAATAATAAATGCTGTTTTTTCAATCTGTTCATTCATATCAGCAGTCATTTGTGCAAACTCATCAGAGCCAACTACAACCATTGGCTTTAAATAATCTTTTTCTCGAATAGCGTACTGGAAAAAGAATCCTAATCCCTCTTTAAAGTCTTTTAGGGACTTTAAGATGTTGATTGTAATTCCTCGACTCATAAATAGTACAACTAAGAGTGTCAAAATTGTAAATGACCAAATAAAAATTAGACTGTTTTGTGCTTCATCTTTTAGAGTTTCAATATTTTTTAACAACGATGTAGCTAAATAATCATCAATTTTTTTAAGTTTATTAATTTTTAGTGTGATTTGTTCGAACCAATAAGTTGGGTCAATATTAAATCCACCAATAGTCGTAACACCTAGAGCAACGTCTCGCATACGTTGAACTTCATCAACTGGTTTACCTTGTACTGTATCAATATAGAATTTATAAACTTCACTTCGAGCTGACGCTTTAAATGACGTTAAATAAGATTTTTGCTCAGTTGTTAAAACAATAAACTTTCGTTTCATTCCTGGTAAAAACTTATTTCGTGCAAAAGTATTTGATAACACTGCTCGCTCAATCCCTGCTCGTTCTTTTGCCATCAAGAAGTTATAAAATGCCGTTAAGTCCTGACTCTCTTCAACATCTGTTGATTGTTTGATAATCAAAGCAATAGTATCTAAGAACTGCGCATTCATTCCTGTGTAGTATCCAATAGCATCTTTAGCTGAAATATCTAGAGCACTCACCTTTTGGCGCATCGCTTTTAAGTGTTTTAGTTTTGATAATGAGGCATTAAGGTTATCCCTAAAAACTTTTGGATAGTTATTTAAATTGACATTTTTTAAATATTTTTCTAATAAATCAATTCTAAAAGAAGTAAGCTTTCTTTGGTCAGGTAATTTTTTAACAAACTTTTTCCCACCACTACCAATAAATCCAGCTGTGGCACCTCTCTCTTTTTGTGTTTCATGAAGTAAATTTGAAATATTACTGATAATATTAACACCAATTAAAAGTTCAGCATTATTAATAGTTAAGTTATCTCGAATATGATTTTCAACTTGTTTAAGTAGGTTAATCTTTTTAGTAATCGTATCAAACCAGTAAATTGGATCTAAACCAAATCCACCAATTTCATTGGCTGTTAATAGAATATTTCGAATACGGTTTACCTCTTCAACATCTTTACCTTTTAGTGTTGTATCATAAAATTTATTAGCATCAGTTGTTGCATAATAACTAAAGGTTTTCATATATGAATTTTGTGCAGAGATTAGGTCATTGAGTTTTGTTCTCATTCCTGTCCCAAAGGAGTCTCGGCTTAAAGTATTTGCTCCTACTGCTCGCTCAATTCCTGCTCGCTCTTTTGATAAAAGGAAACTTGAATAGGCAGTGATTTGTTGTGTAATAACTGCATTATCAGACAGTTTAGCAATAGCAACAACATTATCTAATAAAATTCCATTCATTTTTGTATAGTAACCAATAGCTTTTCCTACTGCAATAGATTGACTATCAACTTGAGGACGAATAGAGTTTAGCTTTTTAAAGCGGTTAATTGCATCATTCATACGCTCATTAAATGCTTTTGGATAAAGAGAGAAATCAATTGTTTCATTGACTTTAATTAATTCATCGAACTTGCTATTTGCTAGTACTCGTTGTTTCAATAATGAATCTTTAAATTTCTTTCCTTTACTTCCAAGAAAGCCTGCTGTCATTCCCCGCTCTTTTTGTGTTTCATGGAGTAAAAAAGAGATTTTTGTTGCTAGATTAGCAATATCATTTATACGATTCATTCGTTTAAGCTCAGCATAAGTACCACTAATATTGACAACTGCAAAATAGAGTAAACCCAATAATGGTAAGAGAATAAGAATAATCAACTTTTGTTTGATTTTTATATTTCCAAAGAAATTCATAAAGCGTCCTTTAACCTTCGTTAAGAAATATTATATACAAAGGAGCTTTAAAGTAAATAACTAATTTACTAATTTAAATAAATCTGTAAGTTTATACTCTATTTTTTCACTTATTAGATGTTGGATGATCTTATTAAACTCTTTATGAAGTAGCTTTTCATCGTAAGAACTCAAAGATAACACAACATTACGTTGTGTCCCTACTATTTTAGGCAAAGAAGAGAGTTCAATAGTTTTTGGTAGGTTTTGCATCAAAGGTATCAAATCATTTTCACTACACTGTGCTGTTAATGTTAAACGTGATTTTATATAATTATTTTTGGGATAATGTTTTTCTAGAGCTTCTTCAATCATAGCCTGACTCATGGAAGGGAAACCAGGTGTAAAAAAGAATCGGTTCTCTAAATAAAATCCCGGTACGTTATTCACTACATTTTTAAGTAGCTTCGCACCAATAGGAAGATGTGCCATATTTATACGATGAGGATAAGCTTCGTCTTTAAACTGGTTTTTGATTAATGTTTGCGCTTCTTTGTGGAACTGCATTTGCCCATTTGTAAATGCCCTAGCGGCAACCTTACGAGTGTAATCATCAGGAGTAGAACCAATACCTCCAAAACAGAACATGACACTATTTTCATCTACTTGAATCAGTTTAAAAATGTCGTACATAAAGTTTGGATCATCATCAATAACAAATGAGGCTTTATGATTCCATCCTCGTTTTAAGAGTTGCTCATTCAAAAAAGAAAAATGGGCATCTTTACGACGCCCATTTAAAAGTTCGGTTCCAATAATGACCGAATAAAAATTCATAAGTTATCTTCTATTAGATTCGTGACTGAACAAAACTATCCATTTGTTCTACAATTTCTTCAATGGTACCCTCACCTGAGATAACTTTTAAAAGATCTTTTTGTCCATAGAATTCTTGAATTTGCGCTAATGGTTCTGTGTAGAGTTTCATACGGTTTAAGAAGACTTCTTCGTTATCATCTGCTCGCACAATTTCAGCATCAGCAGCTCGCCCTAAAACTCTTTGAAAAGCTGTGTCTTGAGAGACTTCAACTTCAATAACATTGACAAGCTCAACCTCAGTTTCATTTTCTAAATACTTATCTAGCTCTGTCATCTGCTCAATTGATCGTGGGTATCCATCAATCACAATCACATCTGTTGGTGCTTTTTTAATTGCCCCAACAATTGTTTCAATTACAATTTCAATAGGTACAATTTTACCTTTAGAAACAAATGAGTCAATTCTCTCTCCTCGTTTACTTCCACTTGCAATTTCAGCACGTAACATATCACCTGTTGAATAGTGTGTAATTGTGTCGTGTTTTTGGGCAATTAACTCAGCATCTGTCGTTTTTCCAGAACCAGGAGCTCCAATAATTAAAAAAAGTTTTTTCATAATATCCCTTGATTTGAATCTATTGTTTCAATTTTAAAGATGGCATTATAACCAAAATGAACTTATCTAAAAAAGAAGTTCTTTATTAAATTAGCTTTGCATTCCCGAAGAACTACATTTTCTTCGTTGATTATATTTTTTATCAATGACAATTGCTTTTTGTTTCTCTTTTCGTGCTCGATCTTTTTCTACAAAAATTTTCTTGCGTGTTACTGGGTCCATTTCAGTGTAATACATCACAGAAGAGTATGTTCCAGGCGTTGGAGTAAAGACTTGGGCTTGTTCGGGATTCATTTTGAGTTCATGGGTTGTAAACTGTTTGAGCTCATGCATATCACGTTCTTCACAACCTGGATGTGCTGCAATTAAGTAGTAGGTCAAGAACTGTTTTTTACCAGACTCTTTATTTAACTTGTCATACATACGTTTAAAATCAATTAAAGGCTGTTTCCCAGGTTTTCCCATGAGATTTAAAACTCTATCAGAGGTGTGTTCAGGAGCTACTTTCATTTGACCTGAGATATGGTGATCTACTAACTGTTTTAAATAATCATACCCATGTTTTTTATCTGCTGCTATAAAATCATATCGAATTCCAGAAGCCACAAAAGCTTTTTTAATACCAGGGACTTTTCTCACCTTTTGCAGAAGTTTTAAATGTCGTGAGTGGTCAACTTTCATCACCTTACAAAGGCGTTCAAAATCCACACACCTAATATCATCACAGGTACCTTTTTTAAGCTTTTTTCCACACTCATACCCATACATGTTTGCTGTTGGTCCTCCAACATCAGAGATAACCCCTTTGAAGTCTTTATATTTTGTAAACTCTTTGGCTTCTTGTAAAATATTGTTTTCACTTCGTGTTCGTATTGTTCGTCCTTGATGAACTCCAATCGCACAAAAATTACACTCACCCCAACATCCGTGGTGAGTTTGAATAGAGAATTTTATGGTCTCTAAACATTTTACTTTTCCTTGTGGTCTATGATATGGATGCAGTTCTCGTGTAAAGGGTAAATTTGCCACGTCGTCCATCTCTTTTTCATCCAAATAATCACAAGGTGGGTTTTGAATGCTATAACGGCTATCTACTTTTTGAGAAAGTCCTTTTGCATTAATAGGGTCATTATTTTGATAAAAGGCATCAAAAAGATCAATGTATTTCTCTTTATCTTTTAAACATTCATCGTGACTTGGTATTTGGATATATTCTAAAACAGGCTCTTTAGAGATATAACAAACACCTCGAACACTTTTTGGGTCATCACCATTGGCTAATGCTTTGGTAAACTCTTCAATAGCAATCTCACCCATACCATAAATCAAATAGTCTGCTTTAGCATCAAAAAGAATAGGTTTTCGTAATTTATTACTCCAAAAATCATAATGAGTAACACGACGAAGCGAGGCTTCAATCCCACCTAAAACAATAGGTGCAGTATTTTTAAAATGACGACGTATTAAGTTAGAGTAAACTAACGCCGCTCGATCAGGTCGTTTGTCATTTTTACCCCCTGGTGTATAATCATCAGAGTTTCGAAACTTTTTTGTTGCAGTGTAGTTAGAAACCATAGAATCAATACTTCCACCACTCACACCCCAATAAAGTCGAGGCTCTCCTAAACGTTTGATATCATCACTGTCAATATCAGGCTGACCAATAATTCCAACACTAAATCCCAGTTTTTCTAAAATTCTTCCAACAACTGCAACACCAATAAATGGAGAGTCAATATAAGCATCACCACTGACTAAAATAACATCTAACTGCTCAATTCCTTGACTATCTAATTCTTCTTTGGTTGTGGGTAAAAACATATCTCTTCTTTTAATTTTTGCTATTGTTGCTGTAGTTACTTAAGACGACTGATAGATTTTTTCTTGACCTCTTCAGCAAAAAGGTATAAGTTTCCCATCCAGTCATATTTAAAGATTTCACTCTTTACGATTCGAGCATTGGCATTGGTTGAAATTGATTTGACAATATTTCTTGGCGTTTTATAATCAGTTAAAATAGCTCGTACATTTCTTTTTTGACTTTTTTTAATAAAACGTGGAATTTCATCGGCATCTAAAACACGACTCTCAACTTTGTATAAAGGAAAATCAAAACGTCGTGCAAAATAACCCCAATGGTCATCAAAAGCATACATGGAGAAATTAACATCACTATAAAGTTTTTTTATTTTTAAGTAAATTTCATCCAATTCCAGTAAAAACTTATTGTAGTTATTTTCATAAAAGCTTCTATTTTTAGGATCTTTTTGTGAAAGTTTTAGGAAAATAGTTTTAGAAATATCTCGTATTTTTAAAGGATCCATCCAAACATACGGATTAACTTTTCCATCACTTTTTATCTTTTTGACATCTTTTGACATATCAAAAATTTCTAGTTTTGTATTGATGTTTTTTAATTCATCTAAAAACTGTTTTTCAATATCTAATCCCATTGTCATATAAATATCGGACTCAGCTAACTTTTTTAGGGTCAATTGTTTGAATTTAACTTCAAAATTTGACTCTTTAAAGATTGTTTTGATAATAATCTTATCTTTAGCAATCTTTTGTAGAAAATATTTTTGAGGCTCGACAGTTACAATAATAACTGGCTTTTGAGCAAAAAGTGCTAAGGAAAAAAAAGATGAAAATAAAATCAGTGAGAGTAAAAGCTTTTTCATAAGTATAGTGTATAAAAAAGGAGTTAAAACTCCTCTTTTATTTTTAGATTACTGTTCAGTTTTACGAATTCGTAAACTTAACTCTTTAAGTTGTTCAGTATCAACAACTGATGGAGCTTTAGTCATAAGACATTGTGCTTTTTGTGTTTTAGGGAATGCGATTACATCTCGAATAGAATCAGTTCCAGCTAATAACATAATCATTCTATCTAGTCCCATTGCAAATCCACCATGTGGTGGCGCACCAAACTGTAATGCGTCTAATAAGAATCCAAATTTATCTTGTGCTTCTTCTTCTGAAATTCCCATCAGATTAAATACTTCATTTTGAATATGCTCTTTATGAATTCTGATTGATCCACCACCTAACTCAGTACCATTTAATACTAAGTCATAAGCAATTGATTCAATCTCTTCAATATTCTCTTTATTTAAATCTTTTGGCATTGTAAATGGATGGTGAAGTGCTTTTACTTTTCCATCTTCTACTTCGAACATTGGGAAATCAACAACCCACAAGAATTCAAAAGTATCTGCTGGCACAATATCCATTTGCTCTGCTAAATAGAGTCTAAATCGTCCCATGTAATCCCATACTACTTTTTTGTGCCCTGCACCGAAGAATACAACATCACCAACTTCAAGTTCAGTAACTTTTACAATCTCTTCTAAATCAGATTCGCTGAAGAATTTCGTCAATGGACCTTTTAATCCATCTTCTTTCATTTGGAAGTAACCAAGACCTTTAGCTCCAAATTTTCTAACGTAATCTTCAAAACCTTTCATTTGTCGCTTAGAGAATAGGTTGTCTCCATTTGGACATTTGATTGCTTTGATTCTGTTGTGTGCTTTATCTTTTGCAATTTCAGAGAAAATTTCATTGGTGCTGTTAGCAAAAATATCAATAACATCTACCATTGGCATATCAAATCTAAGGTCTGGTTTATCAGAACCATACATTTCCATTGCTTCATTGTATGTCATACGTTTGAATGATGTAGGAATATTCTCTTTCCCACACGCAGTAAACGTATCATAGATTAATTTCTCAGCAACTTTAATAACATCTTCTTGGTCACAAAATGACATTTCAACATCGATTTGTGTAAACTCAGGTTGTCTATCAGCTCGTAAATCTTCATCTCTGAAACATTTAGCAATTTGGAAGTATTTATCAAATCCAGAAACCATTAATAGTTGTTTGAAAAGTTGTGGTGATTGTGGTAGTGCATAAAATTCTCCACCATGTACTCGACTTGGTACTAAATAATCCCGTGCACCTTCTGGTGTAGATTTTGTTAAAATTGGCGTTTCAACATCAAGAAATTCCATCTCATTTAAACAGTTTCGAATTGCAATATTTGCAGTACTTCGTAGTTTAAAAATATCGTATGATCGTTGTGTTCTTAACTCTAAGAATCTATTTTTTAATCGAATCTCTTCGTTAACTTTTTCATCACCTAAATCAAATGGCATTGGCTTAGATCGGTTTTCAACAACAAGTTCATCTAAAATAATTTCGATTTTTCCAGTAACTAAGTTAGGGTTTTCTAAACCTTCACCTCTAGCTCTAACTGTTCCTGTTGCAATTAATACAAATTCATCTCTAACTGTTTCAGCAACGTTTAATGCTTCTTGACAATCTTGTGGGTCAGCTACTAACTGAACAAGCCCACCTTTATCTCGTAAATCAATAAAAATAATTCCACCGTGATCTCGTCGACTGTTTACCCAACCTGCAACAGTAACTTTTTCACCAATGTTTTTTTCTGTAACATCTGTACAATAATGTGTTCTCAATTTAATCACTCCACTATAGGATAATTATCTATTATCCCTTAAAATATGCGCGATTATAGCTAAGTTTTACTTAATTTTTTTATTACGAATAAAGAGAAAGAAAGCTTCTCTTTATTCTATATTGATTTTTTGAAATCCGTAAGCAGTAGAATTATAAAGGTGTACTTTGTATTGCACTTGGTTATTGGCAATATGATTTTTGATTAAACCATCTTTGTTCCATGAAAAAAAGTGATTAATACCCACTAAAGAGGCATAGTTTACCCAGTTGTAGCCAATCTCTGCATCTAAAAGTGCTAAGTTCTCTGTCAAAACATCATCCGTTTTTTCAATTGAGTTTGCCGTAATAAAATTAACTCGATCTTCAAATTGCGTTAAAGAGACTAACAAAGGATTATAGTTTAACTGAGTTGATAAAATAATATTGGGCTCAATTTCATGCGCTCGTAACTGTGAAAGAATAATTGAACTTTTAATAATTGGAGTATTAAGCATCAGTGCTTTACCATTTAATTTTTCATCTTCAACAAGACGTTTATATTTTGTATCAATTCGACTAACAGGTTTTACAGGATTACTATGAGGTACTAAATTATCATAAGCAAACTTTAGTTTTCGCCCCAATGATGAATCTTCATAAAACATTGCGTTGGCACCATTTGAAAGAGTGAGTAGTTTTGATAACTGGTCATCATAAGAGATTCCACCATAAATAAAATTGTGATCTCTATAGGGTGAATCTTTTTTATGAATCAATGGTAAAAAAAGTTCCATTTTTCTAGTTGCATCAATACTATAGATATTTTCTAGTGCACCTTTTGGGTATAAAGCAATAACTTTTGTATATCCCTTTTGAGCAATATCATCAAAATTTCTTTTCATGTTTTCAAAATCTTGGTTAACACTATCAAAAGCTTCAATTTCAAACTTTTCATTTTTATAAAGTAAATATCCCATGATCGTATTAATCGTGCTATTTGCGTATTTTCCAACAATTTTTGATGGGAAAATAATTGCCACTTTAAAAATTTTCTCTTCATCAGTAAGTTCATGTTTTTGAACCGATTGTATAATGGGTTGAACAATCTCATCTTTTTTGACTTGGACTTCTTTTTGTGGTGCTGGAATAGTTACCACTTTTTTAGGAGCACACCCTAAAAATAAAAATATTGATAATATAAGAAATACTATTTGTTTCACATTCTCTCCATTAATGATTTAATTTTTAACATATCATAATATGCCTCTTTTTTGGCTGTTGGATTACGCAGCAGAAAACTTGGATGAAATGTGGGTATTACATCCAATCCATTTTGATTGAGCACCGTACCTCTCACTTTACTGAAAGCGCTTGTATCATTTGTCAAATAAGCATAACTGGTCTCACCCAAAGCAACAATTAGTTTGGGTTTAATTAACTCAATCTGTTTTAATAAAAAAGCACGACAACTGTTTGCATCCTCATTGCTAACCATATTATGTGAAGTTTTACATTTAACCAAGTTCGTAATATAGACCTCGTTCACACGTATTTCTAAAACATTTTCAATCATCTTAGTCAATAATGCTCCTGTGCGCCCTGCATAAAACTCACCCGTCTCATCTTCACTGATATTGGGTTCATCCCCAATAAACATAATATTGGCATTACTGTTACCTCGTCCAAACAAGACGTTGGCACGATACTTATTTAATTGGCATAAATGACAATTTTGTGCAACCTCTTCTAATGCTTGCAAATCATTGGGTAGATGAAGTTGTTCATCATCATACAATTGAAGATTTACACTATTAGTATAATCATATCCTATGGATTTTAGAAAATTGAGTTGATAAAGAAGCCTACTTTTTACACGTTTTGTCATGCAAAATTTTACAAAAAAAGAACTTTTGTTCTGTTTTGTTCCGTTATTTTGAACATAATTGTCAATTTTACTTGACATTTGTCCAAATATTTTATACAATGCCCTTAGAAGTTTTTCTAGAACCCGTGAAATACAAAAGGATTATTGATGAGTGCACCTAGTTTGAGGAAATTAGAATCAGATTTAGAGGTCAACAAAACAACACTACATAATTGGAAAAGAAACAGACCAAAACTTTATGAGTTTATTATTGAATCTTACAAAGATAGAGAGATATTAAAAAAGAATTTAGAGATTTTAGTTAAACAGAAAAAAATGATTGAAGAAGAAATATATTTAACCAAAAAAAGAGTATCATAGTATTTTAAGTTATGGAGCTTGAGTTTCTGTTACTTTTTAAAGCGCGTGTGATAGTTACTTTGCATCCGGCATTAAAAAGCTCCATAAGTTAGAGTATTACTAAAAGTACTTATAGAATCGTTTCATCATCAAAGAAAATTCGATTTCTACCTCCACTCTTTGCTTTGTATAAAATACTGTCTGCTGTATTAATTGCATCATCATAATTTTCATACTTTTCACGTAAGGCAACACCTGCTGAGAAAGTGATTTTTACTCGTAAATCTTTATATTTAAATCGGTTTTTATTCACCATATATTTTACACGGGTAACATATTTTTCTAACTCTTCATTATCTTCATAATGAATAAGTGCAATAAACTCTTCACCACCATAACGTGCTACAATATCTTCCACACGTGTAAGCTGTTTAAGGAGTTTTGCGAAAGTACTTAAAATAACATCTCCACACTCATGCCCATAGTTATCATTTACATCTTTAAAATGGTCTAAATCAAAGAAAACTACGGCATAGTTATTACCAAAAATTTCATACTCATTTTCAACTTTTTGAATTTCAGTATTAAATCCACGGCGATTTAAGAGTCCTGTTAAAAAGTCAATATCTTTATCTTTTTGAATCTCCAAAATATTTTTTTCTAACATTTCAATTTTTTCTTGCAGTTTTTGACACTGAGCTTGACCTTTTTTAAGATCTTCTTGATTTTTATTCAGAACATTATGAAAGGAATCAATAAGTTTTTCAAATTCCCCTTTAAGTTTTACAATATCTTGATCATCACTATCTTTTATTTTTTCATTAATGTCCATGACATCTCTGTCCACATTTTGACTATCTTGTAAGGCTTTATCAAAATAGGTAATCATTAAATCGGTGATTGTTTTAATATCTTTTGATTTGTTTTTTAAGGCAACTCTATCTTTTGAAACCCGTTTATCTGAAGCAGAGATAAGTTTATTAATAAATTTGTCTTTTATGAGATTAGTAGGATCTTTTGAGAGCTCTAAAATAAGTTTTTCTATTTCATAAGTAATAGTATTATCAACAGAAGGTCGCATTAAAAAACTCAAATGTTTAATAAAACGGGTAATCTCTGATTTTTTAATACGATAATTTAAAACTTCAGCCAGTTCGTAATAGGTAATAATATCTTCAGGTAAAATATCTTTTTCTGATTTGTCTAAATTTGTAACGAACCGTTCTAAATAAACAAGTTCATCAATATCCATTGATTTGTCTTTTGCTAATTGATAAAAGGCTCGAGTATAGTTTTGTGGGAGAGATTGTAAGTTATTATCAACTAATTGTTTTAATACTTCTTTTTCTAAAGTTCTCATAATAATCTTTTCTTATGTTTTTTTTGATTATAACTAATTCGTATTAAAATTCAATTGACTCATAATAACTAATTTATCTATAGAGTTGTTCCTTCGTCTAAAATAATCTTATCTTTTCCAGAGTGTTTTGCATCATAAAGCAGTTTATCCGCCCTTTTTACGGCCATTTCATAAGATTCATATTTATTTCTGAAAGTAACCCCCGCAGAGAATTTTACAAGTAATTTTACCTCATTATTATAAATAAATTTATTTTGAGCAATTATCTCTTTAACTCTTTTGATATATCGTTTTACTTCATTTTCATCGTTGTAGTGAATTAAAGCAACAAACTCTTCTCCACCATAACGACATATAATATCATCCTCACGGGTTAGTTTTTTCAAAATGGTTGCAAAGATATTTAAAATAACATCACCACACTCATGTCCATAAGTATCATTGATATTTTTAAAATTGTCAATATCATAAAAAACAATGGCATAATTTGATTGGAAAATAGTAAATTCATTTTCAATCTTTGCAACTGCTGATGTGTAACCTCTTCGATTCATTACGCCCGTTAAAAAGTCAATATTTTTCTCTTTTTGAAGTTGTATTAACTCTTCTTCTAGTTCATTAATTTGTTTGTGTAAATCATTGGATTCATTTTGTCCTTTGATTAAATCTATTTTATTTTTTTCAATACTGTTTTCAAGTTTATAAATAGTATCCACTAAATTGGCTTGCATAGTTGTTAACTCACGAGTTGATTGTGAAGATAACTCTAACGCTTCAAGTTCACCTTTAATTGTTATTATTTCGTCATAGGTATTATCACTTTGAATTAAAGAACGATCATAATATTTAGTAATAATATTAGTGAGTTTTTTCATGTCTTCAGATTTTTCACGTAAGGCCTGTCGATCTAAACGTATACGTTCGTTAGTAAGTTCTTCGACAGTTTCTAGCGTTCTTTTTTCTAAAAGTTTTTCTGGCTTGTTGGAAAGTTCAAGAATCATCTCATCAATTTTACTATACATCTCTTGGTTAATTGAGGGTTTCATTAATGTAGTCATATGATTTACAAAACGAGAGATATCTGCTTTTTTAACCCGTTGTTTTAAAATTTGTATTAATTCTGTTGCAGTTTTTATGTTTTTTTCTTGAACAACTTTTTTTTCATCTTGTCCAAGGGTATCAAGTACCTTATAAAAGTTTTTTAAATCTTCAACTTCGTGATTGAGTTCTTCGGCTTTTGTATAAAACTCTTTAGCATAATTTTTGGGAGTTGCGTCTAGACCCTTATGTGCCAGTGAATTTAATGTTGTTTCGATTAGTTTTTTCATAGTTACCTTAGAAGTAAAGATTGTGTAACTATTTTATCAAAGAAGTTGTTAAAAATAGAATAAGAGACTTCAAAAGAAGTCTCTTAACTCTTATTTGTAACGATGTGTAATTCTACCCTTATCAAGAGAATAAGGAGTAATTTCAACCTTTACTTTATCACCTGGTAAAATTTTGATATAGTGCATTCTCATTTTTCCTGAGATATGACACAGTACCACATGTCCATTATCTAATTCAACTCTAAACATTGCATTAGGTAATGCTTCAATAACTTTACCGTCGATAACTATAACATCATCTTTTGCCACTTTTTTTCCTTTACTAAACTTTGCTTAAAATTACTGCTTTTCCATCAACAACAGCAACTGTATGTTCATAATGACTCGTTCTTAAACCATCTTTAGAAACCACATCCCAATCATTTTCTAAAATAACAGGGTTTTCATCTTTTTGACAGATCATTGGCTCTAAACAAAATACCATCCCATTTTTAATTTTGGGACCAGCTTTGACATTAGGTGTCTCAACATAGTTTGGTATTTCTGGTTCACCATGAGGCTTTTTACCTATTCCATGTCCACAGAAACGTACGAGCGGAACATAACCTCTACCTCTAATGAAATCCTCTATTGCCTTTGATAATTCTTTAAAACGCATACCCTCTTTGATAACATCGATAGCATGGTATAAAGCATCTTTCGAACAAGCGATAAGTTCTTCATCTTCTTTTGATATTTTTCCAATTGGCATTGTTATTGCAGCATCACCATACCACCCATCAATTTCACTTCCTATGTCAAGTCCGAGGATATCTCCCTCTTTTAAAACTGTTTCACTAGGAATTCCATGAATAATAACTTCGTTTAATGATGTGCACACTGCGTTTGGAAAGCCGTATAAACCTTTAAATGCAGGACGAGCGCCAAGTGAACGTAAAAACTCTTCACCCATTGCATCTACTTCTAGTAGTGTCATGCCTGGTTTAACATTGTGTTGTAAGTACTCTAAAGTCTTCGCAACAGCCTCACCGGCCGTACGAAGTTTTGCAATTTCATTTGATTTTCTTAATGGGATTGCCATAAGATTTATAAACCAACTGCACTTAATGTTTGATATTTATTAGTGTATTGTTGCGCTTCAATCTTTCTCATTGTATCAATAGCAACTTGAACAACAATCAGTACTGCAACACCACCAAAGTAAAATGGTACTCCCATTGCTTTAACTAAAAGCCATGGAACAGTAGAAATTAATCCTAAGTAAATTGCACCTGAAACTGTTAATCTACCGGCTACTTCATTTAAGTATTCAGCAGTTGACGCTCCTGGTCTTACACCTGGGATAAATCCACCTTGTTTTTTAAGGTTTTCAGAAATATCTTTTGCATTGAATGTAATTGATGCATAGAAGAATGCAAAGAAAACTACAAACAAGAACATGAAAACATTAAAGGTATATGAACTAGGACTTAAGAAATCTGCAATGGTTGTTAATACTGGATTTTGAGATCCTTGCAAGATTGTTGCAGGGAACATTAAAATAGCACTGGCAAAAATTGCTGGAATAACACCAGATAGATTCACTTTAATTGGAATATAGTTCATAATTCTTTTATTTTGATTTTGCATCATTACTTTACGTGAATAAGATACAGGAACTCGTCGCTCACCTAATTCAACATAAATAATAGCACCAACTGTACCTAGGATAACAATTAAAATACCAATAACAACTAAGAAGTTCATTTGACCGTTGTTTACTAAGTCAATAGTTCCACCAATTGCACTTGGGATTGCAGAAACGATACCTGCAAAGATGATTAATGATATACCATTACCAATACCTTTTTGTGTGATTTGTTCACCAATCCACATAAGAAGCATTGTACCTGTTAGCATAGAAATCGATGATACGGCAATAAATGTATCCATATCAATAGTAATCGCACTTTGTCCACCTTGACCAGTTAATGAATTTAATCCCATTGATACACCAATAGATTGGATAAGAGTAATTACAATTGTAGCGTATCTGATGATTTGCATATATTTTTGCATACCATCACGTTCTTTTTTCATTTTACCTAAAGCAGGGAAA
The DNA here is from genome assembly GCA_001655195.1 of Arcobacter sp. EP1. Taxonomy (GTDB): domain Bacteria; phylum Campylobacterota; class Campylobacteria; order Campylobacterales; family Arcobacteraceae; genus Arcobacter_A. Next base: position 457,966 of record LPNY01000139.1, read on the forward strand.
GTTGCAGCAAGTAGCTCCATAATAATTGAAGCTGTAATGTAAGGCATAATACCTAATGAGATAATAGACAGTCTTTCAACTGCATTACCACTAAACATATTTACAAGACCTAATGCATTGTTTGAATTAGTATCAAAAAATTCTTTAACTACGTCAATATTTACTCCAGGTACTGGCACGTATGCCAATAACCTATAGAGTAGAATAAAACCTAATGTAATAAGAATCTTATTTAATAGATCTTTATTCATAATTAGTTTCCAGTAGTTGTTACGTTTTCGTCTTTAATTTTAGATGCTAAATCTTTAGCAGCTGCACCAATCAATTTAACTTTTACAACTGACTTAGATAATTTGTATACAGACTTGATTGACTCAAGTGTAATTTCTTCAAGTGCAGCAACTTGTTTTACTTTATCAACATTGATAGAGTAAGGCTTAGCCACTCTTGAAAAGAATCCAATCTTAGGAAGTCTTTTTTGAAGTGGCATTTGTCCACCTTCAAAGTGTCTTTTGATCTTGTAACCAGATCTAGACTTTTGACCTTTTTGACCTCGTGTAGAAGTCTTACCCATTCCTGAACCTTGACCTCTACCTACTCTTTTAACATTTTTAGTACTACCAGCTGCTGGTTGTAAGTTATTTAATGCCATCTTATTATCCTTTAATCTTTGCTAAAGCTTCAACAGTAGCTTGTACAAGGTTATTTGGATTGTTTGAACCTAATGACTTAGCAATGATGTCTTTAACACCTGCAAGCTCAAGTACTGGTCTAGCCGCACCACCTGCGATAAGTCCTGTACCTTCTGATGCTGGTTTTAAAAGAATCTTTGATGAGTTATATTTATATTCAATATCATGTGCAATAGTTGTTCCTTTGATAGAAACTTTTACTAAGCTTTTGAATGCGTCATCAAGACCTTTTTTAATAGCATCAGGAACCTCTTTAGCTTTTCCTGTTCCAAATCCAACTGTTCCGTTTTTATCACCAACAACAACTAAAGCTGTAAATCTGAATCTTCGTCCACCTTTAACAACCTTTGTTACTCTTCCGATTTTAACGATTGCTTCTTGAAAATCTTCTCTATTAACTGCCATCATTAACCCTTATAATTTGATACCGTTATCTCTAAGTGCGTCAGCGAATGCTGCAACTACACCATGATAAAGGTAACCATTTCTATCAAATACTACTGTTTCAACTCCAGCAGCTTTTAAAGTTTCAGCAAATTGTGCTGCTACTTTTACCGCATTTTCTTTATTCACGCTTAAGTTCATCGCTTTTGAACTAACAGCTGCTAAAGTAACACCCTCAACATCATTGATTGCTTGTGCACTTACGTATTTGTTAGACTTAAAAATTGTAACTCTTGGAGTTTCAGCAGTACCAAAAATTGATCCTCTTACTCTTCTTTTTCGTTTAATTCTTAAAGCGTTCTTTTTTGCTATATCTTTTGCTCTACTCATTCTTCACACCTTACTTAGCAGTTTTTCCGGCTTTTCTAACGATATGCTCGTCAGTATATTTAACACCTTTACCTTTGTACGGTTCTGGTTTTCTAAAGCCTCTAATGATTGCAGCAGCTTGACCAACTTGTTGTTTGTCAGCACCTTTTACGTGAATTAAGTTTTTCTCAACAGAAATCTCTAACCCTTCTGGGATATCGAAGTTGATCGGGTGTGAATAACCTAATTGTAGTTCTAAAACTTTACCTTTAACAGCAGCTCTATAACCAACACCGTTGATCTCTAAAGATTTTTGGAAACCTTTAGATAAACCATCAACAGCATTGTTAATTAATGCTCGGTATGTTCCCCAGAATGCAGCAGATTCTTTTTCTTCACCAACTTTAGCTAAAGTGATGTTTCCATCTGCAACTTCTACACCAACTCTTCCGTGTGTTTCAACAGGAATAGTTTTATTTCCTTTTTTTACATTTACAACTGTACCATCAACAGTGATTTCAACTCCTGATGGGATAGCGATAGGTCTTTTTCCAATTCTTGACATTAGTTACTCCCCTACCAAACAGTACATAGTACTTCACCACCAACGTTAGAAGCGAATGCTTCATCGTTAGCGATAACACCCTTGTTTGTAGAAACAATGATTGTACCATATCCGTTTTTGAAATTTTTAAGTTCAGCAGAGTTCTTATATACACGTCTACCTGGAGAAGATACTCTTGTAATTTCGTTAATTACAGAGTTTTCACTCTCATCATATTTTAAAGTAACTTGTACTGATTTTTTATTGTTTTGTCCGTCAACAACCTTGAAAGACTCAATGTACTCTTTCTTCTCTAATACTGTTAAGATACCTACAACTGTATTAGAATGTAACAAAGTAGTAACGTCAAGTTTTCTCATTGCTGCATTTCTAATTCTAGTTAAAGCATCTGCGATTATATCATTCATCATAGCTTTATTTCCTTACCAACTAGCTTTTCTAACACCAGGTAATAAACCTTCGTTAGCCATTTTTCTTAAACAAACTCTACATAAACCGAAATCTCTGTAAACAGAGTGAGGTCTACCACAAACAGAACATCTTGTATATGCTCTTGAAGAGAACTTAGGAGTTCTTTTTTGTTTTGCGATCATAGATTTCTTTGCCATTACGCTCTTCCTTTTGTAAATGGAATTCCAACAAGTTCTAATAATCTGAACGCTTCAGCGTCATCGTTTGCACTTGTAGAAATTGAAATATTCATTCCGTGTGTTTTGATGATATCATCATAAACAACTTCTGGGAACATTAATTGCTCATCTAGTCCAAAGTTAAAGTTACCTTGACCATCAAAACCATTTTTGTTAAGACCTCTAAAGTCTTTTACTCTTGGTAACGCAACAGAACAAAGTTTGTCTACGAAAGTGTACATTTGCTCACCTCGTAAAGTAACTTTAACACCTACTGGGTAACCTTCTCTTACTTTAAAACCAGCAACTGATTTCTTAGCAATAACTTTAACTGCTTTTTGTCCAGCAATTAAAGAGATAGTATCTTGAATGTTTTGCATTAATTTACTATCTTTCATAGCTTCACCAGCTCCAACAGAAATAACAACTTTGTCTAACTTTGCAGTTAACATTTTGTTTTTTGGGAACTCAGATTCCATAGCTGGTTTGATTTCTGCTTTATATCTTTCTAATAGTCTAGCTGCCATCTTATTCACCTTCTACTTTTGCTACATTTGAGATGTTAATAGGCATCTCTTTGTTTACAAAACCACCATCTGGGTTTTTGTCTTGATCTGGTTTAACAGTCTTTTTAGCAACTTTACAATCTTTAACGATTACTTGTGCTTTTGCAGGAAGAACAGCTAAAACTTCTCCAGTTTTACCTTTGTCATCACCAGCAAGAATTTTTACTGTGTCACCTTTTTTAATTTTTAATTTAACAGCCATCTTATAATACCTCCGGAGCAAGTGAAACGATTTTCATGAATCCTGAGTATCTAACTTCTCTAGCTACAGGTCCAAAAATACGTGTTCCAATTGGGTCTTTTTTACCATCAAGAATTACTGCTGCGTTGTCATCAAATCTAATTAAAGATCCATTTTCTCTTTGAACTTCTTTATGAGTTCTTACAACTACTGCTTTAACTACTTGACCTTTTTTTACTTTACCAGTTGGTAAAGCTTTTTTAACTGAAGCAACGATGATATCACCAACAGATGCGTATCTTCTCTTAGAACCACCAAGAACTTTGATACACATGATTTGTTTTGCACCAGTATTATCAGCTACGTTTAATCGTGTAAAACTTTGAATCATTATTTAACTCCTGTAGCTACAATTGTCTTTAATCTAAAAGATTTAGTTTTTGATAATGGTCGACACTCAATTGCAATTACAGTATCACCTTCATTTAATTCGTTTCTTTCGTCATGAATTAAATATTTCTTAAATCTTTTAACCATCTTGTGATATCTAGGGTGAATAACTTGTCTAGTAACTAATACAGAAGCTGTTTTGTCCCCAGATGTCTTAACTACTACACCTTGAATCTCTCTTTTATGTGTACTCATACTTTGGATCCTTAGTTAGCTTTCGCTGCAGTAATAGCTGTTTGAATTCGAGCGATTTCTTTTTTCGCTACTCTTAATTCAGAAGTATTCGTTAACTGCATAGTTTTAAGCTTCGCTTTTAATTCAAAAAGAAGCACCTTTTTCTCTTTTAATAACTCATTAAGCTCGTTTAAGCTTTTGTCTTTAATATCAGTATAGTTCATTTTCGCTATCTCTTGTTACAATTTTAGTTTTAAATGGTAATTTATGTTGTGCTAACGTTAATGCTGCTCGTGCTAAATCTTCTTCAACACCTGCCATTTCAAAACATACTCTACCTGGCTTAATGTTCATAACCCATTTATCAACAGCACCTTTACCTTTACCCATTCTTGTTTCTAATGGTTTAGCAGTAAGTGGCTTGTCTGGGAATACCATAATCCAAACTTTACCTTGTCTTTTAATTTTTCTTGTCATTGCAATTCTTGAAGCTTCGATTTGTCTAGAATCAATTCTTCCATGCTCAACAGCTTTGATACCGATATCACCGTATGCTAAAGAGTTACCTCTAGAAGCTTTACCTCTGTTTCGGCCTTTCATCATTTTTCTGTATTTGGTTCTTTTAGGCATTAACATAATTATTTACCTCTTCTCTTTTGTGGTCTTCTTTTTGGTCTTGACTCTTCAGCCTTCTCAGCAGGAATACCTTTAGCAAGTACTTCACCTTTGAAGATCCAAACTTTAATACCAATACAACCATAAGTTGTGTGAGCTTCTGCAAAACCGTAATCGATTTTTGCTCTTAATGTATGTAATGGAACTCTACCTTCTAAGTACCACTCAGTTCTAGCCATTTCAGCTCCACCAAGTCGTCCAGAAACAGATACCTTAATACCTTTTGCTCCACCTTTAATTGCATTTTGCATAACTCGCTTCATAGCTCGTCTAAATGCAACTCTTCTTTCTAATTGTTGTGCAACATTTTCAGCAGCAAGTTGACCAGATAATTGTGGTTTTCTCTCTTCTTTAATGTTAACAGCAATCTCTTTTCCAACTAATTTAGAAAGATTATTTTTAAGTTTTTCTACGTCTGCACCTTTTTTACCAATAATGATACCAGGTCTTGCAGCAACGATAGTAACTCTAACTTTTTTAGCAGTTCTTTCAACTACAGTTTGAGCTACACCTGCGTAGTATAATTCTTTTTTAATGAACTTTCTGATTTTGTCGTCTTCAGCAACGTTAGCTGGCATTTTAGAAAATGATGGGAACCATCGAGAATCCCAGTTTCTATTGATACCTAATCTTAAACCTATTGGATTAACTTTTTGACCCATTACTTCTCTCCTTTTTCAGCAGCAGCTACTTCAATCATAATGTGTGCAGTTGGTTTATGCTTTGGTGAAGCAGAACCTCTAGCTCTTGGAGTAAATCTCTTAAGAACTGGACCTTTATCAACTCTAGCTGATTTAACTACAGCATCTTCTGGCTCTAAACCTGCATTTGCAACAGCAGATGCGATAACTTTAGAAATAATTCCAGCAGCTTTGTTTGGAGTGAACTCTAATGAAGCAATAGCGTACTCAGCATTCATTCCTTGAACTTCTCTAGCGATTAGTCTAGCTTTTGTAGGAGAAACTCTAATAAATCTTAATATTGCTTTACCCATCTTATCCTACCTTCTTCTGAACAGAACCTTTGTGGCCCTTGAATGTTCTAGTTGGTGCGAACTCACCAAATTTATATCCTACGTGATTTTCTGTAATATTTACAGGCACGAAGTTTCTTCCATTGTGTACGTTAAAAGTTAATCCAATCATGTCTGGTAAAACAGTTGATCTTCTTGACCAAGTTTTAATTGGTTTTCTATCATTAGCTTCAACAGCTTTGATAACTTTTTTCATTAGGTGTGCGTCTACAAATGGACCTTTTTTTATTGATCTTGCCATCTTAAACCCTTACTTCTTTTTTCTTGAAATGATTAGTTTATCACTAGCTTTTTTCTTTCTAGTTTTATAACCTTTAGTTGGCATACCCCATGGAGTTACAGGATGTCTACCAGAGTTAGTCTTACCTTCACCACCACCGTGTGGGTGATCAATTGGGTTCATTGCTGAACCTCGTGTTTGAGGTCTGATACCAAGGTGTCTACTTCTACCCGCTTTACCGATAACCATGTTAGAGAAATCTTCGTTTCCAACGATTCCTACAGTTGCGATACAAACACCTAAAATTTTTCTCATTTCACCAGAAGGTAATCTTAAGATAACATATTTGTCTTCTCTACCCATAATTTGTGCATATCCACCAGCAGAACGAGCAATTTGCCCACCTTTACCTGGTTTCATCTCAATATTATGAACCATTGTACCAACAGGGATGTTGATTAGTCTCATTGCGTTACCTGGTAAAATATCTAAACCAGAATCAGCAGCGTTAACTTTATCTCCAACTTTTAAACCAGAAGGTTGTAAGATATATCTCTTATCACCATCAGCGTAAGTAATTAAACAAATTCTACAGTTTCTGTATGGGTCGTATTCAATAGTTGATACTGTACCTTCGATACCAAACTTGTTTCTTTTGAAGTCAATAATTCTATATAATTTTTTTGCACCTGCTTCTTTGTGTCTAGAAGTAATTCTACCGTTATTATTTCTACCAGCGCTTGCTTTTACTCTTACAAGTAAAGATCTAACTGTTGGTTTAGAAGTAATATCAGAAGTATCCATAACAGACATGAATCTTCTAGCAGGAGTTAGTGGTCTAAATTTTTTAATTGCCATTTTTTATACTCCTCTTAAGCTGAAAGGTTCGCAATTTCTGCGCCCTCTGGTAATGTAACGTAGAATTTTTTGAAATCTGGTCTTTTACCAGGCTTTCCTCTAAATCTTTTTACTTTTCCATTTTGTCTTAAAGAGTTAACTTTTGAAGGTGTAACACCAAAATACTCTTTGAAAACTTCTTTTAAACTGTTTTTAGTCATTCTTGGACTAGTTTGAACAACAATTACACCGTTCTCTTGAAGGTCAATTGTTTTTTCTGTATATAATATTGCTTTAATATCTGTAATATCAGCCATCTTACGCCTCTTTTGTTAATGCTTCAAGTACTGATTTTTCAATAAGTACTGAGTGATATGCAGAAATTAAGTAAGCGTTAACTTCTTGTTTTTCTATCATATAACAATTTTTAATGTTTCTAAATGCTAAATAAGTTTTCTCATCAACTGAATCAACAACAATTAATGTATCTCTTTGATTTAACTCTTTTAAAACTGCAAGTGCATCTTTAGTTTTACCAGACTCTACGTTAACAGAATCAGTTACAAAAAGAGAACCTTTTTCAGCTTGTGCGTTAATAGCATAAGATAATGCTAAAACTTTTTGCTTCTTGTTAACTTTTTGATTATAGTTTCTATTACTTGGTCCGAAAACTTGTCCACCACCTACAAATAAAGGTGATCGTTTAGAACCCCATCTAGCTCCACCAGAACCTTTTTGAGCTTTAGGTTTTTTACCACCACCGCTTACTTCAGATCTGTTTTTAACTCTAGCTGTATTTGCTCTTAATGAAGATAAATATGATTTAACATATAAATATAAGTTGTGCGAGTTAATGTCTTTGTAAGACTCTGGTAACTCGTTTGCATTTACTACTACTGCTTTACTCATTTAGCAATCCTTACTCTACCTAATCCACCATTTGGTCCTGAAACAGCACCCTTAACAACTAAGATACCAGTCTCTGCGTCAAATGAAACAACATCATTTTTAACAGAATTTGTTGTATTTCCGTATTGTCCTGGCATTTTCTTACCTCTCATAACTCTACCTGGCCATTCACAGTTACCAATAGAACCAGTTCGTTTACCCATTCTATGTCCGTGAGATGCTCTACCACCAGCGAAGTTCCATCTTTTAACAGCACCAGAGAAACCTCTACCTTTTGTGTTAAAAGTTGTTTTTAATACTTTTGCTTCTGATAAACCAGCTACATCTAAATCACCTGCTTCAGTGTTTGCTACATCTAATGTTGCAAATCTGTTAAACTCTTTAGATAAGTCATATTTCTTTTGTTGCCCTTCAATTGTCTTATTCATCTTCTTACCAGATGCATAAGAAACAAATGCTACACCGTCAGTCACATCACATACTTTCGTATCTAGAACTTTTAAAAGTGTAACAGGAACTGCAGGAACTGAAATAGTTCTACTCATACCAATTTTTTCTACGATAAATTCCATCTATTACCCTTTCTTATTCTTGACCCATTGATCTAACTTCAACATCAACTTCTGGAGCTAAGTCAAGTTTCATTAATGAATCTACTGTATCAGGAGTTGCAGCAACGATATCAATCATTCTTGCGTGTACTCTGATCTCGAATTGTTCTCTAGCGTCTTTATTAACGTGAGGACCTTTAAGAACTGTATATCTTCTGATCTTTGTTGGTAAAGGTATTGGACCTCTCAACTCAGCACCAGTTCTTTTAACAGCTTCTACAATTGAAGCAACACTTCTGTCTAAAACTCTGTGATCATAAGCTTTAAGCTTTAATCTAATTTTTTCCATGTTTTTCCTTTAAAGAACTCGTTAGATGTACCATAAAAGCACTCTAACCATTTAAAATGGACGCGGATTATAACTTAAAATTAATTAAATGTCAAGAATTATGGTATCTCGCTTCACTTTTTATATATTTTCTTTCCTTTTAAAAAGGATAACTATAGTTGTTTCGTATACCTTTTAAGTCAAAGCAAAGTTTCTATTATAAATTTCATCTTAAATTTTTCAGATATTTTAACTCTTTCAAAGATGCATTAGACTAAAGTTTTACGACAAATAAAGAAGGCAATATTAAATGATTGAATACAAATGTGAAATATCAAATGAAGAGGGTTATATTAAATATAACCATTTTGAAATTAGTGATGCATTACAAACTATATTAAGAGAAGACTATTTTGTTTATAACACCGACTCATTTGCCCATGAAAAAACAGTAGAGAACTTATATAAGAAAAACTTTACTGAAAAATATAATAGAGATGAAAATCAACAAATGTTTGCTCTTTATATTGATAATGAAAAGTTTCAAGAAAAAGTAAAATTTATCTACTCTATCATTGACCCAGAAAAATACCAAAAATTTGCACAGCTTAATAAAGAGTTAGATAATCCAAATGAACTCACAATTACTTATAATATTATTGATAGCCAAAATACAAAAGTTCAAATGTATCACCTAAGCATTGTTGATATTGCATTTGTTTTTTAGTTCATGATACGTCTTGCGCTTTTTCTACAACTCTTTATTGTAACTGCTTTTACTATTGAAATAATCCAAAAACCTATTATATTTAATGAAAAGCGCATAAGCCTAACACAAGAGTATATAAAAAGTCACTACGGCTTAACAGTTGATAAGATTACAATTATTCCAAAAATCATTGTGATACATCATACAGCATTTAGTACACTACAAAAATCCTTTGATGATTTTAATCCAATAACACTTAGCCAAAGCAGAAGTTACATTTCAAAATCAAGTGCACTCAATACCTCAGCACACTATATGGTTGATAAAGATGGAACCATTTATCAACTCATGCCAGATAACATTATGGCACGACATGTCATTGGATTAAACTACTCCAGTATTGGTATAGAAAATGTGGGTGGAGAAAACCATAAAGACAATTTAACTCACGCTCAACTAGAAGCTAATATCAAACTTATAAAGCATCTAAAAAATAAATACCCGCATATTGATTATGTTCTTGCCCACTATGAGTATGAACGTTTCAGTTCCCATCCTTTGTGGTTAGAACTTGATAAAACCTACCGAACTAAAAAATCTGATCCCAGTATTCGTTTTATGAAAGCATTACGACAAGAGCTTAAAAAAACAAATCTTTACTTTAAATCGCACTAAACACAACAAGCTCACACTACCCGTAATCTTAAAGCTTCCTAAATCAATAAAATAATTTTTATTTTTCATTAACCTTGCCATAACTTCTGCTATTATTCTAATGTAAGTAAAATTTATAATTAGTATAAGCGACGTTTATACGATTGAGTTCCTATGCATAATCCACTTGATGATTTGAAACAGTGTAATATTCTTTATATTGAAAGCAATCAAGAAGATGCAGATTATTCTTTGAACCTTTATCACTCTATTTTTAATCAAGTCTATTTTACACCTACAGGCTCTCAAGCTTTGGAAATATTCAAAACAGAACATGATAACATTGATTTAATTATTACTGAAGTTACATTAGAGGATATGTCAGGTATTGATTTGATTAGCCAGATTCGAAAAGAGTATGGGTATTCACACTGTGTTATTTTCGCAACGTCTAAAACCCATGACGATACATTATTAAAGTGTCTAAAATTAGGCGCAGCTGATTATATTATTAAACCCGTACTTCACCGAACCCATTTGGGTATTCTAATCAAAGTTCTTAAACCCATCTCTGATATTAAACAGATGTACCTCATGAACCAAGAGTTAGAAATTTATAAACAATCAGCTGATTCAAAACTACTGGTTTCAAAAACAGATTTAAAAGGGAACATCACTTACGTCAATGAGATGTTTTGCCAAATCTCAGGATACTCAAAAGAGGAACTGCTTGCTCAAAATCACAATATAGTCCGACATCCTAATACCCCAAGTGTTGTTTTTAGAAATCTATGGAGCACTATTCAAAAAGGAAATGTTTGGAAAGGAAGTATTCAAAACAGAAAGAAAAATGGGGAGAGTTATTATGTGGAAGCACTCATTTTCCCTATTAAAGATGATGAAGAGAATGTTATTGAATACATGAGTTTCAGGCAAGATGTTACCCAACATGTGGAAAACAACGAAAAAATCAAAAATGCTCTTAAAGATTCCCAATCAGATTATGCTAAAGTTTATGAAACAGCCCTTGCACAATCGGAACAAAATGTGGCACAAGAACTTTATGGTCTGCGCAATGCTATTATAGTAGAACGTAAAAATACGCAAAACCAAACCAGTAAACGAAACTTGGCTGAAAAAAAACTCAATGAACTCACTCTAGTAAAAGAGCATGAAATCACCCACTGGAAAACAAAAATTAAAGAACTAAGTATTACCATGACACATATTAGTGATGCCAATAAAAAACTATCCAAAGAGTCGCAAAAACAAGCATTGGAAATCAATACATTAAGTGAGCAAGTGGAGATATACAAAAACTCTGAAGCCTTAGTAAAAAAAGTCGAAGAGAAGTTTGATAAAATCATCGCCGATAAAGATGATGTGATTGCTTACTTAGAAGATGAATTAGCTAAATGCAAAAAAGTGTAAATCACTTAAAAAGTCATAATAATTCCATATCTTTTGCTATACTTATTGGTTTGCTTAAACGTTAGCTCATAAAAACACCTATCATTTAAAGCACTCCACAAAAGCATATTATGCAAATTCAAAATATAATATATATGGAGTAATACCATGGGAAACTTAAACTCACACTACGATGTAATTATCGTAGGTTCAGGACCGGCTGGTCTTGGTGCTGCATTTAAAATTGCACAAAACTCAAAACAATCTGTTTTACTCATTGAAAAGAAAAAAATCAGTTCAGGTGGTTTACGTAATGATTGTAAACAAAACTACACCTACCCTGTTGGCTTTCCTTTAGAGCACTGGGGAAAAGAACAAGCCGATGAACTCTTAAAAGAGGTAGCAAGTCACTTAAATCCAAAAATGGAAACACGACTCAACATTGAAAAGTACGTCAAACGTGCACAAAAACTGGGCGTTGATATTTTAGCCATTGACCAAGCCCATGTGGGTACGGATAAATCAGCTGAACTCATTCGTGGTCTTGTAAATCAACTCAAAGAGTTAGACGTAACCGTTGCCCTTGAAACAGAAGTGAAAGAGTTATTATCAAATGATAAAGCATTAATCCTAGCCAATGAACAAACCATTAGTTTCAATCACATTATTTTAGGACCTGGTCGGGCTGATTATGATTGGATGCAAGAACAAATGGATAACTTAAATGTAGCCTACAGTGATAATATTGTTGATATTGGAATTAGAGTAGAGATGAAAGAAGAGAACTACTCTATTGTCAAAGACTACTATGACCCTAAAATTCTATTTCCTAATAAAGTGCGAACCTTTTGTACCAATTCAGGATGTGCACATATTGTAAGAGAGAAATACAAAGGGTACTACTCAGTTAATGGTCACTCATTATCACGTGATAAAAAAGCCAATAAACTTGTAAACTTTGCCATGCTTAAAACCATACGACTAACTGAACCTGTAGTTTCAGGTCAAGAGTTTGGAAAAATCTTAGGGGAAATGGTTATGCAGCTTACTGGTGGTTCTGTTATCATGCAAAGGGTTGGTGATTTTAGACTGGGTCAGAGAAGTACAAAAGAGACCTTTAATGATGACTTGTACGATTTTAAAAACACCCTATCAAATGCAGTTGCTGCGGATTTAAGTCTGAGTATGCCAGCCAAAATATTACGGGACATTTGGGAAGCTCTAAAACAGCTTGATACTATAGTTCCAGGTGTACTCCACCCTTCAACGATACTTTATTATCCAGAGATTAAAACCTACTCAAACAAACCACAGTTTATTAATGATAACTTTATGGTCAAAGAGGGATATTATATCATCGGGGATGGAGCAGGAACTTCACGAGGAATAACTGCTGCTTGGGCTTCAGGAATTCGAGCAGTAAATGATATTTTAGACAAAGAGAGTTAAGCTCTTTTTGTCAAAACTGTAGGGTAATCTTTGTTCCCTTATTCAATTCACTTTCAACGCTAATTGTTGTATTAAATCTATCACAGATTTTTTTCACAATAGATAACCCAAGCCCAACTCCTAAACTAAATTCACTTCGTGCTTTATCCACTCTAAAAAACCGTTCAAAGATTTTGTCTACATGGTTAGCATCAATTCCAATGCCCGTATCACTAATCACAAAATAGGTGTGTCGGTTTTTTTTAAAAGCTTTTAACGTAATACTACCCTCATGGGTGTATTTTATGGCATTACTCAAAAGGTTACTAAGTACAATGAGTAAATACCTACTCTCAAAGTTCACCCCTAAGTTTTCATCAATATCTAATTTTAATTCTAAACTTTTTGATTCTAGTTGTTCTAAATGACTTTCAACACAATCAAACACTACCATATCAAGATTGCATTTTGAAACATTAATACTCTGCTTTTCTAAACGTGAAAGCAATAAAAAGTTTTGAATAATCTCTTGAAGCTTTTTTTGTTCACAGTTGATTTTTTCAATGACCTCTTTGAGTTCTTCAACGCTTAAATTTTTATCTTGGCTTAATTCAATCTGCCCTTGAATAATAGTCAAAGGTGTTTTAAGTTCATGGGAAGCATCCGAAGAGAACTGTTTGATATTTTCTACACTACGTTCAATATTATCAAGCATTGTATTTAACGTCAAAGTTAAACTCTCAAACTCATCATTGCTTTTTTGTACCTCTAAACGTTTAGTTAAATCTTGTGCACTGCGTAATTGTACTAACTCGTCTAAAATAAGTTTTAATGGATTAATTGTTCGTTTAATCAGCATATAACCGACACCTAAAAGAAGTAAAAAAACAATCAAAGCAAAAGTAAAAATTCCCAATATCACATCATCCAAGTGATTATCAAAAACCCTTTCATCTAAACCTGTAAAAATTTCATAGTGGTCATACTCTTTTTCTAGTTCTTCATAAAGAATCAGAAAATCATCATCAACGACTTTTCGATGGGATTTATCTTCTCGTTTCTTCTTGTCGTGATGTTTTCTCTCATCTCGTTCTTTATAATCATGTTCATCATCCTCGAACTCATCATAAGCTTCTTGTAAAATTTTATTGGTTTTATAATTACTCTCACTGGTATAAAGAAGTTTTTCGTTTTTTATAATCACCACAAACTGATTTCTCAGCTCTATAAAACGATCCAATTCTCTTATTTTAGTATCACTATTCTTTTCAATAAAAGTATAGGTATTACTCATTGTTTGATCAATTTGTGTAAAGAGCTCACTCTCTTGAGTAAATGAAAAAAGTTTTATAGAAATAAAAGAGAGCACCAGTAAAATGATAAAAATTACAACAGTGAATCCAAAAAAAAGTTTTGATTTGACCGATTTCATTTTAAAACGTATCCAATATTTTTGACATTGTTGATATACTTTTCATCAAACTGTTTATCTATTTTGTTACGTAAACGATAGATGTAAACTTTCACAAGATTACTAGCATTGGAATAATTCATATCCCAAACAGACTCAATAATCATACTTTCACTAACAATTTGATTTTGATTTTTCACTAACAGCTCTAAAATAGCAAACTCTTTTGATGTTAACTCAATAGCTTTGTTATCTCTTGTAACTTGTTTGTTTAAAATATCCAGTTGTAAATCTTTAAAAGTAACAAGAGTTGAGCTACTTTGGTTTCTTCGTGTTAGGGCACGTATACGAGCGAGAAGTTCTTTTAGCACAAAGGGTTTAGTCATATAATCATCAGCACCACTATCAAGTCCTTGGATAATATCATCACTATCATCTTTTGCAGTTAACATTAAAATAGGTGTTGTTATGTTGTATTTACGCAATTCTTGGCAAAGTTCTAAACCACTCATAAAGGGTAGCATAATATCCAAAATAATAAGTTCATAACTATTTGTGGTAGCAAGGTAGAAACCCTCCTTGCCATCACTTGCAGCATCCACGGCATAAGCTTGTTCTTTTAAGCCTTTTTGTACAAACTCTACAATACTTGGATTGTCTTCAACGATTAAAACTTTCATCTCTCTTCTTTCAATGATAACGCTTTATAGAAAATCCCTTCGCGTTACTTGGGATTAATCCTCTTCAATAAAAAGTGCTTTAATTTTACCATTTTCTCTCTTTGCTAAAACCTCAACTTCATCTTTTAGATTAATTCCTTTTTCAAAAAAGAGTTTTGTTTTATCATCAACGATGACTTCATGACCTGAGATTGTCCACACTCCATTAAAACCCTTTTTAGGTCTTTTTTCCACATTACCTTCAAAGACCATATTTACCCCAAGTTTTTCTAAAAAAGCATGACTTAGTTCCATATCATCATCTTCAAAATCACGGTATGACTTGTCATGGTGATCGCGATATTCGTATGATGATTTATCATGCCGGTCTTTTTTATACCCATTTTCTTTGTCAAACTTCTCATAAGCAAAAACTCCTAGAGGAATTGCGCAGGCTAATGTGATTGCTACTATTTTTTTTGGTGTTTTCATTTTCTATCCTTTTGTTTTAGTACTGTAAGTTTAAAGAATAGAAATAAATCATACGTGAATCTAAAATGAAATTTTATTCATTTTAGATTTTTACGTGAAAGTATTCATTAATAGGTTAAAGAGAGTACAAACTACAGAGATAATTTTTCAGCCTCTTTTTTAAACTTTAAGATTAAGCCCTCTTTTTTCATCTGTTGTAATGTTTGTGTTAACAAAGGAACTAATTTAGCATTCTTCTTATGTAAAAATGAGTGAACGTCTACCTTTTCCATGATGCCAATCTCTTTAAGTGCCGAATTTTTGAGTTTTTTATCGGCTTTAATAACATCAACAATATTGTGTCGAACATCCACAAAAACTTTGGTACGGCCAACTAAAACCTGTTTTAAACCCTGATTATTTGTACTTGTAATAATCAGTCGGTCATTTGGAACATGTTTTATTAAGTTTGTTTCAGTTTTTTTAACCCCATTACGGTATCCAACTTTATAGTTACCCTCTTTTAAACTCTTCCAAGCATCCAATTTTAAATCATCACCCATTCCATAAGCAACAAAATAAGCAGAATAGTGCGACTCACCAACTCTTAACATATTTGGATGTTTATTGGAGTAACTATATACACGATTGATTTCTCCATCAACTTTTCCTAAATCAGAAAGCATACTTGCACGTTTTGCAGGATAAGCTTTATACTCTAACCTGTAGCCCAAACGCTTAAAGGCTTCTGTATAAATAAGAGTCAGCCACTTTCCATGAAAAGACTCTTTTGTACTTCTACTTCCTACCATAACAATTGTTTTTTTAATTTCATTAGCTTGTAGGTATAAAGGAATAGACATACTACTAACGAGAAGTGAAAGTACAAAAAATGACTTAAGTAACTTATTAATAAGTGACATAAAAGAACCTTTTTCATTTAGTTTATAATAAGAAGGATTAAATATATCTATAAAAAACTTGTCTAATGACATTGAATTCAAAAGATGATAAGTGTATAATTCTTAAAATTTTTATTAACACAAGGAAGAAAATGAAAAAAATACTACTACTCTTAATTATGTTAAGTTCACTACTCTTTAGTGCAAAAGCAACTGCTAAAAAAGCAGGTTGTATTTTATCTCAAGATGGTAAGGTAGTTATTAACTGGCAAGACAAAAAAGGTTCAAAAGGTACATTTGATAATGTTGATTTTGTTGCTTTAAAAAAAGAGGGTGTCAATTTCAAAGAGGTTTTCGTAGGTTCTCAAATCGTTGTTAACTCAGATGCAAAACCAATCACACTCATGATTACAGGGGTTAAATCAAACCCACGAGTTAAACCAGACCCACGAACAGGGACTATGACCTTTATGATTTTAGAACAACCAGGTAAAACTGTTACCTTAGATTTTATTTATGATAAAGGCAAAATGAATATCAAAGGAAAAACTGATATTTATGATTTTACGATGTTAGATTTAAATATCAAAATCAAAGCGATTTTGTGTAACGTTTAATACACTCTTATATATAAAAGCAAAAGTGATACAAGGTACTACATTGTATCACTTTATAAAAAACACTACGCTCTATTGATTTATTATAATTTAATATATACAAAAATTATTTTAATATCGAACTCATTTTCACATAACATTAATAATAAGTTTTATTTATAATTTTTTTTGATGAAAGTCAAAGGAACTCAGCTTTATTACGACTATAATATGTCTTATAAAATAACTTGGATTCGCAATGAAAGAAAAAAATATAAAAAAGTGGATTATTATTTTTCCTATTTTAGGAGTTATTCTAATTGCTATTATTCTAACAATAATCAACCTAGAAAAAACAAAAGAACACTATGACAAAGAGTTTCAACTTATGGTTGTGAATAAAAAGAAAAATGCTCAAAACATTATAAAAGAGAGAATTCTTACAACTGAAACATTAATTAACAGTACTTTAGAAGGAAGAGACCATCATGATATGCAATATATTAAAAATCGTATACAATCTATTTTAAATATGATTTCATATGATGATATTGGATATATTTTTGCGTATGATTTAAAGGGTAATACCATCTCTCATATAAAAAAGAATCTTGTAGGAACGAATCGATGGAACCACAAAAAAAACGGAGAGTTCATTATTCAAAATATGATACAAAAGGCAAAAAGAGATAATGCCTTTTATATTGAATACCTTGCAACTGTAAATCCAAAGACCAACTTACCTGCACAAAAAGTCTCTTATGTAAAACTCATCGATAGTATTGGATGGATTATAGGAACAGGTATATATGTTGATGATTTAGAACAAGATATTCGTAATGAAAAAGAACTAATCCTCAATCAAGATTTAGTTTCATATAGTCAAAAAATAGCCATGATTTCTATTTTGGTTACATTAATTGGTATTCTGATTATGGGTTACATTGCAAAAAGAACCTACGAGATTATCGATTCGTATCAAAAGAGACTTCTAAATCAAAATAAAGCCCTTGAAAAGAAAGTCAAATTAAGAACAAAAGAACAAAATGCACTTTTAGAACTTTTTGACCAAACAGATAGTGTCTTATATAAATGGAACTCTATTAAAGGTGAATTTAACTATATCTCCAAGAGTGTCCTAAAAATTTGGGGATATTCTGAACAAGAGTTCTTGAGCAAAGAGTTACTTTTTAATGATTGTATCCATCCTGAAGATTTAAAAAAATACCGTCAAGAGTTTATTCAAGCAATTAAAGAGAGACAAAGCTATTTTATCCATAACCCATATCGAATTAAAACCGAAGATGGACAAATAAAATGGGTACATGACTGTAAGTTAATCATTAGAAATAAACACAATAAAATAGATAGTTTAATAGGATACATAACCGATATTACTTCCATTAAAAAACAAGAAAAACTATTAATTGAACAAAATAAAATGTCTTCACTTGCAGATATGATTCAAAATCTAGCTCATCAATGGAGACAACCTCTTTCGGCGATTAGTACACAAGCTTCTGGAATGCAACTTTATAACGAAATGGAAATTCTTGATAAAAAAAATATTAAAACATCCGTTGAGAGCATCGTTAAAAATTGTCAATATCTTTCACAAACAATTGACAGTTTAAATAACTATTCCCACCATGAAAATATTCAAGAAGTACTGGTTTTAGAAGATACGGTTAACAAATGTATAGACTTACTGCAAAACTCAATCACTACTCAAAATATCACAATAAAAATTAATATTGAAGAGAATTTAAACTATTACGATGATGAGCAAGATATTATGCAAATTTTGATGAATATTATTAATAATGCTATTGATCAACTCAGTTACAAAGAAGAGGGTTTCAACAAAAAGATTACAATAGTTGGCTCACGTGAAAAGAACAACTTTTTTATTGAGATACAAGATAATGCAGGTGGTATTAACGATGATATAGTCGATAAAATATTTGAACCTTACTTTACTACTAAACACCAAAGTTTAGGAGCAGGCATGGACTTGTATATTACCAAAAAACTAATTGAAAATAAACAAGGTGCAATTAGTGTTATGAACAAAATAGTAGACGATGAAAAAGGAGCCTTCTTTCATATATCACTCCCCCTAAATATCGAAAGTTTTGCACATAACATATAACTAAACTCTCATAAGCATAAAAGCAAAAGCCTTTATGCTTATGAGTTTATTTATAAGTATTCGAATAAATCAACTCGTAGGAGTGTGTATAAATCTCCACAATATTTCCAAATGGGTCTTCGCAATAAACCATCTTATAAGGTTTTTCATTAGGAAAATACTCCCGTATAGGCATACGCTGTTTTCCGCCAGCTTTTATAATCTTTTCAACTAAACCTTCAATATCAGGATCTTTTACACAAAAGTGAAAAATACCCGTTTGATAAGGGTTAAATTCATGTTGTGCTTTTACATTTTGAGGGAACTCAAACAGTTCAATACCAATAGTATCAGAAGTTGACAAGTGAGCGATTTTAAAACTACCCCACCCTGCTCCAAATACATCAATACACATTTGTCCAATTGCTGTTTCATTCTCTTCTAAAACTTGGGTTGGTTCCATCATCACATACCAACCCATAACTTCTTTATAAAATTTTACTGCTTCTTCAATATTTGGTACAGTGATTCCAATATGAGAAAATGCTCGTGGATATCGACTCATTTTTTATCCTTTTTTTCGATATAATTTATGAAAGACTAACCAAAAGTACGAGCCTATACAAGAGGTTACTAGAAGGTAAACAGGTTACCTATAAGTTTCTCTTGCACAAAACTCATAGCTATAAAAGAGTGAAAAAATTTACAAATTTAAAGAAAAACAATGACACGAAGTAATGAAAAAATATACAAGTTCAATGAAAAAGAGTACAAATGTCCCCTTGAAGCTTCAATGGACTTATTAGCAGGAAAGTGGCGTTCACTAATTTTGTGGCATCTTATCAAAGAGGACTTACGATTTTCACAAATACAAAAAATAGTTCCGGGAATCAGTAAAAAAGTTCTTTCAGAACACTTGCGAGTTTTAGAACAAAACGACCTAATCAAACGTACCGTTTTTCCTGAAGTTCCTCCTAGAGTTGAGTATAGTATTACGGCTAAAGGAAAGACGCTAGAGGAGCCTTTGGATATTTTGGAGAATTGGGCGAGGGAAAATTTGGAGGCTATAGAATAGTTGTTTCTACGTTAGTGTCAAAGTCATATTTTATTTAATATTACACTTACCGAATTTACATCGTAAGAATTTTATGAGTACGTAGAAGAAGTATAATACGATTGCAATTTCAAATATTGTGAAGAGTATTTGTTGCATGGTTGTCCTAATGTTTTTTTGAATTATATCATAACCCAGAAAGCCTTCAAACTACACTCGCAAGGCTAAAGCCTTGAATACATCTTGAAAACTTTCAGTTTCCGCTATATCATAAAGACCTAAAGGTCTTCACTCTACTTACTTTTGTATTTACGAAAAGTAAGCAAAAAAAACTGCCGGTTGATAAAGGCAAAGCTTCCCTACAGTTTTAAATTCATTTTCTGTCCTGCAGAACTCCCTAAAATGTGCTCCCAGCACATTTCTTAACGGTCAAACAGGCTTCGGACGGTTTCCGAAAATAAATCCAAAACTTTCGGCTTTATCAAAGGCAGAAATACAACCCATTGAACTCTAAACCTGAAATAAAACTAGTTGAGTGTAACACCAGTTTAAAGTTTAATGGTATTTAAATAAGTCAATGTCCTTATCCCTGTCTTGTCAACCTCTGCAAGCGCCGAACGGAGAGTTTTTTATTTCGGAAAAAGCTGAGGACTGTTTGAGTAAAAGAAAGTACTAGATGTACTTTCTTTTATGAGTTCCGCAAGCTAGAAATACAAAACTTGTAGAGAGGGAACCCATGGCGCTGAAGCCGTTGACGCTTTTGGTCACTTTTACGCTAAAAGTAATAAAGAGTGAAGAGGTAATCCTCTTTGCGATATTACGCCAGTGAAATCAAATAATACTAAAAGTACAAACTTATCAATGAGAAAATACCGTCTTATTACAGAATGGTTTCAATATAGAACCTGACCCTATTTTCTTTTAAAGGAGGAAATGATATCTGTGACAGTAACACTATTTTCATCTTGAACTATTCCATGTGTTGTTTGTCTAAAAATACTTTCAATCATGATTTTTTTATCATTCTCTTCTAGTGCATTTCCTTCTTTTATTAAAGCTAGATATGTCTTAATCATTGTTACACGTTCCTTTGCATCAATTGATAAATGATAACTGCTTAATGCTATTTTCATTACTATTCGAATAATCCAAATCGCTAAAGAAATAAGCAAAATCATAAATCCATATTTTATAAAATCTATGTTCATTAATCCACTTTGAACTTTATCTATACCACTAGAGCTCTTAACTTGTGAGACATCAACAGTTTTAACAATTTCTGCTTTAGCATCAGCTGCAAAGCCTAAATCAATTTGAAAAATACTAAATACTAACAATAGAGAAGCTATTATTGCAATCCACAAATATTTTGTATACCGTTTTGAATAAAACTCTATTTGTTCTTCCCAAAACTCTTTTGATGCATTTGTTTTTATTTCACTCAATGCTGCATTTTTTGCATTCTCAAATTCAGCCTTTATAGATGCTGATTCTTCATAGATAACTTTTACATTCTCAAAAAGTTCACTCTTATCATTTAATTGGTTTTCTAACTGCTTTATCTCACCATAAAGTTTATCTTTATCGTCTTCCAACTGTTGTATTCTTCTACCATTTGTTGTCGAGTTTTTTAAATCTTCTTTAAAATCCTCTTTTTGGATTTCATCAAAAATTGTATTGTCAAAAATCTTTTCAACTATAATAGGTTCATAGGATTTGTAACTAGGCTCTCTATTTTCAAATGCAACTTCCATTAGTTTTTCTTTTGAAACAGGCATACCAGTTTTTTCTTCTCCACCTATAAAGACGATCGCATTATTTTTACTTCTAAATACTTTAAAAACCTTATTTCTAACTTTTGTTCTTAACACTAAATTAGGATTTTCTTCTGAAGTATTTAGTAAATCAATTAACTTATCATACCTCTTAGAAAACTCTTCTCTTGTGATTTTAATTTCATCAGGTTGAAGTTCATATCTATCTATCAATCTTTTAGAAAACTTCATTAGATAGTTCATATTATCTTCTATCTCTATAAAGTTACTTACAATAGAGTTTCTATTTGAACTTAATTCCATAATTCTTTCTAATCTAAGAATCATCTTCTCTTTTTCATGCTCTGTCAATAAAGTTTGAAAACCATTTGCTCTCTCTACATAAACCTTAATTATCTCGTTGAAACTGTTAATTGTTTTATCCATGACACCAGCACTTTTTAAAACTTTAGCTACAGATTCACTAGCTAGTCTATTCTCTACATCTTCTAAAATACTTTCAAATTTATTATTCATGTATCACCTTGTTTTATTTTAGACTAACATTACTATGTCACAGTTTCTGTCACAAAAACAAAAATATATTAAAAAAGTCATATTTTTTATTAATTCAAGGCAGACAAGAATTTTTTAAAGGAGCTTACTAAAGTAAGTGACTGCAAAGAAATTTACAGTCGAACGCAGAAATCATGAAAAAGATAACTTTTTCAACTACTGGTAAAAGCCTGAGAAGGACTTATATGATTTATCATCTTTCTGAATTATATTAGCAATACTCTCCCCAATACTAGGAGCAAAAGTCATCCCTAACCATCCAAGTCCAGTTGCATAAACTAAATTATCATAATCCTCATCTTTACCAATAAGTGGCATATCATTTGGAGTAAGTGGTCTAAATCCACACCACTCTACTTGCTCTTCCATCTCAAAAGGAATAGTATACCGTTTGAAATTTGTTTTAATACTCTCTATTTGTTTTTTAACTACCTCTGGGTTAGTAGTTCCAAGTTCTAATTTAGAAGTAATTCTTGCGGTATCTTTACGTGGTGTAAACGCAATGAACATATCGGCAAAGAGTGTGGACATTTTTGGTTTTAGCTCTTGGGGCATTTTAAAGGTTACGCTGTATCCTTTGGCTGGGGTCATGACTAAATCTTTTTTGGCTTTTTTTGCCATGAGCGTTTGGTACCCTGTTGCCATGACAAAAGTTTGCGCTTCATAGGAGTCTTTTGGTGTTATGACACTGATGACCTTTCCATTATTGAATTCTACATCGGTTACTTTTGTATTAAGGATAAATTCTACACCTAGTTTTTTTAATGCTTTTTTCATGCCTTCCATTACTTTTTGTGGGTCGATGTGGGCATTCTTTTTTAAGAGAACGGAGCCTTTTATTTTATCGTTCACGCTTGGTAGGTACTCTTTGGTTTTAGCAACATCACATATTTCAAAACGGTTGGTATCTTGTGCATGGGACACTTTTAAATCAAAACTATTTTGTTCGGTGTAAACCATCAGCAATCCATCATGATGATAATCAAAGTCTAGGTTTTCATCACTGATGATTTGTTCATATAAATCAAGGGAACGTTGACCGTATTGTTCAAAAAGGCGCATGGACTTTTTCATGCGAGTTTCGTTGGCATTTCTCATAAACTTCCAAAGCCAACGGTAAAGTTTCCAGTCAAGTCCAAAATGTAATTGTGCTGGGGATTCACCCTTTGCCATGAGTTTTAAAGTTTGAGCAATGACACCGGGGTAACTTAAAGGGGTTTTATCAAAAGAGGAAAGCATTCCTGCGTTTCCAAAGGAGGTATTACTTGTAATATCCCCTTCATCTATAATAGTAACTTTTCGTCCTGATTTTGTTAAATAATAAGCAGACATTAAACCAATAACACCACCACCAATAACAATAACATCTCTTTTCACGATAGACTCCTTTAAAGTCTTTGTTTCTTTAAAGTATATTACTCAATTCTTGATATGGGAGAAATAAAGCAGAAAATTAGTTGTTTGTTTTAATCTTCACATCCACTAATATAAAAGTTACGTTTTTATGAGAAATAAGTAGGTACTTTTTCTTTCATTTTCTTATACACTTCATTAAAATCAGATGAATAAATACGCTCACCTGCAATGGCTGTCATAAAGTTAGTATCTCGTCCCCAACGTGGTACTAAATGCAGATGTAAATGTTCAGCAATACCAGCACCTGCTGCTTGTCCAAGGTTGATGCCTATATTGACCCCTTGGGCATTAACTACATCTTTGATAAGTTGAACTCCACCATATGCTAAGTTGTTCATATGCATCCACACCTTAGGGTCTAAATCTTCTAAATTTTCCACATGATTGTGAGGGATAATCATAAAATGACCCGGAGCATAAGGGTATTTGTTCATAATGACAAAACAGTGTTCGTCTTTGTATAAAATTCCTAGTTCTTCGTCATCGTCATTGGTTTTACTGGCATGACAAAATACGCACCCTTCGATGTTTTTAACATTTGAAACATAAGTTCCTCTCCAAGGTGCATATAGGCTTTTCATTTCACTTTTCCTTAAATAAAGTTGGGTGCATCATTTGCAAAGAGAATTAAATCACCTACGTGAGTTTGTTCAACTAGAGTCTCTTCCATTTTTGACTTATCTTTTAAGAAGAAGGTTTTATCAGGACTCATATGGTCACCCAAAATCTTTGCATTGAGGCTTCCTGTGATAATTACAAAATCAAACTTTTCATTGATAGCTTTTGCTAATTGAATATTGGCTTCATCTGTTGATTCAACAAGTCCTGGGGTAATGATAACTTTTCGTCCCTCATATCCACTACAAATATTTACAGCCTCTAACATTCCATCAAGGTTTCCATTAAAACTATCATCAACGATAACTTTTCCACCTGCTTTTATAAGCTGTAAACGGTGTTCAACGGGTTCGAGTTTATCAAAAGCAATTTTGATTTCATCAATACTCATACCCAATTCAAGAGCTACTAAAATAACAGCGGTTAAGTTGATAGCATTGAAACTTCCAAGCAGTGGTGCATGGAAGTGTTCTTGTTTTCCGTCGATTTCTAAATCAAACCAAATACCATCAAGATTACTCATGGTAATATTTAAGTTATTTGGAAACTTTTGTATAGTGTCATATTTTAAAATAGGTACAGTATCGTGAACAAAACCTTTGACCATACGCGGAGTTTTTAAAATCTCCATTTTAGTATGAATAATATTATCTAAGGTTTTAAAATACTCAATATGTTGTTCACCAACTGAGCCAATAACAGGATACTGCGGTTCTAAGAACATGGTAATATCTTCGATATCTCCCTTTTCTCGTGCTCCTGCTTCTGCAATATAGATTTGAGTATCAGTGGGTAAATCTCGGTTAACATCTAAAACAATTCCCCCTAGAGTATTCACTGAACGAGGTGTTTTATAGGTTTTAAATTTTTTACTTAAAACTTGGTGCATGTAGTTTTTAATAGAGGTTTTACCAAACGAAGCCGTAATAGCAACAATTTTTAAATCACTCATGGTTTTGATTTTTTGTTTTGCTTTGTGTTTAAAAGAGATAAAAAACATCTTTTCTAAAAGTGTTGAAACCCCGTATGTTACAAATAATGGAATAAATACGGTTACCCCTTGGCAACTTGGAGCAAACATACATAAAATGTTAACGGCAAATGTTAGAAAGAGCAAAATACCTAAGAAACGTTTTACCCTCCCTGTCAACACTAAAGGCCTATCTAGTTTACGGTTCCATAAAACAAAGGCTGTTAAATAAAAGATATAAAAAAATGCAGCAAAATAAAGGGGTTCTAAAATATAGTAAATAAAAATAGGTGCGGCAAAATAGTTAATATGCCAGTACTGTTTGTGGTGTTTAAACAGAACTCGTTCAATTTTGTAGTTGTACCATTGAAGGTTAGTAATTAAATACCACCCTAACGCCATAATAAAAAGAATATGCGTAAATATATTAAAGTATTCCATCACGTAAAATGTTCCCTATATCATTTGAATTTTTTAAGAAAAAGTAGTGGTCTTGCTCGTAGGTTTTAAATTGTGAATTTTTAATCAGTTTATGAATTTTTTGTCCTGAAGCTAATGAGGTTGCAGTATCAGTTTCACCCCAAAAAATGTACGCTTTGTTCTTAAAGTTAGCAAACTCTTTTTCTAAGTTTTCTGCAATAGCATTTTTAAACGTTGCGTACATGTGTTCACTCATTTGAACCACGTCTTTACTTCTAAAAGCTTTGGTGATTTTTCCTAAACCAAAAGCTTTTAAGGTTTTTGCAACAGCTATTTTAGCTTTGACTTTTGAAGATTTTTCTTCGATAATTCCAGCACTACTTAATAGAACTAAGTTTTCAGGGTTGAGCAGAGTTGCGACTTTACCACCATAAGAGTGTCCCATCACAACAAACTTTTTAGCACCCATTTTTTCAATAAAAGTGTCGATAATTTTTGCGTAGTCATAAACCGTTAAAACATACTCATTTGTTGATTTGCCAAAACCGGGTAAATCAATATAAATATGTCGGAAATCACTTAGGGTTTGAGAAAAAGCCTGTTTCATTATCTCTTTGTTACTTCCCCATCCGTGCAAAATAATCAAATCATTTTTTGCATTGGGATTAACAATATCATAGGCAATATCAAAAGATTGAGTGTCTAAACGTACTGCTTTTACTGCCAACTATTTACCCTTTGATGCTTGGATTTTATTAACATAAGCATAGTCAACTTTGATTTGACGCGTTTTTGGTAAGGCTTTTGCAAGTGAAGTTAATACTGCGTTAAAATCTTCAAAAAGGTAGTTTGCCATAGACCCTGGAATTGGGTTGATTTCATTTAAGTAAACTTCATCATTTTCAATAAATAAGTCACATCGAATCAATGAACCTTCGAAGGTATTGTTATAAACTTTTTTAAATGTCTCTTTTACTTTTTCTTGCATAGTTTCACTCAAATCTGCTGTGAGTGCAGTAGACGTTCGTGCGAAATCTAAGTACTTTTTATCAAAATCTAAGAACTCTGCTTTTTGAGGTTCTTCAATAATTGAGAAAAGAAACTCTCCATTAACTTTACATCCAGCAAGGTTATACTCTTTGATACCTGAAATAAAAGGTTCAATAATAATTGCATCATCAAACTCAAAAGCAACATCAAGAGCATAGTTTAACTCTTCTTGACTTTTTACAATAGAAACACCAATTGAACTTCCCAGTGTAACGGGTTTTATAATTACAGGGAACGTATCTACAATAACTTCATCATCTTTTGTAAAATAGTTATAGTCTATGGTCTTTACACCTGTACTAGCCGCATAACCTTTTGTTAAAAACTTATTAAAAGCAACGGCACAAGCACCTTTTCTAGGACCAATATAAGCAAGATTGTTAAACTCAAAAAGTGATGCTAAAAGTCCGTCTTCACCATCACCACCATGAGTAAGGTTTAATAGAACATCAACATCCAGTTCTTTTTCACCAAACATGGCTTTTTTTGAGAAGCCACCTTTTTTTAATGTTAACGTATCACACTTTTTATATTCACCTGAACTAAAAAGTTTTGATTTAATTGTAGCTGTTGGGATATGATAAAACGTTCTATCTTGATCTAAAAAAATATAAATTAATTCATCTTTTAACACATCTTTCATTGCAATTGAACTTACAATTGAAATTTCGTGTTCGAAACTCACTCCTCCAAAAACGATACCTATTTTCAATACTTTCTCCTATTTTTGTAACTGTTTTAATGCTTGTTTTACTAAATCACCCGTATTGGTTGCACTACATGATTTAAGTACTTTTGAAACCACTTCTTTTTTGAAGCCAAGTGACTCTAGAGCCATGGCTGCTTCTAGGGTATTGGTTGCTCCCATATCTTCATCATCACCATCTATTATAAATCCAGATAACTCTACTAAAATACGACTTGCTCCCTTTGGACCAATGCCAGGAACGCGTTTCAGCATTGAGACATCATTAGAACTAACTATTTGAGCAAAAGAAGAAGGGGTAAAGGTAGAACAAATAGCTAAAGCCACCTTGGGACCTACTCCATTTATTTTAATTACTGTATCAAAAAGTTTTTTTTCGTTGGGATCTAAGAAGCCATAAAGGGTTTGTGCATCTTCACGAATAATATATGTCGTTACTAATTTAACATTATTTTCTGATATCTTTGCACTACAATTAACAGAAACATGCACCTCATAAATGATACCATTAACATTGATATTTAGCAATGTTGGCTCTTTTTTTTCTAATATTCCTTGAATACCTACTATCATAATTATTTTTTTCTTTTTTTGTAACTTTTTTAATAATCTTTAAATAAATTTGATTATATAATAATGCAACTTAAATTTAGAGGTTGGAAGAAATGCTAAAGTTAATTACAAAAAAGATAAGTAATAAGATAATATTTTCATTACTTATTCTAATGACCCTGAGCAGCTTAACCGTTGTTTACTTTACGACAAACAAAGTACACAATGATGCCATTGCTGTTACAAAAGAGAACTTGGAAATTGTAAACACTGCAATGTTCCAAAGTTTACGAAATGCTATGAATACCGGTGATCCTGCACAAATTCAAGGTGCAGAAAAAGAAGCAAGAGCAATTAAAGGGGTTAAAAGCCTTATCGTTGCAAAAAGCCAACCTCTAATTGATATGTATTCCCCGGGAGCTAAAACCTCTAAAGACCCAGAAATTTTGCGCGCTTTTAAAGAGAAAAAAGAGCATGTAGTTGAAGTGGACAATGAAAATGGTCATGGGTTACGACGTATTACTCCTATGATTGCAACAAAAGATTGTCTTGCCTGTCACGCAAACCAAGCAGAAGGTGAAGTAATTGGAGTTATGGATTTAACATTCTCATTAGAAGAGTCTGATGATAGACTTGTTGATATGCTAATCTCTATTTTGATTATTGCAACAATCTCTGGCTGGATTACAATTGTTTTAGTATTCTTATTAGTAAAAAGAGTTACAAACCCTATTGCGGAACTTAAAGATGGTTTTGAGAACTTGCTTGAATCAAATGACAGTAATATTAAACTTAACATTAAATCTACTGATGAAGTGGGTGAAGTAGCACAGCTTTTCAACGCATATATGGACAAAGTAAGAGAAGGATTAGCGCAAGATGAAAAAGTTATCGAAGAAGCTAATGATATTCTAGAAAAAACAGGGAACGGTTTCTTTGTGTATAGTGTAACTTCACAAGCAAACAATCCATATGTTGAAGACCTCAAAAATAAACTAAATACAATGATTGCTAGTACAAAAGAGACTTTAGATAAAATTAATATTACTCTACGTAACTACTCTGAATCAAAATTTGATTATAAAATTGATGACAAAGGAATCTATGGTGACTTAGGTTCACTTGCAGCAGGAATTAAACTTGTTGGTCATAATACTTCTGAAATTTTGGCAATGATTATGAATACAGGTGATTCTCTGAACCATAACACAGAAGTATTATCAAAAGCATCAAGCGACCTTTCAACAGCTTCAAATACACAAGCAGCGTCATTAGAAGAGACAGCTGCCGCATTAGAAGAAATTACTGCAAATATTCAAGGTAATACACAAGCCACAGGTCAAATGTCTACGTTAGCTCAAAGTGTAACGATTTCTGCTCAAAAAGGGCAAGACTTAGCTAATCAAACAACAACAGCTATGGATGAGATTAATGTTCAAGTTAGTTCTATTAACGAAGCTATTGAAGTGATTGACCAAATTGCATTCCAAACCAATATCCTTTCACTAAACGCTGCTGTTGAAGCAGCAACTGCTGGTGAAGCAGGAAAAGGTTTCGCAGTTGTTGCACAAGAAGTACGAAATCTAGCTAGTAGATCTGCAGAAGCTGCTAAAGAGATTAAAGATATCGTTGAAGCAGCAACGTCTAAAGCCAATGATGGTAAAGAGATTGCAGATAACATGATTCATGGATACAAAGATCTTAACTCTAAGATTTCTGATACGATTGAAATCATTGAAAATGTTGCAACTGCGTCTAAAGAACAAGAGAGAGGTATCACACAAATTAATGATGCGGTAACAAATCTTGATCATGCTACGCAACAAAATGCACAAGTAGCCGAAGAGATTTCTCAAATGTCTGCACAAATTGCAGATATGTCAAACTCACTAGTAACAGCAGCTTCACGAGCAAGTTTCTTAGAAGAGACACGAGATGAAGTATGTGATATTGATTTAGTTTATGATACAGCGAAATTAAAAGTAGACGTTTTACGACTTAAAGATGGTGTTTATTCACAACTTGGACAGTTTAAAACATGGTCAGTTGCAAAAGATGAATCAATGGCAAAATGGATTGGGAACTATGTTCAAAAAAATCCACAAGCTAATATGAGTTCAATTGAAGACTTAAAAGGATTAAGTCAAAGTTTACATGGAAAACTACAAACACTTGTTGATGACAACTCAAACAAAGTGCCAAACTCTCAACTAAACAGCAATGCAAAAGCAGTAGAAATTGAAGCCTTAAGAATCTTTGGAACACTAAATCATCTTAAAAAAGATGTGTGTACCCGAAAATAATCACCTAAAATAGCCGTTTGTAAGTCGAGCACTTACAAACGGTTAGTGACTAATTCGCAGCCATTTGACGGATTAGTTCTTCTAATTCATCTTCAGAAACGACATCTGAAGAGCTATCCCCCGCTAAATACTTAGCAGAATCAGCAAGATTGTATTGAGATTTGTCGATATTATTATGTTCACATACGTAGTTTACAACCCGTTCAATTTTTTGACGGTGTAAGTCTTGATGTTGTAGTAGACCTAACGATTCAGATACTTTTTTCTCAATAGACCTCTTTGTCTTTTGTGCTAATTTAGTATCATCAATAGTGCTTTGGATTGACTCTAAATTTTCATAAATTAAAGCGGCATTAACTTCAGATTCTTTAATGACATCACAAAGCTCAGTAATTAACTCTTCATACTTCATAGAAACTCCTTAAAACATGCGACTATTTTTAGCCGATAAGTTTTAAGTTTATCTATTTTTTCCTTACAATTATGCAAGTTTTATTATAATAGTTATTATAAAATTACTTTTTTATGACTAATGAATTAATTCAGAAATAAGTTCAGTGGCATATGAGCCTTTTGGAAGGGTAAATTGTAACTCCATCCAGTTTTTCTCTTCTTTATAGTTACTCTCTATTTCATCAGGGAAAATCCACGCAAAACGTCGTGCACCATCTTCAGGTACTTTTTCATCAAATTCAACTTCAATGTCTTGGGCTAAATCAACTGCTTTTTTCACCCGCTTACCACATAATAATCCCGTAGCAACTCTATCTCGATTATTAAACTTTTCTGCTTCTACGGGTAAATCTTCAACATGAAAAATTCGCCCAAATGGGTAGTGATTCATAAGATCACCTGGTAATAGTTTAAAAGGGTGTGCTTGACTTTTCATCTGCTTAACCACATCAAGAGGAAGTTGAAGTTTTTCATATACCTCTTTAGGTTCAAAGGCATCCACTAATTTAGAGATTTCAATTCGACGAGATAACCACTGATTAAAAAGATAACTTTGGTAAGCATTCACGTACATTTGACGTAAATTCTTTCGTTTCTCTTTAAGTTTACCATCTATGATATCTTTCCCTTTTTTATAGTTATCACCCTCGATTCCAAAACGTTGAAACCCAAAATAGTTTGGCATACCGTGTTGAGCAATAGTTCCAAGGACTTGTTCAATCTTTCTGGCATCTACGGGGGTAACACGTTTTAAACGAATAAAAAAACGGTTACCTTTGAGGTGTCCAATTTTGATTTTGTTATTATGGTATGTGGTTTCGAGAATCTTGATATTGTCATGTTTAAAGGTTTTTAACTTCTCTTCATACTGTTTATGAATTGATACAGATTGTATTGTCATGGCATTTTTATCTTTTAATCCTGCATAACCAATATCGCGAATTTTACATCCTACAAAATCTGCAATGATTTGTGCCGCATCCCATGTTGATAAGTCTTTTTTTCTAATTTTTAAAATAAGATGTTCACCCTCACCTGAAAAATCATATAAAGGGATTTCTGTTACAACAAAATCATCCCTGTTTTGTTTAAATAGTACATCTATTTTAGAGTGGTTTAAAAAAAATTGTTTATTCATTTTTGTCCTTTTGATGTGTCCCACATAAAAAGGGACCAATTACTTATATTATTTCTTTTAGTAGTGGAAATAAATCCTGAAGGAAACAACGAGTTGTTTCTTATATCCTAAAAATGGTGTCCACTACAGTTTGATGTGTAGTTTCCTTTTGTTGCTTTTGCAACAATATTTAATGTTATGTTATATTTTTTGGCTATTTTTTCAATAACTTTTTTAGCTTTTTTATCAAAGGTAAAAAGCACTTCATACTCTTCTCCTGAGCAACCAATAGAGGGTTCAATCTTTGTTAAAAAATTAAATCCTACATTATTGGCTTTTGATAAACGCTCCAACTCAAAAAACAATCCATCTGAAATATCAAGTGCCGAATTAATATAAGGCGCTATTTCATAAAAGAACTTTGCATTGAGTTTGGGTTTGATAAACTTCGATTTTTTATCAATTTTTTTACCCTTGAGTAATCGTTCTAAATCATTTCTACAACGACCAAGTTCACCTGTATATGCTACTAAGTTGTCTTTTTTTGTTCCTGTTCTTAAAACTGGTTTTTTAGTATGTGAGATGATTGTAACAGAGATATCAAGTTTTTCATTGCAAATAGTATCCCCACCAATAATTTCAATATTGTATGCTTTTGCAACTTTTTTAAAACCACTTGCTAACTCTTTTAATTGCTCTTTTGTATAACTTGCTGGAATTGCAACGGTTAAAAGTGCGTACTTTGGAATAGCATTCATAACAATAGCGTCAGAGATATTAACTAACATCGCTTTTTGTGCAATCTGTTTTAGACTCATCCAGTCACGTTTAAAATGAACATTTTCAAAAAAAGCATCCATACTGTAGACATAGTTACCTACAACAGCACCATCATCACCAATAAAACTACTCTTTTTTGAAATAAATTGTTTAATAAAATAGTCTTCTTTATTCATAGGGCGAAGTATAGCAAAAATAAGACTAGAAAGCTCTTTTCTTAGCGAAAGTTATCTCAATATAACACAATTCTTATTTTTCAATTCCTGATACTTTTCTTAAATTGTTTAATTAGGATAGAAATTATCCTATTTAATTTAAAAAAATTAGTGTATAATATGCGCAATTTATTTTTAGGAGATTACAATGCCAAAGATTAACAAATATGTTGATATTGATACAGTTGAGAGAGAAGCGAAAAAAGATTTAATTGATAGACACAGTCCGTTTATTCACTGTGCTGATACTGCAACTGCAGGTGAGCCATTTGAAGTAACAGTTAAAATGGGTAACGAATACACTCATCCAGATGATTTTGATCACTTTATTGAGTCTGTAACACTATTTAATGGTGATACTCAATTAGCAAAAGCTTCTTACGTTCCAGGAACACTAGGAAATGTTAAAGCTCATAATACAACTACATTTACTATTATCCCAAATGGTAAAAAATTAAACTTAGTAGCTCACGGTTACTGTACAAAGCACGGTATCTGGGAAGGTACTCCTGTAGAAGTAGCAGTTAACTAATAACGCATACAAATACACTATTAAGAGGTTAGGGTTTTTACCTTAGCCTTTTTTTATGCCTAAAAAATAGAGTTAAAAAAATGAGGGTATATGAACAATGCGAAAAGAATCGCATTGTTTTAATTACTTAATAAAAGAGACGCAGTAGTCAACTAAAGAGTGTATTTTTAGTTTGAATTTTGAGTTTGGTGGAATATTAAACGTTTGAGGTGCTACGATTTTTTTCCAATCTTCTGCTGGCAACATTACTTCTAATTCACCTGCTTGAATATCCATAATTTCTTCATGAATAGAGATAAACTCATACTCACCCGGTAACATAATACCTAAACTTTTTCGACTTCCATCATCAAAAACTAAACTTCGACTTGTTACATGCCCATCATATAAAATATTCGCAGACTTTGCAATAGTAACATTTGTAAACTTCATCAATTACCTTTCCTAGTTATATTAATAAATTATAATACCATAATAATATTTAATCAAGCAATTGTGCAATATAGTTTAGCTATAATATTTCCCAATTATTGTCAAAACAAAACAAACTAGGATAGAAAATGTCAAAAGCAAAAGCATTAGAAAAACTTTTAGAAAAAGAGGTATTACCAGAACTAAATGATTATATTGATGACCTCTTTGAAATTATTGCCTCAAAAAAAGAGACTCCTGAAATCAAAGAAGAGTTACAAAATATTCAAGAGATGAAAAGTGATTTTTTAGCCATGCTCAATGAAGCACAAAATGGTGAACTAGATGAAGAAGAGTGTGAAGAGATTATTTCAGATATTGAGGATATGAGACAAGAGTAGATGCAAGGTTATATTATCGATGTAAAGTCTGTCAGAGATGACGACCTTATTGTCACCATAATCACACGAGAACATCTAATAACAGCCTACCGTTTTTACGGAGCACGCCACTCCAACATCAATATTGGTTATAAAATAGATTTTGAATTAGAGACAAATCTAAAATCAACCATGCCACGACTAAAAGATGTGATTCAACTAGGGTTTAACTGGATTTTAGATAGGGATAAACTCTACTGTTGGCAACGCCTATTAAAACTTTTTTACCCTCACTTAAAAGATGTGGAAGTATTAGATAGTTTTTACTTTAAACTACTGGACAATCTTGTTTCTAAAATCATTAAACAAAATCCAAAACGCGCTATCATCGAGTCATATATTCAACTACTAGAGTTTGAAGGACGTCTACACACAGAGTTTATTTGCCTACTGTGTGATACTACTATCACTGAAAAAATATCACTGGTTCGCAGTTTTCACCCTGTACATGCAGAGTGTACCTACAGTAAACAGTTTAAAATGAAAAAAGTCACCTCTTTATTTCATGATAAATCACTCATAATGTTTGAAGATGACGAGGTTGAGTATTTATGGAATTTGCTTCTTCAAGGTTTATAAGACTATAATATATACCATTATTTTATACTAATTAGTTTATGGGAGAGCCGTTATGTTTGCACTAGAAGAAGAGAATAATTTAGCTGATTTTTTAGATTTAGATAGTGAAGATATTATCATTCAAAACTTAGTCAAAAAGTACGCCCTTCCTGAAGATGAAGGCTTTATTGACAATAACAATATAGCATATGCAAGTATTATAGAGTTTATAACCCAACGCTATCTTGCCAATCAAGATATTCCCGATGATATTCACAGTGAAATTAATAATAATATTAACTTTCAAGCCTTTTTATTAGAGCATGTCAAAGAGAAAATGAATCATGTTATCAACGATAAATCCACAAAAATCTATAAAGAGATTGTCACTATAATTCACCTGCTCTCTTTTGGAAAAAACTATGAAGTATTTGAAAACTACAACTACTATAACTATGAAAATATCTCTACCCTCTTTAGAGATTATGAAGAGCGTCTTGTTTTAGCCCAAGAACTCTCAGAACTTGAGTTTAAACTGATGTTTGATTATTACATCACGCTCATTGAACTCTTTAATGAAATTTGTACCATAAATGCAATCGATATTCAAAGAAAACGCAGTATTAAGAAATTTATTGAGTTACTAAGTGAAACCATTAATATGGTTAAATATCGTCTCAAATTGGATGAAGAACATATTGGAAAACTCAATAATATCATGGGGAAATTTCTATTTTATTATTCTCATGTACCCTTTATCGAAAAGAAAAATAAAGATGCCAAATATTTAATCGAAGAGTTCTATTTTAACTTTGAAAAATTAAGCGACGGTTATGCACTAAGCCAAGAGACAAACTTTGGAAACTGCAAAGATATCACTGTCTATTATAAGATTTATCTCAATAACGCTACAACCCTTTTATTGACTCTATTGTATAAACTTGAAAAGTACTATACTAAAGAGGAGTATGACCATCTAGTATTATTTAAAAACATTAAACTGCTTTATAAAAATATGATTCACCATACCCCTAAAAAAGAGTTTGAAAGCCTTGATGAGTTTAGAAATATTCTTTTAAATAACTACCTTTTTATCTATGATGAAACACAATTTAAAGAGAGTTACTTTTTTATCTTAAACGATTTTATGAATAAAAAAGAGTTTAACAGCTCCAATATGGAACTGATTTTTTATATTATTCTCTTTTCTAAACAGTGTGATAATACGCTGCTTATTTCCATACTACAACTCATGATTAGTTTTGATAAGTATGCCAATGATTACCATGAATACTATAAATTAAAAGTGTGTGATTTAATCATTCAAAAACTCACCCAAGCAAAAAGTAAAGCTATCAAAGAATCCCTTGATTACGAAATCATAAACTACATTGAACAAAATAAAACAGCTTCACATCTTATGCCTATGTATTCAAAAATTTATCTTTCATTGGCAGTTTATTACTCTTTTTTCTTTGATAAAAGTTCCCAAGATAAAGTGTTAGATTGTTATGCGACGTATATTTATATCAACTCTAAAGAGCCCCTAGAACAAGAGTTTAAAGAACTCAATACCCAGCTGTTGAAAAATATTGGAAAATACACCGTTGTGAGTTTAAATGTACAACTCAAAGCGATTACTGACGAGAATCTATTTGAAATGGCAAACCACACTTTACAAAACTATTTTCAAGAAGATGAGATTCGTCGTAAATACCAAATCAATCAAAGCTTAGTTAATATTATCAGTGATATCTACAAAGAAGATGGGCTCAATAATGAAAAGCTTAATAGACACATGGAAAAACTCATCTCTAATGATATTTTTTATGGTTTAGCTAAAAGTAATATTAGTGGCTTAAAACAAGATGAACAAATTCAAGATCTAGGTTATGAAACGGTTGAAGTTGCTTTAATTGAAGATTTCGAACTTCATTTATCCTATTCAACCATTTACAAAAAAATCTTTAGTCACATTTTTGAAAATAACCAAGCTTTTATCCAACAAAATATCACCAATATTTTAACCAGTTACCTTAAGAGTATTCCCTTGTATATTGACTCTATTACTCACTTAAACAATATATCACAACTTATAAAAAGTCTGGAGAGTTACCAAGAGGAATTTATCTTTGTTGAGATTTATATTAACAATCTTGAAATGCTTAATAAAAAATACTCTTACTACAAAGGTAACAG
This sequence comes from Arcobacter sp. EP1, assembly GCA_001655195.1. GTDB lineage: Bacteria > Campylobacterota > Campylobacteria > Campylobacterales > Arcobacteraceae > Arcobacter_A. Next base: position 495,024 of record LPNY01000139.1, read on the forward strand.
TTACTTTAAACAAATAGCAACGCAAATCAATGATATTGTACCAACCTTTAGACTCAATGGTCCAAAAGTCTGTTTTATCCTTGAAAAAGGTAGTGAATATAAAACGATTATTGATTCTATTAAAAAACTAAATGGAACCATTGAAGAAAATGTTTATACCATAGAGCCAATTATAGCTGTAACGTGGGCAGAGGCAAAAACAGTCTTAGAAAAGTCTAGTTATGCTTTAGAGAGTGCCAAAAGTAGTCAAGAGCACTATTTTGAATTTGAGTAGCGAAGAGTAATCTTCGCCTTAAACTACTCTTCGTCTAAAAGTCGCTCTTGTAATTTAACAACAGCTTGATAAAAGAGTTGTGTATCTAAACCATACGTTTTCGCTTTTTTCATTGCACTATTTACACAGTCACTTCCTAAGGGATCTCTTACATCACAAGCAGTCTTGATGACATCTAGGATTTGAGCTTGCTGTAAATACTCTGGGTCACAATTTTCTAAATCATCAACATACTTAATAGAAGAGACCAATTTTTCACTGAGTTTCCAATGTTCAAAAACCAATGCCGTCACTTCTGATGTGGTATAACCACTCATCTCTTTTTCTAAAGCTGGGATATTCTTAGTTTGAGTAAACTCTTCTTTAAAAGGTTCAGTTTTTTCATTACTAGCAATTACATCAGCAATAATAAACTTCCCTGCTTCTTGCAGTAGTGCAGGAAGGACTAACTCATCGCGTAATTCCGCATCAAGTTTTGTTAACCAAATATTTGCCAAAGAGGTTGCAATATTTGAAAGTCGCATAAAATCATCCCCTGATAAACTATAGGGTTCAAGGTCTGTTTTAATAAGATTATTAATAATACTTGCAATTGCAATAGAAACCGTAAAGTTAATTCCTAACAGATTTATTGCTCGGCTTGGTGTCTCAACGGCACTTCGAAACCCAAACATAGCAGAGTTAGTAGTTTTTAACAATGTTGTGATTACTAATGCATCTTTTTCGATAATACGAAGTAGTTTTAGAGCATCTTTACAATCCTCTTTTCTATAATTTTCTATCTCTATAATTGTTTGAGGTAATGGTGGTAATGACTCAATTTTATTTAAAATACCATTTGACATTTAATTCCTTAAAAATACTTATAACTAAAAGTTATTATAACACTATATCAATTATTTTCTAATTTCTCTCGAAGTTTTTGTATTGCTTTTTCAAAAAGTTCCCTATCTAACTTATATTTTTCGACTTCTTTACGTGCAGTTTCAAGACTTTTTTCACTTAAAGGGTCAATAAGATTACAAGCAATTTTAATCACATGTAAATAAGCTGTTTTAACACTGTCATTGGCCTCTGGATAATCAATATGCTCAATGATTCGTGATAAATCATCATTAAGTCGCCAGTGCTTAAAAATCATGGCAGTTACTTCAGAAGTACTGTACCCTACTAACTCTTTTTCTGCTTTAAAATCGCAATTGTAAAGGTTAAGTAAATCATTAAACTCTTTGGCCCTGTCCTCTTTTAATAGAATACTTGAGATAATAAATTTCCCTATCTCTTGAAGTAATGCTGGAAGTTGAAGATCTTCTTTTAACTCAACAGATATCTCATCTGCCCAAACTTGCGCTAAAGTAAACTGTAGTTGAGAGTTATGAATAAAAGCATCATCCGTTAACCCATAGGGAGAGAGGTCAGTTTTAACAAGATTGTTTAAAATACTTGACATGATAACTGCAAGAGAAAAATTAATTCCTAAAAGATTGATAGCCCGACTGGGTGTCTCTACACTTCCACGAAAACCAAACAACGAGGAATTTGCTGCTTTTAACAGCGTTGAAACCACTAAAGGATCTTTTTCAATAATCGCTAAAAGGGTTTCAGGTTGAAGTTGGTTATTTGTTTCAAATTCTACAATTTTGAGAAGTGTTTTAGGTAAAGGAGGTAAAGATTCTATTTGATCAATAAGCTGCAGTTCCATTACAAGTATCCTTAACTAAATATGATTAATTATAACAAAAATAGATTCATATTAGCTATTAACAAAATAATATAACATGTAAAATTCAATTAAAGCTTAGAAATAACTAAGCTTTAATCAAAAAATTATTTTTTAAGTATTAAATCTAAAGTGCATAACATCTCCGTCTTGCACGATATAATCTTTTCCTTCAAGTCTTAGCTTTCCAGCCTCTTTACATTTAGCTTCGCCACCATTTGCCACGTAATCTTCATAAGAGATTACTTCAGCTTTGATAAACCCTTTTTCAAAGTCATTATGAATTACAGCTGCTGCTTGTGGTGCTTTTGTATTTTTTCGAATTGTCCAAGCTCTAACTTCTACTTTACCAGCAGTAAAGTATGATTGTAGTCCTAACTTATCAAACGCTTTATGGATAATTTGTTCTAACCCTGATTCTTCTACCCCTAAATCAGCTAATAGTTCTTTTGCTTCCTCATCATCCATACCAACAAGTTCTTCTTCAATTTTTGCACAAAGTGTAATCACATCTGCATTAACAGTAACTGCATGCTCTTTTAGCACCTCAACATACTCATTAGTTCCATCCATTAAAGAGTCTTCATCCATGTTTGCACCATAAATTACATCTTTGTTTGATAAGAAACGTAACTCTTTATCCATAGAAAGGAAGAACTCATTTTCAATATCATCAAATGTTTTTACAGGTTGAAGGTCCTCTAAGTGTGCCATTAAGCTTTCCGCAACTTTTAATTGAGCTGCTGCTTCTTTAGATGCTTTTGACTGTTTTTTTAATTTTTCAATCTTTTTTTCAACTTGAGTAATATCTGCATAGATTAACTCTGTTTCAATAATTTCAATATCTCGTAGTGGATTTACATCTCCCTCAACGTGGGTAATGTTTCCATCTTCAAAACATCGTACCATATGTAAAATCACTTCAACTTCTCGAATGTTAGATAAGAATTGATTTCCTAATCCTTCACCTTTTGATGCCCCTCTTACTAATCCAGCAATATCAACAAAATCAATTGTTGAGTGTTGAATTTTATCAGGAATAACAATTTTTGCTAATTCATCAAGTCGTTTATCTGGAACTGGAACCACTGCTTTATTTGGTTCAATTGTACAAAACGGATAGTTTTGTGCTTCTGCATTTTGTGCTTTTGTTAATGCATTAAATGTTGTTGATTTTCCGACATTTGGAAGTCCAACGATTCCTACACCTAATCCCATGGGTTACCTCTTGTTATATTTTATTTTTATTCGCGAATTATAGGTAAAAAAGGCAAAAAATCAGATAAAATTATCAACTAGTACTAAAGAAGAAGTTCATTTTGACTCTGTTCCTTATTATTCTCACAGAATTTATGTCTTAAAAAATAAAAATAATAACTCAAGAAATCATATTACAACATCAATAATAAGTGATGCATAGGAAAAAAATGAGGAACAAAGAGGAAAGAAAATTTCAGCTTGACTTCAGAAAAGTTCCCTTTTAAGGATATTAGATACCATTTATCATGAGTGCATTAGTCATAGTTGTAGATTGTGCCTTTTGCTTTAAAAGAATAGTATAAATTCGACTATTCTCTTTTGAAATGGCAACTTTAAAAACCTCTATATTTTTTAAGATTTGATCCGTATAGGCTTGTGAAAAAAAAGAATCTAACAATTCACTTTCATTAAATTTTGAAAAGCTCTCTATTCTAAAAAGACTTTTCTCTCGCGAAACTATATAAGTAACATGTTTAAAGAAAGAGTTATGGTACATATTTTTTGTCTCCAACTTTAAAATTGCAAAACCAAAACGATCAAAAGAGATTTTAACTTTCGACGCATGGGCTATATCTTCATAAAAGAGTTTTTTAATTCTTTTTTTATCAACCTTATCTTTGAGTTTCTGAGTGTAAAAATCATTTGTTGATTGTGTTATATCTAACGTTTTATATAAAAATAGGAGTACCATTGAAAAAAGCATGATACTAATAAGAACCTCAAGTAATGAAAATGCCTTTTTCATTGAATATTTATCACCTTGTAAAACTTTCTTTCAACTTTATCTTTTACACTATACGTAGATTCAATCACTTGAAAACTTACAAGAGTTTCGAGTTCATTTTCTTCTTTAATTTCCTTATCTTTTATCACTATATTGGATACTTCTAAATGGTTCTTTATACTATCCTCTACAATAGTTAAACTTTTTGTAATATCATGTTTTAAATTTCTATTTTCAGCCTTTATATAATCCAAAGCAAATAAAGAGATATAAGATTTATACAAACTATTTTCATCACTTTTTTCAATGATATGTAAATTATTACTTTTAATCTGCAATAAGGAACCAATGACAATTGTTATTAAAAGAATAGAAATCAATACCTCAATAATTGTTAATGCTTTTTTAGTTCTATAGCGACTTGTATTTTTACCCATTAGATTACTTTATTCCAATTCTTGCAACTTCATCCAATGAAGTTTCCCCATTAATTAACATTGTATTTAACTGCTCATGTAAGGGTATCATTCCATTTTTTATTGCTAAGTTTAATAAAATATTATCATCTACATCCTCTTGAAGATATTCAATAACACTTTTATCGACAACAAAAAGTTCACCAATAGCTATACGGCCACTGTATCCCGTAAAATTACACAGTTTACATCCCATTGATTTATATATTTTTGTATTACTTTTTATATCAAAATCTTTTCCAAATTGCTCTGCTAAAAAGTCCTCCTCTTTACAATGGGGACATAGTTTTCTGACTAACCTTTGCGCTAATACAGCTAACAAAGAAGAGGTCAATAAAAACTTTTCAACTCCCATATCAACAAGTCTAGATACCGCAGCTGGGGCACGATTTGTATGTAAAGTAGAAAATAACAAATGCCCTGTAAGTGCTGCTTGGACCGATATTGATGCGGTTTCACTATCTCTAATTTCACCCACCATAACAATATCAGGATCTTGCCTCAATACTGAGCGTAAACCACTAGCAAAAGTTAGTCCAACTTGATTGTTAACTTGTATTTGATTAATATGGTCTGATTTATACTCTACAGGGTCTTCAATCGTAATAATATTTTTTTCACTGTCAATAATATGTTGTAACAATGCATGCAATGTAGTTGATTTACCACTCCCCGTAGGTCCTGTAACTAATATCATTCCATAACTTTTTTTAACCAGTTTTTCTAAACTTTGCGTAATCTCTTTTGAAAAACCAAGATCACTGAGTGTTGGAATTTCATCACTCTGCATTAAAATACGCATAACTATACGTTCACCGTAAAACGTCGGTAAAACAGAGACTCTTACATCTAATGTTTTAGTAGAAACTTTAATTTGTGTACGTCCATCTTGAGGTATTCTTTTTTCACTAATATCCAAATTAGAAATAACTTTTATACGACTTATAACTAACTCCATAATATTTTTGTCAAGCTCTATATGTTTAAATAAAACACCATCAACCCGATAACGAATCTCACCTTTAAATTCATGCATCTCTATATGAATATCACTTGAACGATTTTTAATTGCTTGATAAAATAGTGAATTTACAAACTTAATAATAGGAGCAGACTCTTCAGAAGTCAAAATATCGGAACTAGTTTTTAAAAACTCAGAAACAGAAAAATCTTCATCTTCAACAAAAGCATCCTCTTGTTCTTTTTGAATTGTTATCATCTGTTTATCAGTACGAATTTCTATAAATCGGTTGTATAGCCTATCAAAAGATATTTCATCTAAAAAAATTACTTCATAAGGATAATCAAACTTTGAGAGATAATCCAAGGCAATACTAAGATGCTTTTGATAGATACAAATAACCCCTTCCTCTTCAATTTTTGAAAACAACACATAATTTTTTAAAGCGAACTCGTAGCCATCATATTCATATGGCAATAAATTTGGATAGTGGTACTCTTGAATTTGCATCTATTCTCCCATTATAATTGCCATGTGTTTTTTACGAACATCTTCATAATAACTGTTTTTAGATTTTTTTTCTTCCTTAAAATCATTTAACTCATCAAGGATTTCTTCTTTCTCTTCATCTAACTCTTTTGATTTTTTTTCAACCAATAACTGCCGTTTTACTAGACGTAGTTCTAAATCTCTTGAAAACTCTGCTTCTAAAGATTTTAGTTCACTTAACTGTTCTCTAATGTAACTTAAATCCTTACTCTTTGGAATAATATAAGGTGTCATAATAACAACAAGATTAATCTTATCTTCTGCCTCTTTAGTATTTCTAAAAAGAGTTCCAAGAATTGGGATATCTCCAAGCAAAGGTACTTTATCATTAATAACATCTGTTTTATTTTTTATTAATCCACCTAAAATAACGCTCTCGCCATTAGATACGATAGCTGTTGTTTTCACCTCTTTTTTTGTGGTATCTGGATTTGTTTGCCCATCTTTTAACTCTCTTGCATCTTCTAATATTGTTTCAATTTGTAAAGTTACTTTGTTTTCATCTGAGATTCTAGGTTTTACTTTTAATGTCAAACCTATATCTTCTCTTTGAAAGGTATTGCTGGTTGTTCCACCATCTGTAGTTGTGGTGCCAGTTTGAAAGGATTTTGTCTCCCCTACATAAATAGACGATTCTTTATTATTAATACATAAAATTGAAGGTTCTGAAACAATATCAATGGCTTGATTATTCTTCAATAAATTCAACGTTGCGCCAAGTGCAATTCCAGAATCTAAAGTTTTTTTATTAAAAGAAAGAACTGAGTCTACTCCAGAAGACAATGCACTAACTGAACCGCCCAGATTTGCTCCCAAGGTAAAAATCCCACTTCCCGTAGTTTCAGCACCTGTAAGACCATATTTAATTCCCAAGTTATGTGTCTTATTAGCACTTACTTCAATAATTTTAGCTTGAACGTAAACTTGTAGCCTATCTCTATCTAATTTATGAATTAACTCTTTAATATACTTAATTTCGTACTTAGGACCTACTACAACTAATGTATTTGTCTCTTCATCTGTTGAGGCATAAGGTTTACTATTCACATCAATATACTTTTTTTTATCAATGATTGTATTAATAATCTTAATGATATTTTTCACTTCTACATTTTTTAAAGTAATAACTTCAACAGCGCGTTCTGCCATGCTTCCTATTTTGTCGACATTTTGAATATACTCTTTTAAAAAAATTACATTTTTCTTTTTTCCAACAAGTAAAAGTGAATTGTTATCTTTATTGGCTAAAACGACAACTTTTTCTTTTGCAATCTTTTCATCAAAAACTGATTTTGCAATATTTTTCATGGTTGTTGCTGCAGTTGAAGCTTGTATGTTTTTTAAACTTACACTCATTATTGTTTTCTTTGCATCTTTTGAGATTAAAGTAATGACTCGTTGTATCGTTTTAATATTTTTTTCAAAATCAGTAATAACTATTACATTGGACTCTTTATCTGTAACTAACTTAGCAGATTTTGAAATTAGGTGACGAATCTTTGAAGCGACATACTCTACATTAGAGTACTGAACAGAAAAAACTTGAGTTACCATTTGATGATAGGTACTTTTTTCTCCTCCAAAAACTACAGGCAAGTTATATTTTGCACTTTCACTCATTTTGACAATTCTTAATATTCCTTCATTTTCAACAATGGTAAAACCTTTTGACTCTAACACATACATCAATATATTATATATATCCTCTTCATACAGTTGTTTATTTGTAATAAAATCAACTTTCCCATTAATTTTTGTTGTTAAAAGTATATTTTTATTGATAATTTTTGAGGTGATTTTAATCAAGTCTTCGATTTTTAAGTCTTTAAAACTAATATCAACAGGAGTACTCTTTGCAAATAATGTTATTGAAAACAATAAAACAACCATTAAAATTTTTATAAAATGCATTCTCTCACCTCTTTTTCTTAGTATGTGGTATCTCTTTTTTTAAAGAGTTATATTTTAACTTTTCATTTTTCATTATTACTTTATACCTCTTTTTATTTTTTTCAAAAAGTGCATATTCTTTATAAACATTTTTGAGTTTATACCCTTTAAACGTATCCTCTAATGCTAAGACATGTGTCTTTTGGTTACCCTTTTCTTGAATAACAACCCACCCTAAGCCCTGAGCTTTTGCATAAACAGCATTAAGCTTGATTTGAGATAATAAAGAATAACTGGTATTTTGCTTTTTGCTCTTCACTTTTTTAATATCATGTTTAGAAAAAAGACTTAACAGATCATAGTTTCGATAAGGATACCGATAACTCTTCTGTTCATAGTACTCTACAGTTTGTTTAGGAAGAAGTAAAAAGAATATAAAATTTATTAGAAAAGCTACCACAAATAAAGTAGTTATAACAAAAACTATTTTTATAAGAGATTTAGAATCGATATTCATAATAATAAACCCCTGCGTCTTGTTTCATTTGATTTAAATAGTTTCTAAACTCTTTTTTCATTAATCTAGATGGTTTTAAATCTATTTTCATTAAACGCTCTTTTAACTTTATATTAAACTTTAGTTCTCCAACGTCCCCATTTGCTTCTCCTTGAATAAATAGAGGGTTCAAAACATGATGTTTTATCTTTACCTTATCTATGAGTTGAACGTATACAGACTTTTTCTTATGATACAAAGCAATATTATTTGACTCAAGTTTCGTAAAAAATAAAAATGTCATAAGTTTTATTTGTTCAAAAACAAACAAAGGTTGTTTTTTATATCGAACTTCCCCATCTCGTAGCTCAAAGGAAAAAACATGCTCTTTAGTTTTCTCATTTGAGATTACTAGTTGATGTAAAAGCATCTTCTTTTCAAGAAAAAAATAGCCATTCTCTTTTGGAAATGTAGCAACAAAAAAAAGAAAAAATAGTAAACTTGAGATTACAATTATCAGAATTTTTTTCATCTACATTCTCACTTCCATTTTTATAGTTTTATCTGAAACTTCCATTTTCTCAATACTAAAACGGTCTTTTAATATGCGGTTTAAAAAGTCGTGTAAAATTTTTAAATTCTCACTTTTTAGTACAATCTTCCATTTACCTTTTATTTTTTCAACCTTTATATTCTCCTTTTTAAACTTTTTATCATTTAAAATACCTTCAAGTCTTTCTTTAATTTGAGCTTTTGATTGATGATTGCTTTTTAGGATTTGGTACTCTTTTGCAATACGTAAACGTTCAAAATAACTTTGATTTATTTGAATAAACTCATCTTTAACTAAAAAGTTCAATATAAAGGAAACTATTACAACACTCAATGCCAGTAAAAGCGGATACATAGGGTTAATTCTATTCATAACTCAATACCACCTTTGTAGACTCTTTTAGCTCATTTATCCTAACTTTTTTAAATTTACTTTTAAAATAACTCTCTAATTTGTTTTTATTAATGTTTTTAAATTCAAGCACGAATTCTTTAGAATTAAAGATGATTTTTCTAAAACTAGCACTCCTATCATGCTGTTTATAATCAAGAATCACTCCTATTAATAATCTAAGTTTTTCATCTTTTTTAAATTTTTTTCGCATGCTCTTTAAAATAGACTCTGTTTCTAACAAGCTAGAGGGTAACTTATAATTTTGTTTTAACTGATTCTCTTTCATTTGTACAATATCAATATTTTTCAAGTATATTGCATATTTAAAAAAATTCAATGCAGCAATTACAGATAAAATGGCAATAAAACTAGTAATATATTTTTTATCCATTAAACTATTATAAAACTCTATCTTTATACGATGTTTCGAAAGGTTTAAACTAGTTAGTTTCTCATTTGTCAGTTCATTATTTTCTAAAGAAAAGGGTAGTTTTACTAATACCTCATCTGATGTATATTGAAAACTATCACCGCTAATATTAAAAGCATTTATCTCTTTAAGTTCTGTTTGCCCAAAATAAACATTTAAAATTTGCACAAGTTCGAGATTGGAACGTTTTGCATAATTCATAATCTCATCACTTTTATATGCAAATGCTAAAAATTTACCTTCTTTTTTTTTAATTGCAAAATAACTAAAAACATCATTTGGTAAAATATCACTAAAAAGATTTGGAATAAAATTCATCGCCTCTTTTTTATTTTTTACGGGAATTTCAAACTCTCTCACCCAATAAAACTCTGGAGAGAGTATAAGATTAACCTTCTCTTTCGTTTTAAAATAAGATTTTTTTGTTAAAAATAGATTTGTTCTAACTTTATTGAAAGGCAATACTTAACCCCTCTATTTTCTTTGAGGTAATATCATAAATAAAATCACTTTGTGCTACTTTATTATCATGATTAACTATAATATTTCCTAAAATAACACTCTTTTGTTTAATATCAAAAAAAGTAAACTTATCTACTAGTATCCTTATTTCATTGTAGCGATTCACTTTAGCAAATTCATCAACCAAAAGATCAATTTGCTCAAAACTAGTAATCTCCCCATATTGATTAACTTTACCAATAACCCATTGTTTAAAACGTTCAAACTCCAAGACGTTATTATCACTGAAAAATTGCGCTAACTCTTTATTAAAAACTGCATCATTTCTTGCTAAAAGATTTAGATTATATATTTGGGTATACTCTTTAAAATAGACAGTTGCATGAACATCTCCATAAGAAAGTTTCATACCCTTTTGAAATGATTCTTCAGATAACAAAGAATCCAAGTTTTCTTTATTTTTAAAAAAATAGTTTAAAAACTCTTGCTGTAAATTATCTAAAGTAATCAAAGATTTTACATAATAAGTCTCGCTATTACTTAAATCAATATAACTATTCGTATCATTCAAGTTTTTAGTCACCATTACGCTAATAGCAAGAATAAACATTAACGTAATAAACAATACAATTCCTTTACTTTTTCGCATCATTTAACCTAGGTTCATCGTAAAAATAGGAAGTAACATTGCAAAAACAATTGTGCCAACAATAACACCAACGATCAACATAAATACAGGTTCTAGTAGCGTCAAAAAGATTTTAACTTTATCCTGAGAATTTTCATTATAAAGTTTTGAAAGGTTACTTAAAATAGTACTAAGTTCACTTGTTTCTTCACCAATTGCAACGGCATGGATAAAAGCACTATCTATGGAGTAAATCAAACTATTTTCCAGCGTCTTAGAGAGTTTTTCTCCTTCGACAACTTTAGAAGAAGCCTCTAAAAAGAGTTCTTGAATAACACTATTTTTAATGATATTTGAAGAGAGATTAAAAGATTGAACAATAGGAACACCAGAACGAATTAAAATTGAATTCATGTACGAAAACCGACTCAGTTCATTAAGCTCTATCATACTGCCCATAAAAGGAATTTTTAAAAGAAGCTTATCAATGACAAACTTGAAGGCTTTATAATTAGAATAAGTATATCCCACAATACCTATTGTTACAATGATAAATGAGAATATCCAAGTATAATAACTTGAGAAAAAATCTCCTAAAACAATTACAAAAGAGGTAAGAGGAGGAAGTGCCTGGTCGTACTGAGTAAATATTGCCGTAACTTTGGGAACAATAAAACTTAACATAAAGCCAACAACCAATAAAGATACAACTAGAATAAAACTAGGATATGTCATAGCAGTTAGCATCTGTTTTTTAACCCTCTCTTGTTCTTTTAAAAAAACAGATAACTCTAATAAGACGGTTTTAAGTAACCCTCCACTCTCACTAATTTTTATAGATTGTTTATAAAACTCAGGAAGCTTAATACTTTTTTGCTGTTCCAATGCCATATAAAAACTTTTTCCTTCGTCTAAAAAAATAGATATTGATTCAAAAAATGTTGATAGTTTCTTATTCTTTTTATATCGTTCATTGATAAGTTTAATAGCATTAATCAACGAAATTCCAGAGTTCAAGTAGATACTAATATCTCTACTAATCTCAGCTAAAATTGTAGCACTTATGGAAGTTTTTCTTTCAAACGTTGCATTGATAAGCGCCTTATCTTCTTGTAATTTACTATAGAGAATCTTTTTTACTTTCAGTTTTGATTTTGCATCCTCTAAAGTACAGGCTTCGATTTTAGCAGATATTTTGTTACCGCTGGCATCAATACCACTATATTTAAAAAGCACTCTTCACCTCGTTTTCTATATTTTGGATATCTTCCACAACCTCAGTTAAATACTCAAAACGTTTTACACTTTCAAAAAGTGAATTAAAAACAAATACACCATCGTCACTCTCGATAACTAAATCTTTATGACGACGTTTTTTATTAAACTTCAATGCAAAAATAACATCAAACTCTTCATAAGTATCAAATTTCAAAGGCTCAAACTCTATGCGTTTCATTTGTTTATCATAGGAATAGACATCTGGAATATTTTTAAAAAATTGTTTTAATGTTAACCTATCTATTAACACACCATCTACATGAACATAACAATCATAGTTACCTTCTATACATGAAAATGTCAACTCTTGTTTATACTCTTGGAGTAAAAGATACTCTTTTAAATTATTAAGTGTAATTGTTGAATCTTTTTTATTTGCCACACTATTAATCTGAGGTAAAAAAAGTGCATATATTACACTTAACAGTAAAATAACTACTGTTAATTCCAGTAATGAAAATGCACGTTTCACCTTAGATCCTATTATTTACACTTACTATAATAAATGTCATCGTCTCCAGCTTCTTTTTTGTTTGCGCCAAAAGAGATTAACTCAAAAGATTTTTCATCATCTTTTGATAAATAAACAAAAGCATTATCCCAAGCATCTTTTGGTAACTTACCATCTTCAAAATAGCTTTTTTTCACTAATATATCTAGCTTCTCTTCTGTAGTTGGATAACTGCTCGTATCAATCTTATACATTTTTAAAACTTGTCCTACACTTTTCATTTGAATACAAGTTAGTTTCTCTTTTGCCGCTTCACTTTTACCTGTTAAATTTGGCAATACAAACATCGCTAATAAACCCATAATAATAATTACCACCATAAGTTCCATTAAAGAAAAAGCTTTCTTCACATATAATCCTTCACTTCAAAATAAATATAAATTGTACCCAAAAGAAATACTTAAAATAATTAAAAAACGATAAATATGTGACTTTTATATAAATTCATATTTTTACACTCTTACATACTTGAAATTATAATAAATACCTAAAATTTTAAATGATTTTTAAATAATTATTAACCTTATTTAACCCCTTAAAATGGTAATTTATTTTGTTTTTAAAAATACTTTATATATTTTACATTTTTCACGTCACAGTTTACGTCACAAAAAAAAGTTTTTACAAAATTTTTAATAATTATTATTATTTTCAGAATAATATTTAAATATTATTCAAAGATAAAGAGCTAAACTGTGACTTTCTTAATACTTTTATACATTTTAAACTATAATTAGTCACATAAAAAGGAGTATTTTGTACAAAAAACCTTTGATTCTTAATCTTCTTATCTTTACTATAGGATTTAGTTTAGGTCTATTTATCAATATAAACACTATTGAAACAGAAAAAATTACAAATGCCATTGAAATTTCACCTAAAACTTCTCAACTAACGAATATTCTTTTAGAAAAAGAACTATCAAAACCTAGTTCTGCAGTTATAAAAAAAGTAGCTATTCAATCAAAGAATATTAAAAAAGAACAATCAGCTAATAAAACTGTGCAAATTCCAAATCAACTTAAATACTTTAAAATTCTATTAATTCAAAAACAATATAAAAAAGCCTTAAAACTTTATGAAAATGCCAATAATGATGATATTGAAAACTTTAAAAAGGAACTCTTTGGGTACATCAAAACACACTTATTTAATACTATAGAAATAGATAAACTTTTAACACTCTACTTAGAATACGACTATGGAAATTCAACCATACTTTTTTATCGAGCTCAGCGTGATTATTATCAGAAAAACTATTTTAAAGCTATCAGTGACTTATATTTAATCAAAGAATCTATTTATGAAGAAAATTTTAAACTAAAAGTAATTAAAACTTTAACGCGTTATATTACTAACTATCAAACCCACTTACGAGCGAAGGGTTCTCAAGAAGACTATTATAAATTCTTATATTATATTCTAGATAAAGAACCACAAAACACTACCTTTTTATATGACTTAGCTACATACTACTTTGAAGCTAGTGAGTATGAAAAGGCAAAAGAACTTTTTGAAAACCTCGAAAATGATTTAACTTATAGTAAATCTGCAAAAAACTTTTTAAACAAAATAGAAAAACAGTTACGTCTATCAAATAAATATCAACAAAAGATTCATCTTGAAAAACTTCAAAACCATTTTTACATCAATGTAAATATCAATCAAACAGAATTAAGACTTCTCATTGATACTGGAGCTTCATATACTCTTGTGGATAAAAAAATACTCCATAGTACTAAAGAAGGTAAAACTATTGAGTTGCATACTGCAAACGGTATTAAAAAAGCTACTATTATCAGTGTTGAATCTTTTAATGTAGCTGAGATTTCTATAGAAGATTTTGAAATAACCTTGAGTGATTTTGAGGCCCAAGGTTTTGATGGCTTACTAGGTATGAACTTCTTAGGTCAGTTTGATTTCTATATTGATCAAGAGGCTGCTATTTTGTATTTGAATTAGTTATTAATAACTTTTGAAATTGCAGTAGAACTTAAGCCTAAAAACTTGGAAATTTCACTTTTGCTATATCCATATGTAAAAGCTCTTTTGATGTTAACATTTCTATTTATATGGACATCTTCTTCAAAAAAAGTTACAAGGCGCTTATACAAAACTTTTGTTTCACCATCTTTTTTTACAATCTTTGGTGTAGTATATATCAACTCAAAAATATTCTCTTCAAATTCGCTACTGATATATGACGTGTACTCTTTTAAAGTAAAATCAAATATCTTAGAACCTTGTAACAAAAAAGCAAAATCACCTTGATATTTCCATTGAAAGTAAGACTGATATTTATAATGATGCAGTTCTTTAACCATATTTGCTTTTATAGGATTACGTTCAATATATTTTGCAACATACCAAAAGTGTTGTTCATCATAAAGATAATCAGAATGAAATCTACCTTGCCACAGATGACCTGTACGTTTATACTTTTTATTAAAATAAATAGCATAATGAGAATTTAGATATTTCATAACTAAAGAGATGTTATCCTCTTTTGTTTCAAGAAGTAAATGATAGTGATTTGTCATCAAACAAAAGGAGTGAATGATAACATTAAACTCTTTTCGTACCTCATTTAAAATCTCTAAAAACTTGTCATAATCAGATGAGTCAAGAAAAACATTACGTCGCTCAACTCCACGACAAACAGTATGATAAAATCCAGCATGAGTAATACGTTCACGTCGAGGCATATGAATCCTTAGAGAAAATAAAATAACTTAAAAAATTATATAATAAATCATCTAAAATCACCGTTTCTTTTTTTTACAATTGACATAATGTACTAAATTTAGTATAATATTTCATATTTAATTAAGGACTTAATATGCAACCTATTTTATCAAATTATAGTGCAAGTATCACCGAACTTAAAAAGTCTCCAACACAACTTCTAAAAGAATCAGGAGAAGAAGCTATTGCCATACTCAATCACAATGTACCAAGTGCATATCTTGTACCTAGTGCACTGTATGAAAAAATGATTGATATTATTGATGACTACTATTTATCACAAGAAGTAGAAAAAGCTTTAGAAGATAAAGAAACATCTATCAAAGTAAATCTTGATGAACTATAATCTAGAGTTTAAACCAAAAGCTTTAAAAGAATGGGATAAACTAAACAGTACAATCAAAGAACAATTTAAAAAGAAACTCAAAGAGCGTTTAGAAACACCTCTAATAGAAAAAGACAAACTCTCAGGATATGAAAATATCTACAAAATAAAGTTACGAACTGCTGGATATAGACTTGCCTATGAAGTAAAAGATGAAGAGATAGTTGTACTTGTACTAAGTGTAGGGAAAAGAGAAAAAAACAAAATCTACGAAAACCTCAAAAAGAGTACCTAGAACAAGAAGAAAAGGAAACTTCAGCTTCACTTCAGAAAAGTTCCCTTTTGGGGTCTGACCCCTATTTTTCAGAAAAGTTCCCTTTTGGGGTCTGACCCCTATTTTTCAGAAAAGTTCCCTTTTGGGGTCTGACCCCTAATTTATGATGAACTATAATCTAGAGTTTAAACCAAAAGCTTTAAAAGAGTGGGATAAACTAAACAGTACAATCAAAGAACAATTTAAAAAGAAACTCAAAGAGCGTTTAGAAACACCTCGAATAGAAAAAGACAAACTCTCAGGATATGAAAATATCTACAAAATAAAGCTACGAACTGCTGGATATAGACTTGCCTATGAAGTAAAAGATGAAGAGATAGTTGTACTTGTACTAAGTGTAGGGAAAAGAGAAAAAAACAAAATCTACGAAAACCTCAAAAAGAGAACCTAAGAACAACAAGAAAAGGAAACTTCAGCTTAATTTCAGAAAAGTTCCCTTTTGGGGTCTGACCCCTATTTTTGACCCCTATTTTTATTTTACCTATTTTTATTTAATATACAAACTATAATGATAAAATGATGCTACCAGTAATAAAATAATCATTGTGACAAATCTTAATATTTGATTTACTCTATCACTATATACATACATATTTTTGCTACCCGTTCGAAAAATAATATCATATAATGATTTTATCACCGTCATTGTAACAAATGAAATAATAAGCCCCTCGTGTATAGTAATTTCATGAATTTTCATTAATAAGTAATAGTAAATTACAAATAATATTATCCAAACAATAAAAATAAAAACATACTCTTTTTTTGACATAAAACATTACTCTCTAACAGAATTATATATTGCATTTCCTGTTGACCAAATAGAACCTGCTTTACCAGTAGGAGGAGTTCCTAATGAACCTAACCCATATGTTATATCATTATTGTTTGTATATACACTATAGCCATCTATGCACATTCCAGCACCCCAAACTACCCAACTCATACCACCTGTAACAAAAAAACTTCCTACTGCAAGTGAACCACTCGCAACATTCATAATAACTTGTGTTTGCTGACTAGGTTCACTAAGCATCTTAACCCAATCAATCGTTCGATTTGGAATATTTTCATGTGCAAGAGTATTACCTTGACTATTTTGATAATAATAAACCCTATTTTGAGGATTACCAAACGCTTTTGCTATATTCTCAGCATTAAACATCTGAACAAAAGCACCAGTAACTGCACCGTTAGCAAATTTACCACCAGTTAATTTACTAACTGTTCCACCTACAAATGAGGCAATTGCAGTTCTAAGGCTGAATCCTTCATAACCTTTACCACCTAGTTTTGTTCCAGGTCCAAATCCTGCTGATGCAAAACCACTCCAGAATCCAGTATCCCACTTGTTCCCCTGTGCTTTACTTATTGCAGCTCTAGAGACTCCATGAAGAAGTGCTTTAACTCCAGCTCTTCCAAAGGCTTCAGCACTTTTTGCTGTAAGGAAAGAGGCATCACCAAATTGAGAACCTATACCACCTGCAACTGCTCCACCAACAGCACCCCAAACGGCACCTTTAAGTCCTGATTTAACTCCATCACTAAAAGAACCACCATTAAGTAAGGAGCCAACCATTCCTGTTGCAAAACCTACTACTGCACCAGTTATTGCACCTGCAACTACAGCACCAAGAGTCGTTAAGCCCATTGTGACTGTTATACCACCATATAGTGTAGCAGTAGTAGCAAAAGAAGCTCCCCAACTGGCAACCCAAGCCGAAGCAGCCCCCGCAGTATAAATTGTAACAACTACAGCCACTACAATTACAACAATAACCTTAATATACTTCTTAACAGCCTTAACCGCCCGTTTTATCGCCCTAAAAATCTTCTTAAAAAAGAACCCAGACGGATCCGTATACTTCAAAGGATTATTCTTCACATAAGTATATCTATTATAACTTTGTGTATCATAAGGGGCTTGGATATGTGGGTCAGCACTTAAGAACCGTCCTGTTATAGGGTCGTAAACTCTACCGTTCATATGAATAAGATTAAACTCTTTAATATGCTCATGTCCTGTAAACCCACGCTTGGTTACTAGGTCTTTGCTCGCTTCATTTATCCACTCTTGGTCAACTTGTTGCCCAAAAGGTTTATAGGTCATACGTTTGATAACCCGCCCTGATTCATCGGTGATGGTATCAATAGAGCCTAAGGCATCTTTATGCATGTAACGGTTTTGTGGTAAAACCATGTTACCATCATCTTCTTTTTGATGCACGGCGATGAGTTGTTTATTTGCATAAATAAAGTTTTTGTATTTTATGGTTCCTGCACTGTTTTCTTGCTCGAAGAGTTTTCCTACATAATAAGTGGTATCACCATTGAGCACTTTTTTATATCGGGCTCGATTTGGTGCATAGAAGAATTCTGTTTTGTTTTTGTCATCTTCTAAGATGATTGGTTTATTGTATGAACTGTACGCTATAGTAGTGTTGTTTTTTTGTACCACGTTTCCATTGGCATCATAGGTGTAGTTATGACTTCCTGCATCACTTACTTGGTGGGCTTTGATATAAGTATAATCTCCCACATCACTTTTTCGTGTGATATTTCCAATGGCATCATACTCATAAAGTATGGTTTCATAAATACCATTTTGTAGTGTTTGTGCTTGGGTTACCCTATCTAAAGTATCATATTCAAAAGTTTGAGAGATGTTCTGTTTTTTGTCCTCTTTTTCGACCACGTTGTCTAAGACATCGTAAGTGTAGGTCATATCTCGAACATCATTGTTTCCATCATATCCTGTTTGTATACGGTCTAGTTGTCCATTGGCTTGGTTGTATTCTCGCGTGGTAACTAAACCATTTCCAACAATATCTTTGGTAATACGTCCAAAGACATCGGCACTGATAATTTTATAGTAGTATTTATATTGGTCATCATTGAACATACCTTGGTAGGCTCGTTCACGTTCATTGCTCAGCGTTGCGTATTTTTCTTTGTAATTTTTAAGCAGTTCTGAGGTGTTTTTTGCCTCTAAAATTGCTGTTTTGGCTTGGTTGATATAGTGTTCAGAGATCGCTTTATAGTGGTTGTAACTCTCTTGGTCACTAATAGTAGCTAGTGTTGCTGTTGCATCATCTAGTTGGGCTAAAGCGTTATCGATTAGTCCTTGGGTAGTGTTGGCAAAAGTCTCCATAAGCCATTTGTATAAAAACTCATCGTTATACTGTTTGAGTTTAATAAGATAATAGTTTAGATTTTTGTTATATACGGTGTAGTTTGTTTCATGTTTTTTGGCAATTTTCTGTAGCTCAACTGCTGTTTGGCTAAGAAGCTGCGCAGTTGCAATAAGTTGCTTATAGATATTACTATCTACTTCTTCATAAGCTTTGGCTAGACTTAGATATTTTAATGCCTTTGCTCGATAGCGTTCCACTTGGGTATTTAGGTGCATAATTTTATCAAAGGCATTTTGTTTAAGATTGAGGTTTGTTTCAATGAGATTTTTAATCTCATCAAAGCTGTATTCTCGCTCAGTTTGAAGAGGTGATTTTACTGCGTTTAAGTACCCTTGGGTATTGTACTCATTTTGGGTGATGAAACCATCGGGTCTTATGGTTTGGTTGAGTTTTCCATCAACTGTATAGGTAAATTTAGTACTAAAAAGTTTACTATCTGCGTACTCTTTGCTCTCTTTGAGTCGTGTGAACTTATCGTAAAAGAACTCTTTTTTGTAGTAGTCACTTTTAACAACGGCAAGTTTTCCTATACCATTTGCGGCAATATCATAGACCCAAACTGTCTCACCCTCTACTTCAGTTCGTTTAACCATACGACCAAGTTCATCATACTGCATGGTAACGGTTTGCCCTTTGGCATCGGTTTGCGATACAAGTTCTCCTAGAGAGTTGTAGTTGTAACTCCACTCTCCCATATCGGGATCATTCATATAGGTTTTATTGCCATATTTGTCGTAGGATAAAATGATTTTATTGTTTTTTGCATCGGCTGTTTCAATAAGATTTCCAAAGGCATCGTATTTATAAGTTACTTGGGATTCATTTTCACTGCCTACAGCTTCAATCACTTTGATTTTTTTACCGATGATATTACTTTGGGTGGTTTTTTTATGCCCTTTGGCATTGGTAATAGTTACATCTAAACCGTTATATTCATAATAGTTGTGGATTTTTTCACCCGTTGCCCCTGTTCGGGTTAGTTTGATTTGTCGACCTAAATCGTCGTATTCGTTATAGACAAAATCAGGTAAATCATGGGCATAGTATGGGGTTGATGTTTTTTCTACTTGACCTAAAGTGTTGTAGTAGGCATCTTCATAGATTTTGCTTCCATCAAAGCCTATTTTGGTAACTCTTAACTTTCGATTGAGTGTATCAAAGTAGGTCTCAACTGGTGGCGTTCCTGTTGAAGTTTGTATCACTTTATACATAGCATTTGGAAAGGTTTCATCCCAAGAGTGTTGCCAAGTGGTTTGGGTATCATCAGCTCGTTTTTCTAAAATTTTTCGACCCATTGCATCATAATCAAAGCTTGTACTAAGTCCATTTGGTCCTGTGATTTTCGTCACTCGGTTATTGATATCATATTCACGTGTTTCAAAATGGCCTAAAGGATTCATCACTTTAATTTGATTTTTAGCTTTTGTATCATAGAAAAATTTACTTGTTCGTGGGGATTCTCCTGAAGCTAGTATGGTTTCTGCTATTTTATTTCCATAACTATCATAGGTATAACTCTTGGCTAACTCTTTTTGGCTAGAGGGTTCTATAATTTCTTTGTTTAAAGTTCCTGTGGTTTCATCATATTCAAAGGCAGAACTTTTTTGTACCGTAGAGCCATCAGCATGTGCGTGAGTTACACTGGCTGTTAAAAGTCGTGAGAGAATCCATTTATCTTCATAATTAGCATAAGTACTTTGGGTAGTTTTTTTATAAACGGTATCGTCTTTTTGGGTAATAGTTTCAACCGTACCAATGTTTCCGTAGATATCAAAATTGCTATTGTTGGTAATAGACTCTAAGAGGTGTGTTCCATTGATGTCATATTTGTTTTGAATTTGTTGGATGGTTTGTAGGTTTAAAATATTTTGGTTGATATGCAATCTCGCGACGTTGATACTACTAACGGTATCGGAGATTTTAATGTTATTAATGAAAGATGCGGAATCTTTGGTAACTCCAATAAAGGGATAATTTTGCATGAAGGTAGAAACTGCTCTTGATTTTGAGAGTTCATTTAAGGTTTCAACTTTGTCAAACCCTAAAGAGCCTCGTTCCCCATTGATTTTAAACCCAGCATACTTAAAGGTCGTCTCATTTAATCCACCAATACCATCGTTTACACTAAAGGCTTTGACTACTTGCATTGAACTTGCTTTTAAATCCATCGTAGGATAAACTGAAGTAATTGAAGGGGTATAAATCTCACTATCTCTTAACGTTGAATACTGCACATAAACATTTTGGTCTTTAGCATTTGAGATTTTGGTAACTTGGCTTGTTTTTTTAGGACTAAAGGCAACAAAAAGTCCATTTGTATTGGTTTTAAAGTTATTGTGCCCTACCCTATCAGGAAAACCATCGCCATCTATATCCATAAGTACACTATACTCACCTGAAGTGTTTGAACCCGTGATATAGTTGTTGGTATGAGCCCCTTGTCCACTAGGAAACCAAAGTTTAAACTCACCAAATCCACTTCCAGTGTTTAGTGCTACATGTAGTCCAGCTGTTCCAGTCTGGTAGTTGTGATGCCCTACTCTATCTGGTAGACCATCACCATTCATATCAGCAAGAGCACTATACGTACCGTTACTATCGCTTCTAGTGATGTAGTTATTGGTATGGGGTCCTTGTCCACTTGCATGCCAAAGTTGCATTGGAGCAAAACCATTACCTGTATTGAAGGCTACATGTAGTCCTGTTGCATTGGTTTGATAGTTTTTGCTACTAACTCTATCAGGTAATCCATCACCATTCATATCAGCTAATGCACTATATACGCCACTACTATCTTGTCCTGTTACGTAGTTGTTTGAGTGAACTCCAATACCTGAAGATTGCCATAGTTTAAACTCACCAAAACCACTACCTGTATTTAAGGCAATATGAAGTCCATCAACATTGGTTTGATAGTTTTTATTACTAACTCTATCTGGTAAACCATCACCATTCATATCCATCAATGCACTGTAAGTTCCACTACTATTTGAACCAACTAAATAATTATTTGTATGTACCCCAATACCTGAAGCTTGCCATAGTTTAAACTCACCAAAACCACTACCCGTATTTAAGGCAACATGAAGTCCTGCTACACCTGTTTTATAATTATGATGCCCTATTTTATCGGGAAGTCCATCACCATTCATATCCATAAAACCACTATAGGTTCCGTTTGTATTACTTCCTGTTATGTAGTTATTTGTATGAGGCCCTTGTCCACTGGCATACCAAAGAGTAAACTCTCCAAAACCACTACCTGTATTTAAAGCAACATGAAGTCCATCTACCCCTGTTTTATAATTGTGATGTCCTACTCTATCGGGTAGTCCGTCACCGTTCATATCAAGAAGAGCGCTATAAACACCATCATTGTTACTGCCTGTAATATAGTTATTGGTGTGGGGACCCTGTCCACTAGCATGCCAAAGCTGCATACCATCAAAACCATTACCATTGTTTAATGCCACATGCAAACCTATTGCACCTGTTTTATAGTTTTTGTGGCTTACTCTATCGGGTAATCCATCACCATTCATATCAATTAAAGCACTATACGTTCCGTTGCTATCACTTCCTGATATATAATTATTAGTATTTGTACCTTCTCCTGATGCTTGCCAAAGGTTAAAATCATTGTAAGTTTCATCAAGAGATAAAGTCCACGTAAAATCTACACTTTGTAAACATGACTCCATACTACACTCTTGAATAGAAACGATTCGAGAAGCATTGTTAATCATCTCATAGGTTAAGTTATAAGAAGAGATTTCTTGATTATTTGTTTTTACAACAATGGAACTTAGTCGTTTGTTAATATTGGATTTAATGCCTTTTGAATAAACAGCGCGTTTATCAGTTCTATCTTCATAGACAAAATCGATACTATTATCGGCGTATGTAATTTGCTCGATAAAACGTTCATCGTTTGTCGAAGCATATTTAAAAATGATTTTGTTACCGTAGCGATCTTGAATTTGATTGACTCTAAAAAATGCTTCACCATCTTTTGAATCCGACGTATTTCCATACTCATATATAAGTCCATCTTTTGTATAAACTTTCCAAGCATTTGAAGTTTTTATAATCTTACTAAAAGCATTAATTTCTGTTCGATATTCACTTCCACTGCTTCCATAAACTTGTGTAGTATCAACTAAAAGAAGTTTTTGTCCATCTATACAGTAGTTAAAATTACGAGAGGGATCATTTTTTTCACTAAAGAGAGATTCATTACATTCTAAAATCGTTGAAAGCCCTGATAAAGAGAAGTTTTTCCCTAAAAAAGAGTTCACTCCACTTGAAGAATTAAAATTTATGCCTAAACTTGGTTTTAATCCTGCAATACCTTTTGGAGTTAAAATATCAATATCATAAGTCAAACTACCTTGGGCAACATCAATATTTCCTTTTGTTGCACCAACAATGTTTGCATAAACCGTAACTGAAAAAAATAAAAATAAAGTGAAGAAAATTTGCATCATATTAAACCAACTAGTTTAAGTTTTCATTTAAATTTGAGATTGTTTTTTTAACCGTATCAATTTTATTTTTCAATTTAGAGATTTCATATTGATTCGTAGAAGGTCTCAAGTTTTTATTTAATAAAGTTTCTTGTTGAAAATCTTTTAAATTTCTTTCTGTTGATTCTAAGAGCGCATCAACTTCTTTTATTTTTGAGTCTAAATCATCGTCTAAATACGCTTTATAATTATGATTTATAAGTTTTTTTTCAATTTTAATATTATCACTTTTAGAAAGTTTGTTTTTTGACATATCGGCACTTATATTGAAATAAAAAAGACAGATTAATACAACAAATACAAATACAAAAGAAAATAAAACAGGTTTATTATTAAATAAATTCACAACATATCCATTAAAATAATTTTCAAAACTATATTCTTTCAGAACTTATATAAAACTTAACTACAATATTTTAAACTTATACTTTACTTAAAATTGGACAAAACTGCTCCTAAAAATGGGTATTATGCAAATACTTATCGTAATTATAATTTTAAAGAAAGTACTTATTGTTTTGTAAAATTATAATTTTAAAGAAATAAAATAAAATAAAATAAAATAAAATAATTTAAGTATCTTATAAGTTCTGAAAGAATATAGTTTTAGAAAATTTTCCAAGGGTAACTATGAAAAAATATATTTTTCCAGTAACTATTTCAATATTAAGTTGTTTGTTTTTTGTCTCGATATACTTTTTATACAGTGATGATACCTCTGATATAAAACCAAAAAAACTTGAAGAAATAAACACTGTTAATATTAAAGAATCAATACAAAAACGTGAGAAAAAACTTTTAGGTTATAAACCACAGGTTATTGATGAACAAGCTTTCAATAAAAAAATAGTTGATTTAAAAGATATGCTAAAAAAAACAGAAAATATGCTAAAAGAGTATAATGCAACTGCAGAACATAAGATTATTTCTAGTCAAGATATTAACAGATTAGTAAGTTTAGATTTCGAACAAAGAAAGCAGCAAAAACTTCCTACTCAACAATTAGAAAATAAGAGTGATAACACTACAAAACAAGAGACTACTTTAAATAATAATGATGCAACAAATCCTATTTCATCAAATAGTTTTGTAACGACAGGCTCTATTGAAAGTAATAATAACACAACACAAGCAATAACACCAGCTCAAGCGACAAATAGTTCAGCTACTTCTTCAAGTTCAACAACAAACAATGTAACAATTGTCGCAGAAGTTCAAAAACTTCAAACGCAAATTGAAGATGTCAAAAAAGTTATCTCTCAAGTTAGCTCAAATATAAATTAAGGTTAAACAATGAATACCAAATTTTTTACTCTATTTACAATACTCGTACTTTCAACTACGTCACTTTTTGCAAAGAGTCTTAATATAGAAACAATAGAACCGTGTGCAAAAACTACTAATGCAATCTATAATCATGATATGTTATGTATCAATGGTGAAAAAATTGAACGTAACAATAAACTAGCTACGTATGGTGGAAATGACGTAACCTACACAACTGCAAGTGGGGACTATAAATCGATTGTTTCAAAACATACTAACGGTCAAATCATTTGGGAAGTTACTACAAAAGATGACACGGTTTATACCTATGGTGATGGTTCTACAACTAAACATCATGCAACCATACTTTATACAGGAAATGGTTCAACACAAACAATTGAAACAGGTATTGCTTCCGTTGACTTTACCCAAGCGAACAATGGCTCAGGATATTGGTTAGATAGAGCTACTTTTGAAGTTAAGACAGATGCGGGAACTGTTGTAGAGAGTGGCAGTGTTGCAGTTAATTTGAGTAAGGTACACATTAAATCTAGAAGTGCTGCAGATCATCATAAAATATTTGATGGAATTAGAGGATATGGACAAGAATTATATGCCCACCTAACTAATAAAGAGGGATTTGGGGCAATAACTTTAACAAATTTTAATAGTAATGGATTTTCAATTAGTACGGATACAAACCTAAATAAAAATGGTGATGAATACGTAGTCTATCAAACTCTTTACACCCATGTTAATTGGGGAACTACGAATCATGGGAAAAAATATGTAGAAGCTTATAATCCAGAATCAAAAGAAACAATGATTATCTATCAAGGTTCTGGTCAAGCTGGACATGAAATATCTCATAGCCTAAATACTCAATTAGAATTTGCCGTAGTTAAAAACTTAAATATAAGCTCAGATTGGGTTACTTATAATCATACTAAAGGAGGAAGCGAATATTTAAGACTCAATGGAACCTATGCTTCTACTCCTACATCTATTACTTGGAATAGTACAAATGCTACAGATAAAACATTGACACTAGGGACATATGAAGCTTCTAATGGTTCTAATAATACCCTTATTCTTTATGGTAAAGCAAAATCAACAACTTGGTCAATCATTGAATATACTGGAACTGGTTCAAGTGGCTTATTTATAGAAACAAAAGATGTCAATGGTAAAGAAAGAATGCCAAAAACACTTCTTGTTAAGTCAACTTCAGTTTCGGGAACACATTGGAAACTACATGATTCCTTAAGAGGTGTTGATAAAGGAATTTATGTAAGTAGTTCTTCTGCAGAAGATACTACTAGTTCATATGGAGTCTCTTCTTTTACTGATTCTGGATTCACAGTTTATGGTTCAAATGACAACTATAACCAAAATGGTTCAAAATATCTTGCACTCGTGACTTTTGAACCAATTAATAACACAAACAGTTACAACAAAACTTTTAAGCTAAGTTCAATTGCACCTGCAAGCAATAGTGAGGTTAAACTTGCTTTTGCAAATAGTCAAATTGACTACATGTATGAAAAAGTTAATAAAGATGCTTTTTTAAGAGCTATTTCAATTACAAATGGCACTTCAACGCAAAACTATGTAGTAAATACCATTGTAAACAGTGATAAAACTTTTACTCGAACGGTTATTTATGATGCTAATGGAAAAGTATTAAGAGATGAGTTTAATGCAACTGGGCTTGAGCCACAAGTAACAAAGTATGAATATAACACAATAAATTCTAACAGTATTGTAAAAACTATCAATGGGTTAGGTCATATTACGACAAATGCTTATGATACAAATAACAATCTAATCAGTTCAAAAGATGCAAATGGTTTAGAGACAACATATACATACAATATCGATAATCGACTTATCAAAGAAGTCAAAGCAAATGGCGTTGAGATAAACTACGAGTACTCTACAACTGAACTAATTGATGGTGCTGCACTTAAAGTTGTACAAACGCAAGCAAAAACACCAACACTAACTATTTACTATGATGAAAACCATCGTAAAATTAGAACCCAAAAAGAGGCATTTAACTCTCGAATTGTTTATGAAGATATTATCTATGATGATAGTGGACGAATTTCTCAATACTCTATACCATACTTCAAAGGGGAGACAGCCTACTATGTGATGCTAAGTTATGATGAAAACAATAGAGTTGTAGAGATTAATAAACCTGGAGTAAAGGAAGAAAGACTTATCACTTCATATGTTTACAATGAAACAACAACTGATATCACGTATCCTGATGGTAAAACAAAAACTATCAATAATGACGGGACAAATACAAATATCACAAATAGTTATGATGTACTTGGAAACCTAGTAAGTAGTGTAGATGATATGGGTCGAAAAATTGTTTTTGAATATGATGTTTTAAATAGACTTATCAAAAAAGAGATTATTCAAAATGGTCAAACTGATGCTGAAAACACTTCATACTTTGTTTATGATAGAGCAAGTAATGGTGTTGGAAAACTCGCCTATGAAAAATCAAATGAGTACAAAAAAGAGTACTACTACGATGAAAAATCTCGTTTAAAAGCAACAAAAAACTATTTAGGAAATAAGACTTTTATTACACAATATACCTATACACCCGAAGGAAAATTAGAAAAAACAATTAGTCCTGACGGTTTTGTAACAATCAATGAATATAATGAACTTGGATATTTAAGTGGAATTAAATCTCCTAAATCTGACTCAGTGGAGTTAAGCTTTGAAGATATTCAAAAACTTATTACTTCAAATTTAGCAGATGAGTACAATCTTTATAGTAGATATTATGATCTAAAATCGAAAGCAAAATTCTATGAGCTAAAACAAGCTGTTTATACAAGCTTAAGTTCACAATATGCGTCTGTAGATACGGAGATTGAGGCACATCTTACACAAGTAGCAAGCCTTCTTGGTGAAACGGTTGCACTTTTAAATCACAATATCTCTGAATATGCTACTTACTTAGATAACTATAAAAAAATACGAAACAGTTATCTTCTACCAAAAGCTACTCAAAATAGTGCTGAAGAGAACTTCAAATGGTTAAGAGATACTTTTAGTCAACAAAGTAAAAACTATGTAAATCTTTCTACAAGTTATATTGACCAAGCAAGTGGTTTACTTGAAGGTATTATCTTAAATCCTACACTACTAGATAGTGCACTAAATATTGATAAAAGTTTAATTGGTTACTATCAATCTCAATCTTCTGAGGTTGTTACTTATGCTGATAGTTTCTTAACTCAGTCAAACCTCTATTCACAGCGATATGATGAGCTAAAAAAAGGTTTAGGAGAGACACAAGAGAGTTCATACTTAGGTATGTTTGACGATAATGAATATAAATACTTCTACAAAATCCTTGATACTGATCCATTAGGAAGAGTAACTCATGAGATTTTTGGAAATGGGTTAGTAACTAAAAAAGCCTATGATGTATCAAGTGGAAACTTAGTGAGAATTATCGCTGGATATTATGGAAACAATGATATCAAAGATATTAAATATACTTTTGATAGCAACAATAACTTAACAGCTATGCATGATATCAAACGAGGTTATACGCAAACTTATAAATATAATGCAAGCAATCGATTAATTAGTGCTTCAAATGTTGGTGCGTCATTTTACTCTAATATTGCATATAACTATGTAACTCCTGATAGTAGTATCTATAGCTATAATAGTGGTACAAATAGTTTTACAGACTCAACTGCTGGGCTATCTGTAAATGTTTCAGATCCTAGTATTATCTCACAAAATAGTATCACAACTCAGACGCTTTACTCAACAGACAAAAAGAGCTATAAACAAACAAAAACAGTTGATGGAAATATTTCAACAACCTATAAAGTAAATGATAACTTTAAATACTCTATTAGTGATGAAGAGGTTTCATATAAAAACTTTATTTTTGTAAATAATAAACTTATTGCTATCCATAATGAAGAACAAATTGATGATATTGTGATTCCAAACAACTACTATATTCATAAAGATGTATTTGGTTCAGTAGATGTAATCACTAACCAATCTGCTGGTGTTGAAAAACGAGTAAGTTATAGACCATTTGGAGAAAAGAGTGATATTACTTGGACGCAATTAGATAACGAAAACAAAATTACTAACTATGGATATAAAGGTTTTGAAAGAAATGAATTCAACCTTTTAGAAATCAATGGTTATGTATATGATCCAAAAGTAGCAAAAACACTAAGCGATGAGTCTATCAATAGTTTAGATGAACAAAGTAGTGAATTCTTTATGAATAGTACTCCTACCAAGCATCTTGATGGTACTTTAGATAGTTGGTACAAAGAGTTTATTGGCCTATTTAATATGAAAAAACTTTTCTCAAATAACGACCCACTTTATAACTTTGAAGTGCAAAAAAATATTTATACTTTAGCATCATTGTCAAATGTATATATTGGAACAACTTCACCTGATGACACCTCTCTTATTTGGTATAAACCAAATGCTAGTGGTGGTTTAGATATCTCAATTTACGATGGGACACAATGGGTTAGTAAAGGGAGTACAGGTTCATTAGATGCTGCGGGAACAATCACAGCTGATTCTACTGAGCAATTAAATAGCATGCCTTGTTTCTATCAAGATAATGGGTTTGTTACAGAAGGTGTTAATCAAATCCCTTATACATGTTCTTCTGAACAAACATGGGAACTAGGTGGACAATTCACTGGAACATTTACAGTTTTAGACTTAGTAACTAAATACAAAGATGCAACTGCTGGAAGTAAAATCAATGTATCTGCACCTAATAGTGAATATGCAGGAACTAAAGAGTTTACAAAAGTAAATACAAACTGGGTAGATGCGACAAATAACTATATTGCGTCTACAAATTTAGCTAACATTATGTCTGTAAATATCAATACACAAGGGTATGGATATGTTGCTAAAGATTCTAATTCATTCTACTCTTTGCAAAAGCTTAATATTCCTTCAGTGGGAGTAAAATGGACATACTTAGCAAATGGATTAGATAATGTTGCACTTGATTTTAATGCCATTGAAACTAATGAAGGTGGATATGTTTATGATAAAAAGAACAACCTTTATGTTTCTCAAGAAAACAGTGTTTGGAGTACAGTAGATAATAGTATTCAGTTAACAGCAAGTAACTCAGGAAGAGATGCATTTACTAATTTAAATACATCAAATACTTATTATTTAGTAAATAACGATTGTACAGAAGCTACATGTAATGGAACAGTTGAAAATAATTACTATGCGGGTATCTTATTTGATAACTTATATATGTTTAGTCATGATACAAATGGTAAAAATAAAAATAGTTTAGTAGATGCCATACCTCAGGCTTCAATGACAGATATCTATGCAAATGGTCATAACGCAGTTATGTATAACAATGAGGTTTACCTTAAAACTACTGATAATAAAAATAGAACAACATATAAACGTTCAGACGGTGTGTACTTTACAAAATCTGAAGTTGCTATACCATCAACATTTGTAGAAAATGGTATATTAAATTTACCATTAAATGTCACTTC
The DNA here is from genome assembly GCA_001655195.1 of Arcobacter sp. EP1. Classification (GTDB taxonomy): domain Bacteria; phylum Campylobacterota; class Campylobacteria; order Campylobacterales; family Arcobacteraceae; genus Arcobacter_A. The sequence goes on from LPNY01000139.1 coordinate 525,586, forward strand.
AGAAACTGTTACTTTTGATGGTAATGCAATTATACTTGCAAACTATACAGAAGCAACAAACTGGACAGATGCTCCAAATAATACAGAAGCTAAAATTGCTACTGAAACTCTTACCCATATTGTAAATGGCGCACAAGATTTCTGGACCGATAATATAACTGGAGATGGTCAACAAAGTGCAACAATAATCTTCACAAAAGGTGACAGAGGAAACTTACCAACGGTAACACATAGTATAACTGCGTTGACAAAAGAGCTTGGAGAGCAAGATAGATACACAGACTCGGGTGTAACGTCAAGTGTAGATGCAACATTTAAGCAATGGTATTACTCTGTTACGGGTACATCAAATTTAGTTGATGCTAAATTATGTACAAGTTCATTAATGTGTTATGCCATTACAGATGTACCTAAAATTATTCATAATGATGTTTTATTATCAAAAGTCTCCAATTTATGGCAACATCCAAATGGAACTTATTTATTAAAATTTATGGACAACACTTACCATGCAGATATAGTTATTGTAAATAATGCTATAGGAAAAGCTAATAATGGTTTATGGTATGACTCTGGAAATCAAGCGACAAATTGGGATGCAGGGAAGAGTTTATGTGAAGCAAAAGGAATGAGGTTACCCTCTCGTACAGAAACTCAAAGATATAATGGAGTTCCTTCCTATAATGGTATGACATGGACTTCAACCTACCACTCTACTCAATCTGACATTCCAATTTATTATTGGTGGAATGGTAGTTCCGAAAATATTAATTTTCGTTTTTATGCACGTAATATTAGATGCGTTAAATAAATTATTTTCTCTCCGTAATACGTAGCCTTACACACTACTGTTACGGGTAAT
>LPNY01000139.1:526457-526861 GCA_001655195.1 Arcobacter sp. EP1
TAAGGATGGCTCACAGTTAGTAGCAGATTTTCCCAACAGTCAATGTTACGCGCAAAAGGCTACAAATATCAATTACTACTATAGATGGAAAAGTAGTAATTGGTATGGCAGTAGCGGTAATAACTATTGTCCTAGCACTTCGATAAAACTTTCTATCCATAGTACTTGTGGACGGTCTACTGGAAATGGCACACCAAATAAATATGTTTATCTTAGCTGTACTGTCTCTGGGACTAATGAAGATACTACTTATACTATGGGACTCTACTGTAGACACTATTCTACAACCTACAATGCTGATTCGGGTTGGAACAAACTCTCTAATTCTATACAGGAGTATCGAGAGAATTTCTAGTTATTTTTATACCCTAATACGTAAGCATGGAGCTTACTGTTACGGGTAA
>LPNY01000139.1:526871-527275 GCA_001655195.1 Arcobacter sp. EP1
AGTAGAATGAAGGATGGTTTAGCCTTGACAGCAGACTTTGCCAATTCTCAATGCTACGCACAAAAAGCTATTACAGATATAAGAAAGCTTTATTCCTATAAGCGTAGATATAGTGGTTGGATTGGGCAGGGGGTAGATATGGGGGCTTATAGAGGATACCGAGAATCTACCCGTTGTCGTCATGTTTCCAATACCTTTGGAGTTACGGGATATACTGGGGTAAATGGTACATTGTCTCACGATAATGGTATGGTAACACATTTTGATTGCTTACTTTACAGTACTACTTACCATAGTGATTTTGGATGGAATAAACTCAATAATTCTACACAAGAATGGCGTGAGTCTTTTTAATTATTTCTTACCCGTAATTCTAGGCTATGGAGCTTACTGTTACGGGTACA
>LPNY01000139.1:527367-527730 GCA_001655195.1 Arcobacter sp. EP1
AAGATGGATTAGCTCTCATAGCTGATTTTACCAACAGTCAATGCTATGTGCAAAAAGCTACAAATGTTAACAAGTATTTACAATGGAAAGATATTGAATATGGTGGTTGGTTTTTTTCAACAACTGGCTTAAATTATTGTAAGGCTTATGCCTATCTTCCTAATGGTTCACTAGGACAAACTGTGAGAACTTCGGGAGATGGTGCAAGTACTTATCGTTGTGAACTTTATAGTACTTCTTATACTGTAGATAGTGGATGGACTAAATTGAATAATAGTACACAAGAATGGCGAGAAAACTTCTAAAATAAAAGTTATTTTATATCCGTGATACGTAGCCTTACACACTACTGTTACGGGTACA
>LPNY01000139.1:527740-528509 GCA_001655195.1 Arcobacter sp. EP1
ACAATATGCAAAAGATTATTATAGTGACAATAACGCAGGAGATTTTATTGTTTATCCTCATAATGGATTGAGAGTTTCAGATAATAAAAAATGGGAAGAAATTGAAAGCAATTGTGAAAGAGTTGTATCTAATAATTTATCTACATGGTACAAACACTCACAAGTTGCAGGAGTTGGATGGTATTATAATAGTCCGTGGTATAGTTGTAATAATGGTTGGGACTATAGTTTATCAGTTCAAAATATTGGGACGGATAATAGAGGAAAAACAATCTATAAATGTATTGTTAATGGTTCATTTGTAGGTGGTTATAGAAAAATACAATGCCAATACTCAAAAACATGGCAATAAAGTTATTTTTAGCCCATATTAAGTAGTGTGTAAAGCTAACTGCTAGGGTAAATAAATAACTAGAAAGACTCACGCCATTCTTGGGTGGAATCATTCAATTTGTTCCATCCACTATCCGATGTGTAACTTCTTGATGCATAGCTACAACGATAAAAAATATGTGTCCCATCGTGAAAAATGGCAAAGGTTTGATTTGGACTACCATGAGGAAGTCCACCTCCACTAGGACAAGAATTCAATGAAGTACCAGAGCTATAATGTTCTCCTACCCAACGGTAATAATTATTTGCATTTGTAGCCTTTTGTACATAACATTGACTATTAGCAAAATCTGCTATGAGAGCCAATCCGTCTTTGGTTCTGGAAAGACATGGATTATCCAAGAGTCCATTTATAAGATTTGTACCCGTAACAGTA
>LPNY01000098.1 GCA_001655195.1 Arcobacter sp. EP1
AAAAAAACAAGTTAGTACTTTAGAAAATTGACAAATATTTAAGATTACTACGCAGCATATGAAGGAGGTGAGGGAGAGGTGGTTTCAAATGACAAATTTTGAAAAAAAAAAAGAATGGGTGATCACTAAAAAAAAAGAAAAAAAAAAGTGTCCATCCTGGAAACTTCAATTGTTATAATTTTTTTTTTCCCTTTGAAAAGCCTCTTTAACAACAGAAATTTGTTAGTGTTAGAAAGATACAGTAATAAAGTGAGGGGGAAGCTTTAAAGAAGTACCCAATGAGCCAGCAAAG
>LPNY01000064.1:0-1668 GCA_001655195.1 Arcobacter sp. EP1
GAGAGTGGGTTAAATTAGCATTAGAATATGATTTTGTTTTGTTGAATGATGAGTGTTATAGCGAACTTTATTGTGATGAAAAACCAGTTTCACTACTTGAAGCATCTTTACATGTAAACAATGATAGCTTTAAAAATGTATTAGTTATCAATTCAATTTCAAAGAGAAGTTCAGCTCCTGGACTTCGTTCAGGGTTTATTGCTGGAGATGAGAATATATTAAAAGAGTATATGAAATATAGAACATATGTAGGAGCAGCAACTCCTTTACCACTTCAATGTGCTTCAGCGGCAGCTTGGAGTGATGAAAAGCATGTAGAGAGTGCTAGAGTAGTTTATAAAAAAAACTTAGAACTAGCAAGTGAAATTTTAGGTGTAAAAAGAAGTGATGCAACATTTTATGTGTGGCTTGAAGTAGAAGATGAATTGGAGTTTACAAAAGCTCTATTTGAAAAGAAAAATGTCAAAGTTTTACCTGGCAGTTTCCTTGGGCGCGAAGGAATAGGACGTGCTTATGTTCGCATAGCATTGGTTGAAAACAATAAAAAGACTAAAGAGGTACTAATGCGAATAAAAGACTTCATAAAGGAAATATCATAATGAAATCTATACATTTTGTTGGTATTGGTGGGATTGGGCTTTCTGCATTAGCGCGTTATTTGAAAAAAGAGAATTACACTATAAGCGGCTCAGATATAAGAAGCTCAAAAATAACAAAAAAACTTGAAGATGAGGGTATTGAAGTTTGTGTTCCACACTGTCCTTCAATTATAAAAAAACAAGACTTAGTTATATACTCAGCAGCTGTAAAAGATGATAACGTAGAGTTAATAGAAGCTAGAAAAAGAGGTGTAGTTACACTTTCAAGAAAAGATGCTCTACCTTTTATACTTAAAGATAAGAGAGTATTTTCAGTCGCTGGCGCGCATGGTAAGAGTACAACTAGTGCAATTTTAGCAAGTATGGTTGATGGATCTGTTATCATTGGAGCCGAGAGTAAACAGTTTGATACAAATATGTATTACAGACAGAGTAACAATATAATTTTTGAAGCAGATGAGAGTGATTCTAGTTTTTTAAATTCTAATCCATATATTGCTATAGTAACAAACGCAGAACCAGAGCATATGGAGTATTATAACTATGATTATGATAAGTTTTATGATGCTTATAGAACGTTTTTAAAAAGTGCAACAATAAGAGTAATAAATGCAGAAGATGAATTTTTAAGTACTCTTGATGATATGGATGCTATTCGTCTTTATCCAAGCCGTGATATAACTGAGATGAAAACTGTTATTAGAAATGGTGAGCCTTTTACCTCTTTTATTTTAAAAGATTTAGGTCGTTTTGAAGTATGGGGTATTGGTGAACATATTGCACTTGATGCTTCTTTAGCAATTTTAGCAAGTATAAATGAGATAGATTTGGAAAGCACTCGTGAGAAGATAAAAAACTATCGTGGAATAAAAAAACGATTTGATATACTTACAAAGAGTGATGGATATGCACTTGTAGATGATTATGGTCATCATCCAACAGAGATAAAAGCAACTATGGAATCTGCTAAAGTTTATGCAAGTTTACTTAATTTAGATAAGATTACAGCTATTTGGCAACCACATAAGTACTCACGTACAATTGATAATCTTGAAGGATTTGTTGAGTG
>LPNY01000064.1:1707-2315 GCA_001655195.1 Arcobacter sp. EP1
TGTTTGGAGTGCTGGAGAAACAGTTCAAGAGATAGATTTTGTAAATGAATTCAAAAAATATAATCCAGATTTTATATCTAGTCTTAAAAGGGTTGGTGATTTTATAGATTTAGATAACTCTAAAAAACTTGATTCTGGATTAGTCATCGGTTTTGGAGCCGGTGATATAACATATCAATTAAGGGGAGCATAATGCAGATAGTTCTGTTTTTAATTTTTGTACTACTTGTTATTTTAGTAGTAGTAAGTAAAAAAAATTCTTTTTCAAAAAATCAGAAAATTATAGCAACGAGTGTAGTCGTAGTTTTTGTTGTGGCAATATATCTTTATGAGAGCAATTTAAGCACGAATGCAGAGAAAAATAGAGATATTGTAAACTCTTTTAGGCAAGGAAAAACTCTTACATGTAAAGAGTATAAAGTTGATAAAGAGAGATTCATATATGTAAGTGGTACACAAACATTTGTACCAAAATCGAGCGAAACAACTTTAGAAGGTGTTATAGTAAGAGTCTCTACATGTAAAGCAGATTAATGGATAAACTTTTATCGCAACTTGATTTACAAGAGTATGTTTCATCATATGAAAACTACCTTGCACGAAAAAAA
>LPNY01000013.1 GCA_001655195.1 Arcobacter sp. EP1
CATGGAAAAAAGCGGGTAAGGCAACAACAGGTGGAGCAAAAAAAGCACCAGCTAAAGTTGAAGTACCAAAGTCTGCTAATATGGTAGCTGGAATCAAACTAGGTGAAGATGAAGGTACAGTAGATGGAGAGTGGTTTAAAGCAAATATGAAAAATTTACCTAATGTTCAAGTTGTGGATGTAAGAAGTCAAAGTGAGTTTACAGAAGGACACTTATTAGGTGCAATCAATATTGAAGCTGAAAAATTTAAAGCAAAAGAATTTTATGCAAAACTACCAAAAGATAAGACAGTAGTGATAAACTGTGCGAGTGGTGGAAGAGCAATGGAAGCATGGATGAAATTAAATGATGCAAAAATAGATGTTACAAAAATATACTTTTTTGACGCAAATCTAGATTGTACAGGGACAACTTGTAATATCGAAGTAAATGAGCCATTAGGTTAATTTACCCATTTACATGTAAAGGATAAAATCTTTACATGTAGATAAAAACATTAAAGTGATGTCTTCTCGATTTTTAGTCGTAGCTTTAGTGAGATGAATTCATTTGGAATTTTACTCCAAATAGAAGAAGACAATTATATGAAAGGAGAAGAAAAATGAGAAAACTATTAACACTGATATTTGCAGTAGTAGTTGGTTTGAGTTTTGTAAGTACTGCGTCATTTGCAGGAGCTGCAAAAGGTCAAAAGTTATTCATCAAAAAGATGAAGAAACCTTGTGGCTTTAGCGGTGGAGTAATGGCAAAGAAGCATACTCAAGGTGAATGGAAAGCTATCCAAGATGCTGGAAAGCTAAATGATGAATTGATTTCATTTTGCCCAAAAGCAAAACCACTAAAAGCAAAATACGTATCTCACGTATATGACTTTTTATATAACTATGCTAGCGATAGCGGTAATGTGCCATCTTGATAACTCTATAGGCAACAGGTTGTTGCTCACATAATAGTAGTTTTTATACACTAACCAAAAATAAATGAGGGGGTTTTTCCTCCTCTTTTTTATCTTCATACAATATACCTTTTAAAAAACCACAAATGATATAAAATTGCCACATAATAACGTTATTATATTTATAGTATAAACTACAAAATATACTAATCTAAAATAATAAAATCTAGAAAGGAGAAGAAAAGTGAAAAATC
>LPNY01000160.1 GCA_001655195.1 Arcobacter sp. EP1
ACTTATGTGTATTTGAGTTTAGCTTCTACAGCTCATTCTATTAAGAATTATGATTATGCTATCTATTTGGATTATGATAAAGCTTCTATAAAAGGTGATTTAGGAGTTTATGATTTTGAATGGATTTATGATGAGATACCAAGACTTAAAATCTATTTAGACGATAAATTAGTTTTAGATAAAGATATGGATGAGTATTTTAAGATTTTAGGATCCAATGAGCGTTATGATAGAAGGGGAACTTTGGAGGAAATGAGTTATCAGATTAAAGAAGAAAACCTTGAAATCATGATAGTTTTTCAAAATGTAAGCTTAAGAATGGATGAGAATAAAGATTATTATGCTGAGATAAAAGTGATATACATGAGTGAGTAGTTTACTATTAGAATGAATAAAATCCTGTATT
>LPNY01000165.1 GCA_001655195.1 Arcobacter sp. EP1
CAAAAGATATGAATGAATTAAAAGAGATGATAAGCTCTATTGTTAATGAACCAACACAGTATGACCAAAAAGCGGTTGAAAAGTTTTTAAAAGGTGATGCACTAGAAGTTTTAGGAGCATTTAATGAAGATTTGAAAGCTAAAGGAGAGATAACTTTAGCTGAAGATTTTAAAGCGGTTGCAAATAGTTTTCTTGAGAGTCGTGGTTTGAAGTTAAAAC
>LPNY01000070.1 GCA_001655195.1 Arcobacter sp. EP1
ACAACATCATGTATTCTATTCTCTATATCAATTAGCTTTTGAGATAAGTTAAAACGTATAAACTTTAGGTCCTCTGCTTTAATTTCTCCTGTACCATTAAGGTAAATATCTTTGACCCGATCAATAATACCAAATATTAGCTCGTTTTGTGCAAAGAAAATCTTCGCACCCATCATCATATTTACCCATATAAGAGATCTATCTT
>LPNY01000164.1 GCA_001655195.1 Arcobacter sp. EP1
TGTATCTCCTTCTCAAATTAGAAAATTTAGAATGAGAACAGGTGATAAGATTCAGGGTAAAGTTAGAAAACCTAAACGAGGTGAAAAATTTAGAGCACTTGTTAGAGTCACAAAGATTAATCAAATGCCTCCAGCAATGGCTGCTAATCGTGCAAGATTTGATAAGTTAACGCCAATGTATCCTGATGAACGTTTCCTTTTAGAAGG
>LPNY01000167.1 GCA_001655195.1 Arcobacter sp. EP1
TTGCAATAAATTATGTAAAAGCTGCATTAATTTAAATTGCATGAGAAAGTGTACTGACTTTAAACCTAAACCATGTAGTAAATTAAACAAGTTTCCTCATGTTTGTAATGGGTGCGAAACTAAATATCAGTGTAAATTGGATAGATACTTCTACCGTTCAAAGGTTGCAGAAGCAAATTACAGAGATAATTTAGAGACTTCTCG
>LPNY01000228.1 GCA_001655195.1 Arcobacter sp. EP1
AATATGGTTGAACTTCATCTGTCTTCATCCATGCTATAAGTCCAACTGAACGCTTTATAAGATCTGCTAAAACATGAGTTTTACAACTATCATCTTCATTCATAAAAAATGCCATCAATCCACCAGTAGTGGCTTTAAACTCTTCTATATTCTTAAAAACTCCGCTTTTATTCATATGTGTTTCAGTATCGTTATCTAACCACAAT
>LPNY01000173.1 GCA_001655195.1 Arcobacter sp. EP1
TGTCTCGTTACTTTTATCTCAAGAGATGGATAAAAAAAGTATAGTTTACGCTATGAGTTATGCTGTTATTATTGGTGGTATTTTACAACTTCTAACACATATAATAGCTATTAAAAATAGGAACCTTTTAAAACTTTTTAAATTTGGATTTACAAATAGAAAAAAAGATAAAATCAAAAATGAAGACAAGAAGTTTTTTCACTCTTTTTCTCATGCTATCTTGGGTAACTCAACCCCTCAAATATCTGCTTTTCTAGATACTTGGATAGCTAGTTTTCTACTTACTGGAAGTATCAGCTACCTCTATTATGCAAACCGTATATTTCAACTGCCACTTGCTCTTTTTGCAATAGCTTTAAGTGTTGGAGTCTTTCCTAAAATTGCTCGTTTAATTAAAAATCATGAAACGTCAAAAGCTCTAATACTTTTTAAAAATGGGTTTTGGTTTTTATTTTTTCTATTAACATTATCAGCAATAGGTGGTTTTATACTTAGTGAAGAGATAGTAAAACTACTTTTTCAAAGAGGTGCTTTTAGTAGTGAAGATACTATCAAAAGTTCAGAAGTTTTACAAATGTACTTAGTAGGTCTTATACCTTATGGTTTGGCAAAATTATTCTCACTTTGGCTCTATGCTACCATGAGGCAAAAAGAAGCTGCAAAAATTGCGCTTTTTGCATTAGGAACAAACCTATTGTTATATACTGTTTTAGTT
>LPNY01000114.1 GCA_001655195.1 Arcobacter sp. EP1
AACTCAGGTCAATATGAAGGGATTAAAGTTTGCAATAGAAAAGGAAAATATAAATAAATCCATAGATGAACTTAGCAACTTTGATGGTTTACCTAGTCAAGTAACTCTAGAGCAATTACAGATAAGAAATATTGAAGCAGTTCAAGATCTATGGCATAACTATGTGAAAAATCATGTGGATGAGTTTACAATCTATTATGCCATTCCAACAATTCTAAAGCTCCTCTCAGGTAACTATAATTTATCACTGGTAACTTCTCGAAATCGCCAAGAAATCAAATACGATAAGAAACTTAGACATTTAATGAACTACTTTGAAGGTGTAATATGCTATGAAGATACCCAAAAACACAAACCTCACCCTGCTCCTCTTATCAAAGCTCTGGAATCATTTAACTATAATGTTGAGGAGACTATTTATATTGGCGACTCTAAATTTGATTATCAAGCAGCTTCATGTGCAGGCATAAAATTTTTTAAAGCTGGATGGGGAAAAAAAGATTTTACCATAACCTCACCTCATATGAACCTCAAAACACCTATTGATATTTTGATGTACTTAAATTAGCAGATTCTTTCTGCTTTTTTTATTGACACATCTAAATCCATATGTTAACAT
>LPNY01000073.1 GCA_001655195.1 Arcobacter sp. EP1
GTATCAAAATAAGTGATATACTCTCCATCAAAATTTTTTATTGGATTAGGCACTTCTATTTCCGTTTCACTCCCAATTAGCTTTAAAAAATGCATTTCAACCAAAGCATCATCCATGTTGCTATTTATCTCTTGATAGACTTTCACAGCATATTTTTTCCCATCTTGATCTATAAGCTTATAAAAGACATTCGTTGCTTCTTCCAAGAATGATAACTTATTTATTTTTATATCA
>LPNY01000146.1 GCA_001655195.1 Arcobacter sp. EP1
CTAAAATATTATCTGCATATGAAATTAAATTTACTGTTTTATTTTTTATTAGATTATATAAAGTATTTTATACAGTAACTTCAGTTTGTGCATCAAAAGTAGAAGTTATACCATCAAGGTTTTTTGTTCCATATTTTGTATATTAACTCCTACTATCTTAATATATCCTTTTGACAAATCTGCTTCTCTTTTAAAAAGCTTTGATATTGTTGTATTTCACTATTAAATGGTCCTCAAATAACCGTAAGTTAATTATTTATATTGACTACAAAAAAAGGAAGGTACAATTTAGAGTTCAAATAATGGGTAATAAGTAATCATCTAAATTGCATTAGATAGGAGGTAGAGAGGATTTAATATCCTCTCTATTTTTTTTAGTCTTCTAACTCATTTGAGAAATCAGCAGAAGCTAAACGATTTAGCTGTCTCCATCTTCTTTGAGCATCTTTTTTGTTTTGGTCAAACAATGCTTGAGCATGCTCTGGGTTTGTTTTCTTAAGACTTGTATATCTTACTTCGTTTAGTAAGAAATCTTCATAAAGATCCCAGTTTGGCTCTTTACCAGTAATTTTAATAGGATTTTTACCTTCATGCTCCAATCTTGGATCATAAGTATAAATTGGCCAGTAACCACACTTAGTAGCAAGCTCACCTTGATTACCTGATTGTCCCATACCACCTTTAATACCATGAGCAATACATGGAGAATAAGCAATAATTAATGATGGTCCATCATAAGCCTCA
>LPNY01000135.1 GCA_001655195.1 Arcobacter sp. EP1
ATGAAAAAAGTTCTAATAGTTTTTGGTACACGTCCAGAAGCGATAAAAATGGCACCTCTTGTAAAAGAGTTTAAAAAATACAATAATTTATTTGAAACAAAAGTATGCGTTACAGCACAACATAGAGAGATGTTAGACCAAGTACTAAATCTTTTTGAAATCATTCCAGATTATGATTTAAACATAATGAAAAAAAATCAAGATCTATATGATGTAACCTCTAATGTACTTTTAAAAATGAAAGAAGTTTTAGAAACTTTTAAACCTGATATTGTTTTTGTTCACGGC
>LPNY01000145.1 GCA_001655195.1 Arcobacter sp. EP1
CATACCACCTATAGGTTTTGATCTATGCGTATCAACAATACCATTAACAGGTTCATAAACTCCGTATGAATAATCTATATCTCCATCGCAATAAAATCGTCTTAAATAGATTTGTACATCTTCTAGTGCATCTGTCTCAATTCTAATATAAATAGGATCTCCTACTAGGACATAATTGCTTTGATTTATTTGTATTTTCATCCTTTACTCCAATAAGTATTTTTTTGTCATTTGAAAACCTACACTTGTTTTTCCTCTTGATTGGATATCTCTAATTAAACTAGAGCTAATATGCTCGTACTCTTTATCACAAAAATAATATACAAATTCCTGATCAGGCAAGAAATCCTTTATCACATTTCTAAGCCCCTCTTCATGTTGTAAATCATATGCATTTCTTAAACCACGAACTACAAAAACCTCTCCATGTTCACTCAAACTTTGAATAGCTGTAGTAATCAGACCATTGTAATAAACTATTTCCCTATTTTTTATCATGTCAGGAATTTCTACCTTATCAATATCCTTTTTATCGTAATTAACACCTACGCCTATTACTACTTTATCAAATGATTTTTCAGATTTCATAAGAATATTGTAGTGTCCTATATGAAAAGGATTAAAACTTCCTGGATAAAATCCAATCTTATATACTTTCTCAGCAACTATATCTCTTAGCTCCAAGAGAGTGTTGTTGCCCGTTTCTTCAAAAGCTCTGTTTAAAAAAGCAACTCGACCTTTTTTATATTCTTTTATTGGTAAATATTGATGCTCTGAAAAAATGTTATGTTCCCAAGTAAGTAAAGAATTAATATCTGTTTTATGCAGAATCAATCTATCAACTCGAATTATTTCTTTTGTCAAAGAATCACCTTTATAACCAATGTTTTCAGTTGCCATAATTAAGTCATAAACCTTAGCTTTAAAATCATGTTCACCAAAGCAATGTGTTTTAAAAAATTCTGCTGAAGCCTTTTCATGATTATCACATTTCACATCAAACATAATATCATGAAATAAAATAGCAATGACTAATTTATCATCTTCAATCTCTACAATACTTAGCAAATGCTCAATATGAGCAAAATTATGATAAAACTTACTATGATGGTTATACATCTTCTTAATTTGTTCAAGTGTAACATCTATTTTATGCTTACTCAGCAGTTCTTCTAAATTAATTTGCTTCCCTAAATATTTGTTTTCTATCATATATATCCTCCACACCTTACTATACCACACTTTAAAACGTATACCTATTTCCAAAGTATAAAAAAACAGATAATAC
>LPNY01000175.1 GCA_001655195.1 Arcobacter sp. EP1
CGATTGGTGTATTATCTACCTGAGGATATAATGTATTAGTTCCAACTATATATTCATATCCTGTCTGTCCATTACCTTCTCCTCTTACAACAACGGCATCTCTTATAAACCCAGGTCCACCATGTCTTCCCTCTGTTGGATTTGAAAAATTTCCATACTCATCAAAACCAAAACCAAGCCAACCGCCTTTAAAGCCATCTGTTCCTGTTCGATTTGCATAACCCAATGAGCCACCATAGGCTCCTGCAATATTTGTTAAATTAGAATCTATAAGAGGATTAACGATATCAGCATCAGCCAAAGCTATAGTAACACCATCTGCACCACTTCCTCCATAAGCATTATGCTCAAACTCTATCTCAATATAGTTATTACCAGAAGGAAATTCTCCCACTAGTGTAACTCCTGTAGCTACATTACTTGTATCATTAGTTAATATAAGCTTATTTGAATTGATTTGTGGTGTATAGTTTTGTTTTTTAATGATACTCCATTTGCTTCCTAACTCAGCCCTATCAAAATTATCTACATAACATACATCAATATTTATACAAGATGGCTCTGAACGAGATGAGCCATCAAAATTTTTCCCTGCTAATTCATTTTGATATACTTTTATCACATCAAATTGTTTTAACTCACCACTATATGCTTTAAATTCATCAAACTCACCATTAGCTGAATTTTTTACTCCGTCATAAATAGAAGTATTTTGAGTATAGTTTTCTGAAATATCTCCTATATAAATGTTATTTAAATCTGGCATTATTCCATTAAAAGGTACTGTGGTAGTTAAACTTTGTAATACCCCATTAACATATAGTTTAAATCTTCTATTAGAGTAATCCCATG
>LPNY01000129.1 GCA_001655195.1 Arcobacter sp. EP1
CATCAACCGAAGACTGCATAGTTCTAAAAATACGTATTTTATGTGTCTTGCCCTCTTCTCGTCCAAGGGGAATAAGTCCAACTTCTCCCCATGTCCAGTGACCAAAAATATTATTAGCTTCTCTAACGAATCTACTTTTACCCCAACCACTCTCAATAGCACCTTGAACAAGAGCTAAAGGTACTGGTACAGTATCTATTCTTTTTAGATAAAGATCTCTGTTAAATATGTTTTTTACCCTATATTTCTTAGAAATTTTCAAAAGTTCTTGTAAATCATTTGAGTTTAAAGAACGAAATGCACTATTTAATGCTTGATTAAAAAAGTTCTCTATAAAAACTCTCTCTTGCATAGTTTTTACATTACTCTTATCTACTAAAGGTTTTAGTATGTTTATAAACTCTCTTTTTTGTGCTTTGCCTTTTAACTTATAATAAGAAGAAGGAAAACCTGTTCCAAATAGCAAAACACTACTACATGTAAGCCCTATTAAAATTTTAGATATTTGTTTCAAAAACTTTTTCTACCTCACCTTTAAAAAATAATCGCCCGTTGGCAATTCTTAGATTTAGTTCTTCTTTACTCGTTGGATATACCTTTATACTCTCACCTATAACATTCTCTACATGTAAAGTGTAAAAACAAGCCGCCATACCTGTGCCACAAGCACC
>LPNY01000130.1 GCA_001655195.1 Arcobacter sp. EP1
GATATACAATGACTGATCGTGGTACTTGGATTAAGTATATGTCTCAAAAAGGTGATGCAAATACTATGAAAGTAGTTGTAGAGGGAGATAAGTCTTTATTTAATCAATATTCTGTTGTTTCAATTAACAAAGACAAATGCTCAAACGTACAACCAAAACTTGCTAAAAAGTTTACTAACTGGGTAGTATCTCCAGCAACTCAAAAAGTTATTGCAGATTTTAGACTACTTGGACAAGCACTTTTTATCCCAAATGCGCAAAAGTAGAAAATAATAAATAATGAATCT
>LPNY01000009.1 GCA_001655195.1 Arcobacter sp. EP1
CTACAATCATTATAGATCTTATATGCTTTGTATAGCGCTTCAAAGTTTTCTTTAATTAAATGTCCATCACCATCGTCTGCCCAATAATTTAACAATTCTAATAGTTCTTGATATGGATTTACATATCCTGCTGCTTCCCAATCAATTAATAAAGGTTCTCCATCTTTCCAAATAACATTCTTAGGATCTAAATCTCTATGACTGATGACCATAAAATCACTTAACACATTGCTCGCTTTGATTAGTTCTCTGTTC
>LPNY01000227.1 GCA_001655195.1 Arcobacter sp. EP1
TCATCGAAGACAAGAAATTCGGTCAGTTTATGGATTTTAAAAAAGAAAATGCACCCAATTAGGGTGCATTTAAATTTTATACTTGCTCCATACCAACTTTTAATGCTTTTAAGTTAACATCAACAAATTTTTCTTTAACTGTATTCTTAATTACTTCTTCCCAATCAATATCTGTAAGACCCATTGCTTTAACAAGAGCACCAACAATTATTACATTGGCAGTTCTATAATTCCCAACTTCTAATGCTAATTCACCTGCTTTAAAAGTAGTCACATCAGCTTTTTCTTTTAAAG
>LPNY01000061.1 GCA_001655195.1 Arcobacter sp. EP1
ATTGACAAATTATTCAACAAAGACATCTTGTTAAAGGATTTCGTAAATAAAGTTGTGAAAGAATATGAAGGAGAATTTAAAATTATCGATATTAAGAATCATTTTAAAGAATTGAAAGAGAAGAGTAAAGTTATAACATTTGAAGAATATCTAACAGATGTACAAAGTAAAAACTCTTTTGGACAAAGTGGATTATGGAGATATGTAAGAGATAATTCGAAAGTTAAGTATTTAAAAAGGGATGTAGATAAGTGGTATAACAGTAAGTATGGTCAAGTTCATCAAGCTAGACCTATTAAGAAATTCCAAAACTTTATTTTCCAATATCCTCATGAGCAACATTTTGCTGACCTTATGGATACTCCACATGATAAAGGGTTTAAATATCTTCTAAATGTTGTTGATGGTTATAC
>LPNY01000018.1 GCA_001655195.1 Arcobacter sp. EP1
CTTCTCAACTCAAAAGACTAGTGGTCATGAATATACAATTGATGACATTAATCTTCCAAGCGCAGTTCTCTTCGGATTCATGCCTTATGATGGTGCAGATACAAAAAATAACTTTGGTGGTGATGTTGATTTCTACGCAGAAGGTGACGAGGTGAATCTAGGATTAAAATCTAATCGTCGTAAAGTTTCTGAGCAGAGAACTACTCTACCTAGCGATCTGATTAATCTTACAGAATATTTCATTAAATATATTGGAGACGATAAGAAAGAAGTTAAGATTCCTGATTATCCCATTAAACTTTTTGAACATGCTGATGGTAAAATTGAAACCTTTGATGTCTATAAGAAGTTTACTAACTACTTTGGAGACAAGTGTCCTATTGACTATGAAGATTGGAAAACT
>LPNY01000151.1 GCA_001655195.1 Arcobacter sp. EP1
CTGGGTATTGAATAAAGTGAGAAAGTAAAACAATTGAAGAAAATTCTCCTAGCCCTTCAAAAAATTCAAAAAATTAGGGGTCAGACCCCAAATGAGAACTTTTCTGAATAAGAAAATTAGGAAAATTAGGGGTCAGACCCCAAATGAGAACTTTTCTGAATAAGAACTTAAAAATGCGATAACTACTAAGAAAGCAAAGGGTAGTTCATCACATGCCAAATGAATTAAGAGAATAAACTAAAATAACAAATACAACGTCAGTAACTAAAAACAGAATTTTTGGTTACTCGTATAATAACAATACGGAAATATACTATTATATTTTCATAGAGTTCTTTAGAAGATGATATATTGATTTTGGTTAAAAGCAGTTATATATAATTTTTAACTAGCTTGTAAATAAGTTAAATAATTATACTTCAAATTTGAGTGCCAACAAGAACAGTTTGACTAGTTCGTATTCACGAGTGTAAAGTTAGTATAATAATATCAGGTAGGATATAATCCTACCCTAACGAACTCTTTATCTTTCAATAAAGGTTCTGTTATGTATTCTATCGGGTTAGATATTAGTAAGTCAACAATCAATGTATATATCCCTATTCATGACTTGGATATTGTTATCTCTAATGATTTAAAATCAATTAAAAGCTTGTATTCAAAATTAAAAAAACAGTATAAGAAAGAGATTGATAAGTTAATTTTTGTTTATGAACCAACAGGAAGTTATTCTTCTTTGTTGACAAAGTTCTGTAATCAAAAAGGTATAAAGTGTTTTATTGTTAATCCTAAAAAGAGTGCAAACTTTAGTAAAGTAATAGGACAACGAAATAAGACCGATATGAATGATGCAAGAATGTTATCACAAATGTGTGTTACTGCTAAACAAGATGAAATCAAAGTACCAATTATTGATGAAAGAATTGAAGAGATTAAAGAGTTGATTACTTATTATAAATTTTTAAGTAAACAAAAAACTCAAAATAAAAATCATCTGGAATCTATTGGTATTAAAAAAGGTTCTTCTATTGTAATTAAAAAGATTGCACAAGAGATTAAACGATTAGAACAGAAAGAACAACAACTCTTAGTTGAAATAAAAAAGATTTTAAAAAAGTCATATTTAAATGAAGTATTTATAAATATGCAAACAATACCAGGAATTGCAGAGGTATCAGCTATTGTATTATTACAACATTTTATTCACTATCCTAATGCTAATCAAAAACAGATTATTTCACTCGCAGGACTTGATCCTACTATAAAAGAGTCAGGTAGTTCTATTCGAGGAAGAACAAAAATATCGAAATCTGGTTCAAAATTATGCCGAGGAGTATTGTTTATGTCTGCACTTGTATCAATACGGTATAACGAAAGGTTAAAACAATTTTATGAAAGACTAAAAGAAAATGGAAAACATAGTACGGTAGCTCAAATAGCTGTCATGAGAAAGTTAATGATAATTGCCCATTCTTTGTATAAAAATAATGAACCTTATGATGTAAATAGATTAAAATTATAACTCTTAGAGTATTTTTATTTTATCATTATTTAAGGTGGCAACTTATTTTTTCGCTGAAAAAAGTAACAAAGCGGGACTAAGCGTAGCGTGCACAAGAGAGTTGCCACCTTAAAATATAATAAAAAATCAACCTC
>LPNY01000188.1 GCA_001655195.1 Arcobacter sp. EP1
ATTATATCTTCACTCTATTTGATACATGGGGTTTATATTTCTTTGTTCAACATCTTTTTTGCTCAATTACTTTTTTGGTCGATCTAATAATTTCGCCGAAAAAAGTGAAACTCAAATTTATATTAACAGTACCAGATTGCACTTTCATCCAACTGATGAATGACTTATCTTCTTAGATATGGTAAATGTCCACTCTAAGAAGTTTTATTCTCCGAAGAGCCCACTTTTTGAAGATGGCTGGAGTGAACTTAACTTAGTTGAGAAGAACAAAACACTAAATAAGATTTGTAAAGATTGGTACAACAGAGACCCTCAAACATGGCGATTTCTGACAGCTTTCCTCACT
>LPNY01000033.1 GCA_001655195.1 Arcobacter sp. EP1
CTCACCTTCTTGACACAAATAGTTCATCATCACCATCAGCAGAAAGAATGCTTTCTAATGTCCCAACCTTTCTTCGTATTCATGCTGCCGCTTTACCATCTGAAATATGATTTTAAGATGTAAAATATATGCAACATAAGTTCTTCAGTCATGGTGAAAAGTTAAAATTCAAGGTAGAATTCATGCAATTTGACTGCAATTTGAACAAATAAATAGAGCTTATCGCATTATTGGTCCATGCTCAAATTTACTCATCATAAAATA
>LPNY01000126.1 GCA_001655195.1 Arcobacter sp. EP1
AAGCTTTTATCTATTCTAACACACGTTAGTTTGGGTAAGAGCTTTTTTTTTAGCTATATTAGAGTTCTTATCTATTTTATTAATCTTTGATTTGTTTATCTCTTTTAAAGACATTATCTATAAAAAAGTAGAATTATTAAGGAAATATAAAAAATGAAAGCCAAATTACCAAAAATAACAAAGCCCATTGTTAAAAAGCCATCTAGTTTTTCTAACAATAAATCTGCAACTCCTAAAAAAGTAGTTGCTAATGGTGATGCCTCAATAAGAAGATAATAGATATCTATATATTATTGCTTGCGTAGCTCCAACGGTAGAGCAAGTCCATGGTAAGGACGAGGTTGCAGGTTCAAATCCCGCCGTGAGCACCACCCTTTTTATATTAATGGAAGTGAAATTGTAAATTTGGCTCCTTCACAACTAACTCCATTCTTTTCAAAGTTGATATTTTCTACAGTTATTGTACCTTTAAGATGTTTTGTAACTATCTCTTCTGACATATACAGACCCAAACCTGTTCCTTGAGTTGAGTGTTTAGTTGTAAAATAGGGATCAAATATTTTATTGACTATTTTTTTATCTATACCTTTTGCATTATCAATTATTTCTATAACACCTTTATTGTCTTTTGTATAGCTATTAATTTCAATTAAACGATAGCCTTCAACATTTAAAAGAGCATCTTTTGCATTGGAAATGATATTCATAAGTACTTGTACCAGTTCACCTTCTAAAGATTGAATCTCAAAATTGGTGATATTTTTAGTTATATGAATATCATTAATAATAATTTGGCTTGAAACAAGCTTTAAAGTTTTGCTGATTAATTCAATAATTTTAAAGATAGTGACCTTTTTTTTCTTAGGTGCGTAGAAGTTTTTGAAATCATCAATTGTTCGAGAAAGATGTTGAGTTGTTTCATTAATAGAATCAAGAGCACATAAAAGCTTATCATCTGTTAGTAAATCCATCTCTTTCTCAATTTTAGTCCCTGTTGCTAATGTTGAAATAGAAGAGAGTGGTTGCCTCCATTGGTGTGCAATATTTGCAAGCATTTCTCCCATAGATGCAAGTTTTGATTGATGTAACAACATACGCTCTTTTTCTTTAATCTCTTTATCTTTTTTTACCACATCCGTAATATCAGTATGAAAGCCTGCCATTCGAATTGGTTTTCCTTCTTCATCAAAAAAAGTTTTCCCTCTATCTAATACCCAAATCCATGAGCCATTTTTGTGTTTAAGACGATGTTTTTTTTCAAATGAACCATTTTTTTCTTTTAACGCATCATCAATATACTCCATACAGTAGTCATAATCTTTAGGGTGAATGAGTTTTTTCCAGGTCGAAACACAATTTTCTAACTCATTTTCTTGAAAGCCGAGCATCTCCTTCCATCGTTTAGATAAAAACATTGTATTATTTTTAATATCCCAATCCCACAATCCATCATTTGAGCCTCTAACTGCAAAATCATAGGAGTTAAAAATATTTTCAAGTTCTAGATTTTTGTTTTTTATAGTAGATTCAAGCTTTTTTTGTTCAGTTAAATTCACATCTACACAAAACATCTCCGGATTTTGTGTATGTTCATTGAGCATGATATGTGAAGAATATACATATACTGTCGTACCATTTTTATGTTGTAATGGAAGTTCTGCTGCAGGAATTGCAATACCACTTTTATGCCAGTTCTCAATATGAGATATGACAGTGCTTTGCATAAAGGAGGGAATTATTAAATCTTCAAGATTTTGTCCTAAAGCTTCTTCTCTTGAGTATCCATAAATATTTTCACTCGCTTCATTCCAATAGATAACTTCTCGTTGTTTATTATAACCTTGAACTGCAACATTAGGTATTTTACTAATAAGTTCAATAAATTTTTTTTCTTCATTACTCATATTGATCTCCTTTAGTAAGAGATTATAATTATAAAGTGAATAGATTAAAGTT
Source organism: Arcobacter sp. EP1 (assembly GCA_001655195.1). Classification (GTDB taxonomy): domain Bacteria; phylum Campylobacterota; class Campylobacteria; order Campylobacterales; family Arcobacteraceae; genus Arcobacter_A. Next base: position 1,957 of record LPNY01000126.1, read on the forward strand.
TGTGTTAAGTTTTAAAATTAATATAAACTTATAAATTACAAAAACGAATTTTTATTGTTATTTATATGAATAAAATGAATCTTAGAGACAATAAATGTATTATAAAAGTGACATAAAATGCCATAAATTGCAATAATATAGCAAAAACCAAAATTTAAGCAAACAATAAGAAAAAACCCTTGACAAGAGGAATATTTTCTAT
>LPNY01000213.1 GCA_001655195.1 Arcobacter sp. EP1
TGTTGTTCCATCTTCATTGACTGATTTTGTGGATTCTACTGTGAGTGTTGGAGCATCATTTGTTCCTGTAATACCAATTGTAATAATAGCATTTGCAGTATTACCAGCAGCATCCACTACTTCATATGAAAAACTCTCTTGTACATTTTGTCCTTGAGATAAAGTTTGTGCATTATCATTAAGAGTGTAAGTATAACTACCATCACTATTTATTGTGATTGATCCATAAGTTGACGTTTCTGTTCTTGGGTTAGTTACGGTTGAAGCATCAGAATCGTTATTTAAAACATTCCCAGCAACTAAAGGTGAACTATCTTCTGTAACACTAGCTGTATCATTTGAAGCAGAGGCTGTTGTATCAGCATCAGGGATTTCTACATTTGTAATCTCTGATTTATTTCCAACTAAATCAGTAACATAA
>LPNY01000202.1 GCA_001655195.1 Arcobacter sp. EP1
ATCCTAAATATTACAAAATGACTCTTAAATGATACAAAAGGGAGCAAAATAGAAAAAAAACAATTTCAGAATATTTGGTTTTGTGCCCAAAAAAATATTTATTTATTTTTTTCCCATCCCCCTTTGTTTAGTTCTGTCCTGAGTGTGCAATTATATATAATAATAGTTACTGCATTACAGAAGGAGAACTGATTTAATTTGGTTGATATCAGTTGATAATATGCTTATTTATGCCAAGTTGAATCAGACTTGCCGCAAAAGGAAGTGGTGTTTGTCAAAATGGAACCTTCCAAATTAGGCAACAGAGTCAATTGTGCCCAGTTAATTTGTTTCAGCAAAAAAAAATGAGAGAGAAAATAAGTTAGCCT
>LPNY01000025.1 GCA_001655195.1 Arcobacter sp. EP1
CCTGGAGGGCATTGCATCAAGACAGAAATCTACAAAAATCATTCTAGAAAAACAAAAAAACGAGAATTGAGCAAATATACAAATATTAGATATTTGATATTTACTATTTCAAAATAAACAACAATAGAAAACTTAAATAACACTAGCAAGCTGTGAACTTATTAAACACAGGTAATTCAACAACCGTAAAACCCATGAGAAAACTAGCTGCAAAATTAAGTGTTATCCCCTCATATTACA
>LPNY01000158.1:0-77567 GCA_001655195.1 Arcobacter sp. EP1
CCAATGATAAAATAGAAGTTTTACTTAAAAGAGGTTGATTTTTTATTATATTTTAAGGTGACAACTCTCTTGTGCACGCTACGCTTAGTCACGCTTTGTTACTTTTTTCAGCGAAAAAACAAGTTGCCACCAAAAATTCTGTTTTTAGCTACTGACGTTTTTTCTTGTTTTATGAGTTTGTTGTCTGTTTGTATTTGGATTTTGAAAAATTACCATTTGCTTTCTTAGTAATTATCGGTAGTTTTAAGTTCTTGTTTAGAAAAGTTTTTATTTGGGGTCTAACCCCCTTATTACTAAAGAGAATTTTTAAGAGAATTAAGTGCTGGTCTAAGATTAGAAATCCAATCTTTATCCAAAGAATTAAATTCATGTACAAATACATTTGCAGCACCTCGATCAAAGATACCACGTGCAGCAACAGTTTTATGAAGTAAGACTAGTGTAGGTAAATTAAGCATTATAGACATTGTAGCTTCTATTTGATTCCACTCTGTAGTTAATGTAAGATTTTCTGAAATTTCTTCATGTTTAATAGTTCCAGATTTCATAAAAATTTGAGGTAAACCTAAAACTATTGTACATTGACATTTTGTCATCAAGCTTTTTACATCATCAAAAGGTGTTTTTAATGGAATATGATTTTTTCCAATAGTATTTGCATTAAATCCAGTATCTTCAAGTAGTTGGTAAAAATCTTTTAATTTATGTTCTATTATTGGCGGCGTCCAATTCGGTCTAGAAATAAATGTTTCAATCATATTATATCCTTATCATAAAATATTAATATTTTATCAGACTGTCGTCACAGTTTCTGTCACAAAAAAAGGAATTTTAAAAGTTTTTAAAAAAGATTGTTTTATTAGAATTTTTGTCGGAAGTTTGGTGTAGATTTTGCCGAAGTCTAGCGAAGGTGTACTCTAAGTACATCGAAGCTAGAATTCGGTGAAAGATGCGCCGAAATTACGGCAAAAAAATTATTCCCACTCGATTGTTGCTGGTGGCTTTGATGAAATATCGTATACTACTCGGTTGATCCCATCAACCTCATTGATAATTCTTCGAGAGATCGTCTCTAAAATATCATGTGGAATATGTGCAAACGTTGCTGTCATACCATCTGTTGCTTCTACGATTCGTACACATACAGTATTATCATACGTTCTGTTATCACCCATAACACCTACTGATTTTACGTTTAATAAAACAGTGAAGGCTTGCCATGTTTTATCGTAGTATCCACTTGCGTGAAGTACGTCTAACATGATTGTATCGGCTTTTCTAAGTAACTCTAAATCTGGTTTATTTACATCTCCCATAACTCGAATAGCAAGTCCTGGTCCAGGGAAAGGATGTCGTCCAATCATATCTCTTGGAAGCCCTAATTCTAATCCTAGAAGTCTTACTTCGTCTTTGAAGATTTCTCTTAATGGCTCAATAAGTTCAAATGTCATCCAATCAGGAAGTCCACCAACATTGTGGTGTGATTTGATTGTTTTTGAAGGACCTTTAACAGATACTGATTCAATAACATCTGTGTAAAGTGTACCTTGTGCTAAGAACTCAATACCATCATGTTTTTTTGCTTCTTTATCAAATACTTCAATGAATGTTTCACCGATAATTTTTCGTTTTGTTTCTGGGTCAACAACACCTTCTAATTTAGTAAGGAACTCTTCACTAGCATCAACGGTAATTAAGTCAACACCTCTTGCTTTGAACATCGCTTCAACTTGAGGTCTTTCATTGGCACGTAAAAGTCCATTGTCAACAAAGACAGGGATAAGTTGGTCACCAATCGCTTCTGCTAATAGTGTTGCAACAACTGATGAATCAACTCCACCTGATACACCACAAAGAACTTTTTTGTCCCCTACTTGTGCTTTGATTTTATTGATTTGTTCTTTTGCAAAAGAACCCATGTTCCACGTAGATTCACAGTCACAAATATATTTAGCAAAGTTCTTAAGTAACTTAGTACCTTGTGCTGAATGATATACTTCTGGGTGAAATTGGAAAGCGTAGATTTTTTCATTTTCATTTGCAATAGCTGCATATGGTGAGTTCTCACTTGTACCAATTGTTTCAAAACCTGTTGGAAGTTCATCAACTTTGTCACCATGAGACATCCAAACAATTTGACCATCATCTGTATCTTTAAACATTAGTGATTTTTTATTTTTAAAGTTTAATTTTGCTTTTCCATATTCATGGTGATCTGCTGGAACAACTGACCCACCATAATATTGAGAAATCAACTGCATTCCATAACAAATTCCAAGAATTGGAAGACCTAAATTAAAGATTTGATCATCTGGGTGATATGAATCTTTTGCATAAACTGATGCTGGACCACCTGAAAGAATAATCCCTTTTGGAGTTCTAGCTAAAATATCTTCGATTCTTTCATTGTAAGGTACAATCTCCGAATAAACACCAGACTCTCTAAGTTTTCGTGCAATAATTTGAGTGTATTGACTTCCAAAATCTAATACAACTATTGGTACATGTTTCATTAAACAGCTTCCTTTATTTTTCTATATAATTGGCGATTGTATCTAAAAAGGTATTTAGATTTGCTAAAGTAGATTTAAGTAGTGAAAATTAGATTATGATTTATTTCAATAAAAGGTAAATAAGAAGAACTATTTTGTGTAAAATTAAGAGAAGATAGAATTTTTATGAGGCGTATACTCAAAAGTATATCACGACTAAAATTCTATCTTATTAAAAGAAGTGCTAAGGCACCTCTTTTATGCTCCAATTCCCATCATTTGGAACTGTAAGTACCAAATTGCTACAGAAACAACGTATCCAATAACGATTGTCCATGCATATTTCATATGAGAACCGAATGTATAGATTCCATGTAATTTACCCATTACACCAACACCTGCTGCTGAACCGAATGAAATCATTGATCCACCAACACCTGCTGTTAATGTAACGAGCATCCACTGTGAGTGATCCATAGGTGGTGACGCTTTAAGTACTGCCGACATTACTGGAATATTATCAACGATTGCTGATAAGAATCCAACCCCGATATTTGACCATGTTGGTCCAAGTACTGATGGGTCATACACTACAGATGCTAATGCTAACCATCCAATAAAATATAATGCTCCAACAGCGGCCAAAATACCAAAGAAGAACATTAACGTATTGTTTTCAATTTTTGCAATTGAATCAAAAATATTAAAGTGATCTTTACCATACTGTAACTTTAACTTATACGAGTAAAGTTTAAGTACTGCAAGTCCAAACATCATACCCCACATTGCTGGTAAATGTAATATTTGATGAGATAAAACTGCACAAGCAATTGTTGCAATACCAAGTACCATAACTACTTTTGCACCCTCTGCCATTTCTGGTTTTTTCTCTTTTGTTGCATCAAACGGAGGAACTGTATCAGGAACAAATCTCGCTAAAATCACTGCTGTTACTAAGTAACCAATAATTGAAGCTGGGAATAAGAACATAAAGTCAAAGAACGTTCCCTTTCCTGCTGTCCATGCCATAAGTGTCGTAATATCACCAAACGGCGACCACGCACCACCAGCATTTGCTGCAACTACGATGTTAATCGCACCTGGAACTAAGAATGCTTTATTCTCTTTTTCAATAGTAATTAATACTGTTGCAAGAATAAGTGCAGTTGTTAAGTTATCTGCAATTGGAGATAAGAAGAAAGCAATAATACCAGTTGCCCAGAATAACTTTCTATATGTCCAACCTTTAGTAACTAAGTTGTATTTTAATCTATCAAATACTCCCATGTGAATCAATGACTCAATATATGTCATCGCAACAAATAGGAAGAAGAAAATCCCTGCAATCTCTAAGATTAAGTGATTTGCTTGAATATGAATAAGATTCATATCTAAACCATTCATCGCATAATAAATTGCAATTAAAATAAACATAAATGTACCAATAAATAAAGCAGGTTTTGCTTTGTCAATTTCATACTGCTCTTCTGCTGCTACAAAGTAGTACCCTACTGCAAAGATAAGTAAACAGGCAAATCCAACCCATGTCATAGTAATATCAGGGTTTTGTACGTGTTCTCCCCCACCACCGCCTGCTGCGAAAGCTGCAACAGAAACTAATAATAATGACATTAAAACTTTTAACATCCATTCTCCTTAATATAATGAGCTCCAAGTGAACTTGTACGTTCAATTGAAAATTCTAGTATAGATTTTGCCGTAAGTAGCCTTAAAAATAATAGTCTTCCCACATCTTCTTGTAAGAATGTTTCTATTTGGGACAGTGCAGATTCTAGTTTGCTTTTTTCGCGTACTATTGCTGCATTTTCCCACATGATTTTTCGTAAACTATCTTTGATTGGTTTATCAATACTTTGATTTCTCGTGAAGGATTTTATCTTTTGCGTATAATTTTCGCGTGATATTTCGAAACCTTCTTCTAAAGAATTCTCAACGGCTACTTTTGAGTAAACCAATCCTTCCAGTAGTGAATTTGAAGCTAATCTATTTGCTCCATGCAAACCTGAGCAGGCTACTTCACCAATAGCATAAAGGTTTTTTATTCCTTTGACTTTTGCATCAATATCAATCTCAATACCACCCATAGCATAATGAAACGCTGGTGAAATGGGAACCTTTTCAAAAGGTAACTCAAATCCTAGTTCTTTGATGTTGGAATAGATATTTGGGAATCGTTTTTTAAAAAAGTTTTTTGAGAAACTTTCAAAACTAAGGTAAACACCTTTTTTTGTTCGATTTGCATAGTCAAAAATTGCACGACTAACTACGTCTCTAGGAGCTAACTCTCCATCTTTGTGGTAGTCAAATAAAAAACGTTTATCATCATCATCAACCACATAAGCACCCTCACCTCGTAAGGCTTCACTTAAAAGTGGTTTTCGTGCATATGACGTACCTTTAAAAACCGTGGGATGAAACTGCATCATCTCCATATCTTTTAAAGCAATGTTTTTCTCTAAACAAATACCTTGCACTTCACCAGCAATTGCCGGCGAATTTGTATGATATTTATATAAAGAACCAATTCCACCACTAGCAAGTATCACGTTGTTTGCGTAAGCTACTTCTTGTTTTGTTTCACTAACAAAATAGGAAGCTCCATAACAGATACCATCTTGGATTAAAAGATCATTGACAACACACTCTGTTTTAATTGCATGGGGGCATGATTTTAGTAAAAACATATGCATTTGTCGTCCTGTAGCATCACCATCTGCGTGTAAAATACGGCTTCTACTATGGGCTGCTTCTTTTGTAAAAGCTAGATTACCCTGTTCGTTCACATCAAAATCAAAACCTGCATGAATCAAATCATCAATACAACTCCTAGAGTTTTCACTCAAGACTTCTACGGCCTCTTTGTTATTGTGTTCAACCCCAGCTTTTAAGGTATCTTGAATATGTGCAGGTATGTCTGTTGCATCCACAGCAGTTGCGACGCCACCTTGTGCATAAAAAGTGTTACATTCCCAAGGTTCTTTTTTACAAATCACTAGTACATTTTTATCTCTTGGTATTAGTCTTGCAGCATTTAAACCTGCAATTCCTGCACCAATAATCAAATAGTCATAAATCACTTTCTAGATTCTTCCTTTTGTGAATTATCAACATATACTGGGTCCGCTTTATAACCACAACCTGTCACACCTAATAAAAAAGCTGTTATAATACAGCCATGAAAAAAGTTAACGATATTCTTACTCATTTGAAATATAGTCCTGAATTTAAAAAGATTAACACAAATAATACAATAGAAAAGTTAATAGATGCTTTACCCTTAAAACTTAAAAAGGGAGTCAAATTTGCCTATATAAAACGGCAAACACTTTTCTTTGTCCTTACCCATCCTGTGTTTAAAATGGAATTTGAGTATAACAAGAGTTTAATAAAATCACTTTTAAAACCAGCCAACATAGCTAATGTGGATGATGTTCAGTTTTTTGTTACCAATAAAATTGAAAAAAAAGAAGAAGTAAAAAAAGAGGAAAAACCCTCTTTTAATGAAAGATCCTACGGACTGTTTGAAAACTTTGCAAAAGATGAAAAAACATTTAAAATTTTTGAAGAGATACGACAACTGATTAAAAAAGCTTAAGTTGATTATCCAAAAACTTATAGTTAGGACAATATTCTTGCACTAAACCCCAAAAACGTTTGGAATGGTTTTTATGTTTAATGTGCGCCAATTCATGAATAATGACATACTCAATAACTTCTAGAGGATACTTCATCAACAAAATATTTAGGCTAATTGAGTTTTTTGAAGAGCATGAACCAAAACGAGTTTTATTCTTTCGAAATTTTAATGCTGTTGGGAAAAGTTCCATACGATTGGCATGTTTATCCACTAAATTAGGTAAGAGTTCTAAGGCTCTCGCTTTATAAAAGATATCACTATTTTCAACCTGCTCTTTTGGAAGGGGTTTCCCCAGATAATAAAAGTGACTTTCGAGGTCTTTATCTTCTAATCTTTTAAGATGTTTTTCTATCCAATTTCGCTTTTTTTCAATGAGTGCTTTTGCATCCTCCAAACCAAAAAATCGATTCGCTTTTATTTGTAGTTCATTTTTATTTAAAATGCGTAAATAACAGTGTTTCATCCTTGCCTTTTGCACTAAATTAACAGTAACTGAACAACTGTTCACCTCAATCTTAAAATCCACAACTTTCCTTAAGAAATTTTTTGATAAAATCACGCACTACATAATATTGACACAATAGTAGCATATTGAAAATTATAGTGAGGAATAACGCAGATGAAAATTGCAAAAAGAATGGAGAAATTATCTCCGTCAGTAACAATGGCTATTACTGCTTTAGGTCGGGAGCTTAAAGCACAAGGTAGAGACATTTTAAGTTTTAGTGCGGGGGAACCTGATTTTAACACACCTGAGGTGATTAAAGAAGCAGGAATTGAAGCGATCAGAGAAGGTCACACTAAATACACAGCAGTTGAGGGGATTACTGAAACAAAACAAGCAATTATTAATAAACTTAAACGAGATCACGGTTTAGAGTATGAACTGGGTGATATTGTTATTAGTAATGGTGCAAAACACTCACTGTTTAACCTATTTCAATGTTTAATTGAAGCAGGTGATGAAGTTATTATTCCAGCTCCATACTGGGTAACGTATCCTGAGCAAGTAAAATATTCAGATGGTGTACCTGTTTTCATTGACACTGATGACACAACAAGTTTTAAAATTACACCAGAGCAACTTCAAGCAGCAATTACGCCTAAAACTAAAGTTCTTTTATTAAATACACCTTCTAATCCAACGGGTGGTGTTTATTCTAAAGAAGAGTTACAAGCACTAGGTAAAGTATTAGAAGGGACTGATATTTTAGTATTCTCTGATGAGATGTATGAAAAAATCATGTTTGACTCAAAAGAGTTTACAACTGCTGCGGAAGTAAGTGAAGATATGTTCAAACGAACAGTTACAATCAATGGTTTAAGTAAATCAGTTGCAATGACTGGATGGAGATTTGGATATTTAGCTACGCCTCACAAAGATCTTGTAAAAGCGATGATTAAACTTCAAGGGCAATGTACTTCTAATATCAACTCAATTACCCAACATGCATCTATTTTAGCTTTAGAGGGTAAAGCAGATGATACTATTGCAATGATGCGAGGTGAATTTGAAAAACGAAGAGATGTTGCTATTGAAAAGTTCAATGCAATTGAAGGAATCTCTTGTGTTAAACCTGATGGTGCATTTTACCTATTTGTAAATATCAAAGGTGTTACATCAGACTCAATGAAATTCTGTGCAGACTTACTTGAAAAAGAAGGTGTGGCAGTTGTACCGGGACTTGCTTTTGGTACAGAAGGGTACTTTAGATTCTCATTTGCTACAGATTTAACTTCTATTGAAGAAGGAATCAGACGAATTGAAAAGTTCGTAAAAGAGAACTACTAGTTCCATGACATTACAACGTAAAGCTACCGTTGTTTCTACAAGCGTAGCGGCAATTCTTACAATTATTAAACTGGTTGTAGGGATTGCTAGTGGGTCTGTTGCAGTACTAGCATCTGCAGTAGACTCAGTACTAGATATGTTTGTATCACTTTTTAACTATTTTGCTATTTCAAACTCTGAAAAACCAGCTGATCATAACTTTAACTATGGACGGGGAAAAATCGAAGCTCTAGCATCTGTAATTGAGGGAACAATTATTGCCGTATCGGGTCTATTTTTACTCTATCAAGCAGTTAAAAAAGCTATCAATGGTGATATTTCAAGTTATATTGGTGAATCTCTTACTATCATGGTTATCTCACTTATTATAACGGTTGGTCTAGTAATTTACTTAAACTATGTTGCAAAAAAAACAAATTCAATGGTGATTAAAGCTGATGCTTTACACTATAAAACAGATGTTTATACCAACGCCGCTGTTTTAATATCACTTTTACTAGTTAACTTCACAGGTTATGAAATTATTGATGTTCTTGTGGGTGGAGGAATTTCGCTTTTTATTATTTATTCAGCCTATGAACTCATTCAAGAGGGTGTTTTAGTTTTACTTGACCGCTCGGTGGATGAAGAACTTGTTGAAAAAATCGTTGATGTGATTAATAGTGAAGAGCGTATTAACACCCATCATTTACTTAAAACACGAGAAGCAGGACATCAGACTTTTGTGGATGTACACCTCGTATTTGATTGTCTAATCACGCTAATGGATGCCCATAGAGTGACAGATAGAGTTGAGGATAAGATTCATAAGCTTGATGAACAACGAGAATGGATTATAACAATTCATATGGATCCATATGATGATTTTGAGATGAACGAACAGGGAGAAATCACCCATGCTTAAAAAACTACTGACACTATTGATGTTTGCACCACTACTTTATGCACAAGTCAATTTTCAAACAGCTAAACTTTATAAAGCAGATATCAGTGCGAAACAAGCATATGAAATGCAACAAGAGGGAGTTGTTCTCATTGATGCACGAACAAAAAGAGAGTTTAATACTCTGCATCCTAAAGGTTCAATTAATATTCCTGTCTTTTTTGAAAAAAATGGAAAGCGGGTTTTTAATCAAAACTTTCCTAATGAAGTCTATGAACTTCAAAAAAAGAACCTCAATACAAAACTTATTTTAATATGCCGTACTGGCTCACGTACAAAACTGGCTTCTAATATCCTAGCAAACCTTGGTTTTAAAGAAGTTTATAACGTACAATACGGTTTTGCTTTAGATTGGACAAAAGTTAATCTCCCTGTTGCAAAATAGCCCTTTATAAGTCCTATTTTACTTAACTTTTTGTAAAGTATAGTATATAAAGAATAGGACACTCTATGAACTACATAAAAATTCTAGGGGCAAATGGAAGTAAAGCAAAATCATATGCCAGCGCTTCTTTTCAAATATTTAAAGATATTGTTGTTGATGCAGGAAATATTGTTAATGCCTTAGGCACTGACGCACAATATATTAATCATATTTTTTTAACACACTCTCATGCAGAACATATTTCTGATTTACCTTTTGTTATTGAAAGTTACTTTGAAAAACGTACACAACCACTCACTATTTATGCACTTAAAGAGACAATTGAAACCTTAAAAGAGCACTCTTTTAATAACAAAATTTGGACAGATTATACAAAAATAAAATTGCTCAATAGTGATAAAAATGCTCTTATTTTCCAAGAAATTAAACTTCATGAAACTATAAAACTAGGCTTTTATAAAATTAAAGCAATTGAAGCTAATCATATTAATGGTTCATGTGGTTATGTGGTAATGAAAGACAACCTAGGTTATTTAATAAGTGGAGACACATACTGCAACGATGCCCTTTGGAATGAGCTCAATAACAATACAAAAATTAAGTCGTTGATTATTGAGTGTTCATTTCCAAATCAAATGCACCAATTAGCTAAAGAGAGTCTTCATTTAACACCTAACTTACTCAAAGATGAATTAAAAAAGCTACAACGAAAGGATATTCAAATCTTTCTTTATCATCTAAAACCCTCTTATAACGAAACACTTATTGAAGAGATTCAAGAAAATAAGATTTTACAAAATGGAGGGAAAGTTTTAGAAGATGGGGATGTAATACATATTGATACGGGTGAAATCGAGACTAATATGATTAGCCATGATAAATTTGAGCGTATCATGGAAATCAATCTTGCTCTGTCTCATCAACTTAATAAAGACAAACTTCTTGAAATGATTCTTCAATTAACACAAGAGCTTACCCATGCTGATGCAGGAACACTCTATATTGTTTCCAAAGATAAAAAGTATCTGGAGTTTCAAGTAGTACAAAACAACACATTAGATATTCAAATGGGTGGAACCAAAGGTGACATTACTTGGGATAAACTACCACTATATTTAGAAGACGGTACAAAAAATCTCACAATGGTAGCAGTTATGTCTGCACTACAGAACCAAATAATTAATATTGAAGATGTTTATTACGATACAAATTATAACTTTGAAGGAACAAAAGCCTTTGACAGCTCTACAGGATATCGCTCTACTTCTATGTTAGTCATACCAATGGTTAACCATGAGAATGATGTTATTGGAGTATTACAGCTAATTAATAAAAAAAATATGGGAGATCATGAGACTATCAATTTTGATGAGGCTGATGAACGTATATTAAAAGCACTTGCAGGACAAGCAGCTATGGCATTGACTAATACACAACTGATTAATAGTTTAGAAGAGTTTATTGATGCCTACATTGCAACCATTGCCCAAGCCATTGATGCAAAATCACCCCATACAAAAAATCACATTGTCAATGTTGCAAAGATTGCTTCACTCTTGGCGAATGCAATTCATGAAGATAACACTATTTATAAAAATATACGATATAGCAAAAATGATTTTAAACAGATAGAAATAGCAGCATGGATGCACGATATTGGTAAAATTTCTATCCCTGAATCAATTATTGATAAACCAACTAAACTACAAACTATTGTGGATAGGATTGAATTGATTAAAGAACGTTTTGAAATTTTAATCCGCGATACGAAAATTGCTATTCTTGAACAAAAGCTCTCACAAGAAGAAGGCAAAAATCAAATAGCTCAATTTCAAGATGATTTAGCCTTTTTAGAAGTTGCTAATATTGGTGGTGAATATATGGGTGATGATAAAATTGAACGCATCCATAAAATTGCACAATATACTTATATAAAAAATGGCCAAGAAACTCCTTTTTTATCAAAAAATGAAGTTAATAATCTCATTATTCGAAAAGGAACTCTCACAGAAGAAGAGAAACGACTTATGAATGGTCATGCTAAACTCTCCTATGATATGCTCTCTGCACTTCCTTTTCCTAAAAAATTTAGCGATGTTTTACATATTGCTGCAAATCATCATGAGAAACTTAATGGAAAAGGATACCCAAGAGGACTTGGTGAAAAAGATCTTGTTCTAGAAGACCGTATTATGATACTAGCCGATGTCTTTGAAGCACTAACCGCATCAGATCGTCCTTATAAGGATGGAAAAAAGCTTTCTGAAGTCTTTAAAATACTTTCATTTATGGTAAAAGATGAAGAGATTGATGGGGAATTGATACGTTTCTTTCATAAACATGAAATATTAAAAGAGTATTCAAATGAACAGCTAAAACATACTCAAATTGATGAAAGTAGACTACTATATTAAATGAAAAATAAAGTCCTACAAAAAGTATTTATCTACAGCAGTGCAAGTATAGCTGTAGCTATATTCTTGAGTTTCATCTATATTTTTTATCCTAAACTACCTGATTCTATTGACAATAGAATGCGTGATTATCTTTTTAATGTTCGAGGAGAAATTCCCAATACTAATAATGTTGTTATTGTTGATATTGATGAAAAATCCCTTCAAAGTTTGGGACAGTGGCCATGGAGTAGAAATCATGTATCAACCATACTTCAAAATTTAACCCAAGCGCAAGCTGCCTTAATTGCATTCGATGTTGTTTTTGCAGAAGAAGATAGAAGTTCACCCCATAAAGTTCTTAATTCTTTAAATATTAAACAAGATAATATTCCAAACTATGACAAAATTTTAGCACAAACCATCGCACAAACACCTACTATCTTAGGGTACCAGTTTGAACTTGAAGAAAAAGAGCATTTAAATAAAACTGCTCCTTCTATTCCTGCTGTATTTATTGAAAAAAACAAAAATAGAGACAGTAACTTTTTAATCAAAGCTCATGGAACAATTATCAATATTCCAACCCTACAGGAGAATTCCTACTCCAGCGGATTTTTTAATAATATCCCCGATGATTCAGGTATTATTCGAAGTGTCCCATTAATCATTTCTTATGATGATGTCATCTACCCTGCACTATCTCTTGAAATTATGCGTATTATCACACAATCAAACAAAGTTAATATCAACTACAGTAATGAAGGAGTGGAATCTATTTCTTTAAATGAGATTACCATACCAACTGACAGATATGGTCGACTATTAGTAAACTTTAGAGGCCCAGAAAAAAACTTCCCTTATTACTCTGCAATTGATATCTTTAATAATAGTTTTGATAAATCTACAATTGAAAACAAGATAGTTCTTATTGGGGCATCTGCAGCAGGTCTTTTAGATTTACGGGCAACCCCTTTTGAATCAATTTATCCAGGAGTAGAAGTACATGCCAATGTTATTGATAATATCATTGCAGGTGATTTTATTTATAAAGCTTCATGGGTTGATGGTCTAAATCTCATTGCTATTTTTCTACTAAGTTTTATTATCGTATTTACAATAGCCTATACCCCATTTATTCTTAACCCTATTATTTCAATAGGCTTTATTGCTGTTAGTTGCTTTTTTGTTTATTGGCAACTTTTTAATGAGGGCTTAGTATTTAATCTCTTTTTTCCAATAGCTACTATTATTCTGAGTGCAATTGTTGCAACCCTCTTAGACTATTTTTACGAGATAAAACAAGAAGAAGCCATCAAGAAAAAGTTTGCTTCTAAAGTATCCAAAGAGGTTATGGATAACCTTTTAGAAAACCTTGAAGATAATAGTTTTCAAGCTATGGAAAAAGAAGTAACTGTATTTTTTAGTGATGTTCGTGGATTTACACAAATTTCTGAAAAAATGAAAGATGCCCGTTCACTTATTAGTTATCTTAATGAATATATGGAGCCTATGAGCAATATTATTACAAAATACCAAGGAACTATTGATAAGTACATTGGTGATGCGATTATGGCTTATTGGAACGCCCCTGGTGATGTAAAAAATCATGCAGATAAAGCAGTACAAGCTTCATTAGAACAAATTGCGTATTTAGAAACTCTTAATAAAGAGTTTGAAAAAAACAACCAACCATTTATTGATATTGGTATTGGGTTAAATACAGGAGAAGCAGTCGTAGGAGAGATGGGAAGTATCGGACGAAGTGATTATACAGTTATTGGTGATTCGATTAACTTAGGTGCTAGGTTAGAGTCACTATGTAAATATTATAATTCACGACTTAATATCTCTAACTTTACAAAAGAGCGATTAAAAGAGAGCTATATTTTTAGATTTTTAGACTTAGTAACAGTAAAAGGGAAAGTGGAACCCATTGAAATTTGGCAAGTCATTGACAAAGGCATTGCAACAGGAGTACTAAAAGAAGAGTTAGATAGTTATCATCAAGGCATTGAACTTTATAAGTCTTCAAATTTCTCACAAGCCTTAGAAATTTTTCAAACACTTGAAGCAAGTGAATACAAAACAAACTTAAATATATACAAACTCTATATCCAACGATGTGAACACTATTTAGAAGTACCTCCAGAAAATTTTAATGGAGTATATGAACATACAACTAAAGGCTAACCTTAGCCTTTATTGTGCTTTAAATTGGATGTCTTTAATTCTCACATCTTCAAAATCTGTTCTTGTTTTCATTCCTAAATCTGTTCCTTCAACATCTAAATCAGTATTTTCAAATGTCATTACATCACTCTATGTAGAAGGATTTGTTATATTAGTATTGATAGTTACTGGATTATCCGTAGTAGTATCGGTATCGTAAGTTAACTCAATTTCATTGTTATCATTAATTTTCCCATGAAGATTTTTAACTACATTATGCGAGTGCATTTTTATAAACAGAAATTTCAATTGCATACAGTGAAGATATGCAAAAAAACTAATAACTTTCTTTAATGCACTAAATCAACGTAAAATAAAGTTAAGGAATAAAAAATTTATTTGGAAAAAAATATAAGTTTTTATTAGAAATTTTGAATATAGTTTAGCTTAATCGTATATTTACTATAAGGGGAAGATTCATGATTAGAATCTTGCTTTGAGTAAGTTCCCCCTGCACTAATAATTGATTTTTCTCCAAACTTTCGCTGTAAATTTAAGGCAAAATCTTTCTTCTTATCACGTTTTCTAGATAAAAAGTTGACATCTTTTTCGACATCTAAAGTCTCTTTATAAAGAACACTACTTTGTAAAGAGTAAAATTTAGTAAACATATAATTATTAGCGACTCCTAAACTATAATACTCTGTAGAGACATCTGTTCTTGATTCTTCACGCTCTAATTCTTTTCCTAGATTACCACTAAATGTAAATGTTGATTGTGGTGATATTACATATTTTAAGCTATTTTGCCACTCCACAAGATGTGAGTTTCGTGTTGGCTCGTTTTTATAATTAATTTGTCCTAGTTTTAATCCAGTTGTATATAAAAGTGTTTTATCTAAAACCTTTGTGATACTTGGAGTAATGTAAAAATTATGTTGATAAGGGTGATGTCCTAAAAAGACTTTTTCAAAATTAAAGTTAAGTGCAATTTTATAATCTTTTGTATAATAAGTTGGTTGAAAAACTGTAGAAATATAATGAATATCTTTTTCTTTATAATCATCATATTTTAGATTTAATAGTGTCAGATTATTTTCTAATGCAAAATTATCATCAACTTTATACTTATAAGAAAAAATACTAGCAAGTTGATATATCATTGTACTATTTTTTTCGCCACTATTTGAAAGTTCAATGTCAGTATCAAGTGTTGGATTGTAAATACTAAAAGATCCTGCATTGGGAGAATTACTAACATTAGAATCATAAATCATGCCTAACAAAGCCGTTATATTAAAAAAATGTTTTGTCTGTTTTTGTTTAATTGCTTCAACATTTGCAATAACTTTTTCTTGAACTTTTAAAGGTAATTCTTCGCTTGCAAGTACACTATTAAACTCAGTTAATGCCTGTGAGAGAAGTCCCATTTGTAGATAAGTCTGTGCTAACTCTAACCGCACTCGTATATTATTTGGTTCTGCAATTAATATTCTATCGTAAGCACTAATAGCAAATTCATACTTTTTTGTTTCATATGCACTGCGACCTAAGTAATAATTTATTAATATGTTTCCCATATCATTAAAGAATAGCTTATTAAAAAGAGTATAGGCCTCTTCGTAGCGTTTCTGTTTATAAATAGATAATGCCTGTTGGTAGTCTTTTGACTGTGGGACAATAGTTTTATTTGTATTTTCAACTTTAGTGGTGGCAGGTTTTGATACAACCTTTTCATCTATTTTTGTAGCAACTGTAACATTAGAAGATTTAATATCAGAACTGTTAATTAAGAATGCATTTTTAGTATGCTTGCGTATATCCTTTAAGGCTTTTTTTCTATCTTTATTTTCAATATTAACAAAGTAGTAGATATAGTATTGTCTCTTTTCAGTATAGGTATCATAGATTTTTTCATAATTACGTAGTTTCCATAAACTACTTAGTTTCTTGACAACTGCAACTTGAATTGCTGATTTGGTAGTATCAATTTGAGAAAGCTCAACCGGTTTAGCAAAAGTACCTACTATACTAAAAAATGTTAAATATAAAATTCGTATTATCATTGAGTTTTTGTTGCCTTAAATACACCATAAGCTCTGTGAGCACTATCATTTAATGTTTCAAAGTTTCCACCAACACTTTTCAAGCTTCCATCTCCATAAAAATTACCATTGAAGCTCCCAGACTGGCCTGTTCCACTCATTGTACCAGAAAAACCTGAATTAGATACTGAAGTTGAAGTCATATCCAAATTCCAAGTACTACTTGTAGATGCGAACTTCATATACGATTTATTAGCACCAGTCGTTACTAAATTATTAACACCACCACCTAAATCAAAGTTCATAAAAACTTTATTCGTAGTATCATCCATATTAATATTCTCAATGGCTGTAACATCTGATCCACTAACAATTTTCACAAAACCAATAACTTTTCCATTAAAATGATATTCCGTAGCATTTGTAGCATTTAATAGAGCATCAATGGTACTAGAAGAGGTCTCAATACCAGCTACCCATGTTGATAAGGGGTTGATATGGTAATCATTATTCCCATCAACATCTGCACTCCAATACCCCCATGAACTATCATCATCACTCATCATAGGATTATCATTAGAATCAAACATCACAAAATTATTACTTGAATCATACCCACCATCAGGAACTGCAATAAGATAACTCTGCGTTGCATCTGTTAACAATTTCTTTACTCCACCAACTTTATAAAAACTATTTGAACTAACTGTTCCTAAAGCTCCAAATATATCTTCACTTACATAATATGCACTAGATGCAGCTAATGTTCCTGCAAATTCTAAAGCTGCATAATCAGTCGGATTTGTTCCATCTTGATTAATTTTTCCAGAACTAATCTCACCTGTTGCTTTATTGATATCAAAACTAATAATATCATCTGCACCACTTTGAGCATTAAATCCTATAGGTACAGCACTGTCACTAACAGCTAAATAAGAGACAAGTCCAACTAAAGATGATGTTCCACTATTTGTTACACTATATGTTTTATCCGTTTGTAGAAATGAAGCATTTAACATCTCTTCTTTTTCACTTATTGTTCCAGAAGAACTGTATTGATATTTTGTTGAATCCATACTAGCAATAAGTCCTTGTCCCTCTGTTCCTTTTAACTCAATAACACCATTAGAAGTTGTTGTAAAGTAATTATCATAGGTATCTAACGCTGTTGAACTTGCAGAGTATGTATATTCATTATCATAAAAGGTCATTGTTGTGCTTGTACCTGCAATAAAAGATTCAGCTCCTTTTTCAAAAACATCTTTATTTACATGTGTCAAGGAATTAAGTCCGTGATTGTAATACTGATAACCTACATCAGTAGAAAACTTAGAAGTATTTTTGAGTTTTCCCGTACTATCTTTGTCGATATTCAAGGTTTTATAGGTTTTATACATATAAACTTTAGAACTATTCATATTTGAACTTACTAAATCCGTACCTACCACAAACATTTCATTTAGTCCACTTACAGAGGTATCTGAACTATCACTGTATGCAACAAAAAACTCACCTGTATTATCAGCTTGAACTTTAAAGGTCGATGTTTTTGTAGTTCCATCATCTAATGTATAGTTTTGTGTAAATGTACCAATTTCAGAACTTCCAGTATACGCACCAACAGCAGGCGTTGTAAATGCAGTGCTAGATGGAACACTTCCATTTATAACAAAATTTTCACTATCAAGAGTATCTTCAATCGTATCATTATATGTTAGGGTATCGTCTGATTTTGTAGCTTCAAAAGTTGTATCTTCATGTAAAAAGTTATCTGTATCTGAATCTGCTTCATAATAAACTCCTAAAAATTTACCAGATTGGGTATTTGTGTGTGTAGACGTTATAGTAGATTCTCCAACTTCTCCAGAACTACTAGCTGATGTTACATAAACTTTAAAGTCATCATCCGCTCTTAAATCACTTCCTGCAACAGATACACTCCATGCTCCACTTGAACCGACAGTTGTACTGTAAGTTGTACCATTTACTTTAAAGGTAACCGTGTCCCCTGAAACAATATCTCCACCACTTGCTGTTCCAGATACAGTCACATTTGATTGACCTTCGCTCACAGATACCACATCATCTGAAGTTATTGAGTTAACAGTAACTGTTCCTGATTCAAAAGGTTCACTCTCATTAGTAGTATTATCTATATCAGGTATTGCATTTGAAATAGGAGGGGAAGAAGCAGTTGGGTTATTTGAACTATTTTTCTTTGCTACTTTTTGCTTTTTGTTATTTTTAGAAGTTTTTTGTTTTTTACTATTTTTTTTAGCTGTTTTTTCTTTTTTTTGTTTCTTTTTTGCAACTTTCTTTTTATCTTTTTTATTCTTTTTTGCTGACTCTTTTTTCTTCTCTTTTGATTTAGTTTCTTCTTTTTCTTCTTCTGGTTCTAAGCTATTTTCAAGCTCCTTAATATCATTGTTAGAAATATTTTTAGGTTGAGATGGAGATTTATTTAATTGGGTTCTGGTTAACTGATTTGCATTAACATTAACACTTTGTCCTGCTGATGTTACTGTAATAGCACCTTGTGTACAGGCAATAATTTTTTGGTTACCAAGAACAATTGTTCCTCGAATACCAATGGCAGCACTTTTTGTTTGTAGTTTGAATTTTTCTTTATTAATTTTTCCAATATTACCAGTAATGGTTTTAAAAGCACCCTTAAAAAAGTTAAAGTTTGTCTTTGATGCTTTAGGTTGATTAACATCGTAAAGATATTCTTGGATATTTAAAGCAGAATTTTTACCTAAAGTAACAATTGTATTATCTTTAAAAATCAGCTGAACTTTTGCATTGGATTTTGTAGAAATTATATCTTTTTCTTCAAGGTTGAGCCCTAAAGTGACAGTAAGTTTTTCATTAGCTCGCTCTATAGTGGCATCACCTACAACAGCAGATACTTTACCAATACTTGCAAATACAGATGAAATGAAAAGCAATAAAAATATTAATACTCTCAAAATAAATCCTTATGTCCCTAATTATAGCATAAATAAATTAATAATAATAAAAAAATAACTTAATTATTGAAACTAATAAAACAATTAAATATCGTATCAGTTCATAAAAATTTTGATTTGAATAAAGTCAGAATATCTAGAATTAACATATCATTTTAAAAATAGAATAGACTAAGAGATGTTTTGGTACTATTGCAAAAATAAAATAGAATGGAATATTGATTTTATGGCACTTATAGACTTACAAAACATTTCAAAACAATACGATATAAAAGTTATTTTAAAAGATGTAAACTTCACCCTAACCCAAGGTCAACGAATCGCAGTTATTGGTCAAAATGGACAGGGAAAATCAACACTACTTAAAGTTATTACAGGTGAAGCAGAGCCTGATAACGGCGAGATTTCTATTGATAAATCAATTAAAATTGAGATGCTTGCTCAACAGCCAAAATTTAAAGCAAACCTCTCTGTTCGTGAGGCAATTGAAGACCAACTAACTGAATTAAAAGCGACAAAACAAGAGTACGAAGCTATTACAGAAAAACTAGCAACTGACTATGAAAACAGTGAACTCATTAATAGACAAAGTCAACTAGCAACCTATTTAGATTTTCACAATGCTTGGGATTTAGATAATATGATTGAGAGGGTACTAAAAGAGTTCCGCTTAAAAGAGTATGAAACTAAAGATGTAAATTTACTCAGTGGTGGAGAACAGCGTCGTGTTAGTTTAGCAGGACTTTTACTTAAAAAACCTGATGTTTTACTTTTAGATGAGCCAACAAACCACCTTGATGTATATATGGTAGAATTTTTAGAGACCTTACTCAAAAAGAATAACTTTACCCTTCTATTTATCTCACACGATCGATATTTTATTGATAATCTTGCTACTTCAGTTGTTGAAATTGAAGGAGGAAACCTTAAAAAATTTAATGGTGGATACTCTTCATATTTAGAACAAAAACAACAGATTTTAGAAAACATGCAAAAAGATCATCAAAACATGATACGGCTTTTTAAACGAGAAGCCCATTGGATGCAACGTGGAGTTACCGCAAGACGAAAAAGAAATGAACGAAGAAAATCAGAATATTTAGAGTTAAAACAAAAAGTAAAATCAAACCCTGGACACATCAAAAAAATGTCACTGGATTTACAACGAGAACAAAAATCCTTTAATACAGAAGATACTCGCACACAAAACAAAAAGAAAATGCTCTTTGAACTTGATGATATTTCCATTAGTTTAGGGGATAAACTTCTTATTAAAGATTTTACTGCACGAATCTTACAAAAAGACACGATTGCAATTGTTGGCCCTAATGGAACAGGAAAATCAACTATGCTTAAAATCTTTATGGAGAAACTCAAAGTTGATTCAGGGAAATTTAAAAAGGGTGAATTCAAAGTAGGATACTTTGACCAACAAAGAGAGATGTTAAGTGATGATTCAACAATCATGGATATCTTTTGTCCTATGGGTGGAGATAGTGTAGAGCTACAAGATGGACGAACACAGCATGTTTATGGATATCTTAAAAACTTTCTGTTTCCAAGAGAGTATTTAAATAAAAAAGTTGGGGTATTAAGTGGAGGAGAGAAAAATAGAATTGCATTAGCCTATCTATTCACACAAAAAATTGATTGTTTAGTTCTTGATGAGCCGACCAATGATTTAGATATTCCTACAATCAATATCTTAGAAGAGTATTTACAAAACTTCCAAGGTGCCTTGATTTTTGTAAGTCATGACCGATACTTTGTGGATAAAATTGCCAAAAAACTTTTTGTTTTTAAAGGCTCAAACGGTGAAGTTATGGAAAGTTTCCAACCCTACACTGAATACCTAGAAATCGATAAAGAGTTAAGAGAACTGAGCCTTCTTGAAAAAGAAGCATCAACTAAAGATATAACCGAAGAAAAAATAGTACAACCTATAAAAAAACAGACTAAACTATCCTATAAAGACCAAAGAGACTACGATAATTTACCACAAGAGATTGAAGAGATTGAAGCAAAAATTGAAGTTATCAACAACTGCCTAGCAGATCCTACTTGTTACGAACAAAAAGGAATTGTTGCAGTCTCAAAAGAGTTAGAAGAACAAGAAACAATTTATGAACAAAAAGTTGAGCGCTTTTTAGAACTTGAAGAAATGGTTGAAAGTTTCTCTTCATAAAAGTTTCATTTTTAATTTCCTTTTAGTTATAATCTAGCACTAAATAATTTTTTATACAAGGAAAATAGATGGGTTTAAAAGAGCAATTAAAAGCTGATTTAAAAGATGCTATGCGAGCAAAAGAGCTTGTACGTAGAGACTCTATTCGAGCAATAAACACAATGATTAAACAAATTGAAGTCGATGAGCGAAAAGAATTAACAGATGATGATATTTTAAAACTCATTCAAAAAGGTATCAAACAAAGAGTAGAAGCGGCAACGCAATACAAAGAGGCTTCAAGAGAAGATTTAGAAGCAAAAGAATTAGAACAAGTTGAAGTTTTTAAAGCCTATTTACCTGCACAATTAAGTGACGAAGAATTAGAGTCAGGAATGAAAGAAATCGTTGAACAAGTTGGTGCAACATCTATGAAAGACATGGGTAAAGTTATGGGAACTGCAACAAAGAAGTTTGCAGGAGTTGCAGACGGTAAACGTATTAATGA
This sequence comes from Arcobacter sp. EP1, assembly GCA_001655195.1. Lineage (GTDB taxonomy): Bacteria > Campylobacterota > Campylobacteria > Campylobacterales > Arcobacteraceae > Arcobacter_A. The sequence continues at coordinate 21,522 of LPNY01000158.1, forward strand.
AATGGTTAAAAAACTACTAGGATAATTACATCATGGATAAAATGAACATTGTTGTCAAAGAGACATTAACAAACCTAAAACAGAAAAATGTTCCAGCAGCACCAAATGCTTACCATAAAGAATTTTGTAAAATTGCAAAAAAATATGATTTTGCAGTTGAAGAGTGTCAACAATTTAAAAAGCTCATTGCACAATTAAGCAAAGAAGAACAAAAAGAGATTAAAGAGAAAAAAGTAACAACCATGGAAGATATGGTTCCTATTTTACTTAATCGGGTTGCAAAGAAAAATGTTAAAACATTAGCGGGGCTTTTAAAAGACTCTATTACCCCATCAATTAATGTAACAATTGATGATAAACTTGCGAAATTCTCTATTAAAATTGATAACTCACCTGAATTAATCTTTGAAGAAGATATTCAAAAAGAGATGCAAAACTTTATTAATAAACGTTTTGAAGCAGATAGAAAAGTTGTTAAACAAAAAACTGCTGATATCGCACGTCTTGTTACACTAATGGGTCAATACCTCAATGATGCCATCTCAAGTAGTAGTGAAGGAACAGCAAATGTTACCTCTATTAAAGATGAGTTAAGTTCAATTGAAATTGATGCAGAAGGTATCCAAGAGTTAACAAGTTTACAAAACAAATTAATCTCAGCAGCCGTTTCAATTGAGAGTGAAATGAATGAGGTAGGTAAAAAGTTAAGTTCAGGGAAATCCCATGTTGAGCAATTAGAGAGTAAAATCAACTCGTTAGAAGAACAACTTGATAGTGCTAAAAAAGAGAGTAAAACCGACCATTTAACAGGTCTTTTAACCCGCCGTGCTTATGATACGGAAGCTGAAAGAATTGAAAAAGGATTCTTTAGAAACAATGCACACTATGCGTTAGTTTTCTTTGATATAGACCACTTTAAAAAGGTTAATGATAACTTTGGACACGAAGCTGGTGATATTATTCTTTCTACTTTTGCCAAAATTCTCAAAAGCCAAACGCGAGATGTAGACGTTTTAGGACGATATGGAGGAGAAGAGTTTGTTGCTCTGATTCAATATACAAATGTTGAAGATGTTCTTAACTATGTGAGAAGAATCAAGCAGATTATTTCTGAAAATGATTTCATTTATAAAAATGATAAAATTCACCTCACTTTCTCTGCAGGATTAACATTACGAGCAGATTATGGAAGCTATCAAAGTGCTATTCAAAAAGCAGATGTACTGCTTTATGAAGCAAAAAATGGTGGTAGAGACCAAATACGATTAGAAGATGGAACTATTCTTTAGTTCTACTCTTCATCCCACTATTTTCAACAATTCCAACAAAGTAGGGTTTTATCATAATCAATAAAAAAGAACTCTTTATACTTATTTATACTATCACTATTTTATTATCAGTGATGTATGCAACCCAACCTTTACAACCACTTTTATCCCGTGAATTTAATGTTAGTATTGTTCATGCTTCTTTTTTTACAGCAGTTATTATGATGTTCTTAGCCATTGCACCTATTATGTATGGGTATTTACTGGAACATGTTAATGCTAAACGAGTACTCATCATTGCATCTATTATTCTTTTTATCACCAATATCATACTTAGTTTTTCCACAACTTACTCACTGTTTTTAATTGCACGTATCATAGAAGCATCTGTTATTCCTGCAATTTTAACAGCCTGCATGTCAATTTTAGCAAGTGATAAAATTAACATCAAAAAGAATATGTCTATTTATGTTGCTGCAACTGTTTTTGGTGGATTAGTAGGTCGTGTACTCTCAGGCTTTATTGCCACTGAATTTGGTTGGCGTATGGTATTTGTTTCATTGAGTTTTGCCCTACTTCTTGGTCTTTATCTTATAAAACAGCTCTCATTTGACACTCAGGCAAAGATGAATAAACCCAAACTCTTTGATATCATTACAATATTAAAAGATAGACGTTTTGCAGTTGTTTATACCCTGATGTTTACAGTGTTTTTTGTTTTTGCAGGTATCTTAAATGTATTGCCCTTTAGAATTAAAGAACAGATTCCGGATATTACAGAAACACAAATTGGACTTCTCTATTTAGGTTATGGTGTTGGAATTATTGTCTCTCTTTTCATTCACAAAATTGTTGCACTTTTTAAAAAAGAGCTCCGTGCTATTATCTTTGGAATTATCACACTGATTATTTCCATCTTTTTATTTCTAAGTAAAACACCATTGGTTATTTTTGCAGTTGTTTTTTTATTGTGTTTAGGAATGTTTATTGTGCATACTGTATCCACGCGAATTGCAAACTCACTGCAAGAGTCTCAAAAAGCGCTCACTTCGGGTATGTACCTAACATTTTATTATTTAGGTGGAGCAGTTGGTTCAATACTACCTGCTATGGTTTATGCAACCTTTGGTTGGGGTGTTACTATAGGAGTGTTTGTATTAGCACTTTGTATTATTTTAGGGGTTGTATTTTTTAATCGTAAACTTTTTAAAGCCTACAACTAATATGATTTGTTAGTTAGAAAAAGCGATTTTGAGTAATAAAGTACGTCCTCATCAGCAATAAGAACTTCTTCTCGCATACCCTCTTGTAAATACCGTGGGTTAATATCCAGCTTAAAGGCATCTTTATAATTACTATTTTCCTGTTTAGTATTTGTTGCAACACGAAAGTCATTACGGTTGACATTAACGGAAGGGGAAGATAAATTATCTGATATCTGCATTTATACTCCTAATTTTTCTTCCGTATTATATTCAATTTTTCATAAATGCTTTATTGATTAAAGTAAAATTCTTTCCAACTTAAACCCACACTTTATATATTCATGATATTATTTTACTTTCAAATTTAAAGGATACCCATGAAACGCTTTTTAACGCCACTCCTTTTTTTAGGAGCAATCACTTTATGTCAAGCAACTTCTCTAGAAGATTTAGCTTTTAATCTTAACAAAAAAATCAAAGAGAACGCCCCAGTAAAGGAGCTGAATACTCTTATCAAACAAGGTGCACCTTTAAACGAAGGTTCAATTTTTCCACCTCTTTATATTGCATCAGGTCACAATAACTTGCCTGCAGTTAAATTGCTTTTAGATAATGGGGCAAAAGTTGACTATAGTACAAACTTTACAGGAACAGCTCTGAATGTAGCTGCCCATAAAGGTCATATTGATATTATAAAACTACTGTTAAGTGTCGGTGCGGATCCTTGTATTAAAAACTCATTAAAACATACTTCTCTTAGTTTAGCACAAGCCTCAAAACATACTCAAGCTTACAAAATAATGGCGGCTTCAAAAAAAGGAAAAATCTGTTTAGATAAGATTAAACGAGAAAAAGAATTAGCCTCATTAGTTGAAAAAAACAGTACAAAAGATTTTGATAAAAGCTACAAAGCAGCAAAACAAAAAGCGATACGAGAGAACAAATATCTTGTTATCTATTTTTCTGCCCAATGGTGCCCACCATGTAAAATACTCAAAAAAGAGCTTTGGAACAATAGTGAATACATGAAGTTTTTTAATAAAAAAGCCGTCCTTTTTACCGTTGATTTAACAGATTCCCAAGATAATGCACTCGTAGTAGGAAATGAATACAATGTTAAAATAAAATCAATACCAACAATTTTAGTTATCAACAATGAAGATAAAGTAATTTTTGAGAAAAAAGGCTTAATAAAAGGGCATAAACTCTTACAAGAGTTAAAATAGAGTATGCTTTACAGATAGGTTAAAAACCTATCTGTTTTAGCGTTAAGATTATCGGAAGATATCAGCTGTTTGGTTTTTATACCAACCAACTGCATATTCAGCTTCTAACATTCGATATCCTTCATCAGCACCCATTGGACTAAGTCCTCCAGCACCTTTGACTTTTTTAATACCATCTTCGTGAGCTTCATAAACAGCTGCAACAGTAATACCATATGATGGTGAAATCAAACTATAACAAGTATTTGCTAATTTAGGAGGATTTACCACTGGTTTATCTTGCAACATTCGTGTAATCTGTAATGCTGCAATTTTCCCTTGAGAGTTTGCAGAGAATCCAGATTTTGGCATTTTTGATGCAATTGAAGCATCACCAATAACATGAACATCTTTTACCATACGTGATTCAAATGTTTTCGTGTTTACTGGACACCAATCACCTTTTGTTAATCCTGAATCAAATGCTAACTGACCCGCTTTTTGTGCTGGGATATAGTTAAGAACATCTGCTTTAATTGTTTCATCTTCAGTAGTAACAGTCAATTTCTTTGGATCTACAGAAAGAACTTCTCCACCAAATTCTGCCCCTCTCCAATCAATCATATCTCCGTAAAGTTTTTCCCATCCCTCTTGGAAAAGACCCTGTTTAGAGAATTTGTTTTTTTGGTCTAAAATGATAATTTTAGAGTTAGGTTTGTTATGCTTTAAGTAGTGCGCTACTAAAGAGATTCTTTCATATGGCCCAGGAGGACATCTAAATGGATTTGGTGGTGGAACCATTACATAAGTACCTCCATCTTTCATACCAGCAAGTTGCTCTTCTAAAAGTGTCGTTTGTGCTCCTGCTTTGTATGCATGTGGTGCATACATCTCCGAACCTTTTACGTACCCTTTTTCGTATTTAAAATCAATTCCTGGAGAAACAATTGCTTTGTGATATGGAATCATTTCTCCATTTTCTAAGATAACGGTATGGTTTGCACCATCAACTTTTTTAACTTTTGCATGTTTTACAATAACTTTATATTTTTTCGCTAATGTTTTGTAATCATGTTTAATGTAATCCAAGTCATTCATACCAGCAATAACAGTATTACCAAATGGACAAGTATAATAAACTTCATTTTGCTCAATTAAAATAACTTCTGTTTCAGGTGAGAATTTTTTAAGGTACTTAGCCGCAGTAGCACCTCCAAATCCACCACCAACGACAACAACTCTTTTTTTCTCTTTTGGTAAAGTTGCCACATTAGTTAAACTATTACAAGCTGCTAGTGAAAGTGCAAAAGAACCTACAAGTAATTTATTAAAATTTCTTCTATTCATCATGATATGCCCCTCTTATCTTTTAACTTTTGAAAAGTAGTATGATACTTGTTCTAACTCAGCATCCGTGAACCCTTTAACATGTTTTTGCATCATTGTTCCTTTTCGCTGACCATTTTTATATTGCATCAAGATACTGTACATTGTACTTTTTCCCATTCCTGCAATCGTTGGTGTAACTGCTACTGACTTTCCATCTGTTCCATGACATGATGCACATGATAAAGACAACATTTTCCCTTGCAACTCATCGTAATCTACAGCATAAGAAAAACTGCATAAACAAAATAAAGCTAACGCTATTCTTTTCATTGACCCCTCCTTCAAATCACTATCAATTTTAAATTCTCTTTCTAAAATAGGCGAATATTTTAGTAAAAGTTTGACTTGGATTTTCATCTTTAAATCTTGACTAATTGATTAAAGATTCATAATTAAATGATACATATGAAGCGTAACATTAAAGTAGCAATTTAGTGACAGAAGTGACAAATTTCAAAATTTGTGTCATTTTAGTGACACTTTTTCATATAAGAATTTATAATTTGAAAAAGAGTCACAAAATTTATTAGTTGTAGTTATAACTTGTATATATTTTACTTATATTTATTGACTTTTTGAAAGTATATTTTATCACAGCAGATAAACTACTGTGACAAAAGTGGGTGTTTTTATAGTGATGCGCAGTTTTCTCGTTTTGTTTTTTGAATGGTCCAAAAAACATCAGAAATTGCTTTATCAATTTCTAGTGAATTATCAAGCATACTTTGAACATTACCATTAGCATTATCTTCAATAATAGTTTGAACCCCTCGGTGTACATTTAAATGAACCTCTTTTAAATGATTCCAGTTTTCTGTTTTAGTAAAAGCTTTATCTAAACGTTCTTGCTCAATAATCCATTTACCTAAGTTACACTCTGTCTCTTTTTTAACTTGCCAAACTTTTTTAGAATCTAACTCTTTATAATTACTATCTTTAAAATTAATATGGTCAAGTTTTAAACGATTAAGCGTAAACATCAAGTCAACATCACACACTTGTTCTTTAGCATCTTTTATATATGTGGTATGTTGAACAACATCAACTAACTTTTGAGAGAGTTGTTCAATTTGAGAACTTTGAGAATTTATTTGAGCAGCAGCTGACGCATTGCGCTGTGTTGTTTGATCAAGTTCAGTAATAGCATCATTAATTTGTTCAATAGCTTGCTTTTGTTCACTACTTGCATCACTAACTTCTTGAATAATACCCCGTTGACTCTCAATTTTTTCATTTAGGACACTATATCCCTCAATCATATTTTGGGCGATTCCTTTTCCTTCTGTTGCACGCTCTTTTGCTTTATGAACAATTGCCGTAATCTCTTTAGCAGCATCAGCACTACGGCTTGCTAAATTTCGTACTTCTTGTGCAACAACAGCAAATCCTTTACCAGCTTCTCCAGCTGTTGCCGCCTCAACAGCAGCATTAAGTGATAAAATATTGGTTTGAAAAGCAATTTGATCAATAATTGAAGTAGCTTCTTCAATGGAGCCAACTTCATTGTTAATTGCATCCATTGAGCTAAATGTACTGTTTGCCAAAGTTTCACCCTCAGTTGCTGAACTACTAACCTCTTTTGAAAGATGTGCCATCTTAGAAGTATTCTCACTAGTATTAATAATAGTACTTGTTACTTCTTCTAAAGCAGCTGCTGTCTCTTCTAAAGAAGCCGCTTGTTCATTAGAAGCTTCTGAAAGTGTATTTGAAGCATCTGATAGTTCTTTCATCTCTTGATGCAACTGTTTAGATGTCATATCCAATAATGCTAGAAGCTCAGAAATACTACTTCCAAGGGCCCTTATTCCTAAAATAACAGAACCCATCTTTCCGCTTAAGTTATTAGTATCAACCGCATATTCAAAATTTGCATTCCCATATTCAATAAGAGTAGCGATACCACGATCTGCTAACTCCGCATTATTTGAAAGTGCCGTATTTAGACTTGTTTTAATTCTATTCAGCCGTTCATCTTGACATGCACCTTTAACTGTTATTCCATAAAACCCTCGCTCAAATTTCTTTAAGACTTCACTGATTTCATTAAGGAGTTGATCTTCACAACTTTTCTCACCCTCAAGTTCCTTGATTCGTTGCTTCAATTGAGCAATTTCTTCATCTTTTGCTTTACTATTTCCAAAAAACATAAAATTTCCTTATATCTAACCCTATAGACTTTTATTAAAATACACTTTATTACATCACATGCAAATTCCAGAATAATTATATAATAATTTCACAAAATAACTATGTATTTTTTATTCATTTCAAAAAACTATAAAAATAACTTTTAATAACCCAAAAATAAAAAAATTACATATTCTTATATCCTTGATATATTAAAGAATATAAGATAAATTTAACTTTATTAAAAAATAAGTTTCAATTAAAATAATATTTTATTTTTCTATTCTAAATATAGAATTATTAAAAAAATACTACTAATAATCAAAATTATTATTTTGAAATAAAAAAGACATACTGAATTATAATAAACAAGCGTCACAATTCTCGTCACAAAAAGAGAAAATTGTAAAATATTTTTTACTTAATTGAAAAAATAGAGAAAATTAGATTTATGTCAATTCAAGATTCATAATATTTTAGAGATAATCTAAGTATTTATATTTCTTGTTAAATAAAAGTGACAAATTTAATCCCTTAAGAAAAAATAAGCTACCATATTCTTCCAACAAAAAAGGACATTGTATGAAACTGGGGAAATTTATACTTTTACTTACACTTATTTCAAGTACACTATTAGCGGACAACGGTCAGTTATTTTTAAAAATGAAAGATATGCGTGATGCTATGCATCAAATTAGTGATGGCTTTTTCTTTAACAATAAAATAGGAATTTTAAAAGGAATTAACGCTTTAGAAGAGGCAAACTCTATTTTTGACTCGTACAGCAGTGTCAAAGAAAATTTACGGGACAATGAAAAACATATGTCTGCAATTTCCTATAATAATGCGTTAAAAATGAAACAACATATTACACGAATGAAAAATCATGTGAGTAAAGACGAATACAATAAAGCTTCCATGATGTACACTCAAATCATCAACGACTGTACAGCATGTCACTCTATTGTTAGAGGGTGGTAATCCCTCTTTATTTTAGTAGTGAGTTATCTTCACTATTAGCTAAATACTCATGAGCCATGTATGAACTTCGTGCATATGGCGTACTGTGAACATATTCAAATCCCATATCAAGAGCTGTTCGTTTATATAAAGCAAACTGTTCAGGAGTAACAAACTCTTTTACCTTTTCATAATCACCTGATGGTGCTAAATACTGTCCAATACTTAAGAATTTACATCCTACATCAAGTAAATCTTGGAATACTTGAATCATCTCTTCTTGAGTTTCACCAATACCAACCATCAAAGCACTTTTGGTTTTAATTTTATCACCACCAAGTTCTTTTAGACGTTTAAGTACTTGCAGACTTCTTTCATAAGAAGCATTTTTTCGAATGTGGTATAAAGAAGGTACAGTTTCTACGTTATGTCCAATAATCACAGCCCCTGAATCTACCACTCGCTGTAGAGATTCCTCTTTTGCTTTAAAATCAGGGATTAAAATCTCAACTTGTGTTCCAGGTGATTTTTGTAAGATATCTTGTGTTACACGATAAAACTGCTCTGCACCACCATCTTTTAAATCATCTCGTGCGGGACTAGTAATCACTACAAATTTAAGTCCTAATTGTAATACTGATGTTGTTACTTTCTGGATTTCTGTTACGTCAACTTCTGTTGGCAATCCTGTGTGTACGTTACAGTATGAACATCTTCGCGTACAGATGTTTCCTAAGATTAAAAAAGTGGCATTTTTATTGGAGTAGCATTCACTAATATTAGGGCATTTTGCTTCTTGACATATGGTATGCAATCCACCTACATCTTTAAGTAATGTCTCCATTTCGATTTGGGCATTAGGTGTGATTTTTTTTCGTAACCACTCTGGCTTTTTAAATTGTACTTTTGGCTTGTCACTAAATTGTTGTTGTTCAGGCATTGTCATTATCTAGTAATCCTTTTAATTTTTCGTTCTCTTTGTCATTAAGTGTTGATGGGTTTAGTGTTGCTTTAAAGGTTGTCTCAAAAGCATCAATTAACTTGTCAATTGCTTGTGCATACGTTAAGTTCACACCAACATCTTGTAAACTATTTCCTAACTCTTCTTTCTTTTCTATCTCATTAATGGGTATTGAACCATGTTGAAAAATAACATGTTTTGACCATTTTTGAGCATTTCCACCTATTTTTAAACCATTTACAATGATGTCATAAGCTTCAAAACCCACTTGACAAAAGTTACTCTTACTTAAATCTATTGCAGGAATATCTTTCGCATAATTTGCTTCAAGCCCTAGAGACCTGTAAAAGGTTAAAAGAAAAGAACAAATCTTTTCATAGGTTTGTTTAACAGTTAACTCTTTTGAAAAACCTGATGGCAATAGTAAACTATATGAGACATCGTGTCCATGAAATAGAACACCACCACCAGTTAGGCGCTTGGCACAGTTTTCATTGTATTCCGCATAATCATTGATGTAATCTTGCGTTTTTTGAGAAACACCAACGGTAAATGATTTCTCCCATGTATAAAATCGCAATATTGGAGTATCATCTTTGTGGAATGTGGTTGCGAGGGCCTTGTCGATTGCCATATTGATTTTGGCACTCTGTTCAAAAGAGCAAATAAGTCTAAATTCATTATCTATTTGCATTATTAAACTTTTCTTAGTCTTCAAATTTTTAAAAGTGTTACCTTAAATTTGAATTATTTTTTCAAGATAAATTATAACCTTTATTGAAAATTAATACCATTACCAAAAATACTAATTTATTTTTTTAAGTAAAGTAAAAGATATATGAACAACAAGTGATAAAATGTACATTAATTTTACATATTGTTAAAAAAAGGTGAACTTATTTTTACATAAGTGAGTTTTTTTGATTATAAACTTAAAGTTTACTAAGTTTACATATGTTCATTATGCTCTATTCTTTAGCCAATTTAAGTTTAAATATGAAAAAATACCTATCAATCTTATGATTTTCTTTTACGAAATTTTCATAATAAGCAAATAAGTTGATTAGAGTATTATGTTAGTTCAATTTGTTAATCATTATTTAAGATTAACTTATCTCATACATATGTCATGTAAAAGATATACAATAAAAGAAAATCACACTTAAGGAGACTCAATGTCAAACCCACATTTAGAAGATGTTGATCCATTTGAAACACAAGAATGGATTGATGCTTTAGACGCAGTAATCGAAGAAGAAGGAAGTGATCGAGCACACTACTTATTAGAAAAACTGATTGATAAAGCAAGAAGAAACGGTGCATACTTACCATATAAAGCTACTACAGCATATTTAAATACTATTGCAGTTGAAGAACAACCAGCAATGCCAGGAAACAGAGATATAGAAAGAAGAATCAAGTCTATTATCCGATGGAATGCTCAAACAATGGTACTAAGAGCCTCTAAGAAAAACTTAGAGCTTGGTGGACACATTTCATCTTTCCAATCTTCTGCAACACTTTATGATGTAGCTTTTAACCACTTTTTTAAAGCTAAAGATCATGCAAGTGGTGGAGACTTAGTATTTTTCCAAGGACACATTGCTCCAGGTATTTATGCAAGAAGTTTTGTTGAAGGACGAATTTCAGCAGAACAAATGGACAATTTTAGACAAGAAGCATTTAATGATGGATTATCTTCATACCCTCACCCAAAACTTATGCCTGACTACTGGCAGTTCCCAACAGTATCAATGGGACTTGGACCAATTCAAGCAATTTACCAAGCACGATTCTTAAAATACTTAACACACAGAGGTATTAAAGATTGTTCTGAGCAAAAAGTTTACTGTTTCATGGGAGATGGTGAATGTGATGAGCCGGAATCTTTAGGTGCAATTGGACTTGCAGGACGAGAAGGATTAGATAACTTAATTTTCGTTATTAACTGTAACTTACAACGACTAGACGGTCCTGTTCGAGGAAATGGAAAAATTATCCAAGAACTTGAAGGAAACTTTAGAGGTAATGGTTGGGAAGTTAATAAAGTAATTTGGGGAAGACAATGGGATTCTTTAATTGCTAAAGATAAAGATGGAAAACTTCTAGACTTAATGGAAAGTACAGTTGATGGTGAATACCAAAACTTTAAACAAAAAGGTGGTGCATACACTCGAGAGAACTTCTTTAACAAAACTCCTGAAACTGCTAAAATGGTAGAAAACATGAGTGATGATGATATCTGGAGATTAAACCGAGGTGGTCATGATCCAGTTAAAGTTTACGCAGCATTCAAAAAAGCAAATGAGACAAAAGGTCGACCAACAGTAATCTTAGCTAAAACAGTTAAGGGTTACGGAATGGGTGAAGCAGCAGAAGGTAAAAATATTGCTCATGGTGTTAAAAAAGTTGACACAGGTTCGTTAAGACAATTTAGAGATAGATTTAACATCCCTGTAAGTGACGAAGAATTAGAAACATTACCATACTACAGACCAGCAGATGATTCTCCTGAAATGAAATACATGAAAGAGAGAAGAGACGAGCTAGGTGGTGCAGTTCCACAAAGACGAGAAAGATTCACTGAAAAACTTGAAATCCCAGCATTAGAAAAATTTGATGCAGTATTAAAAGGAAGTGGTGACAGAGAAATCTCAACAACTATGGCATTTGTACGAGTTTTAAATGCACTTATCAAAGATAAGAAAATTGGAAAAAGAATTGTTCCAATCGTTCCAGATGAAGCAAGAACTTTCGGTATGGAAGGTATGTTTAGACAAGTAGGTATCTACTCTTCTGAAGGTCAACAATATATCCCACAAGATAGAGACCAAGTTGCTTACTACAAAGAGGACAAAAAAGGTCAAGTACTTCAAGAAGGTATTAATGAGCTTGGAGCGATGGGTTCTTGGACTGCAGCTGCAACTTCATACTCAATCAATGATTGTCCAATGATTCCATTCTACGTATTCTACTCAATGTTCGGATTCCAAAGAACAGGTGATATGTGTTGGGCAGCTGGAGATCAAATGGCTAGAGGTTTCCTAGTTGGTGGAACATCTGGACGAACGACACTAAATGGTGAAGGACTACAACACGAAGATGGTCATTCACACATTATTGCAAACACAGTTCCAAACTGTGTAACTTATGATCCTACATATGGTTATGAAGTTGCCGTAGTTGTTCAAAATGGTATTGAAAGAATGTATGGTGAAAACCAAGAAAATGTATTCTACTACCTTACAACATTAAATGAAAACTATAAACAACCTGCAATGCCAGAAGGTGCAGTTGATGGTATTATTAAAGGTATCTACAAATTAGAAGATAATGAAGCAAAAGATAACTTCAAAGTTAAACTTTTAGGTTCTGGTTCAATTTTAGAGCAAGTTAGAAGTGCCGCTAAAACATTAGCACTTGATTATGATGTAGCTTCTGAGGTTTACTCAGTAACTTCATACAATGAATTAACACGAGAAGCACAAGATGTTGAAAGAAAGAACTTATTAAACGTTGAAGCTGACGATGAGACTGCATATGTTGATCAAGTATTAGGTTCAGATGATGAAAATATCATTATTTCTGCAACTGACTACATGAAATCATACTCTGAGCAAATCTCTCCATTTGTAAAAGGTAACTTCAAAGCACTTGGAACTGACGGTTTTGGACGATCTGATTCTCGAGCAAATTTACGAAGTTTCTTCGAAGTAGATGCTGACTTTATTGTATTTACAACATTAGCACAGTTAGCTAAGCTTGGAAAAATTGATAAGTCTGTTGTTCTTGAAGCAATGAAAAAACATAACATTGATGCAAATAAAATCAATCCATTACAAGCATAAGGAGTAAAGAATGAGTACATTAGTAGATATTTTTATTCCCGATTTAGGTGATGACAAAGATGTTGATTTAATTGAAGTGATGGTGGCAGTTGGTCAGAAGATAGAAGTTGAAGATGGTCTTATTACATTAGAGACTGAAAAAGCTTCTATGGATGTACCAACAACACATGCTGGTATTGTTAAAGAGATTTTAGTAAACGAAGGTGATAAAGTTAACTCAGGTGACTTAATCGCTCGAGTTGAAGTAGCAGCTGAAGCCCAAGCACCAGCTGCAGCTCCTGTTGAAACTCCTGCAGTTGAAGCAAAAGTTGAAGCGGCAGTTGAATCTTCAGATCTTGGCGCTCCAATGGATTTAAAAACAGCAGAAGCAGAACTAGAAGCAATTTCTGCATCTGGGGCACAAGTTTCGTGTCAATTTGTAAATGAACAAACAATTTGTTCAGTAGTTGAAGAAGTACATATTCCTGACTTAGGTGATGACAAAGACGTAGACTTAATCGAAGTTATGGTTAACGTAGGCGACACTGTTGAGTTTGAAGACGGTCTTATTACATTAGAGACTGAAAAAGCATCTATGGACGTTCCCGCTCCATTTGCAGGTGAAATTATTGAGATTGCTGTTGAAGCAGGTATGAAAGTAAATTCAGGTGATTTAATCGCAAAAATGGTTAAAACGGTTGTTATGGAAAACAAAGTCCCAACGGCAACTGCACCAGTAGAAGAACCAGTAAAAGTGGAAAAAACTGTAGAAACAACTGTACAAGCAGTAACTGCGCAAGTAAGTGAGCCTGAAAGTACAAGCGTTCTAAGTAAAAAATCTAAAAAAGTCTATGCAAGTCCAAGTGTAAGAAAAGTTGCACGAGAATTTGGTGTTGATTTAGGTTTTGTAAAAGGTAGCGGACGAAAAGGAAGAATCCTTAAGGACGATATTAAAGCTTACGTAAAAGAGCAACTAAATAAACCAGCTAAAAAAGTAAAATGTAGTGGTGGATTAGGGTTTGACTTACCAGAACTTAAAGAAATCGATTTCTCAAAATTTGGAGAAATTGAAAAAGTTGAGTTAACACGAATTCAAAAAATCTCAGGTCCTAGTTTACATAGAAACTGGGTATCAATTCCTCATGTAACACAATTTGACGAAGCAGATATCACAGAACTTGAAGATTTCAGAAAAGCACAAAATGCGCTAGCAGATGGGTTTAAACTATCTCCATTAGTATTTGTTGTAAAAGCAGTAGCAAAAGCTTTAGAGATTCACCCTAAATTTAACGCATCATTAAGTGCAGATGGACTAAGCCTAATCATGAAGAAATACTTCCATATTGCAATTGCAGTGGATACTCCAAATGGTTTAGTTGTTCCAGTTATCAAAGATGTAAATAAAAAAGGATTCAAAGAGATCGCTATTGAAATGGCAGAGATTTCAGCAAAAGCACGAGATGGTAAATTAAAATCATCAGATATGCAAGGTGCTTCATTTACAATCTCAAGCCTTGGTGGAATTGGTGGTACTAAATTTACTCCAATTATCAATGCACCAGAAGTAGCAATTTTAGGTCTATCTAAATCTGAAATGAAACCAGTTTGGAATGGTGAAACGTTCACACCAAGACTTACTTTACCATTATCGTTATCGTACGATCATAAAGTAATCGATGGAGCTGATGGAGCACGATTTACGACAACATTATCGAAGTTATTAAGTGATATTCGATTATTAAGCCTATAAGGAGTTAAAATGAGCACTATTGTAGATATTTTTATTCCTGATTTAGGGGACGATAAAGACGTTGATTTAATTGAAATCATGGTTGAAATTGGTGAAGAGATTGAAGTTGAAGATGGTTTAGTAACATTAGAGACTGAAAAGGCATCTATGGATGTTCCTTCAACGCACGCAGGAGTTATCAAAGAGATTCTTGTTGAAGTTGGAGCTAAAGTAAATACGGGTGATTTAATCGCTCGTGTTGAAGTTGCTGATGCAGTAACAGAAGAACCAAAACAAGAAGAAGTAAAAACTGCGCCAGCTGCAGCGGCAACTCCTACAGCAACACCAGTTTCAGTAAGTGGTGATGCAAACCAAGTAAAAGGTCAAGTACTAGTAATTGGTGCAGGACCTGGTGGTTACTCTGCTGCATTTAGATGTGCAGACTTAGGTTTAGATACAGTTTTAGTTGAACGACACCCTACTTTAGGTGGTGTTTGTCTAAACGTTGGATGTATTCCTTCAAAAGCACTTCTTCACGTTGCAAAAGTAATCGAAGAAGCTGAACATATTGAACATGCAGGTATTTCATTTGGTAAACCTCAAATTGACTTACCAGGTGTTGCGGCATATAAGTCTGGTGTTGTTAAAAAATTAACAGACGGCCTTACAGCTATGGCAAAAATGAGAAAAGTAACAGTAATCCAAGGGGTTGCAAGCTTTATTGATAATAATAACGTAGTTGTAGAGCACACAGATGTTGAAGGTAAACAAACAAAAGTCTCTTTTGATAACTGTATTATTGCCGCTGGTTCACAAAGTTCTAAAATGTCATTTATTCCACATGAAGATCCTAGAATTTGGGATTCAACAAACGCTCTTGAAGTAAAAGAAGTACCAAAAAGACTTCTTGTAATGGGTGGTGGAATCATCGGTTTAGAAATGGGAACAGTTTATGAAAAACTAGGTTCAAAAGTTGATGTTATAATTCGAGGGAATCAAGTTATGACAGGAACGGATAAAGATATCGTTAAAGTTTACCAAAAAGCAAACGAAAAACGATTTAACTTTATGTTTAAAACTCAAGCACAAGCAATCATCCCAAAACAAGAGGGAATCTATGTGGAATTCAAAGGTGATAATGCACCAGAAGAACCACAAGTTTATGATGCAGTTCTTGTAGCAATGGGTCGAACACCAAATGGACTTAAAATTGGACTTGAAAATACTGATGTAGAAGTTGACGAGTGGGGATTCATTAATGTAGATACACAAATGAAAACTAAAGCCTCTAACATCTATGCTATTGGTGATATCATTGGTGGTCCAATGCTAGCACACAAAGCAGTACATGAAGGACATGTTGCAGCTGAAGTTATCGCTGGACACAAAGTATTCTTTGAACCAAAACAAATTCCAGGTATTGCCTACACTTTCCCAGAGATTGCAACAGCAGGATTGAGTGAAAATGAAGCAAAAGAAGCAGGTCTTAACTACGAAGTTGCCTCTTTCCCTTGGAGTGCATCAGGACGAGCATTAGCCGCAGACGTTGCAGGTGCAGGTCTAACAAAACTTATCTTTGATAAAGATACACATCAGCTTATTGGTGGGTCTATTGTTGGAGATAACGCAGGTGAATTACTTGGTGAGATTTCACTGGCATTAGAAATGGATTGTGACGCTGAAGATATCGGTCTTACTATTCATGCACACCCTACTTTACACGAATCTGTTGGTATGTGTGCAGAAATCTTCCACGGAAGTATTACTGATTTACCAAACAAAAAAGCAGTAAAGAAAAAGTAGCTATTTAAATTCACTTTCTTCTTTGAAAGTGAATTTTAGCTAACTCATCTACTTTTATATATGCTAAATCGCAAAATTCCCTTTTGCCTTAAATATATACTTTTTTAATTAAACTATTTTCTCTTGCCCAATTCTATAGTGACAGATTTGACTTACATAGGATTTACTCTATAAACATACTTTTAAGAGCTAGCATATCAATTTATATTTAATTACAAGATAGCCCTTATTTTGAGGATTTTAGATATATCTATGTGGTCAAAAGACCACATCTAGACTACAAATGACCTCTAAAATCAACTTTTTAATTTTAAAAAATCAAGCACATCCTTAGGCTCGCATCTTGTTGTATAATCTTCTTCAATATGTGCAAATATAACTTCTAAGTTTTTATTAATCACATAGGTTGCAGGAATTGGCATTTTAAACTCACTATTTCCTTGTGTTTCTTCAAGATTTATACCAAAATGTTCATAGATTTCTTTTACATCTTCATCTAACGTAAATACTATTCCAAATTCTTGCATTACTTTTGTATCAATATCGCTCAAGATATCGAATGTAATACTGTTCTCTTTTGAAGAGATATTTGTATACTCTGCTTTTTCTGGACTAATTGCTACAATATTTGTACCTACTTCAATAAAATCATTTTTTAATCTTTCATATTCTCTTAATTCCATATTACAAAACGGACACCAACCACCCCTGTAAAAGTCTATTACTAGATATTCATTTTTTATTAAATCTTTTACATTCTTTTCATTTTCAAAAATATCTTCCAATACAAAATATGGAACAACATCACCTACTTTCAATGCATTAGTTTTAAATCCACTTCTAATAGTATTTTCAATTCCATTTTTTATCTTTTGACCAACATCTGCTGGCATCTGAGAAAAACTCTTATCACTTAATGTTTGTAAAGCCTCTTTTAAACTCATATTATTTCCTTTTTATATCAATATATTTAATGAATCATTATCATAAGTTTCTAATGACTTATTTGTTTTAATTTTTTCAACTAAATCTGGATTAGCAACAGCAAGTCTTCCAAATGCAATAATGTCAAACTTATTTTCATCTATTGCATTATTACTTTGTTCAATACTATAAGAACCATTTGCAATTAAATTACCTCTGTAGTTGTCTCTCATAAATTCAGATACTTTTCCATTTAAATAAGGGACAATTTCACTGTCATCATAAATTCCAGTATGAATATATGCAAGTTCTCTTTTTTCAAGCTCTTTTAACAGATAAACAAAAGTATCTTCATCCCCTTGTACATAAGACATATGTAAATAGGCATGGGGAGACAATCTAATTGCAACTCTGTTTTTGCCAATAGCTTCCACCATCTTATCAATAGCTTCTAATATAAATCGTGCTCTATTTTCTACACTTCCCCCATACTCATCATTTCTTTGATTTGTTACTTGATGTAAAAATTGATCAGGAAGATAACCATTAGCAACATGAAATTCAATACCATCAAAACCTGCCTCAATTGCATTTTTTGAAGCTTGAACAAAGTCATTGATAATTCTTTTAATTTCATTCGTAGTTAAAGCTTTTGGTTCTTCATACATCAACTCACTTCTTGGCATTCTTTCATCAAAAGCAACACTTGAGGGTGCAAGAGGCGTCCTATTAGTATAAATAGAGTGAGATAATCTTCCTGCATGAAAAAGTTGAGAGAATATCTTTCCTCCCTTTTCATGTACACCTTTTGTTACTTTACTCCAAGCTTCAATTTGTTCATTTGTAAAAATACCCGGTTGATTTGGGTACCCTTGCGCCTCTTTTGAAATAAGAGTTGCTTCTGTAATAATTAAGCCTAAATCACCTCTGCTTGAATAATATTTAATCATATCTTCAGTAGGAACCAAATCATCATTGGCAAAACATCTAGTAATAGGTGCCATAGCTATTCTGTTTTGTAAAATCAATGTGTCATTTAATTTATACACTTCAAACAATTTTTCATTCAATATTTATCCTTTACTTTTTAGGTGTAAAAACTCTTTTTTCTGTTGTTTTTTCATATGCCACACCATTTTCATAAGAAACCAATTCAAAATACATTCCCCAAGGAGATACAAAATATACCCATGTAGTTCCTGCATTTGCTCCTTGAGTCATTACAGTTGGCTGACCAAGTACCTTTACACCTTTTTCTTTTAGATATTTAACTGCTACATTCATATCTTCTACATAAATTGCAATATGGTGTCCACCAATATCACTGTTTTTAGGTTGAACTTCTCTTTGATTTTTTACTACATATTCAAAGATTTCAAAGTTTGACCCATTTCCTAACCTCACCATTGCAATTTTAGGAATTTCAGCTCTTGCATCAACATCAAGATGATCTTTTAACCAATCATTATCAGATTTAAAAGGTCCAATTTCGAATACAACCTCTGCACCTATCACATCTTCAAAAAATGTAACTGCTTCTTTTAAATCAGGAACTGTAAATCCCACATGCTCCATGCCTGTATTACCCGGGATTCCTTTTGTCTCTGCATTTAGTGTATTTATAGAAAATAACATTAAAAGTAAAAATACTACTACTTTCATTTTTTTTTCAAATATTTTTGTCATCTTAAATCCTTTTTATATCTAATTATCTTTTTAAATAGTTGTAACTATCATCCGTTTTATTTCTTTGCCCTCTGTATTTGTCTTCAAATTTTTCAGACCAAATTGCAGTTGCCTTATTGTTTCTATTCCAATCAAATAAAGTATTTCTATGTTGGATTTTCCATACATCACCTTTTTTAACAAAATTAAACAGATGTCTACCTCCTAAGATTCCTTCATGCTCAATACCTTCTTCATCTTTTGCAACATGATATGCATACACATAAGCTTCTGCCTTAGCGGTATCACCATCTAATTCAATTAACACATTTGAAATTCTATGTTGAGATATTTCTAATGCTTCAAAACCTTTCATTGCAATTGGTACAAATGCATGTGCATTATCATTCCATGCAAATAAATCAGGGAAAATAGGATCTTGGTGCTCTTCTATTGCCTCTTCCCAATAAGTTGATTTCATTAAATCACCATCCACTCTGTCTAATGCTCTAGCAAACTTATAAATAACCTCTGTTATCTCTTGTTTATCCCATAATTCTGAGATTTTTTCTTCTGTTGTTTTCATATTTGTTCCTTTTGTAATATCTGCTTGTAGTGTTGAAAAGCTCATGCTTAAAACCAGTAACCCAATTAATAAATTAATTTTTTTTAATAACGACTTCATCTTTACCATGCCTGCAATGTTTTAAGAACTGTAAATTCTCTATCTCTTTTTAGCATAGCAGGTAGCTTTTTTTCATACTCATGTCTATACTCTTTATCCTCTAATTGATTTTTAATAAAATCCTCCATTGACTTTTCATTCCATCTTTCATAAAGAGTAAAATGAGTTTTATCATTTGCATCTTGATGCATATAAGATAAAACAAAAGTTTCCTCTTTTGACATTTGATTAATTACCTCTTTTGCCGAAGCAATCCACTCTTGAACCTTTTCTTCTTTTACATAAAAATCTACGTAAAACGCTAATTGATTTTCCATTTTTAATCCTTTTTTATATCTGCTTGTAGTGTTGAAAAGCTTATGCTTAAAACTAATAATCCACTTAATAAATTAAGTTTTTTTAGGAATGATTTCATTAAATAAACTCCTTTAAAGTTAAAATAAATTTCAGAACTATTGTTCTGAAACAAAACAAAAAAATGTCCATTTACAGAACACTCGTTCTGTAAATGGACAAAAAAAACTACTTATTAAAAGTAGTCATAAAAATTTCAAGCATATCAAGCAATTGCTCTTTCTCTTGACCAGTTTTTCCAACAACCATAATTCCTGCTGAAAAATTCATAACATATCTTGCTAGCATATTAGGATCCTTGGAACTATCAATTTCTCCATTTAATTGAGCATTTTTAAAACACTCCTCCATTACGCCGATATGTGACTCTAGTAACGTTTTAATAAGTTCAAAGGCATCAAACTCTAACATCTCTTTTTGGGCAGCACTATTTATAACCATACAACCCATAAAGTTATCCTCTAAAGAGTAATTGATTCTATTCAATAAAAAAGCTTTTATATTGTCTATACCTAAAGGCTTTTTTGTTAAAAGATCCAACGTTTCTTTTTGTATTTCATTTGCATAGGTAAGCAAACACTCTTTAAACAGACCTTCTTTATTTCCAAATACTTCATACATACTGTGTTTATTTAATCCAGTAGCAGCAACCAAGTCACTTACTGATGTACCTTTAAAACCTTTTTCCCAAAACACATTGGTTGCAGCTTTTAAAACGTCATCTTTGTTGTACTCTTTTTTTCTTGCCATAATAACTCCAAATTAATTTCAGAACATCTGTTTTGAAACACTCAATGTAATTCTAGAACAAGTATTCTGAAATTTGACTTAATAAAAAACTATATTACTACTATGTTAGGTTCCCATAATTGTAGCAGCTATTTTTCTGCTACTATGCTCACCCAAATAAATGCTCTGCCACGTCCCTAAATTCATTTTTCTATCGGTTATTGGAAGTGCAAGAGAAAGCCCAAATAATGAGGACTTTATGTGCCCGCATATCATCAGCTCATATATAACTACTAATCCTATATTTTATATTAAAGTATGTTACTTATTAGACAGTATAATAGCAGTTCTATTTTACTGATTCAAGTGTACTTTTGTAAAAATAAATTGTTCAAAACAGCCTATATAAAGGTATTAAAACAACTTTTCTTGCCCAATTCTATATAATGCAAAATCATACTTAACAGGGTCATTTTTATCAAAAGTTTTTAACTTTTCAGTAATTTCGATAGCTGATTTTAAATCATAAGTTTTACGGTTTAATAGTCCTAATTTTTGACTTACTTTAAAAGTATGAGTATCCAAAGGCAAAATTAAATCTTTTTTATCAATCCTACTCCATAGTCCCAAATCTAATTCATCTTTTCTTACCATCCATCGCAAAAACATATTCCATCGTTTGTAGGGGCTGTTACCAATATATTTGATGTTTCCTTGTTTGTCTCTTTTAAAAGGGCTTGAAACTAAAAAGGTGTAACCTTGAGATGTGTAGTCATATTTTTTATTAATTGCATCAATGACACTATCAATGCCTTCTAAAACATTATGCTTTTTTTCATAACCTATCATAAAAATATCTTCTAATGATGCTACTTGTTTAAGTCGTCTTAGTGCTGTAAATATAGCTATAACGTCATTACTATTTTGAAAACGGTAGTAGTGGTTTGATAGGGCTTTTTTGATTTGTTCTTCCTTTGCATCTAAAAGTGAAAAATCAAGTGAATCTAAAAACTTTACGATGAGTTTTGCATTGCCATATCCAAAGAGTCCACATAACAAAATAGCATATTCATCTTTTTGACGTGATGCCACAAGTAGTGGGTCTGGTTTATCGTAACTTAACTCACAATGACTATTTCTACTACAAACCTCTTGGTCTAAGAGTGCTTTTATATCTTGCATGTCCCACCTAAAATTTTTGATTTGCTATAATAACAAGAAATAAAAAAAAAGAGTTTAAATGAATTATGATGAATTAAAAAGTTTGGTTCAATCCTCACGTACTACACGACGATTTAAAAAAGATGCCAAAGTAACCAATGAAGATCTCAAAGAATTACTAGAAGTTGCACGTCTGACTTCGAGTGCAAAAAACATGCAACCAATTAAATATATTTTAGTGACGAAAAAAGAAGAGGTGCTTCAACTTGCACAAACAGCAGCTTGGGCAGCACACTTTAAAGAGTGGGAACAAAGTGATGAGGAACGACCAAGTGCTTTTATACTCATGCTAAATGACCGTATGATTGATGGGTATCCACTCTTTGATGCAGGTGCATCTTTTACTGCTATTTCACTAGCTGCAAAAAGCAAAGGTCTAGCAGTGTGCCCAATGGCATCCATTGATAAAGAGTTGTGTTCTAAACTATTTGTTATACCTGATAATCTTGATGTGATGATTGGAATTGCCGTTGGTATTGGAAATGAAACAATACAACTCGTAGATGCAAAAGCTGGGGATACAAACTACTATCGTTTAGAAGATGAAACTCACTGTGTTCCTAAACGAACGTTAGATCAAATCATTATGGGTGAATATTAGAAAGAAGAGTACTAGAGTACTCCTTCTTCTATAAACTGCTTTATATCCTCTTCAATTTTTTCATAAGCAGTGTTGGCATCTTCGTAATAGACTTTTGTAAAACTCTCATCCCAAATGGCATCACTCTTTTCTAAGTTATTCAAAATGGAGACATCTGCAAATTGAGATAAATGGTTTACGTCTATCACATACCCACTAGTACCAATAACTACCAGTAAGCCGCAATCTTCATCTAAAAGACGATACATTTTTTCATACATGGGTGCAGCTTCACCAAAAAATACAATATTAGGTCGCATTTTACCGCTACATTTTTCACATGTTGAGTTACTCTCATCTTGAAGTTGATACTCTACATTGATGATGTTTGCACATGACATACAACGTAATTCTTTTAAGAACCCATGCAGATGCATCACATCATTACAAGAAGCTCGTTCTAGTAAATCATCCACATTTTGCGTAATTACTTCAACTCTATGGGGATTCTCTTTTTTGATTCGTGCAATCATATCATGGGCATGATTAGGTGATTTATTGGCAATATCTAAGCGTCTTTGGTTATAAAAATTCACTGTAGCATCGTAATTCCAATCCAAGCACCCTACACTACATATCTCTTTGATATCGTGATTTTCCCATAACCCATCTGCATCTCTAAAGGTTGAGATACCGCTAGAAGCACTCAAACCAGCACCGGAAAATATAATCACTTTTTTATGCATAGAAACTACCTTTTATTTAAATAACTCCAATATCATAACATCTACACCATAAGTTTTTAGCCACATAAACAAGTTATGACACTTTTTAGATATAATTTTAGCTTTAAAATTATTGTCTTTTATAGGATACAAGATGCAAAACATACTCATAACTGGGTGTTCAACAGGAATTGGGCTCGAGACTGCCCACACATTAAAGCAAAACAATTATAAAGTCTATGCAACAGCACGAAAGAAAAAAGATGTAAAACGGCTCAAAGAGTTAGGGTTTATCGCCTATAAATTAGATACGACAAAACCTAAACATACAACAAGAGTTTTAGAAAAAATCATGTTACGAGATGGAAAACTGGATGCAGTATTTAATAACGCAGGATTTGGACAGCCAGGTGCGGTAGAAGATGTTTCAACACAAGTTTTAAAAGAACAGTTTGAAACCAACCTTTTTGGACTGCACGAAGTCACAACTCAATGTATGAAAATTTTTAGACAACAAGGTTATGGAAAAATCATTCAACACAGTTCGGTGTTAGGCATCATCTCTTTAAAATTTAGAGGGGCATACAATGCAAGTAAATATGCCATCGAAGGTTTAGCAGATACCATGAGACAAGAACTCTCTGGAAGTAATATTTTTGTAAGTACAATAAATACTGGACCTGTTACCTCAAAGTTTAGAGAAAATGCATTGATAAAATTTGAAGAGAATATTGATATTGAAAATAGCTTTTTTACGCCAACATATAATAGTGAACTCAAAGAGCGATTAGTAAGTGATAAAGATGACACTCCATTTAATTTACCACCAAGTTCAGTGGCAAATGTAGCACTCAAAATCATGCAAAGCAATAAACCAAAACCACGGTACTACGTTACAGGGGCAACTCATATCCTAGGCTTTGCGAAGCGAATTTTATCTACAGGTTTGCTTGATAAACTACTCAATCGTATTTAAAAGAGAAGATAACCTTCTCTTTTAAATTTTTAAGCCTTTAAATAAGGTTTTCCGTAGAATCGTATCACTAAAGCAACAACGAGTAATCCAAGTGGTAATAAAACATAAACCGATACACCATAAGCTGCCGGTAAATATCCAACTAATACGGCAACAACACCAACAAATAGTGCATAATAAAGTTGCGTAGAGATATGATCCATATGATCACACGAAGATGCCATAGATGATAAAATTGAGGTGTCTGAAATAGGAGAACAGTGGTCTCCAAAAATAGCACCAGTCAATACTGCCCCAATATTTAACACGATATAATTATGTAAATCTACAGTTTCTAGTCCTGTATGTAAACCAACTGCGTTGGCTAATGGAATAGTAAGTGGCATTAGAATTCCCATGGTTCCATAAGACGTACCCGTTGAGAATGAAATAATTGACCCTAATATAAAAATAATAGAAGGTAATGCCACTTGTGGCGTAGTATCAGAAAGAAGCGTCACTAAATATGTCGCGGTTCCTAGGTCTTTCATCACTGAACTCAAGGACCATGCTAAAATCAAAATCACAGCCGTAATAACCAGTGCTTTAACTCCAAATACCCATGTTTCAATTGCTTCATGAAGGTTAAATATTTTTTGTTTTAATCCCATTGCTATGGCTACTAATGAAGCTAAAAGTGCTGCCTCAAAAATAACAATAGAAGCATCTGCTGAACCAAAAGCATCTCGAATTGAAGAAAAAGAGTATGGGTTAGATTCAAAAGATTTTAATATTTCACCCTCTAATGCTGTCGAACCATTGATATAAAACCCAATAAAAGCAAATATAATCAATACAAAAATCGGCACAATTGCATTATAAATTGAGTAGGTTACTCCCTCTTTTGGTAACATAAAAGAGTTTTCTTGATTCATAATAGAAGTTGCTGTTTCAGGATTTGCTACATGTCCTTCATGGTGTGCTCTCACTGCTGCTTTGTGCATTGGTCCAAATTCTCGTAAGAAATAAGCACTAAAAAATACAAAGGCTAACATCAAAATATTATAAAATCGATAAGGAATAGTTTCAACAAAAATAGCAAACGCATTAATATCAGGTTGACCAATAGCAGCGTAGGCATCTTTGATAAGGGATAACTCATATCCAACCCACGTCGAAATAAGAGCAAGACCAGCAATAGGTGCCGCCGTTGCATCAATAACAAAAGCCAATTTTTCTCTTGATACTTTTAGTTTATCCGTAACAGGTCGCATGATAGGACCAACAATTAGTGAGTTTGCATAATCATCAAAAAAGATAAAGAAACCCATAATCCACGTATAGATTTGTGCACTTGCAGGTGTTTTTGCTCGTTTTGCTAAGTATTGTGCAATGGCACGCGGTCCACCCATTTTGGTGATAACTGCAATCATACCCCCAATAGTTAATACTTGTAAGATAATACCTGCATTCCATGAATCAGCCATTGAACCAACCATTTTAGACGAAATATCAACAAAGACATTAAACAACGAAGCAAAAATATTTTCACCACTAACATTTAAAACAAATGCACCTACAAAAATCCCCATAAACAATGAAAAGATTACATTACGCGTAAAAAAAGCTAATACAATCGCCACTAAAGGCGGAAGTAAACTCAAAGCTTCATAAGATGTACTGTTATCATTGGTTTGAGAAAAAAGCACTACAGGAAGTAGCACTACCACTAAGAATGTTTTTAAGATTTTATTCAAAGTATTCCTCCATTTTAAAATAAAACCGAGGATTATAATGAAAACAAATGACTTAAAAGAGGCTTTTTACAGTCATGTAGTGACTTTTGTATTAAGTAGCTTGTATCTCTTTTGTATTAGCTTTTTGCTGTAAGAAATCAGAAATTTGCATCAAACAGAAGGTTACAATAAATATCATCAAACCAGGAAAAAAACTCACCCACCATGCAATATCAAGTACCGCTTTTCCATCACTAAGTAAACTTCCCCAAGACATCTGTGGTGGATTGACGCCTAGTCCTAAAAATGATAACCCAGATTCTGCTAATATTGCACCCCCTACTCCAAAGGTAAAAGAGATGAGAAAAATAGGTGCTAACAGTGGTGCAAAATACTTAAAGATGATTTTCGTAGTAGGCACTTGCCCTAACTTTAGCACTTTTATAAAAGGTTTTGTTCCTATTGCAAAACTCTCACTTCGTATGAGTCGTGCCATTCCCATCCATCCAGTAATAGAAATCACAATGATTAGAACCACTGCTGATGCTTGAATGTACGAGACTAAAGCTAATAATAAAAAAAAGGTAGGAAAGGTTAAAAACAGATCAATAACAATAGTAATCGTTTTATCCATGTTCCCCTTAAAATATCCAGCATTTATTCCAATAAAAAGTCCAATAATAGATGAAATTGCCGCACTCAAAAAACCTATTATAAGTGATGTTTGACCACCCAACAAAATACGAGCTAAGATATCCCTACCCAAACGGTCTGTCCCAAAAGGATGCGATAAAGAGGGACTTGATAGAATTTCGCTTGGATTTAATGTATATGGAGAAGTTGTATAAATAAATGGCAGTATAAAAACTAAAACAATCAGTGTTCCTAAAAGATATGCTGCCACTTTAAACATTTGTTGCCTTTACTATTGTGCTTGAAAATAAGAGAGTGTACTCTTACCAAATTTCTTTTGTTTAAACAGTGTAAATTTTCCTAAAGTTTCAGGAACTTCTATAGAACTCACATGTTCAAAACAGATAAGAAAAACATTATCATTTTCAATTTCTCGAACCACATCAAATGATTTTTCATAAATATCTTCCATACCCTCTCGATAATCAAAAGGTGGGTCAATATAGACTACTAACTCATCCTCAGAATTTTTCAAAGAACTAATAATAGAAGGAAGTTGAACAAAAGTGTTTCCTAACATTGTTTGGCATTTATTTGGCTCAATTGCTTTACAATTTTGAACTAAAATATTATAAGAGTTTTTATCAATCTCTACAAAGTAAGCTCGTTTTGCATCTCGACTAATGGCTTCTAATCCAATACTTCCACTACCTGCAAAGGCTTCAATAAAAACTTTGTCAATAATATCAAATTGAAGTACATTAAAAAATGACTCTTTTAAACGTGCTTTTGAGCTTCGTGTAACATCTAAAGAAGGGAGTTCTAGTTTTTTACCTTTGTATTTTCCTGCAATAATTTGTGTTGTTAGTTTTTGATTTTTCATAATAATTCTTTATCTTTATAATTGTTTGATTTTTTGTATTATAGTCAAAAAAAGTTAAGGGTTTGATTGTGTTAATTTTTCATTAATATCCAATTTAATTTTATTTAATCTGCCTTGTTATACTTCGCCTATCACACACAAGGAAGAAAAATGAACAAAACGTTAGCAACCTCATTAACGACTATAACCTTTTTAATCATCGCTATTAGTGGAGTTATGTTGTTTTTTCACTTTTTTGACGCACAAGTCAAAGAGTTACACGAAATTTTAGGATTAGTTTTTATGGGAGCAGTTGTTTTTCATCTGTTTTACAACTGGAAGAGTATGAAAAACTATTTTAATAAAAAAATCTTTTTATCATCACTTATTGTTGGAGTATTAGTATCAGCCACTTTTGTAGGCACGAGTTTAGATCAAGGTGAAAATCCAAAACGAACAATTATTGAAACTGTTTTAAAAGCACCACTTGATAGTTCTCTTTCACTGTTTAAATTAACAAATGAACAAGCAAAGGACAAACTAAAAAAAGCGGATATTACTTTTGATGAACAAACAACAATACTAGCAATTGCAAAATCCAATAAAACAAGTCCTTTTAAAATTATAGCAATCTTAACAAAATAGATAAAAACCATTTTGTAACCAAACAGGTGTTTTCTTTGGATAAAATCACAACAATTTATAACAAAGAGAACACGTGCCACGAAAACTACTAAAAAAAGTATTACCTACCCATGAAAAAATCAAAGAACAACGCTTTTTAAAAATCTTTGGTAGTTTCTTACACAGACGTGAGTTGTGGAGGCTCTCTCGTAAAAAAGTTATCACAGGGGTTTTTATTGGCATTTTTGTAGCAGCTTTACCCATGCCATTACAAATGGTTTTAACGGCAACTTTAGCCATAATCTTTAGCGCCAATTTGCCTATTAGTTTTGTACTGATATTTATCAGTAATCCACTCACCATGCCTCCGCTATTTTTTCTAGAATACAAAATAGGTAACTTCTTTCTCAGACCTGAAAACCCAATCGAATTCAACTTTGAATCCATGTATGATAATTTTGGGCAAATTGCCCTTAGTCTTTGGAGTGGTGCTCTCATCCTAGGAGTAGTTTGTGCAACCATTTGTGCGATTACTCTAAACTACCTATGGATTTATAGTGTACGCAAAAATAGAAAAGCTTCTCAATTCAACAAAATTTAAAATCAGATTAAACTAGCTTAACAAACACGAAATTTCTAAATATCAACAAAAAAAGTCCCTCATTTTGATGTAAACTATATAAAACGTTATAGGTGATACTCATGATTATTGACTCAAGTATACATAATTCGCTAAACAATACAACCACAAAAAGCAGTGAAGAAAAACAGGATAATAGTTTTGACTCACAGTTAGCCTCTTCAAAAGATGACCCACGTTACGTGAAAGAGAAAACTCAAAAAGAGATTATTGCAAACATGGAGAAACTTGTAGGAGATATCGATTCTGTGATGCGAACGGGAATGACACCAGAAGAGTTAGAACAACTTGAAAAGATGTTAGAACTTATCCAAAAAGAACTTGATGAAAAATATCCTGATGAACAGAAAATTAAAAAGATGCTTGATGAATTAGAAAAAGAGATTGCACGCTTCAAAAAAGAGATAACTGGTGAAGCAATAATTGAAGCCGACGAGCTTGATAGCAAACCTAAAACTGAAATATCAACATCCCAACTAAATGTACAGGAGCGTGTAGAAAAAGCAAAAAAAGGTATAGAGGAATTAAAAGAGTTTGTTGAAGCAAAACAACCAACGCAACTCTATAGTCAAACAGAACTGTTACAAGAGATAAAACAGTTTCAATCGCAATAATCAAAAAGGAGACTAATGTATATTACACAAGCCCTAAACCATACAGTTAATGGCAGCCCTAACGATACACCAAGTCAAGAAATATTTAATAGTGGTGATAATAGTTTCTTTGAACAGATGCTTACTGCTAGTTCTATGCAACAAACAGGAAGTATAACTAACCCTGAAATGGCAATGAACAAAGATATGCAAAAACAAAAAGATGAATCAAAAGCTGACCTAATCACAGTCAATGATGAAGAAGAGACAGAAGAACAAGCAACCCAATACCTAGGTTCACCTGTTAGTACAACAGATATGCTTAGTACCATTGCTAGTTTTCAAAGAGATAGTGCGTAATACGCACTGTCTTTTTACTTACTTACAATATCCATAAACATTAAAATCAGAAAAAATATTTTACAAAATTATAAAAGGTTATAGTTGATTGGTCATACGCAAGAGAATGCGTATATTTTAGTTGTAGTCAAGGCGAAGAAAAAAAATCCAAGTAGGAGCTTACATATAGTAAGTGACTGCTTGGATTTTTTTATTTAACGCAGAATAAAACTAAAAGATATGCTTTATCTTGCGTATGATTGGGCTCTAAGTTCACGGATTACGTTGACCTTAATCTCTCCTGGATACTGAACCTTCTCTTCAATCTCTTGTGCAATTTCTGTTGCCAAAATAACCGCTTCATCATCATTTACTAACTCAGCTTTTACGATAACTCGTACTTCTCGCCCTGCATTAATAGCATAAGCATTAATAACACCAGTTTTAGAAGTTGAGATATTTTCTACCTCTTCAACTCGTTTTAAGAAGCTCTCTAATACTTCTCTTCGTGCTCCTGGTCGTGCAGCTGATAATGCATCTGCAGCACACACAGCGGCACTTTCTACGTTGATTGGCTCTTCATGACCGTGGTGAGCATATACTGCGTTAATAACGGTATCTGGCTCGTCATATCTTCGACAAATCTCTGCACCTAAATCCACATGTGAACCTGGCATGTCATGAGTTAACGCTTTACCAATATCATGTAACAATCCAGCACGTCGTGCTAAAATAGAGTCTCCACCCATTTGACCAGCTACTAGTCCTGCTAGGTTTGCTACTTCTAATGTATGTTTCAGTGCATTTTGACCATAACTTGCTCGGTATCGTAATCTTCCAACAAGTTTCATTAACTCTGGATGCATTGATTTAATACCTAATTCAAGCACTACGTCTTCACCCTCTTTGAGGATATTTTTATCGAATTCAGCTTTTACTTTATTGTAAATCTCTTCGATACGTGCTGGTTGAATTCGTCCATCTTCAAGTAAATCTTGGATAGTTTTAGTTGCAATGGCACGACGGTAAAGGTTAAATGATGAAATCGTAATGGTATTTGGTGTATCATCAATGATAATATCAACCCCTAATAACATCTCTAGGGCTTTAATATTTCGTCCCTCTTTACCAATAATCTTACCCTTGGTCTCTTCATCATTAATTGGTAAATTATTGATTAATCTTTCAGCGGCAAACTCACCAGCATATCGTGTAACTGCATTTGAAAGCATGTTATTAATTTCATGTTGGGTATTTTTTTCAGCCACTTTATACTTACGTCTAAAAATAGAAGCAATTTTTGCTCGGCTGTCCTCTTTTACTTTTTCAAGCATGAGCTTTTGCGCTTCATCTTGTGTTAATCCTGAAGCATTTTCAAGGACTTTGATAGCTTTATTCAGTTTTTCATCATAGGTTTTTTGTTGTCTTTGAAGTCCCTCTTTTAGGGTCTTAATCTTTTCATTGTTTTCAACAATTGAAGATTTTTCAGATTTGATTGCTTTTAGTTCTGATTCTAAGTGTTGATTGAGTTCTTTCTCTTTTTTCTCAATCTTATACAACATATCATCATACTCTCGTTTTGCAGCTTTAAACTCACGTTCGTAGTCTTTTTTTGCTTTAATTTGAGCATCTTTGAGTGTTACTTCCGCTTCATGTTCAATAACTTTTGCTTTAGCTTTTGCTTGCTCAATATAAATATCAAATTTTGCTTTATTTAATTTTTTCATAACAAACACAGTTATTGCAGCAGCAAATATTGCAACAACCAGTCCCTCTATTAATAATACGTCCATATCAAAATTCCTAACTTGTTATTATATAGTCGGCTTGAATATCGTAATGATCAGTTATTATCTGTGAGGTTTGACAAAGTTTTCTCTGAATAAAAATTTTCGTAGGCGTATAGTTTAATCTACCAAAAAACCTATCGTACATCCCTTTTCCAAAACCAATACGTTTAAATGCCCCATCAATTCCCACAACAGGGACAATGGCTACATCAATTTTAGTCTTTACAAAAGAGTTATTAGGTTCTTTAATACCAAATCTTTTTTTTATCAACGGTAATCTATACGGAACAACTTTAAAACTATCTTCAAACATAAAAGGCACATATACTTGCACATTTTTTTCGCGTCTGAGCCTTTTAATTAGTGGTAAAACATTGACTTCCATCCCCAATGGAAGATAAAGTAATACATTTTTAGCTTGTAGATTGTTTAAGAGGTTATATAAATTATCTACTATTTTTTTATCATTATTATACTTTGAAAAACGGCTTACAAATTTTAAACTTTTTATACACGATTCTCTAAAATCACCCTTGTGATTTTCTTTCATATTTAAGCCTTACTTGGATAAAATTCTTACCCAATAAATAATTTTACCGAAAGGAATTAAAATGCAGTTTAAAAATTTTGCATTTTTTGCAATTTTAACAACACTGCTATTTAACGGTTGTGGAGATTCTAAAGTCTCTGAAGATAGTACGCAAAAGCAAACTAAAACAACTACAGATAGAAAAGTATTTTTAACAACAACACAAAACACAGTTTTAAGCACAAACAAAACAAAAGAAACCTTTATCATTAAAGAGTTAGCCAATAAAGCAATTTTAGTTAATTTTTTTGCAACATGGTGTCCCCCTTGTAAAGCGGAGATTCCACATTTAAATAATTTACGAAAAAAATATGGTGAAAATTTCGAAATTGTGGGTGTTTTACTAGAACAAAACAAAAACAACGATGAGTTACAAACCTTTATTAGCGATTTTAAAATCGAATATCCTGTTACAAACTCTGACCAAAACTATGAGTTAGCAAAAGTTTTAGGGGGAGTTCAATCAATCCCTACAATGTTTATGATTGATAAAAGTGGAAAAATCATCCAAAAATATGTGGGTGTAGTTCCAGAAGAGATGTTAGAGATGGATATAAAAAAGGCGATTAAATAATGTTTGGAATATTTAAAAAGAAAACCGAAGAGAAACCCCAAGAGGTCGAACAAGAAGAATCAAAGAGTTTCTTTTCCAAAGCCTTAGAAAAAACCGTTGGAAATATCGCATCAATTGTTCCTAAAGGACAAGAAAAGATTGCCTTTGATGATATCGAAGAGATTCTAATTGAATCCGACATGGAGTATGAAATCATCGAAAAAGCAATGGATGGACTTCCTGAAACAATCACTCGAAAACAGTTACGTCACCGTTTAGTTATGCTATTTGAACATGCACCTGATGTAGATATGGATAACTTACCAAAACCTTTTGTTCAACTCATCATTGGGGTTAATGGCGCAGGAAAAACAACCACTATCGCAAAACTAGCAAATATGTATAAACAATCGGGACAAAGTGTTATGTTAGGTGCTGGTGATACCTTTAGAGCTGCTGCTATTGAGCAACTCTCAACATGGGCAGGAAAAATTGATGTGCCAATTGTTAAAACACAACAAGGACACGACCCAAGTGCAGTAGCATACGATGCTATCTCATCCGCACAATCAAAAGATATGGACAATGTTATTATTGATACAGCAGGTCGATTACAAACACAAACTAACTTAGCTAATGAGCTTAAAAAGATTGTCAAAGTATGTGGAAAAGCCAAAGATGGTGCACCTCATCAAAAACTTATGATATTAGATGGTACTCAAGGGAACACTGCTATCGCACAAGCACGAGCATTTAATGAAATGGTTGGTGTTGATGGAATCATCGTAACAAAACTTGATGGAACAGCAAAAGGTGGAGCGCTTTTTTCAATTTCAAATCAACTTGAACTTCCTATTTTTTACGTAGGTGTTGGTGAAAGTGCCGATGACTTAGTAGTATTTAGTCCAGATGATTTTGTGGATAGTTTACTGGATGGTATTTACGGAAAAGCAAGTTAAAGAGTAAGTTAAAAACTTACTCCTCAACCTTATACTCTAAAAAACTCTTCAATAAAAACAAAGTGTCGTTCAATACCTTCAAAGGTATGATTCCCTCCATCTTCAATAATACAATTAGCATTTGGTATTTTCTCAACAGCTTGTTTATAATCCAGAAGTTCATCACCCTTTTGTAATAAGAGCAAAATATTTTTCTCTTTTTTTATTGTAGATACATCTAGTACTTTTAAAGATTGCATGTGTTCATTGGTAACTTCAAACGAAGACAAATCATAATAGTTTGTTGCCATACCAATTTTATCAAGAGTTTTATAAGGAATAATGGCAGGGTTAATTAAAACTGCTTTCAGATTGTATTTATTAGCAAGATAAATAGAGTAAAACCCACCCAAAGAAGAGCCCACCAAGCTTACCTTTTCATTCCGTTGTAAAAAAAGTTCTATTAATTGCTCTAGGGTATGGATTGCAAGTTCTGGCACATAAGAAAGAGATGGCATAACAATATCATCATTGAAATACTCTTTAAAAAGCGTTGCTTTACCACCATATCCTGAACTTCCAAATCCATGTATATATATAATCATGCTAATCCTTTCAAAGGATTATATGGTCTTATTTCTTAACTCCTCTTTTAAAAGGGTATTTAAATAACGAGCAATCTTCTTAAAGTTCTTATTTTTTTTGCCATCTTCATTTTTGAGACGTTTCTTATGATTGGTAGCAAACCCTAGATGATAAATACCATCAAAGACATTATTGATAGCATTTTTACCAAAAATCATCGTTTTTGCGCCATCTTTTTGAACTCTGTGAAAACCTGTCTCTTTTCCTTTTTCATCATCACCATGAAGTTTTTTCCACTTTTTAGCATACAAATCTACAATGTGACGATTTAAGATTGACACATCAGAGGGTGAAATTTTTCCATCCCTTGCAATCTTAGTTTGACGAATAGATTTTAAAATAATACGGTTCATCTGTTTTGCACTGCGAATTGCAATCGCCCTATCTTGAGGGGATGTTTTGTAATGCAATGACTTATCCTCTTGAATGATTTTAATAATTACATCTAAACCACTATTGTTTGCTTTTGCAAAACCTGAACTACTTAACACCATCACACTTAACCCTAAAGCTAATAACATTCGTTTCATTTTTTCTCCTTTATTGAACAACTGTTAATATTACATTTTGAAATATTTTTAAAACTATAAAAGTTTTTAGTGTAAAATTCGTGAAATAGATATGGAGAAGCTAACTATGGCAAAGAAAAAAACATCACTTTTTGAGTGTCAACACTGTGGAGAGCAGGCAACCAAATGGCTAGGAAAATGTCCTAGTTGTGGCTCATGGGACTCTTTTGTTGAGTTAAACAACGAACAACAAGAGGTTTTAAAACAGACTTCAAAAGTAATTAATACGCAATCAAAAGCAAAACCAATTACCCAAATTGAACAAGATGATGTTATACGTTTCTCTTCAAATAACAACGAATTTGACTTAGTCTTAGGTGGAGGAATTGTTCCTGGGAGTTTAACACTCATTGGTGGAAGTCCTGGGGTTGGTAAATCAACGCTTTTATTAAAAGTTGCAGGCTCCATTGCACAAAGTGGGAAAAAAGTTCTTTATGTCTCAGGAGAAGAGAGTGCTGGGCAAATCAAACTACGCGCCAACCGTTTAGATGCCAATAACAAAGATCTCTACCTATTAAGTGAAATCAAACTTGAAGAGATTCAGGATGAACTTTTACGTGATAACTATGAGGTTGTTATTATTGACTCCATTCAAACCATATATTCTAGTGCACTAACATCCGCACCTGGTTCTGTTTCACAAGTGCGAGAAATAACCTTTGAACTCATGCGAAAGGCTAAAGAGTCCGATATTGCTATGTTTATTATTGGGCACATTACAAAAGACGGTAGTATTGCAGGACCACGAGTATTAGAACACATGGTAGATACGGTTTTATATTTTGAAGGAGAATCAAGCAAAGAACTTCGAATGTTACGTGGTTTTAAAAACCGTTTTGGAAGTACTAGTGAAATTGGTATTTTTGAGATGACCAACGAGGGGCTCATTTCAGCAAAAGATATTGCATCAAAGTTTTTTGATAAATCTAAAGCTCAAAGTGGTTCGGCACTAACCGTTGCCATGGAAGGTTCACGAGCTTTAATACTAGAAGTTCAAGCTTTAGTAACAGAGAGTACCTATCCCAATCCAAAACGAAGTGCTACAGGATTTGATTTAAATCGTCTCAATATGCTTTTAGCACTACTTGAAAAAAAACTTGACTTACCTTTTAACAATTATGATGTTTTTATTAATATTAGTGGGGGTATTAAAATCAAAGAGAGTTCTGCGGATTTAGCAGTGATTGCTGCTATTATTAGCTCCTTTAGAGACCGTCCTATTTCAAAAGAGTCTATTTTTATTGGGGAAGTATCCTTAACCGGTGAAATAAAAGATGTTTACTCAATGGATATGCGATTAAAAGAGGCTAATGCCCAAGGAATTACTAAAGCAATCATTGCACAAAAGCCTGCGTTGAAAATATCAACAAAATGCTTTGCAGTGGATGAAGTATCAAAAATGATAGAGCTATTTTAAAATAGCTCTACTCTATTATTTCTATTTTCCTGCTCGTTTATTTGCTCCATCCATTAATCTCTCCTGAGTAACAATTGCACGAGTGTGTGTTCCTTCACCTATTTTTCCAGATGAATCAAACACTTCAATAGAGAACTTATAAAGTTTTCCTTCCATGCCTGTAAATGTTGCAATTGATCGTGCAGTATCACCCTCAAGTGTTGGGGCTAAATGTTTTACATTGACTTCCACACCAACAGAGAGTTGACCCTCACCATATAATGGTATTAAAACCTTTGCTGCTGAACACTCCATGAGTGCCACTAAACGTGCCGTTGCAAACACAGGTGGAAAATTATCATCACTTGATATTCCTAAGTTCTTTGCTAAATCTTTTGCTTCTACTTTAAATTCGATAGTAGCGTTTGCTCCAATTTCTAATGTCATAAAAACTCCTTCTAATTTTATCTGCATTATTCTATCAAATTAAAATAAATTTTTCAGCTATTTATTTATCAAAATTACGCTATAATCCGCGAAAATCAAAGGAAAATTGACGTAAATGATTGATTTAGATAACACAACCTCTTTAGACGTAGATGTAACATTTTTAGAATCTATCGCGTCACAATTAACCAATAAAGAGTTTGAACTTATTATTGTTAACAATGATGAAATAAAAGCGTTGAATAAAGAGCACCGTCAAAAAGACAAAGCGACTGACGTCTTATCATTTCCTTTAGAGTTTGATATGCCCAATATGCCTTTAGGTTCAATAATTATTTCAAAAGATTTTGTAGAAGATAAAGCCAAAGAGTATGGTCATAGCCAACAAGAAGAGTTAAGTTTATTATTTATTCATGGGTTATTGCACCTTTTAGGGTATGACCATGAGGTTGATAGTGGAGAACACCGTGCTAAAGAAGAAGAACTCATTAAAGCCTTTGATTTACCAAATAGTTTAATTATAAGGAATTCCTAATATGGATTTTGTCATTTTTATCGTAGCAATGACTGCGCTGATTTATGGGGCAGATTTTATTATTCACCAAAGTGAAAAAATTGCCTTGCATTATAAAATATCACCTTTTGTTATTGGGGCAACACTTGTAGCCCTTGGAACAAGTTTACCCGAAATGGCAGTTTCAATGTCAGCATCCATGAAAGGCAGTGGAGATATCGCTGTTGCTAATGTTATTGGTAGTACTATTTTTAATATTGCTTTAGTACTTGGTGCAGTATTTATTATTGCTAAAAAAATCAAACCTGATCGAGATCTCTTTGCTAAAGATTCTGCGTGGGCACTTTTCCCTATTTTAGTCTTTATTCTTATGGGATTAGATGGAAAACTTAATGCAGTTGATGGAGTGTTGTTTTTATTTCTCATGGTTGGATATCTAATCTTTCTTATTGGTTCTAATCAAGTTGAAGAGATTGATGACGAAATAGCAAAAGAGAAGTTTGGGTGGGGAAAAAGTTCACTCTTTTTACTTCTTGGATTTGCATTAACTGTTGGAGGAGCTGATTTTGCTATTGATAGTGCAGGAAACATTGCCCGTGAATTTGGCATTAGTGAATGGGTTATTGGTCTATTTCTTGTAGCTTTTGGTACGAGTCTGCCTGAACTTACTATTTCAATTAAAGCAGCACGTAATGATAATGCTGATTTAGCCATTGGAAATATTATTGGGTCAAACGTTGCAAACTTTACGATGGTATTAGGATTGAGTTCAATTGTAAATGTTCTAAATGTAAACTTAGTAGAAAACTTTTTTGATAT
Source organism: Arcobacter sp. EP1 (assembly GCA_001655195.1). Lineage (GTDB taxonomy): Bacteria > Campylobacterota > Campylobacteria > Campylobacterales > Arcobacteraceae > Arcobacter_A. Next base: position 59,521 of record LPNY01000158.1, read on the forward strand.
AGCGGCTGCATTTATACTCTCATTGATGTTAGTCTTTATAACAGCTAATAAACTTTATAATAAAAGTGCGGGAATTGTTTTGATGGTTGTATTAGCACTCGTTATTCAAAACAGTTTATAAAAGAAAAAGAGTTAAGTTAAAGAAAAGAGTATTTCTTTAACTCAACTATAGAATACCTACTTAGTACACGAAGGACAAGTTCCTGCAAAAACCAAAGAACTCTCCGTAATCGTATATCCACTTAACTTCTTAGCTTCAACAAAGAGTGCAGATGTATCAATTGAAATATCCATAATTGCTTGACACTCTTGGCAAACAACATGTGCATGTTCCTCTTTGGTTAATTCGTAAACAACTTTTTGATTGGGAATTTTTACTTCATTTAAAAAAACCTTCTCAATCATTGCATTAACATTTTTATAAATAGTTGCCAAAGAAATTGATGGAAACTTTTGTAATAAAGAGTGATATAAATCATCTATATTCATGTGTCCATGTTGATATAATTCTTCAACAATGGCTAATCGTTGTGGAGTAACTTTTAAGTGGTAATCTTTTAATAAATGTGTATAATCCATTGTATCGCTCCAATTTGTATAGAATCATAGTAAAAAACTAATTCTAATCTTATTAAAAGTCTATAATAAGAAAATAAAGTAAGATGTTAACAAAATTAATTATTAACGGAAAATAATTTTCCCTTAAGCTTTTTTGGATTATAATTATCAAAGGAAAAAAATTATCCACTAATACTTTTAGTGAATAGTTACATTCATTTAATTAAAAACGATACAATAAAAAATCAAGGAGTTAAAAAATGAGACAGTATGAAACTTACAAATGTAACACATGTGGAAATACCGTAGAGGTACAAAATGTTGGTGGTGGAGAACTACACTGTTGTGGACAAGCTATGGAAATGATAACTGAAAACTTAACTTTAGTAAACCTAATGAAAGCCTTTGCAGGAGAATCTCAAGCACGAAATAAATATGAGTACTTTGCAAAAGTTGCACAAAAAGAGGGTTATCGAGATATTGCAGAGCACTTCCAAAGAGCCGCAAATAATGAAAAAGTTCATGCAAAATTAGAGTTAGCACTTCATAATAGAATGGTGAGTAATTCTGAAGATAGTTTTGGGAACACAGCAGAGAATCTACAATATGCTATAGATGGAGAGTCCTATGAAAATGTAACAATGTATCCAGACTTTGCTCAAATTGCTAAAGAAGAGGGACATAAAGAGGCTGCACGTCTTTTTGATGGAATTGGAAAAATTGAAATTGAACATGAAAATATGTTTAAAAGTCTTTTAGAACGACTTTCAAATGATGCAGAACATGTAAGTGAAGATGACGAAGAAGAATGGATTTGTGAAGTGTGTGGTCACGTGCATAGAGGTAAAAAAGCACTAAAAGTGTGTCCCGTATGTAAACATCCACAAGAATACCAATCACGACTTAACGCTAAAAAATAAAAGGTGAGGCTTTGCCTCTTCTTTTATTACTTTTATTCCTTTTTTGCTAAAATCTTTTATGATTAAAGCACTATTTTTTCTTTTTTTATCTTTTACTACCCTATTTTCACTAGAGTTTACTGTTGCCTCCTATAATGTAGAAAATCTATTTGATTTAAAACATGATGGAACTGAGTATCAAGAGTATATTCCCAACACCAAATCAAACTGGAATCAAAAAATCTTTGAACAAAAAGTAAACAATGTCAAAAAAGTTATCACACAACTTAATGCTGATATTATTGGTTTACAAGAAGTAGAGTCAAAAGAAGCTCTGGATACATTAACAAAAAAGTTACCGCAATATCCCTACAGTGCCTTTAGCAAGAAAAAGAACGCTTCAATAGGATTAGCACTATTAAGTAAATTTCCTATTATAAACCATCAACAAATAAATGTTCCACAATCTAGAGTTAAGCGTCCAATTCAAAAAGTCACCCTATCAATCAATAACAATAAATTTATCATTTTTAATAATCATTGGCCTTCAAAACGTCAAGCTGAAAATGAGAGAATTCGATATGCTATGAAACTTCAAAAAAACGTAAAAAAACTCTCTTCTAGACAAGATTATATTCTTTTAGGAGATTTTAACTCCAACTATAATGAATTTGAAACTATTAAACTGGAAAGTCGCCTAAATAATACCCAAGGGTTAACCGGTATTAATCATGTACTTAATAGTTATGAAAATGAACAGTTTATAACAAAAAGCTCTTTGAAGAATATATCTAAAAAAGTTCATTATAATACTTGGCTAGAGTTATCTTATAACAATCGTTTTTCAAATATTTTTAGAGGTACAAAAACAACACCCGATAATATTCTATTTACAAGTGCATTATTTGATAAACACGCTATTTCTTATGTTGAAAATAGTTTTCATGTTTTTAAACCACCCTACTTGTTCAAAAACAAAAAAATAAATCGCTGGAAAATGAAAAACAATTATAAGGTTCATGTGGGTAAGGGGTATTCGGATCATCTTCCTATTATGGCAAGCTTTTCAACACAATTACAAAAAAAGACTACCCATCAAACAAGAAAAGGCATAGAAGAACTCTATAAAAACTTCAATCTTGATAGTCCTATTATTTTTAAAGATGCTGTCGTTATTTATAAAAACAAAGATAGTGCTATTATCAAACAAAAAAACAACCGTGCAATCTATTTGTACCGTTGTGCAAAAAATCTAAAACTTGGATTGAAGTACGATATTAGGCCACTTAGAATAAAAGAACATTATGGATTAAAAGAGATAACGCAGATTGAAGTTCTTAGAAAAAAGAACAAAGTGAAAAATATTCAAACATTTTATTTAGATGCCAAATCAAAAAATCTTCACGATTTAAAACTTCAAAATGAAATTGTATCCAATCTAAATGGCATCTATAAAAAAGGATATTTTTATACAAACCATACAAAAATAAAACTTTATGCAAAAGAGAGAACGCTTTTACCAAAAGATGGGCAAAATGTCACTATAATATCAGGACATTTGGGATTTTTTAAAAATAAAGCCCAAATCATTATTTATAAAACAAGTGATATAAAGGTCAATCATTAGTGCTAATTAAATCAATATTTACAAACAGTAGTGGAATTTTAGTATCTCGTATTTTAGGATTTATACGTGATTTACTCACTGCTTCTATTTTAGGTGCTAATATCTACTCTGATATCTTTTTTGTTGCCTTTAAACTCCCTAATCTATTTAGAAGAATTTTTGCAGAAGGGGCATTTACCCAAGCATTTATTCCAGCTTATGCAAAAACACGAAACAAAATACAATTCTCAAGTGCTGTTTTTTTACAATTTTTAGCTTTTATAATGATTTTAGCTCTATTTGTCACCCTCTTTTCAAAACTCATTACCCATCTAATTGCCATGGGATTTGATGATGCAACTGTTGATTTAGCAGCTCCCTTAGTTGCTATTAACTTTTACTATCTACCCTTGATTTTTATTGTGACATTTATGGCAGCACTTCTACAATATAAACACCATTTTGCTACTACTGCGTTTTCAACAGCACTTCTTAATATGGCTATGATAGGAGCACTTTTACTCTCAAAAGATTTAGATAAATATGAGATAACCTACTATTTAAGTTATGGCGTTATTATTGGTGGAATATTACAAGTCCTTGTACATGTTATGGCGATGAAAAAGAAAAATCTTCTAAAAATATTTACCTTCAAAAAAATGGCAATAAAAGAGAATAAATTTTATAAAAACTTTATAGGAGCAACTCTAGGAAGCTCTACTGCGCATATCTCAGCCTTTTTAGATACATGGTTGGCATCTTTTTTAATGAGTGGGAGTATTAGTTATCTTTACTATGGAAATCGTGTTTTTCAGCTCCCTTTAGCTTTGTTTGCTATTGCAACATCTATAGCACTCTTTCCTATGATTGCGCGAAGTATCAAAAATAAAGATGAAAACAGAGCCTTAGCACTTATGAAAAAATCCTCTCTGATACTTTTGGGACTTTTGAGTATTGCCACATTCATTGGTATTGTTTTTGACGAACTAATTATTTGGTTACTTTTTGAAAGAGGTGCCTTTAGTGCACAAGATACACAAAATACAGCACTCATTTTGAGCATGTACCTTATTGGATTACTTCCTTTTGGTTTAGGTAAGATTTTCTCCCTATGGCTTTATGCAAAAGAACAACAATTTAAAGCGGCAAAAATTTCAATGATTTCATTAGGATTTAATATCATTTTTTCACTGATTCTTATCAAACCTTACGGAGCTGCCGGATTAGCTTTTGCTAGTACTTTAAGTGGATTTATCCTCTTTTTCCTCACCATTAAAGCTTTTGGATTTACAAGTTTTAAAAAGCTTTTTACTAATTAATACAAGAGATAAGCTTCTATTCTATCTCTTTTAGATATAATATTTGCCTTTTATAAAACACTATAGGAACCAAATGAAAGAATTTTTTAATTATTATATTCCCTATTACAAAGACTACAAAATCAAAATATTTTTTGCCCTTATTGGGATTTTACTTGTTGCAGGGGGAAGTGCTGGACTTGCCTATGTAGTTAAACCTCTACTTGACGAAGTTTTTATTGCGCGTGACCAAGAGATGCTATATGTGGTACCTGTACTTTTGATTATGGTGCAAGCCGCACAAGGTATTGGTAAATATATTCAAGTCTATTATATTTCCTATGTGGGGCAGGATATTATTCGTATTATTCGAGATAAACTTCTTGAACATATTCTCACCCTTGATATTGAGTTCTTTCAAAAGAAACATGGTGGAGAGTTAATCTCACGAATCACCAATGATATTAACCGTATTCAAGGTGCCGTTTCAACACAAATTGCAGGACTCGTACGAGAAGTACTAACAATCATTGCATTAATTGGTGTAGTTATCTATCAAAGTGCAGAGCTTGCTTTTTATGGGCTTGTTGTTATGCCATTAGCCCTTTATCCTATTATTGTACTTGCAAAAAAAATGAAAAAGCTCTCATTTAAATCACAAGAGAGTGCTGCTGATATTACCTCTCATTTAAGTGAGATTTTTAATAATGTGGAAATCATCAAAGCCAATTCAACAGAAAATGTGGAACAGGCAAAGTTTGAACAACACAATCAAAACTTTTTTAATGTAAATATCAAAGCCGTTAAAACAGGTGAATTAGTCTCTCCTATTATGGAAATTTTAGGGGCAAGTGCAGCTGCTGTTGTAATTATATTTGGGGGAAGCCAAGTTGTAAGTGGTGAAATGACTGCAGGTTCATTTATGTCTTTTATTGCAGCACTTTTTATGCTTTATACGCCTATTAAAAGACTCTCATCTATTTATAATGCTCTCCAAGATGCCATTGCGGCTCATGAACGGGTTAAAACTATTTATAATATTCAACCGACCATTCTCTCGGGTCAAGAGTTTTTCCCAGAGCAAGTTAATAGTATCGAGTTTAATAACGTTGAGTTAAAATATGGTGAGTTTACAGCGCTGAAAAATATCACACTCAATGCCTCTTTAGGTGAAAAAATTGCCCTAGTAGGTGATAGTGGTGGTGGTAAATCTTCACTGATTAATCTACTCATTCGTTTTTATGATGTGAGTTCTGGAGTGATATTATTTAACAACCAACGATTAGTGGATATTAACATTGATGACTTACGTAATAATATCTCCATTGTAACCCAACGAGTTTATATCTTTAATGATACGGTTGCTCAAAATATCGCTTATGGTCAGCCTTATGATGAACAGCGGGTTATTGATGCATTAAAACAAGCCCACGCTTATGATTTTATTAAACCTATGGAGTTTGGCATTCACGCAATGCTAGATGAATTTGGTACGAATTTAAGTGGAGGTCAACGTCAACGAATTGCAATTGCTAGAGCCCTTTATAAGAATCCAAAAATTCTTATTTTAGATGAAGCAACATCGGCACTGGACAATGAGAGTGAATCAATTATTTCAGAAGTTATTGATGAGATTGCACAGAATCGAATTACCTTTGTTATTGCACACCGATTAAGTACCATTAAAAACGCTGATAGAATTGCTGTCTTTAAAGAAGGCACCATTGTTTGTCAAGGAACAGAAGAAGAGTTATTAGCCAATTGTTCAGAGTATAAACGGCTATATAATCTTGCGAATATTTGAATTAGCCAGTTTTTACGATAATTTAGATAAAATACTAAAATTTTTAAAAGGCACTAAATTTGTTTAATTATGAAACTTTGAAAAAAATACTATTTCGATTTGAACCTGAAACAGCCCATAATATTGCTGAATTTGGTTTAACAAAACTTCCATACTGTAGAACAATCAATAACTACATGGTTGAAAAGAACTTTGTTATGGATGCTCGACTTAGTCAAGATCTTTTTGGAACAACATTTGCAAACCCAGTTGGATTAGCTGCAGGATTTGATAAAAATGCAACAATGGTTGAATCTATGATGGCATTAGGTTTTGGTTTTACAGAGATTGGAACCATGACACCTCGTGCTCAAGATGGAAATCCAAAACCAAGAATGTTTCGATACCCAGAAGCAAAGTCTGTTCAAAATGCTATGGGTTTTAACAACGAAGGTTCATATACTGTTGCTAAAAACTTACGAAAAGTATTTCCATACGCAATACCTATTGGTGCAAACGTTGGAAAGAACAAAACAACACCTGAGGAAAATGCACTCAGTGATTATCGTGTTCTTATCTCAAAATTTGAGGGTATCAGTGATTATTTAGTTATTAATATTTCTAGTCCAAATACACCAAACTTAAGAGATTTGCAAAATGAAAAATTTATTACTGAACTTTTCACGATGGCACAAGATTTGACAGATAAGCCAATTTTATTAAAAATTGCTCCAGATATGGATGCCCAAGTTGCCATTGATTTATGTAACACTGCTATTAACGCAGGAGCAAAAGGAATCATTGCAACCAACACAACAATTGATTACAGTTTAGTGCCAAACTGTGAGAGTTTTGGAGGATTAAGTGGTGCAGTATTAGCCGATAAATCCTATGAACTTTTTAAAGAGTTAGGAAAGGCACTTTACGGAAAAACAACACTGATTTCTGTTGGTGGTATTAGTGATGCAGCAGAAGCATACAGAAGAATACGTGCGGGAGCAACACTGGTTCAATCTTATTCAGGACTTATTTTTGAAGGTCCTTCAATGGTGAGAAAAATAAACGAAGGTATTATTGAACTTATGAGTGAGGATGGGTTTACCCATATCAGCCAAGCAATTGGTGCAGATTTAAAATAAAATAAAGAGAGTGAATACTATGAACATAAAAAAACTTTTTAAAATATTCATCATTCACTATTCATTATTAATTATATTCTCGGGAGAATTAATGAGTAATAGTTTACCAAAATATTATACGCAAACTCTAGATAATGGCTTACAAATTGTAGCTATTCCTATGGATAATGGCTCAAATGTTGTTTCAACTGATATTTTCTATAAAGTAGGAAGTAGAGATGAAGTCATGGGTAAATCTGGGATTGCCCATATGTTAGAACACCTCAATTTCAAATCAACAAAAAATTTAGAAGCAGGTGAATTTGATGAAATCGTTAAAGGATTTGGGGGAGTAAATAACGCCTCAACCTCTTTTGACTATACACACTATTTTATTAAATCTAGTTCTAAAAATATGAACAAATCGTTGGAACTTTTTGCAGAACTGATGCAAAACTTAACCCTAAAAGATGAAGAGTTTCAACCAGAACGTGACGTAGTTGCAGAAGAGCGACGTTGGAGAACAGATAATAATCCTATGGGATATTTACAGTTTAGATTATTTAATAACAGTTATATTTACCACCCATATCACTGGACACCTATTGGTTTCATGAGTGATATTCAAAACTGGAGTATTGAAGATATCAAAGATTTCCACAGTACGTACTATCAGCCAAAAAATGCAATCGTTATTGTTGCTGGAGATATGACAAAAGAAGAAATCTTTAAAAAAACAAAAAAATATTTTAAAAAGATTAAAAATACAAAAAGCATACCTGAAAAAGTTCACATGGTTGAGCCAAAACAAGATGGGGCAAAACGGGTTGCTATAAAAAGAGATTCACAAGTTGAAATGTTAGCCATCTCTTACCATATTCCAAACTTTGAACACAAAGACCAAGTAGCACTTTCAGCACTTAGCGAACTGCTAAGCTCAGGTAAAAGTTCAATTTTACAAGAAGAGTTAGTGGATAAGAAAAAACTTGTTAACTCGGTATATGCATATAACATGGAATTAAAAGACCCAGGTGTTTTTCTCTTTGTTGCAGTATGTAATGAAGGGGTAAAAGCAGAAGATGTGGAAAAAGAGATTCTTGAGATTGTTAAACAATTACAAGAGGGGAAAATATCTAAAAAAGAGTTAGATAAGATTAAAATAAATACAAAAGCAGACTTTGTCTTCTCATTAGAGAGTTCAAGTTCTGTTGCAAACCTTTATGGTTCTTATTTTGTGCGAGACAACATTAAACCACTGTTCACGTATGAAGAAGACATCCAAAAGTTAAAACCAAAAGATTTAGAGAAGGTTGCAAAAAAATATTTACAATCAAATAACTCAACAACTGTGATATTAAAAAAGGATGATTAACATTATGATATATTGTAATATAAGTACTAAAGGAAGCATATGAATATAATTACTGGAGCAATGACAGCACTCATTACACCATTCAAAGATGGTAAACTAGATACTGCTTGCTATGAAAAATTAATTAAAAGACAAATTGATCAAGGTATGGATGCTGTTGTACCTGTAGGAACAACAGGTGAAAGTGCGACATTAAGTCATGCTGAGCATAAAGAGTGTATTGAAATCGCTGTTGCAACATGTAAAGATACTCATGTAAAAGTTATTGCAGGAGCTGGTTCAAATGCAACACATGAAGCGTGTGACATTGCAAAACATGCACAAAATGTTGGGGCAGATGGACTATTATCGGTTGCACCATACTATAACAAACCTTCTCAAGAAGGTTTATATCAACACTATAAAGCAATTGCACAATCAGTTGAGATTCCTTTTATGATTTATAATGTTCCAGGAAGAACCGGTGTTGATATTGAAGCAAATACTGCTATTCGATTGTTTGATGATGTAAAAAATATTTATGCAATTAAAGAAGCAACAGGTTCATTAGAGCGCGCTATTGAGATTAACTCGCAACGACCAGACTTTTGTGTAATTTCTGGTGATGATGCTATTGACTTTCCAATGTTAGCAAACGGTGGAAAAGGAATTATTTCAGTAACATCAAATTTACTTCCAAACTATAAAAGTAAATTAGTTCATGCAGCTATGAGTGGGGACTTTGATACTGCACGGGCAATCAACAATGAGTTATACCAACTCAATAAAACACTGTTTGTTGAAGCAAACCCTATTCCAATTAAAGCAATTATGTATTTAGCTGGATTAATGGATAGTTTAGAGTATAGGTTACCATTGACTCCTCCAAGTAGTGAGACAATGAAAAAATTAGAAGATGTATTAAAAAATTATGAGGTGAAGATATAATGAAGGGGAAGACATTAGTAATTTCTGGGGCAACTAAAGGAATTGGAAGAGCAACGGCTTATCGATTTGCAAAAGAGGGAATCAATGTAGCATTTACATATAACTCAAATGAGCAAATTGCACAAGAGATGGTTGAAGATTTAGAATCAACATACGGTATTAAAGCACGATGTTATCCATTTAATATCTTAGAGCCTGAAACGTACAAGGAACTATTTGCAAAAATTGATGAAGATTTTGACACAGTTGATTACTTTATTTCAAATGCAATGATTTATGGTCGAGCAGTTGTTGGTGGATATGGTAAATTTATGAAACTAAAACCACGTGGATTAAATAATATCTATACAGCAACTGTAAATGCTTTTGTGTGTGGAGCACAACAAGCAGCAAAACGTATGCAAAAACAAGGGACAGGTGGAGCTATTGTTTCATTAAGTAGTACTGGAAACTTAGTTTATATTGAAAACTATGCAGGTCATGGTACCAATAAAGCTGCAGTTGAAGCGATGGTAAGATATGCCGCAACAGAACTTGGTGAGTTTGGTATTCGAGTAAATGCTGTTTCTGGTGGACCAATTGAGACTGATGCACTTCGAGCCTTTACAAACTATGAAGAAGTAAGAGACAAAACAGCTGAGTTATCTCCATTAAATAGAATGGGACAACCAACTGACTTAGCAAGTGCTTGTTACTGGTTATGTACAGGTGAAACATCTTGGGTTACAGGTCATACTCTTCTTGTTGATGGTGGAACAACTTTTAGATAATGGAGAAAGCCTTAAATCTTCCAAATATATTAGCTCTTTTTCGCATAGCATTAGCACCCCTAATGCTATGGTTCTTAGTGGATAGAGACAATACACTTTTTGCTTCTTGGCATCCATCATGGCTTGACTACTTTGCAGGACTTATTTTTGTAATTGCTTCAGTGACAGACTTTTTTGATGGTTTTATCGCACGAAGTTGGAATCAAATGACAAAACTGGGTGGAATTTTAGACCCCCTTGCTGATAAAATGCTTATGCTTGCTGGTTTTTTGGGATTGATGGTCATGGACAGAGCTTCTGCATGGGCTGTTTTTCTTATCCTTTCACGAGAGTTTTTTATCACAGGACTTCGTGTTGTTGCAGTAAGTGAAGGAAAAGATGTCGCTTCAACGATGGCAGGGAAAGTTAAAACTGTAGTTCAAATGATTGCTATTGGTTTTTTAATTATGAATTGGCCATTTGCAACAGCACTTTTATGGATTGCTGTTATTTTAACACTGTATTCAGGATATGAATACATTAGAGATTATTTTAAAAATTAAAGGTTTTTTTTGGGTACGATTACATTTTTACTTGTACTATCTTTCTTAGTATTTTTTCACGAATTAGGACACTTTGTAGCCGCACGTTACTTTGGTGTAACGGTGCATGTTTTTTCAATTGGTTTTGGGAAACAGCTCTACTCAAAACAATGGCGTGGTACAACATGGCAATTTGCCCTTGTTCCTTTAGGTGGTTATGTAAAAATGAAAGGACAAGACGATACAAAACCAGGTCTTGTTGAAGATGGTAGTGATTCCTATAATACCAAAAAACCTTGGCAACGAATTGTTATTTTGTTTGCGGGTCCTTTTGCGAACTTTATTTTAGCCGCTATTTTATACTTTGCTATTGCACTAATGGGTTCAAATGAACTTGCTCCTCATATTGGAAAAGTTATTCCCGATTCACCAGCACAAAAAGCTGGTCTTATGGTTGGTGATGAGATTGTACGTATTAATAATAAAGATATTAAGACGTGGAATGAGATTGGTAAAACAATTAGAGAATCACAAGGGGCACTAAAATTCTACGTAAAACGTGATGGTCGAATTCAATCTAAAGTTATTCGTCCACACATGTCTGATGCTCAAAATATTTTCAAAGAAAATATTAGAAAACGAATGATTGGTATTGCACCTGCTCCAAAAGTTATCACCATGCACTACAGCTTTATGGAAAGTTTTGGTTATGCCTGGGATAAAACAATTGAATCTTCAAAAATGATTTTTAAAGGGGTTCAAAAACTCATAGAGGGTGTTATTCCAAGTAGCGAAATTGGGGGAGTGATTACCATTGGTAAAGTAATATCTGATGCAAGTGAGTCTTCTATTGTGGCACTTTTTGCCATAACTGCGCTTATTTCTGTAAACTTAGGTGTACTTAACCTGCTTCCAATTCCTGCACTTGATGGTGGACATATTATGTTTAACCTTTATGAGATGATTTTTAGAAGAAAACCAAGTGACCGTGTGTTTATGATTTTGACAATTTCTGGTTGGGTTATTTTAGGATCACTTATGTTATTAGGTATTTATAACGATATTAATAGATTATTTGGTTAGGATAGATTAATGATTACAAAAGAATTAGCAGTTAAAAACTTAGATAAAGTTATTTCAAAAGTTGAAGGGGCTCGACTTCGAATCTCGGAACACCACATTGTAAAAATTATTGGTATTTCAAAGTACTCACAAGCTGATGAGATATCAACGCTTTACAGTGCAGGTCAGCGAGCTTTTGGTGAAAACAAAGTCCAAGACTTAAAAGAAAAAATGAACACCCTTGAAGAGTTGCCTTTAGAGTGGCACTTTGTAGGTCGACTTCAAAAAAATAAAATCAATAATCTTATTGATTTAAAACCAACACTGATGCATTCACTTGATAGCTTAGAGTTAGCAACTGAACTTAATAAAAAACTTGAAGCAAAAAAGACAACAATGAAATGTCTACTTCAAATAAACTCTGCAAAAGAGGACTCAAAATCAGGCGTACAGCCTGAAGAAGCCGTTGAAATCTATAAAACTATTTTAGATAACTGTCCTAATATTAAACTTGTTGGAGTTATGAGTATTGGTGCACATGTTGATGAAAGAGCTATTATTAAAGCCTCTTTTGATACAACAAAAAAAATCTATGATGAGTTAACGCCACTTGGAGCAAAATATTGTTCTATGGGTATGAGTGGTGACTTTGAACTTGCAATTGCATGTGGATCAAATATGATTCGAGTAGGTTCAAGTCTATTTAAATAAGTAGTATTAACTACTTATTTAAAATATACTATTTATTTCTAATATTAGAAATTGTTTCTCCACCTATTGCGTAGTTATCCGTATCCACTTCATTTATTGTCACTACACACGTTTTTTCACCCCGTCCAATAACTTTTACAAAAGCATCTGTTAATTCACGAGCGAGTTGTTCTTTTTGCTCTTTAGTAGCCCCACCCTCTTCTTTTGTCATGGTTACATTAATAATTGGCATCACTTGACTCCATTGTATAATCTTTAAAAACCTCTGCTATTCGAATACGGTAATCTTCAAAAAGTTGTGTTCGTCCTTTTTGTTGCGCTTGCATATGGTCCATATTGGCTTTCCATTTGGCAATTGCTTCTTTGCTTTCCCAAAAAGACAGAGATAAAATCTTGCCCTCTTCCACTAAAGAGGTAAATCTTTCAATGGAAATAAAACCATCCATTTTGACCAATTGCTCTTTTAATTTCGCGGCAATCGCTAAATATTGTTCTTGTCCTTCGGGTTTAACTTTTACTTCAAATATAACTGCGTACATCTATTCTCCTTTCATTCCAAATAATTTTGTTAATACTAACAATGCAATTCCACACGAAACAATAAATGCCGTTACGTACAGAGCATAAGTGTAGTTTCCATATATATCAACTAATGCAACAGAATAAAGTGGTGCTGATACCTGACCAATTCCATATGCTGTAGTGATTGCACCCATTAGTACAACAGGGTTGTTTCCAGCTAACTTTCCACCAAGATTCATAAAAAGTGCAACTAAACCAATAAAGGTACCACCATATAAGACTCCTGAAAAAAGATTTAGATACATATTGTTTGTCAATGCAGAAATCATAATACCTACAACTTGAAGTGCCATGGCAAGTATAATGACATTCACACTTCCATACTTATGAGCTAATCGCATCCAAATAATACACGATGGAATTCCTGCGATTCCTACTATTGTCCACGTATATCCACCAAAACCTTCTAAACCTTCAAGAGAATTGATAATATCAGGTAAGAACGTTCCTTGAACTACAAATCCTACACCCTCAGTAAAATAAGCCATAATTAGCAAAATAACAAAAGGGGTAAAGAGTTTTTTATCAAATTTATGTTGTGCTGCATTTTGTTTGATGGCTTTATCTACAGATAATATATAGACTGAATAAAGTGCCAATAAAAAGCCAAAACCTGCCAAAACAATCCATGCGTCTTTCCAATCACCATTATTTAAAAATACTGCACGTGTTACTAAATCAGGAACTAAAATAGAAAAACCAATTCCTGAAAAATGAATTCCCATGGCTTTTGTTTTACTCTCCATATTCAGTTTACTCATAACAATAGCAGAACCCACAACTAATGCCATAGCATTTCCAAAACCTGCTAAAATTCTAGCAATAACCCATATCGTTTCATTGGTCGTTATACCTAATATAAGCGTAGTGACAATACTTATAACCATCCCTATTCTAAAAAACTTTACTTTTGTATTAATATCTTTGATGAAAATAGCAAAAATTGAACCTGATAAATACCCTACATAATTCACGGATGCCAAAATACCTGCAAAAGTTACATCCAAAAATCCATCCAACATAGGAGGTAAAAGTGATGTAAATACAAAACGAGAAATACCTACCCCTGCAATTAAACCAAATATTCCCGCTATTAAAATTGCTACATTACTGTTTTTATTTAAAAATATATTCATATGTATAAGCTCCAAAAAATTCTAAACTAAATAAAGTGTGGTATAATATCACTAAAGATGATGGAATGTCAAATATTAAATCGTGATAAGTGATATAAGGAAAAGTGATATGGATTCAAATTTACTTAAAGTTTTTGTAGCAGTTGCCCAAGAAAAAAGCGTAACCTTAGGTGCAAAAAAACTAGGCTTTGCTCAATCAAACGTAACTTCACGAATCAAACAGCTAGAAAAATCTGTTGGGTATTGCTTATTTCACCGAGTTCCTAAAGGAGTTATTTTAACCAACGAAGGGGAAAAACTCTATAAACATGCCGTTGAAATAGTACGTAAAGTCGAAGATGCAGTCTTAGATATGCAAAATATGCAACATCAAAAGAAACTAATTGTTGGTTCAACAGATTGTAATGCGGCAGTTCGAATATCCTCATTTTTAATGAAACTGCATGAAGATTACCCTAATATTCAACTAGAACTTCTCACAGGAACCACACGAGACGTTATACAAATGATGCTCAACTACAAAGTAGATATTGCGTTTATTAGTGGCGTTCCCCAACAAGAAGAGTTGATGGTGCTTCAAAAATATGAAGAAGAAATAGCCATCCTAGAACCCAAAAATGAAAACACTCCCAATGTTATTCTATCATTTAAAGAAGGGTGTGCCTATGATGAGTTTTTAAAAAACTATTACATCAAAAAAGGAGAAAATATTGAAAAGTCTCTGGCTTTTGGTAGCTTAGAAACCATTTTAGCCTGTGTTAAAGCAGGTATGGGTAAAACCCTACTTCCTACAAATTTAGTAGATAAACTAGGATTTAGTGATGATTTAAAGATAACAAAACTGGATAAAAAAACAGCCTATATCCCAACCTGTCTCATTTGTAGAAAAGATTATATTCCACATATTTCGGAGTACCTAAAAGAGATGCAGTTTTAGTTTAGCTTTAACTAGGAGCTTGTTCCCTATCATTCATAGAGTATTTTCGTTCAACTTTTGTAACGTAAATCTCATAATCCAAAAAGAGTTCCTCTTTTCCTTGTTGTTGTGCATGGAGATGATCAAAATTATTACGCCAGTTGTTAATAGCTGTTTCAGTTTCCCAAAAAGAAAGGCTTAATAGTTTATCTTCATTGGCTAAACTTTGAAACCTCTCTATAGAGATAAAACCTTCTACATTGACTAGTTGCTCACGAAGTTGTGCCGCAATATCAAGGTACTTATCTTTTGCCCATTCTTTTATTTCTACTTCAAAGATGACTGCGTACATTGGTTATCCTTAGTATTTTAATTATGGTAGCATAATATAAATAACACACGCAAGACTACGTCTTGAATCTATCTTGTGCCACTTTCTGTGGTCACGCTTTATTACTTTGTATGGACAAAGTAACCAAAACCACCAACGACTTCGAAGCCCTTCGGGTTCCCTCACTTATTAGTTTACTCTTTTTAGTTTTGCTATAATTTATTTATTTTTGTAATACTCATCTATATCAATAGTTATTATATTGCAAGTCGGACAAATACTATCTTTTAAATCTAAAATACTAAAAGACTCTTTACATTTTGGACAAATTAAATATTTTTCTTTTTTGTTAAATAGATTATTTTTTCTTTTAAAAATCATATAAAGTCCAAAAATTAAAAACATAATTGATAATGGTATTCTAAATATACCTAAATCAATAGGATAACCATAGTAACCAAAATATATTCCAGTATCAAATATAATATATGCTAATACTATACTTAAAATACCAGTCACTATATTCATAATTTTTACCTTTGTATTAAAAAGAATAAACTAGTTTATAATAAATTCGCTTGTAGAAATGTAGATTTTTAGTGAAGTTCAAGGCGGAGAAATAAACTATCGCGGGATTTGGCTTGAAGCCAATGAGTAGATAGTTTATTTATCCAACACAGAAATTAGCAAAAAAATGCAGTTATTCAAGCGAATTACGCTTCTTTAGCTGCTTTGAACTTTTTAAGCTCTTCTTCTATTGACGGCACCCTCATGAAATGCTCACCTATTAAGAATGCATCTGCACCAATTTCACTCAATCTTTTAATTGTTTCAGTATCAGAAACTCCTGATTCAGCTACAATAATTTTTCCATTTGGAATCATTGGGATTAGCTGGTCACACATGGTCATATCCATTTCCATTGTTTCTAGGTTTCTGTGGTTGATACCAATGATATGTGCTCCACATCTCATAGCTTTTGTTAAGTCTTCTTTATCGTGAATTTCTACTAATACTTCTAATCCTAAGTGAAGTGCATATTCGTATAACTCTTTGAGTTCTTTTGTACTTAATGATTTTGCAATTAGTAAAATAAAATCTGCACCGTAAACTAATGCTTCAACGATTTGGTATTTATCTAAAATAAAATCTTTTCTCAATAGTGGTGTTGAAACATATCGTCTAATACCTGTTAAATACTCTAAGTTTCCTTGAAACCAGTGAGGTTCTGTTAATACAGAGATTGCATTTGCTCCACTATTTGAGTAACTTTGTGCAATTACTAAGGGATCAAAATCCTCTTTTATCACGCCCTTGCTTGGGCTTGCTTTCTTTACTTCTGCAATAATACGAATCGGCTCTTCTTTAGTTGCTGTTAAATAGGGTTTAACGTCTCTAGGCGCAAATGGGTTTGCTGATAGGCTTCGTCCTAACCAGTCTAGTGAATAGTCTTTTTTTCTTTTTTCTACGTCTTCTAGTGTTCGTCTGTTAATCTCATCTAAAATCATTATTTCCCGCACTCCTTAATTTTCTTCCAATGGGATTTTATCTCATCGTCGGTTAAACCAACGTCATTTATTACTTTTTTCATGTTTAAAATTGCATTTTTACAATCGTTTAGTTTATACTGTCCCCAGGCAAGAGAATCAATATACGCTGCATTGTTTGGAGCTTTTTCTAAAGCTTTGTTAACTAAACCAAGTCCACGCTTGATATCTAAATCGTAATCAATTAAGATATAACCTAAATAGTTTTGATAAACATGGTTATCTAACACGGTTAAAACATCTTCAAATTTTTTAATAACACTTTTTAAAACACTCTTTTTATCATCAGCAATTTCAAACTCTAAAATAGCTATTTGTGCTAAAAGCTCAATATTACCGCTTTGTTTATAGAGTTTTCGTACTAAATCCAAGGCTTTGTCACCTTGGTTGGTACGCCGATACAAAGAGAGAAGTTTAATATCATCGATTTGTTCTTTTTCTAAAAAGGCTATTGCTTTTTGAATATCTTGTTTTTCTAAATAAGAAATCAATACATTATATATCTTGTCCATGAGGTGATACTGTTCTTGTTCTTTAAACTCACCATATGCACGTTTGAGCACAGAAATAGCTCCATCAATGTTATTTTGTTCTTGATAAAAAGAGAGCAGTTTAGTACACACTAAATAGTCACATCCATAAACTCGAACGTGAGTCTCTAAGTAGGCTATAGCATCCTCTTTTTTATTCAAGTATGCATATTGAATATTAACTAAATTAAATAGAGAGGTGGAGTTTTTACTTAAACTATAAGCACTTTCAAAATACTCTTGAGCTTTTTTATAGTTTTGTTTTACAAAATAGATATTTGCAACCACGTCATAATTGATAGCATTGTTATATTTTTGAACTAACTCTTTTCCTAATTCAAGTGCTTGGTCATACTCTTTTAGATTTAGTAGTGCAACAC
>LPNY01000158.1:77614-153666 GCA_001655195.1 Arcobacter sp. EP1
ATAGACACGCAGTACTGTTTCATGTTCTTTATTAGTTTTGTCAATATTTTCAGAAGCAACTCTTTTTACATCTTTAAAATATTTTAAGGATAAAGAGATTTTTAAATACTTAACAAGATATTCATCTTTTTGGCTTTTATTAAAAAGTTCTAAATAAAGCTTTCGCGCTTCATTGATATTCCCTTGTCGCTCATACTCTAAGGCATATACAATATATAAGTCTTCTCGTGGAAAGACTTGTTTATCCATTTGTGCAAATAAAGATGTACTTACCAATAAAAAAATAGTTATAAATCGCGTATAGCTGGACACTCTTCTTTTACCTCATTTATATTTTCTTTAAAATAGTTCCAAAAAGGAAACGTTCGACACTGACTTGGTCGTGCTTCATAAATAGAACACTGTTTTTTTTCTAAATCAAAAAAAACACATGCATAGTTGTTTTCATCAAGTACTCTCTCTTTTATGGAGTACTTATATCCTACCTTTTTTAAATATTGTAGTCCAAGTTCATCTATAGAAAGATTTAAATGGGAAGCTAGTTTAGTAATTTCAGCTTTATTTATCCAAATATAACCTGACTCTCCAATACAGCAGTTTCCTTCGCATGCATCACAGGCACTTGGCTCAAAAGCATAAGGAAAATCTTCTTGGGTTAACAGATTCATGATAATTCAACCTTTATACTGTGCGTCGCTGAGTGTGAATAGATAGCTTCTACCTCTTTTGTAAATTCACCCTCATCAAAAACATATAAAGCGGGTAAAACTTTAGTTAATGATTTTGAATTTTTTCGAGCGTAAACTAAAATCAATGTTGCATCTTTACTTTTATTAGGATGTACAAACTGTAAAGCTTCTACATTAAACTTATACTTATTTAATAAAATCATAATATCGTTAATTTGCTTAACATCATAACAGAAAAAGAACTTGCCATCACTTTTTAAAACGCGTGCTGTTGTAGCGATAAACAGCTCCAAAGGAAGAGAGTCATTATATCGTGCAATTTTAAGACTCTCGTTATCACTTTTAATAACATTACCATGATAAAAAGGAGGATTAGAGACACACATATCAAAAGACTTATCAAATTTGAGTTCTTGATATTTCCCTTTATATAAATGTGTATCTATCTTGTTATTCTTTGCGTTACGCGTTGAGAGTTCTTGAAAGGCCTCTTGAACCTCACACTGATGTAAGGCAAGTCTTGGGTTGTCCCTTGCAACCAGTAGTCCTAATATGCCACTACCACTTCCTATATCCAATAGGTCACCTCGTACATTTTTAAATATCTTTAATGATTGTAAAATAAAATGGTGTAAAAAGTGGGTATCACTGTTATAGCAATACCCATTGGCAGGCTGGTATAAAAGCACTCATTATCCTCGTATATAAATTTTGAGATTATATCCAATACCAAATTAAATACTAACTTTATATATACGTGTATACCCAAAGCACCTTCCCTACTCCTTTAACGCCTACTATGAATAATCGTTACTTTAGAAAACATGAGCATATGCAAAATAGGTGTAAAATAGTCCTATTTTGCAATATTGAAACTCATTACTAGTTGAAATTTTCAGCTGTTGCAAAATGTAACATGACTTAAATTCACATTAATATTTTAAGATATTAATTTTACTTTACTAATAATATAGGTTATCATCATATCAGTAATATTTGAGATGTGTCTCTAAGTATTTATATAAAAATTTAAGGGGAAAAAATGGCAATTATGGAAGCTCCAGCAAATACTCCAGTATGGATTGATACTGTAAGATGTAAAGCATGTGATGTGTGTGTATCTGTATGTCCTGCAGGTGTTATCGCGATGGTACCAGAACCAACTTCAACACTTGGTGCAATGATTAGTGTACAAAATCCAGAGTCTTGTATTGGATGTAACGACTGTGAATTACAATGTCCTGACTTTGCAATTTACGTTGCAGATAAAAAAGAATACAAGTTCGCAAAATTAACGGATGAAGCAAAAGAGAGATCAGAAGCTATCATAAAAAATAACTATAGAGCATTAGGCGTATAAGGAGAATTAATGGCTAGAGAAATAATTTCAACTGGTAACGATTTAGCAGCAATTGCATCTGTAGATGCAGGTTGTGAGTTTTTTGGTGGGTATCCGCTTACTCCTTCAAGTGAAGTAATGCATACAATTTCTGACCTATTACCAGCAGCTGGTGGAGCTGCTATTCAAATGGAAGATGAAATAGCAGGTATTTGTTGTGCAATTGGTGCAGCAATGACTGGTAAAAGATCATGTACTGCAACTTCAGGTCCTGGTATCTCTTTAAAATCAGAGAATATTGGTCTTGCGTTTATTGCAGAAGTACCTTTAGTAATTGTAAATGTAATGAGAGGTGGTCCATCAACTGGTCTTCCTACAAGAGTTTCACAAGGTGATATCCTTCAAGCAAAAACTCCTACACACGGTGATTACAAATCAATCACATTATGTGCAGGTACATTGTCTGAGTGTTACACTGAAACTGTAAGAGCGTATAACTTAGCAGACAGATTTATGCAACCAGTATTCGTTCTTTTAGACGAAACAATTGGTCACATGAGTGGTAAAGCTGTGCTTCCAACATTAGAAGAAGTTAAAGCTGGAATTGTTCCAAGAAAAACTTTTGACGGTCCAGCATCTGACTATAGACCATACGATGTTCCAAATGACCAACCAGCAGTACTTAACCCAATGTTTAAAGGGTACAAGTATCACTATACTGGATTACATCATGATGCACATGGACACCCAACTGAAGATGAGCAAAAATGTGATGACTTAATCAAAAGATTATTCAGAAAAGTTGATAACTTTACAGATGAAATTGAATCAAATGAAGAGTATATGATGGACGATGCTGAAATCGTAATCATTGCTTATGGTTCTATGGCTTTATCAGTTAAAGAAGCAGTAAATAGATTAAGAGACGAAGGACTTAAAGTTGGTATGTTTAGACCAATTACTTTATGGCCAAGTCCTGAAAAAAGAATCAAAGAAATTACAGATTCTGTACAAAAAGTTCTTGTAACTGAGTTAAACTTAGGTCAATACTTACAAGAGATTGAAAGAGTAAGTGGTAGAAGAGATTTTGATACACTGTTTAAAGCAAACGGTCGTCCAATTGCTCCAGTTGAAATAGTAGAAAAAGTGAGAGGAATGTAATATGGCTTTTAATTATGACGAATATCTAAGAACTAACAAAATGCCAACACTTTGGTGTTGGGGATGTGGTGA
Organism: Arcobacter sp. EP1; assembly: GCA_001655195.1. GTDB lineage: Bacteria > Campylobacterota > Campylobacteria > Campylobacterales > Arcobacteraceae > Arcobacter_A. The sequence goes on from LPNY01000158.1 coordinate 80,876, forward strand.
TGGTGTAATTTTAAAAGCATTCATCAGAGCAATTGATAAACTTGGTTGGAAGATGGATGATATCTGTGTTGTTTCAGGAATTGGTTGTTCAGGAAGATTTTCTTCTTATGTTAACTGTAACACAATTCACACTACTCACGGTAGAACTATTGCTTATGCAACAGGTGTAAAATTAGCTAACCCAGATAAAAAAGTTTTCTGTATCACTGGTGATGGTGACGGACTTGCAATTGGTGGTAACCATACAATTCACGGATGTAGAAGAAATATCGATATTAACCATATCGTTATTAACAACTTCATCTACGGTTTAACTAACTCACAAACTTCTCCAACTACTCCTCAAGGTATGTGGACAGTAACAATGAAAAGAGGAAATATTGATCCTACTTTCAATGCGTGTGATTTAGCAATTGGAGCTGGAGCTTCATTTGTAGCAAGAGAAACTATGCTTGATCCTAAAAAACTTGAGAGAGTTTTTGTTAAAGGGTTTGAACATAACGGTTACTCTTTCTTTGATGTATTCTCTAACTGTCACGTAAACTTAGGTAGAAAAAACAAAATGAACTCAGCTATGGCTAACTTAGAGTGGATTGATAAAATTTCAATGGCTAAAACTAAGTTTGACAAGTTAAGTCCAGAAGAGCAAGAAGGGTTATTCCCTACTGGTATCTTAAAACAAGATACTGAAGCACTTGAATATACTGATTCGTATGCAAAATTAAAAGATGCATATGCTAATAAAACTACGGTTCAATTATAAGGAGAACACAGATGGCTAGAACATTAATGAGATTTACTGGTGTTGGTGGACAAGGTGTTCTTCTTGCTGGTTCTATTTTTGCAGCTGCAAAAATTAATGCTGGTGGAAATGGACTAAAAACTTCAACATATACTTCACAAGTAAGAGGTGGAGCAACAGTTGTTGATATTACTTTAGAAGATGAAGAGATTTTATATCCTTACGCAAATGATGGCGAAATTGATTTCATGTTATCAGTTGCACAAGTATCTTATGATCAATTCAAATACGGTGTAAAAGATGGTGGGGTTATCGTTGTTGAGCCTAACTTAGTACACCCAACTGAAGAAGATAAAAAAAGATGGAAGATCTATGAGATTCCTATTATTACAATTGCAAAAGAAGAAATCGGAAACGTGATTACTCAATCAGTTCTTGCTTTATCTATTGCAAACTTTATGACAGGTGAAACTGTTGATAATGATATTTTAAGAACTACAATGCTTAGCAAAGTACCTAAAAAAGTTCATGATATCAATAATAAAGCGTTTGACTTAGGTCTTCAATACGCGAAAGAAGTTACTGCGTAGACCTTTCTTATAAGCATTTTCCTATGGGAAAGTGCTTATAAACTACTAAATATATTTCCTTTCTTAAAGATTTCTATTTAATACTTCTTTATTCAAACCATCTAAACATGAAACTTCATTTAACGGTGCAAGTATCACTAAAAAATACTCAACTAATAGAATTACCATTATTGCTTCAAAAAATTGCAAAACTAAATTCTCAAAATAATGAGGCATTAATAAAAATATAAAGATTACTGCAATAATAGGAATAGCAAATGAATAGTAATACTTAAAGAACACACTAAACCATTTATTTGCTTTATAGCACTTATCATTTATTTTAATTAGTTTTCCTGTTTTAATAGTAAAAATTTTCTCTAGCGAATTTATAAATTTGACTTTTTCTAAAAAATACATATGTCATACTAACAAAAGAATAATAAAATTTATATTTTTTAAAAGGTCAAGGCTAAAGGAGAAATTGAAGTGGGAGCATACAAGTAGTATGTGACCATTTCAATTTAGACGATAACGCAGAGATTTTGAAAAAGATAAATTTTCTAATTTGAAACTAACTTAAGACCTATAATTGATGCTATCAATGTAAAAAGAAAAAACAGTCTCATCATACTTGCTGGTTCTTTATAAAAAAAGATTCCAATCAAAATAGTACCAACTGCTCCAATTCCTGTCCAAACTGCATAAGCTGTGCCAATTGGAATACTATTAGTAGCTTTAGTTAAACAATAAAAACTACTAACCGCAAAAACTAAAAAAATAAGTGTTGGATAAAGTTTTGTAAAATTTTCTGTTAATTTTAACATACTTGCAAATCCTACTTCAAGCACTCCTGCTAACAATAGATATGCCCATGCTGTCATAAATATCCTTTTAAATTATTTATTATCTTTCCTAGAAAGACATATAGAACTATAACACTTAAAAACTTATAACTATCTTTCTCGGAAAGATTAATTTTCTATGGTATAATTATCACATGAATATAAAACAGTTTGAAACCAATCTAAGAAATGTTAAAAGCTTTAGTCCAGAAGTTTACAAAGAGACCATGAAACTCTCTATTCCTTTTTTTATATTGCACAAAAGTCTTTATGAACAAGGGAATCAACTTTTAAAAGATGAGTTTGCTTTAAACCAAAGTGAACTTGATGTTCTCTCTGCACTTTATTATATGACAGACGGTACTTTTACCATGAGTCCAACCTCTCTTTATGATGTTATGTTATTTAGTTCAGGAGGAATGACCAAGGTACTAAAAAAGCTAGAAAGCAAAAGTTACATAAAACGTACAGATAATGCTCAAGATAAACGAAGTAAATTAGTAGTGCTAACACAAAAAGGAAAAGAAGCCACTCAAAATGCACTAAAAGACGTTGTTAATCTTGAAGACAAGTATTTTAGTAAGTTAGACGTAAAAGAGCAGAAACTCTTTCGTGAGTTACTATTAAAAGTACTTTATTAGAATATACTCAAAATTCTAAAAACTCATCTTTTATTCAAGTTCAAGGCAGACAAAAACTTTTTAAAGGAGCTTACTGGAGTAAGTGACTGCAAAAAAGTTTGCAGTCGAACGTAGAAATTGGATAAAAGATGAGTTTTATTTGATGTAGACTCTATATTCTTGAATTTTCTGTTCTAATCTTTGGGATAAGTGCATATCACAATTCTTCAGACACGACAAAATAAACTTTGCCTCTTTTTGGTAGTTAAAAATCTTTTCACTATCCCAGTGTTGGGGTGGTTTTTGCATATTTGTGATTCTATCGGCTAATTTTACCATCTGTATCTCATAAGGTTGGGTTAATAACTTATTAATGCTATCTGCCATCTGCTCTTTTCGTGGTAGTGTTTCATCTTTGGTTAGGGCATCCACTGCTTCTGCAATCTCAAGTCCAAACTCATCAAAGATATCATCATAGGTTACATCCGTATCTTCTATAGTGTCATGTAAAAGAGCAACAGTGATTGCTTTATTTGATTTTTCAATCTCAACGTTAGCCTCTTCACATGCATGCATAACTTCCATAGTAACAGAAACGAGATGGGTTAAATAAGGTAATCCATAAGGTGTTTTTTGCTCACCATGAGCATTGGCCGCAAAATTTAACGCTTTTAAATAGACTTCTTGTTTAAACATGTTTTACCTTTTTATCTTTTGTACGATTTATAATATTATCTGATTTTGAAAATGTAATTAACTCTTCAGCAAGTTTTACGTCCGAAGGAAGAGCACTCATAGAGTGTTTTAAAATATAAGCGGTACTTAATGCATCGCTGTAGGCACGGTGGTGATTATCAATATCTATTTTTAGTAAGGTTTTTAAAAAGTCCAAACCATAACGCTCCGCTTTTATAGTACGTTTTGCCAAATCAATGGTACATAGTTTTCTATTTTCGAGTTTTCCTAAATCATATTTATTGAAAGATTCTGAAATAAACTTATAGTCAAACTTAATATCGTGAGCAACAAAAACATCATCCTCTAAAAAAAGTTTAAACTCTTGTAAGACCTTTTCAATGGTTGGAGCATCTTGTAACATATCAGGGGTAATATTGGTCACCTCTTGAATATATTTAGGGATATCTTTTGCATAAACTAACGAATCAAATTTATCAACAATTTCGCCATTTTTAAACTTCACAGCACCCAGTTCTATGATTTGACCTTTTTGCACATTACTTCCATTGGTTTCGATATCAACCACACAAAATGTCTGTTCATGAATAGGTGTGATATTTGTCTTTAATACCACCTTATCATCGATGATTTCTAAAGGAAACCCATTGGATAAAAAAAGTTCAAACTCCAACTCTGCGTTATCAAAAAATCGGTTTTTAAACTTTGAAATTTCTTCTAAAAGTGACTCTAAATTTAATGACTGTGATTTTAATAACCGTGCAAGTTTATCGCCATTACTAAGAGGTTGTTGAAGTTTTCTTTTTTTAGATTTCATTGGCAGCTTGCACAAACTCCATCATTTTTGTTCTATCTTTTTTACCTTTTGATGCTTCTACACCACTACTTACATCTACACCAAAAAATTTATGCCCTTTGAGTTCTTGTAAGTTCGTAGAATTAAGTCCACCTGCAATAATCATACGAGAAACATCAAGTCCTTCAAACCAATCAATAGCAATACGTTTACCCTCTCCTCCAAAACCATCAACAAAGGCATCCACTAAGACATACTTACCATCTAAGTCTTGTAAGTCCTCTTTTGATTTTACCCGTGCTACTTCTACATATTTGATATCGATATTATCAAACTCTGTGTTATCTTCATCATCAATGATTTGTGCCAATTGCATCTTTGCCACCTTGCATTTGTCATTGATATGTTTTGAACTTTCATTAACAAACAGACCTACTGTTTGTACGAATGGAGGTAGTTGTTCAACAATTTCACGTGCATCTACAGGGCGAATATATCGTGGACTTGGTTCATAAAAAACAAATCCTAGAGCATCTGCTCCTGCTTTGATTGCATCTTGGGCATCTTCAAGGTTTGTTATTCCACAAATCTTAACTCGCATGGATAATTCCTATTTAAACTTGTAAGCTTTTAATAGCTTGTCCATAGTCTTTAGCACCATAAACGTAAGAACCTGCAACAACAACGTCAACACCAGCATCTTTAAGCTCATGGATATTTTTATCGTTTACACCGCCATCAACTTGAATCAGACAATTTGGGTTTCTTTTTTCAATCAATGTTTTTAATTGTTTTGCTTTTTCAACAACACTTGGAATAAACTTTTGTCCACCAAAACCAGGATTTACAGACATGAGTAAAACCATATCTAAATCTTCTAATAGATACTCAATTGAATCAGGATTAGAGTGTGGGTTTAATACGATTGCAGGCTTGATTCCAAGACCTCTTAGTTTTTGAATAAGTCGATGAGGGTGTTTTTCACTCTCAATATGAAATGAGATATACTCCGGCTCATATTTTGCAAACAGATCAACGAAAAAGTTGTTATCTTCAACCATCAAGTGAATATCAAGAGGTTTTGTTGCCACTTTAGCAACAGGGCCTACAACAACTGGACCAATAGTCATATTAGGAACAAAATATCCATCCATAACATCAACATGGATTAAATCACATCCACCATCACAAATTGCAGTTATCTCTTCGTTTAGTTTTCCAAAATCAGCAGAAAGAATTGAGGGAGCTACAAGCATTAATTACCTTTTATGTTACTCATTTGAGTATTTAATTTTCGCGATTATAGCATGTTTTTTATAAGGGATATTCTAAATTTGAAGCAAAAAGCTAGAAATCATCAATTTCTGTCAATGTGAAACTTTTACTACAGAAGAAAGTTCGATATTTAAATTCTCATTTTCTATTTTTTGCTTCTTTACTTTTGCATACTGTTGCAGATGAGTTTCAAAACGATTTTCTTCTTGCATCACAACTACATTTCCATGTGCAAAAGCAACTTTAAGAAAAAAGAAAAAAAGAATTAAAAAGGAAGTTGCTTTCATAATTATGCCCATACGCTTATAGTTCGTGTGTTATCTTGAGACTGGTTGCTTTTTTCTTCCATAACAACGTAACGATTAACCATTTGACTGATACTTCGTATATCTTCATAACTAAGAGATTCATCATCTTCTGTTACTTCCATACTATCAAACAGTGTATCTATTCGACTCTTCATCGCTTGTGTTGCCTCATGGCTTACGTACAAAGCTAGAATTTCCTCTTTTGATGCATGTTGTTTTTCATTGATTTGGTCAATGTTTTCTTGTTCTTCTTTTTTTGTATTCGAAGAATCTGCTGATTGACTAGATTGTTTTTTATTGCTATTCAACGTATCTTTATTGACTTTTTCTGAATAATCTAAATAAGTTTGTAATGCTACAATATCCATGATTAACTCCTTGTATTTATAAAAAAAGTATAAAAAGAAAAAGTGTTGAATCGGTGTGAAGGGTTTTTTATGGATGACTTTATATATTCTAAGTTATACTATCTCCATGGAAAAATTAAAAAATAGTTCAATTTTATACATCGAAGATGACCAAATAACACGTGAAAATATTGCTACATACTTAAAACGACAATGTAAAAACTTCTACGAAGCCAAAGATGGAAAAGAAGGATTAGAACTATTTATACAACATGAACCTGATATTATTATTACCGATATTGAAATGCCACACCTCAATGGATTAGAGATGGCAAAAAAAATTCGTAAACTATCTCAAAATACACAAATCATTATTACAACAGCCTATACCTCACAAGATTATTTAATGGAAGCTGTAAATTTACACCTCATCAAATATATTACAAAACCCATTTCTCTGCCAAAACTAAGCAATGCACTCAACGAGTGTGAGAATTTTTTAGAAGAGAAAGTTAATACCAAAAAAGTGTTTTCTCAAACTATTTTTTATGATATCTATACAAAAGAGCTCATCAATGGTAATAGTGTTACTCCTCTTTCAAAAAACGAAAGAGCATTGCTTGATTTACTAATTAAAAATCACCCTGCTCCAACCTCCTATGAAGCAATTGAAGCAGAGGTTTATGAGTTTGCCACATCAAAAAATGCTATCAAACTTCTTATCAAAGCACTGCGTAACAAGATAACCAAAGAAGCCATTTGTAATGTTTCAGGATTGGGCTACAACATTACTATTTTAAAGAATCATGAATAATCTATTTTTAGGATTTTATCTGGGTATCTTCTTTATGATACTTCTTTCTAATATCTTAGTCTATTTTTATAATAAAGATAAAAGCTACCTTTATTACTTTTTTATGCATTTAAGCATCCTTTTACTCACGTTAGACTCTTATGAAGTATTTGAGACCTCCGCAGTTCTAGCAGCTATTTCAACACTCTTTTTCTCATTTTTATTTGTCAAAGAGTTTTTAAATCTCAATACATATTACCCCTCAATAAATAAACTATTTTTGATGTTTACACTAGCTTTTACAGGTTTTTTATTCATTCTTTATCTTACAGATTATGAACATCTTATGAAAAGTATCCCCTACTCTTTTATCTTTTTAGCATTAGTACTTTTGGGCTACTTGGTTTATAAAAAAGGGTACAAATTAGCCATCTACTTTATCATAGCATGGGGAGTTAACTATATCTTTATTTTATTGAGCGATTTACAAAGAATTTTTGGACTAAATGTAGAATTCATTCCCTACTTAGCCCAAATTGGAAATATCTTAGAAGCAGTAATTTTATCCTTTGCTCTCTTTGCTAAAACAAAAATACTCAATGAGGAAAAACAAGAGAGTGAAAAGATGCTTATACATCAATCAAGACTTGCTTCAATGGGAGAAATGTTAGCCAATATCTCTCATCAGTGGAGACAACCTCTTAATCGAATTGCTTCATTTGTAATGAATATGCAATTGCATATTATGGATAATTACAAAAATGATAAATTTCTTAATGAGAAACTAGAATCCACCCAAAAACAACTGGAGTACATGTCTGAAACCATTGATGATTTTACAAACTTTTATCAAAAAGATAGAGAAAAAGAAGAGTTCTTCATATCAGAAGTGATTCACAACACGTTGAATATTGTTGACGCCTCTTTAAAAGTACATCATATTGAAGTCAATATTATCATACAAGAGGACTTTAAACATCTTTCTTATCCTAAAGAGTTAGCCCAAGTCATACTCAATCTCATCCATAATGCAAAAGACGCTTTATTATCAAATAACATTCAAAAACCATTAATCACTATAACTATTAATAAAAATAAAATTATTGTCAAAGACAATGCAAACGGTATAGATGAATCAGTAAAAGATAAAATATTCGAACCCTATTTCACTACCAAAGGAAAATCGCAAAGCAGTGGTTTAGGACTCTATATGTCAAAAATGATTTTAGAACAACATTTAAGTGCATCTATTAACTTTGAAAATAGTACAAAGGGAGCTTCTTTTATCATCACCTTTTAATTAAAATTCAATCTTCTAAAAAAATCCACACACAAAAACCAAACTTTTTCTTCCTATAGTTTCCTTATTATTAATACAAGGAACATAAAATGAACCTAATTAGATTTGAAAACAGTAGACAAGCTAAAAGTTATATTGAACATAGAGTTGAAGACTCCTTAGGATTTCAAAATGGAAAAATATGTAATGAAATTATTGCACTTGCATCTTTTAAATCTTTTAGAGAGTTTGATGAAGAATAGGTTGTTCCCTCTCTTGCGTTAAAAGTAATACCACATGTCTTTTGTATGCCCTCTTCATAGTAAAATATTTATTATACTTGATAAATCAAAGCGTATGAGACTTAGTGAACTTATCTTAAAAGGAGTAAATATCAAAAAGGAAAACATCAAATTCATTTAGAAATTGACCTACCAAGAAATAACGTTTTATCAGGAAAAGCGACTTTACAATTTGAAATTTTGGCAAACTGTGATACCTAAGTTGGACTTAGAAATAATCTCTAATCCATTTACTTTAAGAAAACACCCATTTTGATATAGTAATATAAATAAATTGTATCCAATATAAGGAAGCAAATGAAAATAAAACAGATAGTTACTTTTAGCCTATTAATCTTGTTGTTATTTATCTTTACAGGTTGCGTACAAAAAAACGTTATTGAACCAAACTCTTTAATAACGGATGCTTCTTTATTAAAACCATCACCTCTTAATAAAAACAGTATGTATTACATGAAAAAAAATACTGATTTTAACCGTTATAATAGTATTCGTGTTCCTCATATTGAAGTACTTACAAACAGCAAAAACCAAATGTTTTTAAATAAAAAGCTACTCAATGTTACATCAATATATTTCACCAATAAACTGGATAAATCACTCAATAATATCCTTAAAAATAACGCAGGGAAAAATAAGCTACTACTTCAAGTCTCTATTGTCTCATTAGATGTAAGTTTTGATGACCTTGCTTTCTATCAGTATCTGCCTTATGGTTTAGCATTTACAGCACTTAAAAGAGGGGTAGGAATAGAGACAAGAAAATTACGTATTCATATGGCTTTAAAACTTTTAGATAATCAAACAAAAGAGACCTTAGCCATGGTTGTCACTAAAAACATTGATAAAGAGGTTGAAAGTATTGAGTCCCTTAAATTTTCACATATTAAACCAGTACTTGATGAATGGATTGCTCTATATACTTTGAGATTGCAAGAACTTAATGAAGGAAAATATAAAATAACTAAAGAATAGTAAAAATAACTTTTACTTTTAAAATTATTTTTGGTAGAATAATATAAAATTTACACAAAGGATGGATAGATGAAGGGTTTAATAAAATTATTTTTTTCATTTTCTCTTTTAGCGATGCTTACATCTTTGCATGCAGGGACAAAAGCAGTGAGTTTATATGAACTTGATACACTTAAAAATGTTGGTATCAAAATTATCGATATTCGCCTTCCTAATGAAATATCACAAACGGGAACCATTCCAGGAGCTTATAGACTTAACCTTTACAAAAAAGATGGTAGTATTAACCGAGCCAATTGGTTACGACGATTTACCACCCTAGTCAAAGATAGAAAAGTGAAATTTATCTTAGTAAGTAAGACAGGTGAAGAAGCGAAAATTGGTGCAGATTTACTTTATGATCAAAAAGGGTATCGAAATCCTTTTTATTTAGAAGGTGGATTCAATCACTGGATAGAGCAAGATAGACCTATTCAATATATTAGGAAAAAATGAGATATATTATACTTTTAATTTGCATTGTTACGATTTCCTTTGCTAACAATGATGTTTTAAAACAAGCACAAGCATTAGAAAAACAAGGGAAATATAAAGAGGCAATGCAACTATACAAACAAATTGCATTGAAAAATAGCAGTAAAACTTCAGTGGAAAAAACAGATCAAATCACGCAAAAACAAGTGAAGTTTATTCAAAAAAATTTAGACCCAATTGAAGATAAACAGACCCAATCAACAATAGAGCAAATGTTAAGCTCGTCATTTAATATTTATGCTTACAAAGAGAACTACTTTTTACCCATTAGCCATACCACTAAAAAAATTGCTGGGCGAGAGCAAAACGAAGCAAAATTTCAACTAAGTATTAAAAAACCCATCTCCTATAACCTATTAGGATTAAATGAAACCATCAATTTTGGATATACCCAAACATCATGGTGGCAAATCTACGCAGACTCGGCACCCTTTAGAGAGACAAACTATCAACCAGAAGTTTTTATGATGGTTCCCCATAAGTCTTTAGAAAAAACTGCACTTAAAGCATACAAAATTGGTTTTCTCCATGAATCAAATGGTCAAGGAGGAAATGAATCACGCTCATGGAATCGAATATATTTAGAGAGTTATTTTCAACTGAGAAATCTTTTTATCACGCCTAAAATTTGGTACCGTATTCCAGAAAGTAAAAATGAAGATAATAATCCAAATATTGATGACTATTTAGGATATGGTGATTTAACACTACTTTATCCTTATAAAGAACACACCTTTAAAATGCTTTTACGGAACAATTTAAAATTTAATGATGACAACAAAGGTTTTGCCCAATTTGATTGGACATTTCCTTTTCCAAACAGTAAAAATACCTTTGGTTTCTTTCAGCTTTCAAGTGGTTATGGAGATAGTTTAATCGATTATGATAAAGAGATTAACCGTGTAGGTTTTGGAATTAGTCTTTCACGCTAAGATTATGCAAATATAAGAAGAGTATAATTTTTATATCAAGGATAAGTGATGAAGTGGTTTAGAAATATAACACTTGTTATTGTTCTTTTAGTAGGAGTTATTTTTGCAAGTATTCCCCTGCTCGTCTCAAAAGGTGACATAGAGAAAAAACTCTCCATTGTTACCCAAAAAGAGATAACTTTTAAAAGTTACGGATTATCACTCTTTCCAATTCTTGGTTTAAAAGTTGAGAATCTCACACTAACCGATAGTAAAAAAACTGACATTCATATCAAAAAACTAGTAGCCAAAATAAACCCTTTGGAACTTTTAGATTTAAATGCATTAAAAATAAATACTATCTATCTTTTTAAACCCACTATAACGCTAAAAAGTTCACAAGATAAAAAAGTATCTAAAAAAATACCCAAAGATAACAGTAAAAATATTACCCTACTCGACATTGAAACCTTACATATTGAAAATGCAAGTATAACTTATGATGATATTGTTTTAAAAGACTTTAACGCCAAACTCTCAATTTTAGATTCAGTTATTACTATAGATGATTTTAATCTCAAAGAGTTTAAAGGGATAAAAAAGCTTCAATTAAAAGGTAATTTAGACTTAAAAAAGAATAGTACTAATCTCAAGCTATTTACAAAAGAACTAAACCTAAATACCTTCACAGCAACATCTAAAAATAAAACAACCAATACTCAAAAGAGTGACTATTCTAAACTTCTCAAAGGTTATAGCGCTTCAAGTCATATGAAGATTGATAAACTTCTCTTTTCCAATACAGAACTTAAAAATATTGATTTAAAAGTCTCATTAAAAAATAACCTCATAAATATCAAACCAGCCTATTTTGAACTTTATAACAACAAAGCTGAAGCTACGGCTTTAATTAATCTTCAAAAAAAAGAACCCAAAGTTTCATTGAACCACCGTATAAAACAGTTTGATTTAACAACAGTTGATAATGAAAACAAAAACTTACAAGGAAAGATTGATATTGAGCTCAAACTCAATTTCAAAGGGGATAACAAAAAAAGAGTTCTATCAACCCTAAATGGCTATAAAAAAGTCACGGGAAAAGGTATTCATTATAATCAATACAATATTGATGAAGTCCTTGATATGTACGAAGAGACAAAAAAAGTCAATCTTTTAGATATCGGTGCAATGTTTGTAGCTGGTCCTTTTGCGGGACTGCTTACACAAAGTGGAAAATTTGCTATGATAAAATCCAAACTGGATAAAAAGGGTAAAACCACTATTAAAAACTTCAACTCCCATTGGGTTTTTAAAAATGGAAAAGCTGTTACTAAAGATGTTGCAATTCGAACAACTAAAAACCTTGTAGCTGTAAAAGGAACCATCAATCTAAGCTCCTTAAAATACAAAGATATGAATATTGCGGTACTTAATAATCAACGATGTGTTAAATACAATCAACTCTTGACAGGTGATTTAAAAAAAGGAACCGTAGATATTAAAGAGAGCAAAGTAGAAACCTTTCTCTCCCCAGTAACTTCGCTCTTAAAAGGAGCCGTTTCACTTTTTGGAGGCAATAAAAAATGCAAACCTTTTTATGGGGGAAAAGTGAAATGGTAAGTTAGATTCGCACTAACCCTTGCTCACTATTTTTAAAAGTTGTTTGCAAAAAATCTTGATAAAACTCTTCTCCAAAACTTTGTGCTGCTTCATAACAAATAGATAAATAATCCTCATTAGGTGCAATGTCATTATTGAGTTTTTCACTTCGTCCAATATAGACAAAACAATCCTTATAAAACTCCCCACCATAGGTTTTTACATCCACCTGAGTGCGTTCATAGCCAATCTCACGCATGTCTAAAGCTTGTAAAAAAGCTTCATCTAAATCTTTTATGAGTATAGCATTAAACCACGCATCATCTTTTTTTTGAACCGATAATACAGCTCGTGCATTGGAATCAACTAAACGATATGAGGGCTCTTGGTTACAAACTCTTTTATAACCAAAAACTTTTATGGGTTCAATATTATGTCCCCAAAGTCCCTGGTCTTGAAGTTCATTTTCATTCATCAAACTTCCATAAACAACAAGTTTATGCATATTTATTCTCCATAAACCAGAAAAATGAAAACATTAATCCAGGTGTTTTAGCTTTACTCTCATCATAAATAAATTCACGGAACTCTTCAACAGGCAATAACATGGTTTCAATCTGTTCATCATGAATACCACCACCCTCATGTACTTTTTGTGATTCATTGATAGTTGCAAAATAAAGACTCTGTTTCCCTCCGCTTACGCCAACATTAGTATAAAATGAAGTGATTTTTTCAATATTCTCTAAAGGAACTGCATAACCACACTCTTCATCTATCTCTTCTTGAGCAATGACTTCTAAAGGTTTTTCTTTATCAACGATACCTGCACAAAGTTCGTAGGTACACAGTTTACTTGTATCATTTAAAAAAACAGGTGGACGAAATTGTTTGACTAATAAAAAAGCATTTTTTTCTTCATGGTAGAGCAACACGGCAACAGAATCGAAACTTTTAACGGCTTCCCAAACTTTATCAACACCATTTTGATTGTAAGTAATTCTTACAGGGTGTACAAACTTAGTATCTGTTAATTGTGAGGTTTTAAAATTTGTTATAATATTTTTCATGAGTAACCTTTCAAAAAAGATTATAACGAAGATTTTCTATAGCAAAGGTGACAAAAGCAGTTTTTTAACTATTTTAAACAATTTCCATTTGAATATTATTTCGTCCTGATTCTTTTGCTTTGTAAAGAAGTTTGTCTGTTAGTTGATGGATTTTCTCAGTATCATAACGCTCATCAAAAACAGTATGGGTGATATTTTTAAAATCAACAACAACCAATCCAAAAGAAGCTGTTACATAATCAGATGCATCATTTTTTTCATGTTCAATATGGGCATTTACAATACTTTTACGAATTACGTCAAAGAACGTATGAGCATCTTCTTGTGACATATCACTTGTTATTAAACAAAACTCTTCTCCCCCAATACGAAAGGCAAAGTCATTAGCCCGTTGTGAGTAGCTTTTTAAGATATCTGCTAACTTAATGAGTACTTCATCACCTTTTAAATGACCATAGTTATCATTGTATTGTTTAAACATATCCACATCAAAAATAGAAAAAATAAAATTAGTTTTTGCTCTACGGCAACGTTTAAACTCATCACTGAGTACTTTTTCAAAATAACGTCTGTTATAAAGTCCTGTTAATGAGTCAGTAATAGAAAGCTCTTCTAATTCACGGGTTCGCTCTTTTACTTTAAGTTCTAGAGTTTTTGTCATCTCTTCGAGCTCTTTTTTAGCGGTAATATCATGGCGAATTGAACTATAACCTATTTTTTCTCCCTCTTTATTAAACTCGGGAGTAATAATCGTTTCAACCCAATACCCTTTTCCTGTTTTAGTAAGATTGTGCATCTCACCTCGCCAGGTTTTATTGGCATATAAATCTCGCCATAACTGCACAAAAGTACCTCGTGTAACACTTGGATGTTTTACAATATTGTGGGGTTTTCCTAAAAGTTCATCTTGAGAGTATTCACTTTTACGACAAAAAGCGCGGCTAGCATAAGTAATACGCCCTTTTAAATCCGTTTTAGAGGCAATAACATTATCATCATAGATTTCAAGTAAAGAGTTGATTTTTTCATCTTGTTTAACAATTGTTTCTTCTAGTTCTTCAATAGAGGCATTGAGATTTTTATTTTGCGTAGTGGTTTTTCTATTTTTAAGTAGTAAAAAAATAATAACATTAATCAAAAAAATAGTTATAACTTCAAACATTTAAACACGTAATCCTAAAAGAGTATCATAGGATGAAAGGGTATCATAAACAAGGTAAACCTTGCATAAAAGTAAAGAGTTAAGACAAAATCAACAGGAATAATATTATAATTTTAAACACTTAATTAATAATTTAAAATAGTAGTACCGTCGAAAAAGGATTTCTATGAAACTTGAATATATTGGGCCAAAAGCGATGATCTCACCTCAGGGCATCTCTTTTAAAACAGGTAAAGATGACAAATATGTTTACCTAAGCCACGCAATGCAAATCTTTACCGCTATCAATCATGATTACAAAAATAATATTATTTATCATCACAATATTGAGAGTCGAACTTTTACACCTGACGAGATTTTAAGCACCTTAGATAAAGCAATTAAACAGTTAGATGAAACTTTAGAAAAACAACTTCAAGAGTATTTAGATTTATTAGACACTGAAATTAAAAATGTTCAAAACGATGCAACACTTAACGATGAAGAAAAGAACTCTTTAAAAAATAATCTAATTATTATGAAACCTTATAGAATTCAGCGTTTTAAAAATAAATTAGCTTATGAACATCTGGTTGAAATTATTGCTAACGAAATCTATGTACATAAACTACAAGAAATAAGCGCACCTTTTAATGAACGATTTTGGCATATTATGCAAACCATTCAAGGCTACCTATCAACACTTCATAAAGTGAATTCAACAGTAGATACTATAACTAATGAGGATAGTATCACAATTGTTTTAAAGATGAGTAAGATTTTTTAATCTACTGTTTAATGGGGTTGAAGTTAATACTAAATGTTGACCCCTCTTTGCGTTTTGATTTTAGGTGCATGGATAAACCATACTCATGAATAATACGTGTCACAATATCTAGTCCTATACCAAAACCACCTTCATTGTTATCTTTTCCTCTTTTGTATCGTTTAAAAATATTTTTCTGCTCTTCTTCTGAGATACCAATACCATGGTCTTGTACACTAAAACATCCGTCATTAATAGATACAATAATTTTTGTATTTCGATTACTATATTTCACTGCATTTGAAAGCAGATTATTAATAATCTTTTGAGTTTTTGTTTTATCCATCAAAATAGTTAATGGCTCTAAAGATGTCTCAATCTGAATACTTTTTGCATTAGCAATATCAAAAAAGAAATCCACACTCTCTTGCACTAACACACACAATTCAAAAGATTCATCCATGGATTCATCTATATCATTAAATGCTGAGTAATGAATGTCATTATAGACTTGTGAAATCTGTTTCGTACTTCCTAGAATATATTTCATCATCTTTTCAGGGTTTCGTCCCTGTTTCAAGGTGGAAACAGAAGTTAATAAAACTGAAACAGGAGTATTTAGTTCATGAGCACTATCTTTAATAAACTGATCCATGTGTTCAATCTTTTCCCTAACCGGTTTTAACAGTAATTTTGCCAATAAATAAGCGATAAAAGTGACAAAAATACCACTAAGAATTAAAATACCTATGATTAAATACTTTAAGCTTTGTTTATCTTCAATTCCTTGGCAGGTTTCAATAACAATATATTTAATAGGAACCTTTTCGTCTTTAATGGTTGCAATATGATATGAATAGTGTTCTGTGTCAAACTCAGTTTGTGAGAAATCACTAATGCTCTCTTCTAAATTTGAATAAATTAAATTTTTATCCCTATCATAAAGGGCATATTGTAAACCCTCTGTTTTTAGTGGTGTAGGCACAAACTTTTGGTGGTTCATATAAGCATTTAAAATATTCTCTTTAATTTCATAAGCACTGTTACTCATCTCCATTGAACAGTGATCTTCTAACATTTTTTTTTCATTAATATAATAGAAATATAACATCGCTCCAATAAGAGCAACTGCTGATCCTACATAAATAGAGAGAAAACTAAAAAGTGCTTTTTTTTCATTACTGTACAAATTTATATCCTATTCCACGTATGGTTATAATGCGCTCCTTACCTAAAAGCTCACGCAAATTTTTTATGTAAACACGTATGGTTGCATCTGTCGGCATTTCATCATATTCCCAAATATTTTGTAATAATTCATCAGAAGAGATAACTCTATTTTTATGGGTCACAAAATACTTTAAGATATCTCGCTCTTTTTGAGCAATAGAAATAGAACGACCCTCTTTTTTAACTTCACAGCTAGTTGGAATAAAAGTAATAGAGTCATCAATTGCAATTTCTTCTTCTTGGTTTATAGAAAAATGCCGACACAACTTTAAAATGCGTTGATCCAACTCCTCAAGGTCAAAAGGTTTTTTAATATAATCATCCACACCACTTTCAAAAGACATTTTCAGATGTCGTGTATCTTGATATGCCGTTAAAACAATAGCAGGTGTTTGATCTTTATATTCATCTCGTATAGTTTTTAAAACCTCTATACCACTCATAATTGGCGTATTTATATCTAGTAAGGCTAAATCATATTTGTTATCAATTAAATACTCTAAGGCATCTTGGCCGTTTGTAGCTAAGGTAACATCATAACCTTCGTGCGTTAAGTGATCTTCAATAATATCACTTAGTGCTAAATCATCTTCTAATAATAAAATTTTCATTATGACTCCTTATTTGATTTGATTATAGTAAAACTTTGTGTATATTTTATTTAGTTGATTCTTTTTGCTTATACGCTTTGTATTTTTTATAAGCAACAGGTATCAACATAAGTAATGCCAAAAGAACAAAAGCAAACAACATCTCTTTTGTAAAAATATCCTCAATAGCATTGATTGTTGCTAGTTGGCTGCCTGCATAGGTATAAACTAAAGAGCCTGGAATAATCCCCAATGATGTTGTAATAAAAAATGTTCGTAAGTCAACGTGAGTTACCCCACAAAAAAAGTTAACTAAAAAGAATGGAAAGATTGGTAAAAATCGCAATGAAAAAAGATACTGAAACTTGTTCTCTTCTAACTCTTTATTAAACTTTTCTAACTTTGAAGCATATTTTTCTTGTACTTTATTTCCTACAATGTAACGTGCAAATAAAAATGCTAAAACCGCACCTAAGGTTGCTCCAATATTAACAAACACTGCACCAAATAATGTACCAAATAAAAAACCACCTGATAGGGTAAGTACTGTTGCAATAGGGATTAAAAATGCAACAGAAACAATATAAATAAGTATAAATCCTATCACCGTAACAAGATAATTATTTTCTACAAAATCAGCTAATATACTCTGCTGTGATTTTAAATTTTCAAAAGTAAAATAACTATCTATCTCAAAAAACTTTGCAATAATAATCAAAAGAACAAAGAGTAAAAGTATTATAATTTTTTTATTCATGACTTTTTTCCTTTAAATAAAGAAGCAAGAGATTTTAATGCTTTTAAAATAGGATTATTTAACAGTCTACTAATATAATATTTTTTTGAAGTCTGCTTAATAATATCTGCAAAGGTAGGATAGATATAGACCATTTTAGACAGCTTATCAAAAGAGAGTCCAAAGGTTTTAGCCAATTGTAATTGATGAATCAACTCCCCCGCTCGCTCCCCTAAAATAGAAGCACCAAGAATTTTTCCACTCTTTGATACAACCACTTTTATTACCCCTGTTCGTTTAACATCTGTATAACCTCTGTCACTGTTTTTATACTCAAAAGAGATTAACTCAACATCACTGAATTTTTCTTTAGCCTCATCGTAAGTTAACCCAATATGAGCATACTCTGGGTCGCTGTAAACACACCAACCAATATGGTCATAATTGATTGTTTTTTTAATAGGCAAACCAATATTACTTCCTGCTACAATTGCTTCTTGTTCTGCAATATGGGTGAACTTATGAGGTGTTGAAACATCTCCTATAGCATAGATATTAGGATTAGACGTTTGTAAATAGGTATTAACTTTTATACCTTTCTCATCAAAATTCACATTAGCATGATGTAGATTCAAGTTAGTATTAGGTTTTCTCCCAGTGGCAAAAAGTATCTCTTGGGCAGATAACGATTGCTCTTGGTTATCTTTTTGTATAACAAGTTCAACCTCATCATTTTGTGAAATACTTTTTAATTGTAAGTTTTGAACAAAATCAATACCCTCTTGTTTTAAAGAGTCTAATAAAATGTCACTTATCTCTTTATCCCCATTTTTTAAAATACCACTACTTCTACTCACTACTGTGACCTTTGAGCCTAAACGGTTAAATGCCGTTGCCATTTCAATAGCAATGACTCCATTTCCTACAATCAACAAAGATTTTGGAATTTTAGGCAAAGAAAAAATTGTTTCATTGGTTAAATAAGAGACCGTTTCAATTCCTAAAAGGTTTGGAATCAAAGGAGAACTCCCTGTTGCAATCAAAAATTTCTTTGCTTCATAAAGATTTTCTTCAACACTTATTTGAGAAGCATTCACAAATTTTGCAAAACCTTCAATAATAGCAATACCTTCTTTTTCAAAGATATCAGGAGTTTCATGGGAATAGATTTCATCAACAATAGATTTTACGTGAGAGAGCACATTTGAGGTGTCAATATCTAAAGCATTAACGGAAACACCATATTTTTCTAAATGTTGCGCTTCATACACTGCACTAGCAGCTTTTAATAAAGTTTTAGAAGGAACACATCCCGTATGGGTACAATCTCCACCTAGTTTATTAGCTTCTACTATAGCAACACTTTTTCCAAAGGCTTTCACTAATTTAGAAGCAACCAATCCAGCTGGACCACCTCCAATAATTATTACATCAAACTTTTCCATAATCTTTTGCCTTTAAAAACTGTATTGTATGTGAATTTTTCCATTGATTTTTATACGATACGTAAAATTGATCTAAATCCTCTTTGGTATCAATATCATTCATATACATTAACAAATATAACGCTTTTTTGTTTACTGTTTGTAAAGTCTGTTCCAAGACAACTTCACTGCTCCAAGTTATGTTTTCAAAAACTGTTTCATTAAACCCTTTTTTTGTAAAACCTATGAGATAATAACCCCCATCAAGACTTGGACCTAAAACCATTTCATGAGTACTCAATGATTCAAAACTCTTATTCAATAAATCAGTACTAAGATGAGGCGTATCACTTCCAATAAGTACAATTTTTTCATACCCTTTTGCAAACTCTTCTTTAAAAGCATTTGACATTTTTGCTCCTAAATCATCTCCTTTTTGAAGAAAAGTAGCATCAAAAGAAAAAGCATTCTTATTAGGATGGACATATAATGCACAATCAAACCCTTCAACTGTTTGCATTAAATCTTTGATAAAGTTTTCATATAAAGCCAATGCAAACTCATCACTGGTTTGTTTAGCTAATCGTGTTTTTACAAAACCTAATTTGGGCTCTTTAACAAACATAATAAGACGGTTTTTAATTTTAGGTATCACCTAACAGCATCCACTACTTGTTATATTTGTTTCACTTTCAATTTTTTGTCGCTCTTGGGTTGCTAACGTTGCACACCCTAAGAACTCTCCAAAGTGTTGTTTTGTGTCGCCTATTACCTCAAAATAGTTTTTATAACGAGTTTCACTTAACATTTTAGCAGTATTTTTACACACATGTTCAGCACGGTTCAATTCAAAGAGATGATTACTATCAAGCTCAAACTCTCGTTCACACTCCTCAATACCTCCCTTGTAAATAGCAAATTGACCATAATCCTCACACTTTTCATCTAAATCATCAAGTTTCCATAAACGGTATGTTAGGGAATAAAACTGGGTATTACCTACTAAATTTTTTACTTCATCATCAGTAATATCAATAGGCTTTGAGCTAACCAGACGAGGTTCTTTAAAACCTGCTTCTTTTGCAAAAGTTAAAAAGTCATTCACGTACAATGCCCCACCTAAACACTCACCATGTAAGATTTTATCTTGACGCACTGTTGAACTAAGACGTCTAGATGCGTATACATCACTAAAATAAAACTCGCCCCCATTTTTAAGCAATGTAAAAATCTTTTTTAAAATTGCACGTTTATCTTCAAGTAAATTAATCACACAATTTGACGTAACAATATCTAATGAGTCAGGAAGAAAGTGTTGATCAATATTTTCAATAGTATCATGGATGAAATTCGTATTGATTTTATTATGTTCGAAACGTTTTTGTTGACTTTTTTGGTGTTTAATTGCCACATCAATTTGATTTTTGGTCATATCAATACCGTTAACTTTTCCATTTTCTCCCACAAGTTTTGACAGAATATAAACATCACGCCCACTGCCACATCCTAAATCTAAAACTATTTGGTTCTCTAAAACATGGGGTATTGGTGAACCACATCCATAGTATTTATCTTGTATCTCTTCTGCAACATAAGGCAACACATCTCTAACGCGTTTTGGAATCATATCCAAGGTACAACATGCTGTCGTTTTTAAATCCTCACTACTGTTTAAGACTTCGCCATAATACTCTTTTGCATTCTCTTTTGCATCAAAACTTTCAACAGTTTCAACAACTTCTCCATGGCACGAACTACCACTATTAACGGTACAACCATAACAGTGTTCATCAAAACTGATTTCAGGGGCAAAACTATCAAAATCAATCTCCCAAAAAGGAGTTGTTTCATAACCAATAATTGGCTTATCTAATGCCATGTTAAAATCACAATCAAAAACTTTTCCCTCATAATTGATACTCAATACTCGTTTACACATCACTTTATCTAGAGTTTTCACATTGTATTGGCTCTTTAATTTATCCATATATTCATCATAAAGCCCATGATTTTTCAAATCAGTTTTAAACCGTTTAATTGGCATATTAACAATCGTTGCAAGAGAGTTAAACTCAATATTATATTTCTCTTTTAAAATCTTTTTATATTCCAGTTGCAATTCATTTTGAGGCTTGGGTAAATAAGTACCCACTGGGTTATAGACTAAATCCAGTTGTAAGTCACCTTTGGCAAATCCTAAAGCATTTAGTTTTTGCAATACAGTAATAGATTCATCAAAGACACCAAAACCTCTTTGTTTTGTTGTTAAATCTTCAAAAACACTAGGAAGTGATGCAATTACTTTGACATTAAAAAGTTTATATAGTTCTAAAAAATGTGCATATTTGGGATCTTCTAAAACAGTGAGAGAGGTTCGTACTACGATATTTCGTCCCGCATCAGAAAGTTTAGTTAAAAAAGTGGTAAAACTATCATTCATCTCTGGGGTTCCACCAGTAAACTCAATAGTTTTAATATCTAAGGTTAAAAGTTTATCTAAAATTTTATTTGCGGTTAAAAGAGTCATGTTATTTTGCCCCTTTGGGCTTGCTGCCACATGACAGTGAGTACAGGTTTGATTACACAAATCTCCTAGGTTTATTTGAATCAAATCAAACTTATCTTTTAATATTTTTTTTACTTTCCAAAAATCACCCATAAGTTTCCTTAAAAAATTTATAAATAATACACTATAATTGTTTACTCTGTGTAAAGGTGTTAAATATGCAAGTCTCTATTATCATTCCTGTTTACCATGAAAACAATATCAATAAAATTATTGATTCAATTATATCCAATGAAACATCTATTGATTATGAAATTATTGTTGTGGATATTGAAGATCAATCAACAATTAAACTCATTGAGAATGAAGAGGTAATTACAACCACAGCGCCACAAGGAAGAGCTTTTCAAATGAACAAGGGCTTTAAACTCGCAGGTGGTGACTATTTACTTTTTTTACATGCAGATACACTCTTACCTAACAATGCCTTGGAATGTATTGTTAAAACCTTAGATGCTCCTAGTCCATATAGTGCAGGTGCTTTTGATATTAGTATTGATACTGATGATAAAATTTTAACAAAAATATCAAAAATGGCATCATGGCGATCAAAGTTTTTCAAACTTCCATATGGAGACCAAGCTATTTTTGTTAAAAAAGAGGTTTTTGAAAATATTGGAGGATACAGAGAAATTTCACTCATGGAAGATGTGAACTTTATGCAAAAACTCAAACGTAAAAAACAAAAAATTCAAATTCTTGAAGAACAAATTATTACAAGTGCTAGACGTTGGGAAAAGAATGGAGTTATTAAAACAACATTAACGAATATCGCTTTACAGCTACTCTATTTTGCAGGTGTTCACCCCAATACTCTCGCCAAATACTATTATAAAAAATAAGAAACGTTAGTTTTTCCATCCATCATAATGCACCAACTCTTCTAAAGGCATTCTATCTTGCCACCCTGCTTTTTCTAACTCAGGTTTTTCATGAAAGTGAGAGACTTTTCCAATACATAAATAAGCAACAGGAACAATATGTTCAGGGATATTCAAGGCTTCTTTTAAAGCTTCATGATGAATAATACTTACCCAACCAACACCTAAATTTTCTGCACGTGCAGCTAGCCATAACGTCTGAACAGCACACACGCTAGAGTATAAATCCATCTCTAAATTGGCAGTTCTTCCAATAACCACATCACCTGTACGGCTTCTATCGCAAGTAATACAAATACCAATTGGAGCTTCAGTAATTCCTTCTAGTTTTAATGTTTTATAAACTTCTTGACGATCACCTTCGAACATCTCTTTTGCTTCATTGTGAGCAACTTCAAACCCATCTTTGATTTGTTGTTTAACCTTGTTATTTTTAACAACAATAAAATCCCACGGCTGCATAAAACCAACACTAGGAGCATGGTGTGCAGCATCAAGTAGTCGTGCTATTACTTCATCATCAATAGAGTCACTTAAAAACTCCCCTCTTGTATCACGTCTGTTATAGATTGTTTTATAAACAGCATCACGTTCTTCTTTAGTAATATTCATGCCAGACCTTAAAATTTTTTCGAAATTGTAACCAACTCTTCTTCATAAACATATTAGTGACTTCGTCACAGAAGAGTCATCTAGTTTAAAAGTTCTTGTACTATAGTATAGAGTGCTTTTTCTGCTTGTTTGAGACTTTTACCAAAAACAACTACCCCTTCAAAGTGCCCTTTCATAACAAAGGCATTATTGAGCATTGGGTTAATATCTTTGTAAATATCACGTACATCTTCAACCATTTCTGGCGTACCATAAGGGGTATCATTGGTACTTAAATAATCATTTTCTAACATAAAACGCCACAACTTTTCATTGTGCACATGAATAACTGCATTAATTCTTGCATCTAACTCATAAATACATGCGTGAGTTATGGCTTCACTACTTGGCTTTGAAACACCAATAGCTGTTGTAGTAAAAGTCTTAAAGTCAACATTTTTCACTAAAGAGTAATATTTTGGGGAGAGTTTAGGTAATTCACCTGTTTGAGTTGCCGTAATGACAAAAGCATTTTTCTTTGTGTAACGAAGAGATATATTCCCATATCCTATTCCGTTATCATATGCACCTATTAAGCCAAGAGAAAAAAGACGCTCTCTTGTTTTTTCTATTTTTTGACACTCTTTTTTTGCAACTTCATCTGTTTGAGTAAATTGCAAAGAGTATTTAACAACACCATCATCAATCATAAATTTTAATCCACATATTTATCTCGTATTTTCAAAAACTTATCTAAATTTTCAAAAAATAGGTCAACCAATTTAGGTTCAAAGTGTTTTCCCCTTTGGTTTCTAAAAAGCTCTAAGATTTTCTCTAACTCCCACGACTTCTTATAACACCTATCACTTCCCAAAGCATCAAAAACATCTGCAATAGCAGTAATTCGTCCAAAGATATGAATCTCTTCTTCTTTTAAACCTTTAGGATAACCTGTTCCATTCCACTTTTCATGATGTTCTAAAGAGATAATTGCAGCGGCTTGTAAGATTTCACGGTTTGAAGTTTTTAAGATATTATAGCCAATTTCACTATGCTCACGCATTATATCCCACTCTTCAGAAGTAAGTTTGCCAGGTTTATTTAAAACAGAATCAGGAATACCAACTTTTCCAATATCATGCATAGGAGAAGCCATAAAAAGATGACTAATTTGTTCTTTATCTAATCCATACAAAGTAGCAAGAAGTTTCGAGTACTCTGCAACTCTCTTAACATGATTTCCAGTCTCTTTACTTCGTGTTTCTCCTATCTCCCCCATACGGTAGATAATTTCACGTTGGGTATCTTCTAACTCTTGATGTAAAGAGATAACCGAAGTAATATCATGCCTAATAGAAAGAAACTCAGAAATATTATTCTCTTTATCAAAAATAGGAGCAATCACCGTATCAACATAGTAGGATTTTCCACTTTTATTTTTATTTTTTAGTGTTCCAGACCAAACCTTCCCTGCAAGAATTGTTTGCCACATATTTTGATACACTTCATCAGCAGTATCTTCATGACGAACAATACTATGAGGGCTTCCAATGAGTTCCTCTTTAGAGTATTGACTTATTTTTAAAAACTTTTCATTTACATACGTTATTATTCCAAAAGGGTTTGTTCGTGAAACAATATTGTTTTCATTAACAATACTTTCATACTGAGAAAAGTTTTTCAAAGCATCTTTTAAAGAAGCATTCTTTTTAACGTTTTGTTTTTGTAAAAAGCGCTTGGTATTTTCTAATGCTGTTATATCATTTCGAATGGCAATAAACTCAATAATGTTTCCATCTAAATCCAAAATAGGCTTAATCAAACTATCTACATAATAAGACTCACCTTTTTTACTTCGATTTTTAATATTACCTCGCCAAATTTGTTTTTTGACTTTTATGGTTCTCCAAATATCCTCAAAAACTGCTCTTGGCGTATCAGGATGACGTATTAGGTTATGGTTGTTTCCAATTAATTCTTCTTTTTTATACCCTGAAATTGTCATAAAAGGTTCATTGACATACGTGATAATACCATTTGAATCAGTTTTTGAAACAATCGATTTTTCATCTACAATATTTTTATACTGCTCAAGAATATTTTTTAAATTCTCTTTCTCTTTTAAAGTAGCAATATTTTTTGCATAACGTAACAGTGTTGTAAAAAGTTTTTCAATATCAATAGGTTTTAAAATAAATTTTGAAATACCCACTTCAATAGCTTGTATAAAATAGTCACTACTGTTATGGGCACTGGTAATAAAAATAGGAAGATTCTCATTATCTAGACGAATATTTTTTGCTAATTCTATTCCATTCATTTTTGGCATGGTAATATCAGTAATCACCATATCCATCTCATGCTGTTTGTATAATTCTAAGGCTTCTTCTCCATTAGAGGCTAAATAGAGTTTTCCGACAATATCTTTTAAAAAGGATGCTATTTGTTCTTGAAGTTGTGGTTCATCCTCAACATATAAAAGGGTTATCTCTTTTAAATATTTCAAATCATCACTATTCATCACTACACTCCACTTTCTCTTTTAATAATTATACAAACTCTAATTATACATTTAGTTTAAACATATTATTAATTGCTTCTTCATTCGTAGCACAAACACCTTTTTCCGTTATTAATCCCGTGACTAATCGAGCAGGTGTGATATCAAAACCATAATTAACTGCCTTTGATGTTTTTGGCGTAATTAACAACTCTTCAACAACACCCTCTTTATTTAACCCACGAATATATTTCACCTCATCTTCACTTCGCATCTCAATAGGAATATCTTTGACTCCATCTCTAATATCAAAATCCAATGTTCCTTCTGGAATTGCCACATAAAAAGGAATATTGTTATCGTTTGCAGCAAGAGCTTTTAAATAGGTTCCTATTTTATTTGCTACATCTCCATTGGCACTAACTCTATCCGCACCAACAATACAAACATCCACCATTCCTTGTTGCATCAAATATCCACCGGTGTTATCAGGAATAATCGTATGCTCAACTCCATCTTGTGTTAACTCCCATGCAGTTAAATTTGCCCCTTGGTTTCGAGGTCGTGTTTCATCAACCCATACATGAACATCAATACCTCTTCGTTTTAATTCATAAATAGGTGCTAACGCTGAACCATCATCAACAATTGCTAACCACCCTGCATTACAATGGGTTAATACATTAATAGAAGTTTTTCCTTTTTCTTGCATAATCTTTTCAAAAATATCAGCACCATAAGAAGCAATTTTTGAACTTCGTTCACTATCTTCATCACAAATTTGAATAGCTGTTTTTCGTGCAACTTCTAACAAATCATCTTGGGCATTTAAAAGTGCTTCTAACATAATATCTACTGCCCACATTAGATTCACTGCCGTTGGTCGTGATTCTCGAATTGCTTTTGATTTTGTAACAACTGCTTTAATATCTGCCTCTTCTTTAACGGCTAAATAAACCCCTAACGCCCCGATATTTCCGATAACTCCAGCCCCTCGTACAATCATATCTTTAATTGCTACAATAGCATCATCAGCTGTTTTTAAAACAATTGTCTCTTCTATAAATGGAAGTTTTGTTTGATCAATAACTTCCACATAACCTTCCTCATTTACCCAAAACGCTCTATACTCTCCATTCATTGACACTCTTCCTTAATAATTGTAATTACTTCTTCTATATTTTGTATTTTTTTATTATTTTTCACAAATCGTTTTGCAATCTCTAATGTTATAGTAATCGCTTTATCTTTAATCGCTTTATCTTCAATTTCACGAATATCGGCAACTCCTGCAATACCAAACATGCGTCGTGCCATTTTACACCCTGCAAAACCAACACTATCTCTTAGTATTTGTACCATAAACTCTGATTTATACTCTTGAAGGCTTACTTCACTAATAAACCCATCAGTGATTAAGGATGACTCTTCTTGTGCATTCCAAAGTGCTAAAAACTTTGTTTCAAATTCAACTAAAATTGTCTCAATAGTATTGATAATCCACTCAGGGTATTCTGCTTTTGACCCCAGTGCAATGTGAGAAACATATGACATGGTTAAATTTCCTAACAGTGCTCCAATATCAAAACCAAAAGGTCCTACAAAAGCAAACTCAGGGTCAATTACAAAAGTCTCTTTTTCATTTAACATAATTGAACCTGTATGTAAATCACCATGAATCAAAGCATCATTTTGTGTCATAAATTTATACTTTAATGCTAAAACCTCTTTTTTAAACTGCATATCGCTAAAAAGTTCTTGTGCAATCTCATGGCCATGAGAATATTCATCATTTGTTTCATGTTCCATAAAAGCAAAAGTAAATACAAAGTCTTCCGTTAATTTACATAACTCTGTATTTGAATTAAAACTATCAATCAAGGCTCTTTTTTGTGTCGAATCTAAATGTAATGAAGATGTTTTAAATAGATTTTGAGCTAAATAAGTTGAGATATGCTCTGCAAATTTTGGATAGACTGTTTGCTCAATCATTCCTTGTCGCATAATAATGTGTTCACCTAAAAACTGCATTATAACGGCGCTCATCTGCTCGTTAGTATCATAGAGTTTTGGTACATACTCACTGGTAATTTGTGCAAAGCTACTAAGCGCTCTTATCTCATAAGTCATTCGCTCTTTACTTAAAGGATACTCCTCTCCAACACATCTAAGATATGGCACTGCTTGCTTTAAAATCAGTGCTTTTTTAGGATCACTTTGTGATTTTATAATAAAAACATAGTTTAAATTTCCATCCCCTATTTCAGCCACTTCTAGTGAATCATTTGAAAAGTACGCTTTAATTGAATCAATACTATACAAGTATTCAACAATATTATCTTTATCTAAAATTTTATATTCCATACATTGACCTTTTTCAAAGTTTTTCATTGAGATAACTTCATATTATTTTTTAATGAAGTAATAAAACTAGATTGTAACAAAATTTAAATTTAAACCTTTAATCGATATAGTTATCCAATATACAGGAGTGTTTTTATGACTCAAAGTACATATGAATACGATGTTATTATTATTGGTGGTGGTGCTACGGGTAGTGGTATTGCACTTGATGCAAGTTTGCGGGGATATAGCGTCCTTTTGCTTGAAAAAAATGACTTTGCATCAGGTACAAGTTCTAAAAGTACTAAACTCATCCATGGTGGTGTTCGTTATTTAGAAAAAGCAATTCTAACACTCAATAAAGCGCAACTTAATCTTGTCATAGAGGGATTAAAGGAGCGCTACTATTTTTTAAATAATGCTTCTCATTTAAGTCATAAACTTACCCTTCTAACGCCCCTTTACAGTTTTTTCCAAGCTATCTATTTTCGCATGGGTTTATTGACCTACGATTTTTTATCTTTTATACGAAGTTTAGGGAAAAGTCATTTTATCTCACGTAAATCACTGATAAAAAAACAACCCTATATTAAAACAAAACATCTTGTAGGCGCAGTAAGTTATAAAGATGGTTCATTTAACGATAGTCGTATGGTCATAGCCCTACTTCAGACAGCACAAGCTAATGGAGCAACTGTTAAAAACTATATAGAAGTTAAAGATTTTTTATACAAAAATGGCAAAGTATCTGGAGTCAAAACATACAATAATATTAATAAAAATCATAAAGAGTACCATGCAAAAGTTATCATTAATGCTAGCGGTTATGCCGTCGATAAAATACGAAAACTTGATGAAGCAAATGCCACTGAACTTTTACAACTAAGCTCTGGTATCCATATTGTTCTTGATAAAAAATATCTTCCAACAAGCAGTGGTATTTTAATACCAAAAACAAAAGACAATCGACTTATTTTTATATTGCCGTGGCAAAACAGTTGTTTAGTTGGAACAACAGATAATGAAGCAACATTTACACACAAACCAAAAGTATCACAAGATGAGATAAACTATCTCTTAACCCATCTTAATGAGAATTTTCAATTACACTTAACCCCAAAAGATATACTCAGTTCATTTAGTGGACTAAGACCACTGCTCAAAGCTACGAGTTCAAGTTCTAATTTAGTACGTGAACATAAAGTATTTTGTTCAAAAAACAATCTAGTTACTATTGCAGGTGGAAAATGGACAACCTACCGTAAGATGGCAGAAGAGACCTTGGATTTTATTATACATAAGCAACTACTTCCTCGTAAAAAACCGTGCCAAACCAAAAACTATCAAGTAATGGGTAGTCAAACTAAAAGCGGTTTAAAAAATTTAGAACAGTTTAAACTCTCACTAACCATAAAAGAATCCCTTTTAGAACGTTATGGAGATCAAGCAATCAAAATTGCAATGCTGGCACAAAAAAAGGGTTTAAAAAAAGAACTTCATAAAATATTTCCTTTCATTGAAGCAGAAGTTTATTATGCAGTACAATACGAATATGCTAAAAAACCCATGGACATTATTTTTCGTCGCATTTCAATTGGATTTGTCAACAAACAAATAGCCAAAGAGATTTTATCTCACGTGACTAAAATCATGTCTACGATACTTTCTTGGGATAATGAAACAACACTCAAAGAGTATCAAGAAGCATTAAAGGAACTCAATGAAATTCTTTAGCCATTTTAAAAACAGTCATCTCTTAGCAGCCCATCGAGGTTATCGGGCACTCTATCCAGAAAACTCCATGTTAGCCATAAAAAAATCTATTGGAAAATGTGACTTTATCGAATTTGATATTCAATTTACAAAAGATAATGTTCCCATTGTATTTCATGATGATAAACTCTTAAGAACGTCCAATGCCAAAGAGATAAAAGGCTTTAAAAAACCTTATAATCTTTGTGATTACACCTATAAACAACTGAAAAAACTTGATATCTCAAGTTGGTTTTACAAAAAAGATCCGTTCTTTCAAGAAGAGCGACTAAAACAGCCAAAAAAAATTGAAAGAATAGTTACCCTAGAAGAGGTTTTAAAACTAGCCTCTAACGAAGATCTGTTACTAAATATTGAAATCAAATATAACTCATGCCATATTCTCTCACAAAAGCAATTTGAAATTATTGTTAATTTGATACATCACTACACGCGTGAAAATCATGTGATAATTTCATCCTTTGAACACAGTTATGTAAGTGCAATTAAAAACCTATCACCAAAACTATCTACTGCTGCACTGGCACATGAGAAATACCCTAAAGACCTTATTGGATATTTAAAAAATCTCAAAGTTGATGCCTATCATATTAATCAACGACTTGCTACAAAAAAGTTAATAAAACTACTAAAAAAGGAAGGTTTTGTGGTTAACGTATACACTGTAAATGATAAAAACAAACAAGAAAAACTCTTTAGTTATGGAGTTACTGCTGTCTTTACTGATTTTTTATAAGAAAAATTCCGAGTTAAAATATCAAAATATATGAACTAAAACTTAGGGAATTCCCTAAGTTTTTAAATGCTATTATCTAAAGTTATCAAACACTAATGGTGATTTAAAATCAAGTGATTTTAAATGTCGCATAATTGTTTGTAAATCATCAATATTTTTTCCTGTAACTCTAATCTCGTCACCTTGATTTACTGCTTTTACTTTTAGTTTTAACTTTTTAATTTCTGTTTGAATCATTTTCGCTTCATCTTGTTTAATGGAGTCTACGATTGCATAAACATACTTTCTGTTTCCACCTGAACTGTCCTCTTTTTTTGCTTCATCTAAAGAGTTAATTGAAACGCCTCTTTTATTCATCTGTCCAATCATAATGTCATAGATTGCATCCACTTTATTATCACTTGAAGAGACAATTGTTAAGGTTTTAGCCCCTTGGTTAAAATCAATCTCTTTTTTTATACCTTTGAAATCATACCGATTATCAACCTCTTTTTGTGCTTGTACCACTGCATTTTTCATCTCTTGCATATCAAGTTTTGCCGAAATATCAAACTGATGTTCTTTTGCCATAATTCATTCCTAGATTTTTTTATTTTATTATAGAAAAGTTAAGATGTTATCATTATTAAAATTGTAGAAATTAAAGAAAAAAGAAGGGTGAAGTTAAGTCAAAAGACTTAACTTCGAGGTTGTGGTAAAATAAGATTTAAAACGATACCAATAATTGCACCAAGACCAATACCACTAAAAGCAACACCACCAAAATTAAATGTCATTCCCCCAATAGAGAAAACTAAAATCATAGAGACGATAATCATATTTCGTGGACATTGTAAATCAACTTTTTCTTTAATAAGTGTTCCAATACCAATAGACGCAATAATACCAAATAAAAGTACCATAATTCCACCCATTACAGGAGTTGGTATAGTAGAAAGAAGACCACCGATTTTTCCAACAAATGCTAAAACAATAGCACAAAGTGCTGCCCATGTCATAATCGCGGGATTAAAGGCTTTCGTAATTGTAACTGCACCCGTTACTTCAGAATACGTAGTATTTGGAGGACCACCTAACATAGATGCAGCTGATGTCGCAATACCATCACCTAAAAGTGTATTTTTTAAACCTGGTTTTTTTAAGTAATCCTCTTTGGTTACATTTGAGATAGCTAACATATCACCAATATGTTCAACAGCTGGTGCAATTGCAATTGGTAAAATATAGATAATCGCTTCCCAATTTAGCTCTGGTGTTGTAAAGTTTGGCATTGCAAACCATGCTGCTTTTTCCACTGCTGAAAAATCAACAATGCCTAAAACAAGTGCCGCTATGTATCCAATCAAAATTCCACCTAAAATTGGTAAAAGCTTAAAAATACCCTTTCCAAGTAATGAAATTAAAAGTGTCGAGAAGAGTGCTATCATTGAAACTATCAACGCAGTCTCTAATGGCACTAATTCAACTGCTCCATCACCTGTTTTTCCCATTGCTAAATTAACTGCAACGGGAGAGAGAATAAGTCCAATTGACATAATAACTGGACCCACAACAACTGCAGGTAATAGACGATGTAAAAACTCACTTCCCTTAACACGAATAATAAGACTTAGTATCATATACATCAAACCAGCTGCTACTAAACCTGACATAGTTGCTGCGATCCCCCAAGTTGCTACACCATATGAAATTGGTGCAATAAACGCAAAAGACGACGCTAAGAAAATAGGAGGAATATTTTCTCTATTTACAAATTGGAATAGTAGTGTTCCAAAGCCAGCTGTAAAAAGTGCAACGTTAGGATCAAGTCCAGTTAATATAGGAACAAGAACCAATGCCCCAAAGGCAACAAACAGAAACTGTAATCCAACAACAGAATCTTTTAACCGAAAATTATAGGTTGTAGGTTTCATTTGACCTCTTTTTTTTAAATTTTTTTATTGTAACATATGCCCATTAATTTTTTATGCAAAAAAGTATAAAATCTATAAGAAATTTGTAAATTTAAGCCCCAAAAAATGGGCATTTTGTAAATATAAAAATTTAAAAATAAAAAGAGTAAAAAGTCATATTTATTTCATTAAAAACAGATATATTATATACTTTTACTAAAAGGATATTGTATGTATAAAGAGAGTACTAACGTTGTTGTTAAACACCTTGTTAATCGTTTACGAGATACAAGAACAGCTTCTAACGAATTTAGATTAACTATTGAAGAGATTGCTCGAATTGTAGCAGCAGAAGCACTTCATGATTTTCCAACAGTTTCACAAAATATTAACACATGGCAAGGACATTTAGATGTTCAAATGATTGAAGTTCAAAAAGTTGTACTTGTTCCAATTTTAAGAGCTGGAGAGCCTATGTTAACAGGTATTTTAAAAACACTTCCTTATGCAAAAAGTGGTTTCTTAGCCATGAAAAGAGATGAAGAAACAGCAGAGAGTAAGCTCTTTTATGAAAACATTCCACCATTGAAAGATAAAACTGTTTTATTACTCGATCCAATGATTGCAACAGGTGGTTCGTTAATTGATGGTATTGATTATTTAAAAAGCAAAGGGGCTCAAAAGATTATTTCACTAAACGTTTTAGGGGCACCTGAAGGTATCAAAAACGTTCAAGATGCGCACCCTGATGTAGATATTTATATTGCACAAATTGATGAGCGTTTAGATGAGAACTCTTACATTCGACCAGGTCTTGGTGATGCAGGAGATAGAGCGTTTAATACAAACTAAAACTCTAATGGATTTGGATATGTATATTCAAATCCATACTCTTCAATCTTTGAAGCCTCAATAATACGCTCATAATTTTTATCATCCATAAAAACAGGTGATTCAAACCCATATTTTAAAGCATTTTTTGAATAAACCTCTTTTTTAGAAGGGTGCAAAGGCGCACATAAATTAAATACCCCTTTGAGTTTTTTCTCATAACAAAAAACAATCGCTTCAAACACATCACTTTGATGCACATAATTAACACCACTTAGCGTATTTGTAACTTCTTTAGCCGCAAAATAACTACCAGCAATTCTATTTTCACCCATTAAGCCAGCACAACGAAAAATCGTCGAAGTTTGATTTTTCACATAGTTTTCTGCTTCATAAACCAGTTTTGAAGAAGGCGTTTTTATATCACTTGATTCTGTATAAACTCCCTCTTTTTTATCGTAAATTGAGGTACTTGAAATAAAAATCGAATGTTTAATAGTGTTAAATTTTTCATGAGTATAAATTGAGTTTAAAAACCCTAGATAGTTTTGAAATTTAGAGGGAGGAAAAGCCATCAATAAATAGTCACAATCCAATAAATCACTAAGAGATTCAAGGCAATTCTCATCTAAGATAAATGAATTATAACCTAAACGTTTAAAGGCTTCATCTTTTTTTAGAGTAGTCGTTGTCACTTTAAGATGAAACCTATTTGAAAGTTTTTTAGCTACGACTGAACCTAGCCAACCACAGCCTAATATTGTTACTGTTTTCATACTATTTTTGTAAGATTTTTTGAGCCATTATTTAGCTTTCTTTTTTATTTTTTAATGCTTTAACTTCAGCACGTAAACCTTGTATCTCTTCAAGAAGAACATCTAACTTTTTACTATCTTCATGAATTTCATCTTTCATATCTTTCTCTTGAATCTTTTGCATCTCCCCAATAATAACTGCCACGAAAAGGTTGAAGAAAACAAAAGCTGCAATAATAACAAAGGTAACAAAATAGATCCAAGCCCACGGATAAACTTCCATTGCTTCATACATAACATCAGTCCAATCTTCAAAGGTCAATACCCTAAAGAGTGTCAACATTGAGACTAAGAAATCTTTCCATAACCCCGATGGCAATTCTGCAAAATAGAAGTTACCAATAATGGCATAGATATAAAAGATAATAAACATCAATATAACAATATCAATAATAGAAGGGATTGCTTTAATTAACATATCAATGATTGCTTTAAGTTCAGGTCGTGCCGTAAATAGACGCAAGAGTCTAAAGACACGTAAAAGTCTGGCAATTGCTGCAAAACCTGAAGACTCTAAAGGCAGTAAGGTCACTGCAACAATAGCAAAATCAAAAACATTCCATCCATTTTTGAAAAAGTTCACAAACTTTTTCTCTGCAACCATTTTAATAGCAATTTCAAACACAAAATAGATTGTCACAAAGTAATCTGCAAACTGTAAAAACAGTGAATAGTGAGTCTCTACTTCACCTATAGTTTTAAAGCCCAAAATTGAAGCATAAGCAATAATAATTGCAGTGGTTAGATTTGAGAACCACTTAGCATCACGGACCTCTTCTATTTTTTCAATGACAGTCATACTATTTTCCTACCTTCAACTCTTTAATTAGTGCAAAAAAGGCTAAAAGCCATGCTATTATCATCAAAGTTCCACCAATAGGTGTCACTGCTCCTAACCACGATGCTTTTAATAAAACCAGCAGATATAAAGAACATGAAAATATTAATGTACCCACAAAAAGCATATAACCCGCAAATACAATGCGTTTTGAAAAAGGTAGTAAAAATGTCATAAAAGCAATAGCAAAAAGCCCTAGGCTGTTATAAAAGTGGTATTGAACACCTGTGTGATAGATTTTCATTAATGATTCGTCAATCATCGCTTTTAATCCATGAGCGCCAAAAGCACCAATAGCAATAGCTAACGCCATCATCAAGGTCGCAAGTAATAAAAAATTTTTAGTGTGTTGTGTTGGTTTCACAATATACTCCCAATAGATTTTCGGAAGTATATCAAAAAAAAATTAATTGTTATTTAACAAATAATTCTACTCTGGCTTTTCAATTTTTTCTTTTTTCTCTTTCTTTTTAGCGGAAAAACCTGAACCTTTTTTCTCTTTTTTTGTTAATTCTAAATCAGTGATTAAGGTTTTATAATCTACCCCATCTTGGTTCATTTTTGCAAAACATGCAGCAACTACTGCAATCGCATTTGGAACCTCTTTTTTCTTCTTATAAGACTGGATATTTTTTTCGCTCACTTTGATTAGAGCAGTGAATTTTGGAATAGTTAACTCAGCATCTAGTAGTAGTTTTTTAAACTCGATGAATGTCATTGAATTACCTTAGATAAATAATTTTGAATTATTATACTCACAAAGAAATAAAAAGTTACTAAAAATATTAGAATATCGAGATTAGTTATAAAATATAGAGATTAGGAATTCCTAATCTCTATACTACGTCAACTTCCCAGAAGAAGTCAATCCATTTGTCTGCTTCTTTTACTGTGTAGTCAGGTTGTAAAAGAGCTGTTGGTTTATAAAAAAGAGTTGCTAGTTTGAACTCTGTATTTGGAAATTTTTCATGTAATACTTTAAAAATTTCTTGCATACTTTCACCACTATCAACAATATCGTCAATAATCAGTACTCTTTTTGCATGAGACATATCAGGAATGTTAAAAATATTAAAACTATCTAATTTTAACTCCCCTTCATAGTGAATAGAATTTAATGTATATAAATTCCGCATGTTCATCGCTTGTGCCATTAAATGGGAAAGGGTTAAACCACCTCGTGCAATTCCTAAAAGAATGTCGGGATTATAATCTCGACATTTGTCAACTAATATTTGAGTATCTTCTTTAAACTCATCGTAACCGTAATAATATTTCTGCGCCAATAACTATCCTTGTAAAACAAAAACTAATAATGAAATAAGTGTTAGCAGTATAACACCAAGATTTAAATCTTCTCTTTCATTTTTTGCTAATTTAATAATTGTGTAAGTCACAAACCCAGCAGCAATTCCATTGGTAATAGAAAAAGTAAGTGGCATCAATAAAACAATAAAGAATGCCCCAGCTGAAGTTGCTAAATCAGCTTTTTCAAAGTTGATTTTTCCTAACTCACTAAACATCAATACACCAACTACAACTAATACAGGATAAATTGCATTGGATGGAATTGATTTAAATAAGGGTAACATAAAAAGAGTTAAGATAAAAAATGCTGCAGTAAAAACTGCTGTTAATCCTGTACGACCACCTTGTTCAACCCCACTTGCACTTTCAATAAATGATGTTGTAGTTGAAACACCTAACAGGCTTCCACCAACAGTTGCAACTGCATCAGCTTCAAGGGTTTTTTGTAAACTTTTGTCATCTTTGTTATTTTCTTGAAAAAGGTTTGCTCGTGTCCCAACACCTGTTAATGTTCCAAGAGTATCGAACATATCAGTGATTAAGAAAGTAATAACAACAGGGAATAGTGAAAGTGTCAAGGCACTTGCTATATCAAGTTGCATTAAGATTGGTTCAATAGAAGCAGGCGCTGAAAAGAACTCTTTTGGTGCTTCGCCAATTCCAAAAATCCAACCAATAATTGAAGTAATTGCAATGGAGAAAATGAAAGCCCCTTTAAGTTTATAAGCATAAAAAACAAACGCTAAAACAAGTCCAATTGCTCCTAAAAACACATTCGTATTTGAAAAGTCACCTAATCCAACTAGAGTTGCATCACTGTTAACAATCATTCCCATCTGTTTTAAACCAATAAAAGCAATAAAAGTACCAATACCTGCACTAATTGCTCGTCGTAAAGCCATAGGAATTGAAGTCATAATCCAAACCCTAAAATTAGTAAAGGAGAGCAGTACAAACAAGATACCTGATAAGAATACAATTCCTAAAGCAGTTTGCCAAGGTATTTTCATTCCTAATACTAATCCGTATGAGAAGTAAGCATTAAGCCCCATACCCACACTCATAGCGATTGGTGTATTTGACCACATTCCTGACAGAAGTGTTGCTAAAATTGTAATAATAGCTGTAGCAGTGACCACTGCATCCATTGGTAATCCAGCGTCGGCTAAAATAAACCCATTTACAGGAACAATATACATCATGGTTAAAAATGTTGTAAATCCTGCTGTAAGTTCTGTTTTAACACTGGTATTATGTTCTTTAAGTTTAAAATAACCCATAATTTTCCTTTGTGTAATTGACATCGTAAGCGATAAATTAATGGGCATATGTTACTCAAAAAAGCGTTAAAAAGCCTTTAGAATGGCAGACATAAGTGAGACATAACTTTAAAAAAAATTAAAATTTTCTCAAATACAAGTCCTGTTAAATTTTTTTTAGCTAAGATAGTTGTTGAAATTAACCATGGGAAGAAAAAATGACAATTACTAATGATTGTGTTGCTTGTATTGTAGGACAAATTGATAAAGCAATTTCAGTTCTAAATATTGAGGAAAAACTTGCGAACGAAATCAAAGCAGAAGTACTCAAAAGATCAGCTACCTTTGACTTTAAACAAACACCGCCAAGTGTTGCAAGAGATGTTTATGAATATCTCGCAAAAAGGACAGGTTTATGTGATCCTTTAGAGCATATTAAACAAAACTCTATTGAAAAAGCATTGGAGTTTGTTCCTTTAATTGAGAAAAAAATACGTCAAAATGATGATAAACTTTTTACGGCTATTAAAGCAGCCGTTGCGGGAAATGTCATTGACTTTGGAGCAAAAGAACAATTTTGTTTAGAAGAAGAGATAAATAAAGTCTTTGACACACAATTTGCCATTGATGATTTCAATCTCTTTTTAAAAGAGCTGGAAAAACATGAAAAACTTCTTATTTTAGCTGATAATGCTGGAGAAAATGTATTTGATAAAATTTTAATTAAAATCATTACCCGTCTTTACCCACAAAAAAGTGTTATCTATGCAACACGGGGTAAACCCATAATCAACGATATTACAACAAAAGAGGCCTTACAAATTGGTATTGATAAATTTGCAACGGTTATTAGCACTGGTGTGGATACTCCTGGATTAGAGCTAACTCGAAGTTCTAAAGAGTTCAATGATATTTTTGAAACCTCACCTCTAATTTTAGCAAAAGGTATGGGAAACTACGAATGCTTAGAGAGTTTAAATGATAAAAGAATCTACTTTTTATTTAAGGTAAAATGTAATGTAGTATCCCAAAGTATTCATCGCGATGTGGGAGATATTATTCTCAAGCGGGGATAAAATAATCCCCATCAAATACTCAAAAACCTTAAAGCGTCACAAGATAAGTTATATTTTTATTTGATTTTGAAATTTAATAATTTAATTTAAATCACTTTCCTTTAAACTTTTTTTCACTATAATGTTGTTTAATACTAAGCTGGAGAAATTCTAATGAAAGATAATGATAAAATACTAGTTCGACTCAATGCTATTCTAGAAAAACTTTGTGAAAATAGTCTACCAAGAATTAAAGATTTAGCAAAAGAGTTCAATGTTACTGAACGAACGATTCAACGTGATATTTATCAAAGACTTCACTACTTTCCTATTGAAAAAAACAACCTCTCTCAATTGCAGTTTACAAAAGGTTTTGTTTTTGACAAAAGTATTTTAGACAGTGGTGAAATAATGTTTATCTACTTAGCACTATCTCAAATTAAAGAAAATCACCCTGATTTCAACTCCAAAATTGATACGATTGTACATAAGCTTTTAAATCCGCATATGGAACATAATCAAAAAACTAAAGAAGAAGTGAATCAAAAGGTTATTAAGAGCATAGAGAGTGCTATGTTACGTAATAATATTATTACCCTTCATATTAAGAAAAAACATCTAGAAGTAAAACCATTCAAAATCATTAATAGCGATGCAAATCACATGTTATTAGCAGAAGATTGCAAAGATGGTATTGTAAAAACCATTCCTCTTAAAATGGTTAGTGATATTTCAAAACAGACTACGAAGTTTAAAATTAAACGCTCTCAAGAAGAAGCGCTTAACAATGTTCATACTGCATGGTTTGATGCACCAGATTTTGATTTAGAATTTTAAAACTTCATATCATAAATAAAACCAGCAATCTCTTCAAGGGTTTTTTTATCATAAGCTAAATGTGGCATGAGTTCATATTTTTCAATGGCACCTTGCATTAAAGATGTCTCTTTTTTAGGGGAATACACCCATTCAGACATATATTTAACAAACTTATCTCTGTTTGGAAAAGCATTCATATAATGCTTACGTACAAGCTTTATACTAGGTGCAGAAACTGATTTAGTCTCAAAGTGGCAGGTACTGCAATTACCATGGTAAAGCAGACTTGGGTATGTTCCTCCTAAAAGAACTGAAAAAGAGATACCTAAAAGTACAATTGTTTTCATAATAGAAGTATAACTATTTCTAATACAAATTACTGTGATTTAAATCAATAAATTTATTTCTCATATATCTTGAAAAAAGTCTATGCTATCCCTTAATAAGTATGTATTCGAAGAATAAATAAGTTTACAAATTATAAATAATATTAAAGTTAGTATAAAAAACCATTCTATATTTTTAATTAATTAAAGAAGCACTTATTTTATATTAAGATTAATTAGTAACTTTTTTATTAATGTAAAATATTAAAGGAGTCTTGCATGAAATGGGATGGCAAAAATGAACGTTTAGAGTGGACAGAAGAATATAACATTGATAATCAAAAAATGGACGAAGAGCATAAAAAACTCTTTGAAATCGCCAGCAAAGCCAATAACGTTAATAAAATTTCAAATCCAAAAGAAAAAGAAGAGTATTTAAGAACTGTTTGTATGGAACTATATCGGGAAATTAGGAAACACTTTAATAATGAAGAAGAATACATGAAATTTCATCATTATCCTAATACTCAGGCACATCAAGTATTCCATGAAACTCTTTTAGATAAAATCAATTTTATTATGGTTAATATTAACATAACTGGAACAAGTACTGCTCATCATAAACTTTATTACTTTATGCAAAAAATCTATCTTGAGCATGTCCTTAAAGAAGATATTAAAATCTCTCAGTTTATTTCAAATAAGAGGGAATAAAACTACGCGAGTGTTTCATCTTCTTCTGTATTATTTTTAACTTCTTTATACCCTTTTGTTGCAAGAATTTCCATATAAAAACTCTCACACTTTTCAGAATAAGCCTCATCAATACACTTTGTGATATCCAAAAAATCAATCACAGCAGGAGTTTCTTTTTCTTTGGCA
Organism: Arcobacter sp. EP1; assembly: GCA_001655195.1. Taxonomy (GTDB): domain Bacteria; phylum Campylobacterota; class Campylobacteria; order Campylobacterales; family Arcobacteraceae; genus Arcobacter_A. Next base: position 121,839 of record LPNY01000158.1, read on the forward strand.
AACTTACATTCAAATTTCCAGAAATCCACCCCTTCAGGTAATGTTTTTCTTTTTTCTCGTTTAATATATTTTCTAATTTCATATTTAATACCTTCAACAACTCTATCAGGATGTTTATTAGGTACTTGAAATGTAAATGTTTTTTTCATACTTTTCCTTTGAAGCGAAGTATAACAAAACTTTCTTTGGATTAGTTATTCTTTTAGTAAAAATGAGATAATATGGCATCCCATGGAACTATTGGACGAAGAACACAAAATTTACCTTCTTGATTGGGATAACTTTACTTTCCCTAGTTTAGCTATGATGAAAGATGATTTAGTAGCAGTTGGGGGTGATTTTCATCCACAACGACTAATCAATGCTTATAAAAATGGCATCTTTCCATGGTTTATTGACGAATACAATCATATCCATTGGTACAGTCCAAAAAAAAGAATGGTTCTCTATCCTGAAGAATTTAAAGTATCTAAAAGTCTACGGCGCACAATCAATAATAAAAACTTTGTGATTAAATCCAATGAAAACTTTAAAGCAGTTATGCAAAACTGTGCAACAATAAAACGTAAAAATGAAGATGAAACTTGGATTGATGATAACTTTATACAAGCCTACAATAATTTACATGAGCTAGGTTTTGCTTTCTCCATTGAGTGTTACTTAGATGGAAAACTTGTGGGTGGTTTATATGGTCTTTTAATCAATGATATTTTTTGTGGTGAAAGTATGTTTGCACTAGAATCAAATGCATCAAAAGTTGCATTTTATTATCTTTGCGAGCAAGCACAAAAAAACGGTATCAAACTTATTGATTGCCAAGTTCATAACAATCATTTAGAGAGTCTAGGTGCAAAAGAGATTAGTCGAGAAGAGTATTTTAAATTTCTTAAATAAAATCTCTTAATAGATATTAATAAAAGAGGAGAATCTATGTTTCAAGGGTTTAAACAAGAGGCTTTAGATTTTTTAGACGAAATAGCAGTAAACAATACTAAGATTTGGTTTGAAGATAACCGTCATCGTTGGGAAAAACTTATTTTGGAACCTAACAAAGCCTACGTTCAAGAGATGGGTGAACACCTTATTGCATTAGCTCCTTTTATCAAAGCAGAGCCAAAATCAGCAGGTTCTCTGTTTCGCATCTATCGAGATACCCGTTTTAGTAAAGATAAAACACCTATTAAAACTAAAATTGGAATCATCTTTTGGCAAGGGACAGGTCATCGTATGCAGTCTCCTTGTTTTTATATGCAATATAAATCCCATGAAGTCTATATTGCTACAGGTATTCGCACCCTTAAGACACCCTTACTTAAAAAATACCGTGAATATATTAAAATTGAGCGCCACGCAAAAGCCTTGCATGAAATCCTTGAAAACCTAAAAGAGAAGGGAATAACAATCAATGAAGCTCACTATAAAAGAGTTCCCTCAGGTTTTGATAAAGAGAATACGTACGCCTATTTAAGCCAATATAACGGTCTATTTGTACATAAAATATTTAAACCCAATAAAACTTTTTTTAGTAAAAAAATCATCAACTATAATTTCAAGTTTTATGATCAAACATTAGATTTATTTAATTGGATTGATGGTTTTGTAAAATCAAGTGAAGAGAGTTTTTAATTACCCATTAACACAAGGCAACGTACATAAAAATGAAGCGCCAAAATGGGTTGTACCATTGACAGTAAAGGATTTATTTTCAATCTCTAGCATTCCATTAAAATGCTGCACAATAATCTGTTTACTCATGAACAGACCAATACCTGTTCCTTGAAGTTGGTGTTTGGTTGTAAAATAAGGATCAAAAATCTTATCCATAATCTCAACAGGAACACCTTTTCCATTATCTTGAATCTCAATTAAAATACATTTGTTATGTTTTTCCATACGGATTTGCACAACTTTATCTTGAATATTCTTCTCATTTAAAACATCTTTTGCATTTTGTAAAATATTCATAATAACTTGAGCTAACTCATTTTTCTTTCCATTGAAAAAGAGCTCTTCATTATGTTCTTTAAAATCCAATTTGATGTTATTATTCTTAAAAAGTGCACTAGTTAAAGAGATTGATTCTTTAATAACTTTATTCACACTAAAGTTCTCTTTTTTATTATCAGTTTTAAAGAAATTTCTAAAATCATCAATTGTTTGAGATAGATACTGCGTATGTCGAGTAATATCCTCAAAAGACTTATAAACATCTTCATCATCAATCATACCTGCTTGTTTTTGTAATTTTGTACCAGAAGAGAGAGTACAAATCATACTAAGCGGTTGTCTCCATTGGTGAGCGATATTTCCTATCATTTCTCCCATAGCAGCACTTCTTGATTGTTGGATGAGTTGATTTTCTTGAAATTTTTCTTTGTTGATATCTTGAATGCTTAAAATGAGTAAAAATCTTCCCGCTTCTTTATTAACACCAAAAGAGCATCGAATATGAAACAGTTCACCAGTGTTTTTCTTTCCTTGTAATTCATAGGATCGGTTGGAGTTTCTTAAGTACCCTGTTTTTAAAAAACGTTTGATTAGTCGGTTATAACGTTTTGTATATTTATAAGGAATAATTTTTCTCAAAGAGTTCTTACCAATCATTTCATCTTTATTAAATCCAAAAATATCTTCTGCACTTTTATTAAAAGTTGTAACTATTAAATTTTTATTCACAACAATAATTGCATTGGTATTAGACTCTATAATTGTGTTGGTATATTCATTCTCATCATTAAGTTCTCGCGTTTTTTTTGTGATTGCTTTAACAGCAGGTCTAAAGATAAAAACAGCTTCTAATATAAGCACTAAAATCGTAATAAGCAGAATATATAGCTCATTTGTTTTTAACTGTGAAGTTCGCATCTCTGCTTCATATTGGTATTGATTTACGGCAATATCCAAATGCCTGAGCATGATTTCGGAGTTTTGCAACAAATAAGTCAAACTATTACCACTACGGGTTTTTGCAAATACATTTGCATTTTTCAGATATAAATCAATCTCACGATCTAGATAATAAGGAGCCCCAAAATAGATATTATGAATAGATTCTGACATCTCTTGAGAAAGCAAAAATTCATGGGATTCTTCCATCATATCGGTGTGTGCTTTTAACTTGTTTGTTTTGTAATAAATAGCATAAAGTGCAATTTTTTGCGATAACATTCTTTGTTTACCACTAATATTGATAATCGCACTATCGTTTTTTTGTTTATTTAAAAGAGTGGTTAAGTTGTTGTATGCCAAATAAGATAATATAGCAATTAATGATAAAGCAAAAATATATTTTTTAGTAAAACTGAGGGATAGTTTATCATCATATTTTAAGTTCATAGGGTTGATTTTACTAAAATTTTACTTAATTTTAATTTTTAATTTTCATTATAAGATATAAATAAGATATATATGTCAATTTTGACTTAATTGTTTTACAATTTTAGCAATATAATACTACTAAAAGGGTTGTTTACATTTTATTTAAACTGTTGTGCATAAATTGCACTGAAAATAAAACTATCCACCGATTGAGATAGATAGTGATTTGAGGTATTATTACTGAATTTAACTATACTGATTATTGTAAACAGACAAAATACGAGGGTAAAAGTTTTCATTTTAACTCCTTTTTTATTCTAAAAGAAGTCTATTACAATAATAAAATAGAGTATAGAATAAAATTGCTAATTACAAACAATTAGTTAAAATAACTAGAATTAAGTATTAATATTGAATTAACTTTTTTTCGTATAAGATACCCTATAGAGCGTCTTATAAGGATAAACCATGGTCTATTTTGGATATTTTATTTTAACGATAATTCTTTTATTACTTCCCTTAAATGCTCAAGAAGTGAAAATGTCCTTTGGAGGTAAGATTCCTCCATTTACTTTTCCCGAAACAAATTCTGGTATTGAACTTGAAGTTATCGGTGCAGCATTAGAGTATAAAGGGCACACCCTAAGTCCAAACTATTATCCATTAGAAGAAGTTCCTAGGGCCTTTAAAGAAAAAAAAGTTGATGCAGCTATGACAGACTTAGGTGAAGATTTAAGACCCTATGGTGGATACTATGCTAACCCCGCTGTATGGTACGATAATGTACTCATTACATTAAAAGAGAGTGCCTTTATTATCAAAAAACCAGAAGATTTAGAAGGTCTATTGGTCACATCGTTTCAAGGGGCAATTAATCGTTATCCCAAGTGGTTAAAAAAAGTTCAAGCAGACTACAACTATTTTGAGCACAATAATCAAGCGCTTCAAGTACTTCTTCTTCAAAAAAAGCGTGTTGATGTTATTCTAAGTGATATTAATATTTTTAAGTATTACACAGCAAAACTTATTAAAGAGAATGGAGTCAAACATAAACCCGTAGAAATTCATAACTTTGTTAAATTAAATTTAAAAGATTACAGACCCATATTTAGAACAAAAAAAATACGTGATGACTTTAATGAAGGATTAGAATATATAAAAAAGACAGGGAAGTATAAAGCAATTTATGATAAATATATAAAACCTTAAATAAAATACGTACATCATTTGTCGTATTTTAAGTTCTATTTTGCTTTAATATAATTAAATAGATAATAGATAGTATTAATCTCTTGAGAAAGGAATACTATGAAAATACTCTACTATAAATTCATTCTAATTAATCTCTTTTTACTTTTTTCAACTGCTAGTTTTGCTGTGGATATTGTTATTCCACAACTTAACAACAAACAAAGTATCACTGTTGTTGTTGAAAAAGGCCACTGGACAAAATACCTCAAAGAAAAAGTTGCTCCCCATTTTACAAAAAAAACAGGTGTTCCTGTAAATATTGTTGAAGTCTCTTTGGGAGAAATGTTTAAACTACAAGATGAGAGTTTAATCAATGCCAATGGAAAGTATGATGTTTTAAGTTTAGAAGCTGGCTGGGCAAAAGAGTGGGCTGCAAAAGGTTATACGGTCTCATTAAATGAGTTAGCAAAACAGTTTGACCGAAGAAAAGAAGGGTGGAGACAATATCTAGACTCTTTTTACCCCTCTTTATTTGAGATACTTAGTTACCACAACCAACTACACAGTATTCCATATAATACCTACGTCATGGCAAATCACTATCGTTTGGACCTTTTTGAAAATGAAATAGAACAAAAAGCTTTTTTCAAACAGTATGGATACAAACTTACATCACCCAAAACACTATCACAATTAAAAGACACAGCAGAGTTCTTTACCCGAAAAAAAGGCGACTTACTTAAAGGGAAAAAACTCACAAAAGATTTTTATGGGATTGCGTTAATGTCAGGGAATAAACCACATATTAATGATGAGTGGTCGGCGATTCTTTGGGCATTAGGAGGAGTATGGTTTCATCCAAACTATCATAATGGTAAGTTAAAAAATTTTACACTACCTCAAGATTTATCATTTTTAAATCAAACAGCTAACTACTACATAGATTTAATGAATTATGCCTATCCAGCCAATAAAAATTTTGCTTATCTTGAATCTGCAAATGCATTAGCCTCAGGTAATGTGGCCATGTGGCCATTTGCATATAATAATTTATGGGCAGTGTCATCAAAACAAAACAGTGGAGACAAAGAACATAAGTTTGCAATTGCGGCAACACCCGGTAAAAAACCCTACCATGGTGCTTATGCTTTTGCAGTGGCTTATGATAGTAACAATCCTGAAGCGGCCTTTTGGTTTTTACGTTTCATGACCTCAAAAAAAGGTCAAGAAGAGTATGCACTAGGGGGAGGAAACCCTACACGAAAAGATGTCAATCTCTATTTATCTTCGAAATTAAAAGAGAATTCACCTCAATACTACTCATTAAAAACAACCTTTGAAGCAGATGTTGCATGGGGAAAACAGATTAAAAATTATGGGCACTATACCAGTACTGCCATGGGGACGATTTATCCTCTTTTAGCGCGGTATGCTTATTTGATTTCTAATAAAGATATAAAAGTTTCTATCGGAATTAAACAACTTATGGATGAAATTAGAGAAGCTCAAAATAGATATGGTGAAAAGGCAATGTTTGGACAATAAAAATGCATATATTAAAAATAAAAAACCAATTTAATACTATATTTATCTTTATCATGCTTTTGGCGTTAATTAGTTTTTTTACCACCAACTATTTTGTCAATAAAGCGAGTACCTCTTATGAAGCTATTATTGATAACTCACTGCCTATTATGAATCAAACTGCCAATGTGGCGCAATTAACAGCTCAAATAGAAGCACATCTTATTCAGCTTCACTTTGATGCCGTTAACTACTTGGATAAACCAGAAATTACCGCCTCAAAAGTAAAGGAACTCGTTACCCTTTGGCATAGAGTCAAAGAACTGCTAGAGGAGTTTCATAGTCTAAAAGATATTGACCATACTCAATTAGCAAAAGCCAATCAGACTATCCAAGACTATTTAGAAAATACGCCTCAACTTATTATGCAAATCAACCGTTTTTCCCAAGCAAAAAAAGTTGAGCAAGAGTATAATGTAGAGATTGAAACTATCATTAACTATAACAATAAAATACTCTTAGTTGAAATGGAATCATTTTGGCAACAAATTATCAATATAACACCAACAAAAAAGCAGTTAGCACAACTAGAGTATGCCAATGAATTTTATAAAAATAGTGCTCAACTGCTCAGTTATTTTAGGCAGACACTCTTAACCAGTGATATTCACACCCTAAATACCTTAAAACGAAGCTCTGTGAAACTTTATGTTCAAATGAAACAGCTAGGTTCTCCCCAGTTTGAGTTTAAACTCTTTGCTAACACCCTACTTTCGAAAGTTCGACACCTTTATGCGGGAGAAAACTCACTTTTTAAAATCCGTTATGATGTTTTACGACTAGAAAATGTAACTAACTCTTTAATCCAACAACAAATCAAGATGGCAAAAAACATTGAAAAAATATCCAATAAAATACTACTCCAAGAGCAAAATGCACTTGCCTTGAAAAAACAAAAAATCGGTGAAGACTTATATCAAGTTAATCAATACCTTATTCTTTTAATTATTATTAGTTTTATTATCTCTTTCTTCTCCGTATGGTTTTTAGTTAATAAAAATCTTATTCGGCGTATTACAACTATTCGGTCTAAAATACTAGAACTCTCTCAAGGAAATACGAAGATTGAGATAAAAACCTACAAAGACGATGAAATTGGGGATATGGAAGATGCACTAACTCAGCTAAAGGGCTATGTTGTTAAAGCAAAACTTCTCTCAACCACAGACTCTTTAACAGGACTACTTAACCATACTCAATTTAAAGAGAATCTAAAAATTGAAATTAAAAGAAATACGCGACAAAACCAAACACTGAGTTTAGCAATTCTTGATATTGATTATTTCAAAAACTACAATGATTGTTATGGACACCCTATGGGAGATGAGTGTTTAAAAAGAATAAGCCATTTAATAAAACGATCATGTAAACGTGCAGGAGACAGCGCTTATCGCATTGGAGGAGAAGAGTTTGCTATCCTCATGCCAAACACAACAGCAAAACAACAGTACATTAAACTAGAAGCTCTACAAGAGGAATTACTCAATAGCAAAATTGAACACAAATGTTCAGATATTGCCACCTTTATTACTATATCAATTGGTATCTATGCTTCAAAACAAGGTGTTCCAATCAAGGCAGATGAATATTATAAAAAAGCAGATAAAGCGTTGTATGAAGCGAAAAAAAATAGAAATAGTATTATTATTAATCAAGATGATTAAATAAAAAACAGTTTAATAAGAGCAATAGTTACTGCAAAAGTCTTAGCTAAGCGCTACTCTTTTGAGTTTTGAAAAAAAGCTCTCTTTTTCACCTACTAAAATTGATTTGTTACCTAACACATCAAAAACAATATTTTTGCTTACAAGGTAATAGGTTATTTTGGTGAGTTCTCTTTGTAAATATGATTTAGGAGAGTTATTTTTAGCTTTTATAATATGGTTAGTTGAATCGTACTCATAGTAGACTAAATTTAATGAGTCCAATATTGGTTTAATATTCAATTTATATCCTTATTCATTCTCTATTAAAAATATTACATGAGAAAAGTTAATGAAAAGTTTATAGATAGGTTATTTTTAGTCAAAAAGTGAGCATTTTGTGAGGATTTAAGTAAAATGGTGCAAAAATATTATTTTTTCTAAGACTCTAGGGGAATACGTAAACTAAAAAGTGCCCCTTTAAAAGTATCTTGATTATGAGTAAACGTAACATTTTCAACGTTTACTTCAGCTCTTAAATGTTTACTTGCAATTTGATATGTCATGTATAACCCTATTCCGGTTCCTTGACTTTGATGTTTTGTTGTAAAGTAAGGTTCAAAAATCTTATCAATATTCTCTTTGGAAATGCCCAGTGCATTATCTTGGATTTGTATAACAGTGTGCTCTGATTCTTTAAAGAGATTCACAAAAACATAACGATCTTTAGTATTGTCTAGCTGAGACAAGGCATCTTTAGCATTATTTAGAATATTAATTAAAGCTTGTATAAATAGATTCTCATTACACTCACAGTAGAGCTTCTCTTCACAGGTGGTAACTAAATGAATATTTGCACTTTTAAATGCATCTTTAACTAACGAGAGTGCTTTAGTTAAAACTTCTGATATATTAATCTCTTTTGAGGTGTGTGTATCGGATAAAAAAAAGTTTCTAAAATCATCAATTGTGGTTGAAAGATATTGCGCATATTTATTAATATTATCTAAATTTAATAAAAGCTCTTGATCCCCTAGAGTTTCCATCTCTTTACTTAATTTCGTTCCCGTTGCTAAGCTTGAAATCACAGAAAGTGGTTGTCGCCACTGATGTGCAATATTCTCTATCATTTCACCCATTGTACTAATTTTTGATTGTTGATAGAGTAACTTATCTTTTTCGATGAGTTCTTTGTCTTTTTCTTTAAGTTGTGTAATGTCAGTTGAAAATCCAATAACAGCGGGAGTATTGTCATCTAACGTATAAGGCAACTTTATACTCCAATAGTAGTGTTCCCCTTTTTCATCACTAAAACTCTCTTCAATGGATATTTTCTCTAAGCTTTGTAATACTTGGCAATCACTTTCCCAAAAAGAATCTGCTGTTTCTTGAGGAATAACTTCACTATCTAATTTACCAATAATCTCTTCAGCAGGTTGTTGAAATAGTGATGCTACTTTTGAATTAACGTACCTAAAATGTCTGTTTTTATCCTTCATATAAATGTAGGCATCAACATTGTCTAAAATAATATCTAGAAAGTGTTTTTGAGATAATATCTCTTGTTCTAAAAGTTTTTGGGCGGTAATATCAGTAGAAATCCCAAACATACCTGAAACATTGCCATCTTTATCAAATAGAGGTTTTTTTACAGCGATAAAATATCGCATTTCTCCCGTACGTTTAACAATGAGTCTCTCTTCAGATTCAATAACCTCACCATTAAATACTTTCCTATCATTTTCCAATAGACCTTGAATTTTGGTTTCATCAAAAAATGCATAATCATCTTTACCAATGAGTTCATCTAAACTAATTCCAAATAGTTCTAGCACAAGCGTGTTTGCATAGGTATATTTTCCATTTAAATCTTTGATATAAATATAAGCACCCACTTCATTTAATACGGTAACAAGTGTATCAAGATGTAGAGACTTATCTAACATATAACTCACCTTTTATTACTTTATCTATAGCCATTTTAGCATACAAAAATTAAGCAAAGATAAGTATTTATAATTATTTTTATTATAAAAACTAATATATAGTATTTTAAAAATTTCACTCATCACAATTCATAAGATAAACAAAAAAAACAGTGTAGAATACAAGTAGATATTATAAAAACAAGGAGTTAGCATGTTAACTAAAAATAAATTCCTACGACTAGTATTGCTTTGTACCCTTCCTTTTCTTTTAACTTCTCTTCATGCCAAAAAAGGATTTGGAAATAAAGCTGAAGATAGAAAAATGAAAATGGAAAAAGCAAGTGGGTTAACACCTGTCTTTTATAACAACGCTTCATGTAATGATATTGATTCAGAATATGGATCAAAAACGCGTTATGATGGTAGCCAAAGACCTAAAAACCGCAATAAAGGTCACCATGGTGGAACAGATTGGACAATAACTATTGGAGAACCTCTTTTAGCCATTGCTGATGGAAAGGTGATTCATAAAGGTAAAGGTGGAAGAATGGAAGGAAAATATATTTGGTTACTGCACTCTCCAAAACAAACAGGAATGCCCCACTGGACATACTCAAAATATCAACACTTAGATAAGATACCAGATATAGAAGTAGGAACTAACGTCAAAGTTGGTGAAGTTATCGCAATAGGAGGAGACACAGGAACAAAAGGTGGGCACTATGGAAACCATGGATATCCACATCTTCACTTAAGTATCAAAAAAACACGCGAGCCAAACTATGAAATAAGCTGGGGAAAACTGCGGGCTAAAAAAGCTAAAGGAACTGATGTTCTTTATTTATACAACAATACCATACACACTCCTAAATTATTTGAAAATATTAAAACGCAACCCAATGAGGTTCTTGTTGGTTATGTTAAAAATGGTAAAATAACACCTCAAGATGCAAAGTTAATTTGGCCAATAGCATGCCAATAAACCATCACAAAAAAAGGAAACCTATTTATGGCACAAAAAGACAAAGTTAAATGGGATAAAAAATATGAACAGACCCCTACTCTTTTAGAACAAAGAGATCCCAGTAAAAAGCTTGTAGAAGTATTGGCTCATGTACAAGGGAATAATGCCTTAGATGTTGCGTGTGGGTCAGGTAAACATGCTATTTATTTAGCTAAAAATAGTTTTAATGTAGAAGCAATGGATATATCTAGTGTTGCTTTAAAAGTTCTTGATAAAAAAGGATTTACCAATATCTCAACGAAACTTGCTGATTTAGAAGGCTTTACTCCTGCACAAAACAGTTATGATTTAATTGTGAAAACTAACTATTTAGATAGAGTTCTTATCCCAAAACTTGCCAACGCTCTAAGAATAGGTGGTGTATTATTTATTGAAACCTATATGAACCATGAAAGTAACGAAAAACCAAACTCCAATCCCAATTATCTACTAGCAAAAGAGGAACTCAAAACTTTTTTTGATAATCATTTTGAAATATTACTATATGAAGAGTTTGATAATGAAAGTTATGAAATTTATCGCATGAAAAAACAAGCTATTGCAGTGAAACGTTCTCATTAAAATAACGCAATCATGTTAAGTCTAAAGAGATTTCAAAGCAGGCACCACTGTAAGATTTACTATTATAAGTAAACTCTTTATTGCTTACTTCAATTTTTCCATTGTGCCATTTAGTAATAATTTGATGAACCATTGAAAGTCCTATACCTGTGCCCATAAACTTATGTTTTGTTGTAAAGTAAGGCTCAAAAACTCTTGTTATAATCTCTTCGTTAATTCCTCTTGCATTATCTTTAATTTCTATAATTATCATACCATTTAGTTCATGTAGATCAATAAAAATATAACGATTCTCTTCATCAATTTTATTTAACACAAAAGCATCTTTTGCATTGGTTATAATATTTAAAAAAGCTTGAATAAGTTTATTTTTTAAACCTGAAATAGTACTGTTACTATTAAAGTTTTTTATTACCTTAACCTGATTAGTTTTTAATGTAGCATCAAGTATATTTAAAGCACTATTAATAATATCAGTAACTATCAAATTCTCTTGATGTTCTGACTTTTGAATAAACAACATAAAGTCATTAATAGTCTGAGATAAGTAATTAGCCTGTTTTAAAATCTCTTCTAAATTATTAGCCAAATTCTTAGGATTTGAAATACCATATTCATCTTCCAGTTTAAGTCCACTAGCAGCTGTTGTGATGATACTTAAAGGTTGTCTCCATTGATGGGCAACATTTCCTATCATTTCCCCCATAGATGCTAATTTACTTTGTTCAGATATAAATTTCTCATTACGACTGAGAAGTTTATGGGAATGGTCTCTTTCCATAACAATACTAGCTAATCGTGCAGCAGAAATCAGATCTTCTAACTCCTCGTTATTAGGTAAAGCTGGATAGTCATAATACATACCAAAAGCCCCTAATACATTCCCTTTTGAATCAATTATTGGTTCAGACCAACAACAACGCATTCCGTGTGGTAAAGCAAACTTTTTTATATCTTTCCATTTGACATCGGTCTCTATATTTTCAACAAGAACACGTTTACCAGTAAAGGTTGAAGTACCACAGGAACCTATATTTGGTCCGATTTTCAAACCATGAACAGCGTCACAATACTCTTGTGGCATACTAGGAGCACCACCATGTAAAAGTTTGCCATTCTCTAATTCAAGCAAAGAACACCTCATACCAGGGTGTCTTTTCTCATACATAAGTGCAATAGCATCATAAACTTCAGAAGCATTTTTACCTATTGCTATCATCTTTAAAATTGTATTGGTTTCTTTGATAAGGTTTTCAGCTTTTTTGCTTTTGGTAATATCCACATGAGTGCCAATAAACCGGATAGGTTTTCCATCTGATTCACGTTTTATCAATACCCCACGAGATAAAACAATAACCTCTGAACCATTTTTGTGATTCATCCTCATCTCTGAGCTAAACTCATTTTCACTATTTTTGATATATTCTTGAACAAGATTAAGAATCCTTTGTCTATCCAATGCATGAACTAACTTTTCCCATGTATTGAAATGGTTTTCCAATTCATGTTCTTCATAGCCAAGCATATTTTTCCATCGCGGAGAATAATAAACTTCATTTGTTAGTAAATTCCAATCCCAAAGTCCATCAGTTGAACCTTGCATGGCTAATATAATACGATTTTTATCTTCTTCAGTAGAAAGTGAAATGGTGAAATCAGACTTGTTATTAATGAGATCTTTCATCTTAAATCCAAAATATAATTTTTATTATTACTATAATAGCACTTTAAAATAAATTTTTCTATAAAAAGTTATATTACTTAAGTATCTAAGCTATCAGCTTGATTTTACAAATAGGATAGCAGCTATTAAAAGAAAAAAACCTGCAGCAATAAGTAGATTTCTAGCCTTCTCTTTTCGTAAAGATTCTTCATCCACATCAAATACAGCAACTGATTTTAAGGCACCTTTATCAATATAATCAAGAAACCGATACCCTTTTTTGTCATATTTCAATTTAATTTTTTCTAACTCTTTTTCCCGTTGTTCTTTTGTAAATCCACCAACAACAATCTCTTTTTGCATAATACTCCTTTAAAAAGGTATTATAACAAAACAGGACTTATTGGACTAATTTCATACGAGAATAAAGACCTGCTGTAGTAGTATATCCCACTTCACTAAACTTTTGATTTAGTTTTTTATCATAAATAATTGTAGTAGGAAAAGCTTTTATATTAAACTTTCTTGAAAAATATCCATCGTGATCATTAACAACGTTAAAAGAGAGGTTATGTTCTTTTAAATAGCTTTGAATATCTTCTTGACTACCTGATTGAACTGCAATAGTTATCACCTCATAATCTTTTGATACTGCTTCAATATTTGAAGCTTCAAATTTACATGTGGGACACCATGTTGCCCAAAAATGGACGAGCAATGGTTTATTTTTTGGTACAGTATAGATTTTATTATTCAAAAGAATGAAACGATTGATATCAAATTTGTTTTTATTCAAATCAAGGGAACGATAATAACTAATTGCATTGGAAGCAACAGCTAGAATAACAAAAAACAAGAGGGTTTCTTTTAAATATTTTTTTATTTTTTCTTTCATCTTTTTCTTTCAATAAAAATCATGAAAGAGTATACAAAAGTTTTGTGTATTAACTATTTAAAAACTCTTTGTATAAACATATAGAAGTATGATAAGATATAACTTAGCAAAAGGTTGCTAAGTTATATTCTAAATACGAAGAAAATACTAATAGTGATTTAAGTACTTTGTATCTTCACCATTAAAGGTTATTATCTTATCAAGTCTAACTTTAAGCCCACTTGCCATGTTCATATATTCACTTCCATCAACACTTAGCAAGTCTAAAATTTTAGAGCTCATACTCACTTTTTGGTTACTCTTATCTAAATAGACCACCTGACACTCTTTTTCTTTTTTAAAAGCTTTTTCAAACTCTCTATACAATTCATTTGAGATTCTAATGTAACTGTTCATAACTTTTCCTTCTATTTTAAATAGTTGCATATGCAACTATTTGGGGTTTTAAAAATTACAACTCTAGTTTATCAATAATTTTAAAAAACATTTCAATCTCTTCTTGCGTTAGTTTCTCGTTGAGTGATTCTCGGTAAGAAGTGATTTCACTGATGGTCTCTTCGAGTATTGATTCACCCTCTTTTGTCAATTCCACTTTATTGCTTCGTTTATCCCCTGAAATACCTGATTTTTTAACTAATCTTTTTTTCTCAAGAGAGTTCAATGAACGACTAATGGTTGTTTTGTCTTTACCTAAAAGATTGGCAATTGTTGTTTGATTGGCATGGGGTTCAAATTTGATGATTTCTAAAGTTGCTCGTTGTTCTATGGCAATATCATAAGGGCTTAGCTTATTATTCAATGTTTTGTTAACATTATTTGCTGCTCGTATCAGTCGATATGCAATAGAATTTTTCAAAGCATAATTCATCAATTTTCCTTTAGTTGCATATGCAATTATTGCATATGCAACCTTTGATTTTTCTTATTTTAAATGTAATTTATTAATCGCCTAAAAGAATGCTTAATATGAACTCATTTTTAATTCAGACTTTAGCCCACGATAAAGGCTAAAACATATCATTAAAAGAATAAATGTAAACGGTAAAGCTGTAGCAATGGAACCAGCTTGAAGTGCACTCAAGGCATCTGCAGCACCTACATATAAAAGAGCAATAGTAAGAAAACCTTCAGCAAGTGCCCAAAATACTCTTTGTACTACAGGAGCAGTCAGGCCAAAAGTACTCATCCAAACTGCTGTTACAAGAGTAGGTATTAATAAAACGTCAATGATAAACTCTCTGACTGTTCGTCCTTTTGAAATTTGAGCAATAAACATACCAACAAATGGAGAGTGTAAACTTATTGACTTATAATCGTTGACTTAAAACAGAAGAAATATTTATCTTCATTTATTTGCTTAAAACTATAATCAATACTGTTACTTAATTTTTCAATTTCGTAAAACCCAATACCCGCACCTTTTTCATGACTATGAGTACCACTACGTCGCAGTTCTCGATATTTTTTATTGAGTTCATCAGGATTTAACGTTATGATTTCACTTAATTTAGGCTCTAATTTCTCTTTATCTTCAAGTGAGATAATATTTTTACTTGTGATGCAATAGGTATTATGAATATCTTTTGTGACTTCAATAAAGCCCATAGAGAGTATCTCTCTACACTGAGTGTCTTCAGATTTTGAATAATTCATCATATTTTGTGTTAACTCAATAACTGCTGTAGATATTTTACTTAAAAGGTTTACATTTCGTATCTTACACTCAAGAATTTCCACATTGCGGGAAATAATATTTTGAGTTAATATTCCTTCATACTCTAAAATCGTAGTAATACGTTTACTTTCACGTAAAATTGAGCTGTTATTACTTTGCATCTTCACCTCAATATATAATTTAGTAACTATTCAAGTTATTAACGGTATCACATTTAGAATTAATACTACATAATAGACAAAGTTATTTTGCTTTATGATAAAAAGTATACATTTACTCAACCTACCCTTTTATACTCTTTCGCTATAATAATTTCATGATAAAAAGATTAAACAGCGAAAAGAAAATTATTCAGTGGATTATATTACTGCCAATTTTTGGGATAATTCTCACTTCTTTTATATTAACGAATATCTTAATTAACTCAAAATACGAATCTCATAAATTAGAAATTGAAGTTTTAAAACAAAATCATATAACATCTTTAAAAGGAAAAATAAAAGAAAGAATTGAACATATCTATTTGCTTTTGGACAACTCCTATAACAAAGATCTTGAAAAATCAAAAAAGTCTGTCAAAGATATCGTAGATGTAGGACACGAAACCCTATCAAACATCTACCAAGAAAACAAAACACTTTCTAAAAAGCAACTTTATAAAATCATCGATGAACGAATGCGAAGTTTACGCTTTTTTGAAAATAAAAGCGGGTACTACTTTATTTATGACTTAAAAGATGGAATCTCAATCTCTTTACCTTCTGCACCCTTTTTAGTTGGAAAATCACTTAAAAAACTCGTAGATAAAAATGGCAAGAACCTTTTTGATAGTTATGGAAAAATTCTTGATGAAAAGGGTGAAGGTTATGATACTTGGTTTTGGAATAAACCCAACTCAAAAGAAAAACTGGAAAAAATTGGTTATATCAAAAAATTTGAGCCCTTAAATATCGGTATTGGAACAGCCGTTTATGTGGATGATTTAAAACAAGAAATATCCAAAAATGCAATTAATTTCATCAACCAATTACACTATGATGATGATGGATACATCTTTGTTATTGATAAAAAAGGAAAACCATTAGTACATATTAATAAAGAGATTGTCAATATACCGCTAAATCAGTTAAGTAAAAAAACTCAAGAGAATGTCTCAAATATCATAACAAAAGCAAAAAGATCCAATGGAAGTTTTATTGAATACACTCAAGCAAAAAAAATCTTTACAAAAAAGTTAAATTCATTTAAAAAAATATCCTACGTAAAACATAATAAACTTCTTGATTGGGTTATTGGAACAGGACTTTATACAGACAAACTTAATGAACAGATATCAAAAAAACGAGTACAACTAAAAGAGAAACTCCAAGATGATATTTTAAGCATTGTTTTATTGTCATTAACAGTAACAGCTGTTGTCATATTTTTGGTTATTCTACTATCAAAAAAAGTCAAAAAAGTTTTCCGTTTTTATTCAGACAGTTTAGAGCACAATAACAAAGAACTGCATCGATTAAACAAAGAGCTTTCAAGAAAGGTTGATGTACAAGTTACAAAACTACGTGACAAGGATATCGTACTCAACCAACAAGCAAAACTAGCTGCTCTTGGAGAGATGCTAGGAAATATTGCCCACCAATGGCGACAACCTCTTTCAGCCATATCAACCCTAGCAAGTGGTACTCGTATTCAAAAAGACATGAACATGTTAAACGACAAACAGCTCGATGCTAACCTAGAAAGCATTGTTGAGAGTACAAAAATTCTCTCAAATACCATTGATGATTTTAAAAACTTCTATTCAAAAGATAAAGATAAACATGTATTTACTGTTGAACATGCTATTTCAAAAGTTCTTAGTCTCATTTCTGCAAATATTAAACATAGTGAGATTGAATTAATTCTTGATATAAAAGATATTTCCATTGTAAACTATGAAAACGAGCTTATTCAGGCGCTTCTGAATCTTGTTAACAATGCAAAAGATGCATTAGAAGATAAAACCTATCAAAAGTTTATCTTTATTAGTAGTTATGCCAAAAAGAAGAATCTAGTCATTGAAGTGTATGATAATGCAGGCGGTATTGAGCAGAGCATCATTGATAGAATCTTTGAGCCGTACTTTACCACAAAACATCAAAGTAGAGGAACTGGTATTGGTCTGTATATGACAAAAAATATTATTGAATCCAGTCTAAAAGGTCATATCAACGTACAAAATAGAACCTTTACCTTCAAAGAAAAAGAGCACGTTGGTGCCTTATTTACTATTGAGATACCTTTAAAATAACCGTTTAACGCCAATTATTTTTTAATAGGTATGGTGATTTTAAAACACGCTCCTTTATAACTATTGTTATTATACTCATACACTTTATTATAAACACTAATTTCACCTTTAAAATGTTTAGAAATAATCTCTTCTGCCATATACAGACCAATACCAGTTCCTCTACTTTGATGTTTTGTGGTAAAGTACGGCTCAAAGATACGATGCATAATCTCTTTATCTATTCCTTGAGCATTATCATAAATCTCAATACAAGCAGTGGTCTCACTTTTTCTAATATCAACAAAAATTAGTCTTTCACCTTCTACTTTTTCAAAAGCATCTTTAGCATTATTTAGAATATTAACAAGAACTTGAGTCAGTTCATTTTTCACAATCAAGAGTTCAAAGTCCTCACGATTTTTAATTATATCAATATCCTTTGAGTTAAACTGAGCTTCAACTATTTTCAAAGTAGAGTCCATAATTTCACCAATGGATACTAACTCAACCTCTTTTTTTTCAGGGTTAAAAAAATTCCTAAAATCATCAATTGTTTTGGATAAATACTGCGTTTGCCCAAAAATATTATCTAACATCTTTTTGATATTTTTTTCATCTAATACACCCAATTCAATATCAGCAAATATATTATTTGCACTCATAGAAATAGCCGCTATTGGTTGTCGCCATTGATGGGCAATATTATTCATCATTTCACCCATTGCCGCCATTTTTGTTTGCTGATGTAAAAGAGTCTCTCTTTGTTTCGTTTCTGTTAAATCAACAAAAGAGGAAATTCTAACTTTCTGTCCAGAAACAATTATATTCGTTCCTTTGATGAGCATAGGAATTGTTTTCCCTTCAGAGTTAAAAACCTTTGCTTCGTAGGGTTCACACTCATCTTGAAGTAAAGCTTCTTCTACTTTTTCATGATATTCAGGAACAATAATTTCTAGAATATTTTTGCCAATAAACTCTTTCTCCGTGTAATTTAACATTTTGAGAATTGGTTTATTTGCTTTAATACAAACCCTATTATGACTAATCATAATACCATCCAATGTCGTATTTAAAATATTAGTTAAGTCTTGATGGGAACGTTTTATTAATCTATGGCGATAAACTAAAAAAGCAATAATTAAAAGAAAAAACAGTGCAAGAAAAAATATCACCGTGTAATTGATTTTCTCTTCTACAATAGAAGGTTGTATCCATTTTGAGTAGATTGCACTTCGCTCTTCATGACTGATAGAATCAAATACTTTGTTAATAATCGATAACAAAATGGGATTATCTCTTTGAACCAAACAATGGTGTTCAAATCGAAAAGAAGTGGCACCCGTTACTTTTAGATTGCTTAAGTAGTTTTCTGCAATATAGTATAAAGCAGGAGCAATATGTCCTACAAAAGCTTCTGCTTCTCCTTTTTCTACTAAAAGAAGTGCCTCTGTAATACTCTTTGTAGCAAGAATCTTTATCTCGGGATAATTATTTTTTACTTCATTGTAACTAGTATAATACTTAGGTATGGCAACAACTTTTCTATCAAGGTTTTTTAAATCATCTAAATACTTATATTTATCTTTTGTAACTATTACCATAGGGTATGTTGCATATTTTTTACTCACTAAACCTAGTTTTACCTCTTGAGGACTTGAACTAATTCCAGGCACCAAATCAATTTTTTTCTGAGAAAATTGTTCTAAAACATCACGCCACGAAGTTGCAGGAAGAAATTTAAACTCCAAACCTGTTTTTGTAGTGATCATTTTCAGATAATCACCCATGATACCTTTCATAGTATTATCTTCAATAATTGATAAAGGTTTCCAATTTACTTCACTATAAGTAACCACAGGATTATTATTAATCCACGCTTGTTCTTCCGGTGAGAGATTGATTTTTTCATTGGAAAATAAAGGATTAACTAAAAAAATTACAAAAAGCAATATCAATCTATATGCCTTCATATTATTCCCTTTTGATTTGCTATTACAATTATATCATTCTAACATTAGTTGCAATTGAGTCAAAGAAATCAGTTCAGCCCAATAATATTTAGAATTATTATACAGCATCAACATCTAACTCAATATGACACAAGTAATCACTTATCTTTGGGATGTTATCTTTTCTACACACTAAACATGTAGGTATATCTACAATTGATTTCTCAACAGGAGTGAGTTTAAGTTTGCTTAAATAGCCATATTTTTTAACAATTGATTTTGGCAGTAGTGTACTGCCCATGCCAAGTTCCACACACGCAAGTATCACTTCAAAGTTTGCTAGTTCTAAAACCTCATACTGCTCAATCCCTAAATACTCACAGTATTTTTTTAAACCATTAAAAAAAGCACATACCCCTTCGTGTCCAATCATGGTTTTATTATCACTACTTTTTTTTGATTCAATAAACAAAAGTTCGTTCTCAAACCTTTTTAATAATAGAATCTCATTGTGCGTTGGTTCATTGTTAATAAAGGCAATATCTACCTTATAGTCTATGAGTTGTTGTTTAATTGCTACTGTATTATTAGTAACAAGTTCCAGTTTAATGGAAGGATAGTCAAAATTAAGTTGCTTTAAAAATGGAATCAAACGCATCTTTGTATTTGAATAAGTTGATGCAATAATCATAGAGTCTTGTTTTTTGATATTTTTAACTTGTCGTTGGGCTTCTTTTATCTTAGTAACAATCTCAATGGCCAAAGGAAGTAATTTTTCGCCCTCTTTTGTTAATATTACCCCTTTAGGAATTCGATGAAAAAGCTCAAATCCTAAGTTCTTTTCTAACTGTTTAATCCGTAAACTCACATTTGTCTGTGTAACTTTTAATGTTTTTGCACCTAAACTAATACTTTGTTTTTCTGCCACTGCAACAAAGATTTTTAATAAATTAGAATCCATATAATCATCCTTTATATAATCCATAATTATGTATTATTTGACATAACATAATCTATCATAATACAATAATTCTTAAAAGTAATCTAACAAAAAGAGTACGAAATGAAAAATGAAAATATAATCAATATTCTCAAAGAAGAAGTTGTTCCAGCCCTTGGTTGTACTGAGCCAATTGCCATTGCTTATGTGAGTGCAAAAGCAGTAGAAGTTTTAGGAAAAAGACCAGACTCCATTGATGTATACGTCTCAGGAAATATGATTAAAAATGTAAAATCTGTCTGTATTCCAAACTCACAAGGAATGGTAGGTATTGAAGCAGCAACGGCATTAGGGGCAATTGCGGGAAAGTCAAAAGAAGAACTCATGGTGATAAGTCAATTAAGTGATAAAAATATTTTAGAGGCAAAAGAGTATTTAAACAAGAATACAATTAATGTGATTCATGATAAAACAGATGTTAAACTCTATGTCAAGATTGTTGCAAAATATCAAAAAGAGTCATCTCTCGTTGAGATAAAACATTTTCATACTAACATCACAAAAATAGAGAGAAACAACAAACTACTTCTTAATCAAATATGTAATGATGTTTCCTTTAAAACATCAAAAGATGATCGTTCCATTTTAAGTATCAAAACAATTTATGATATTTCAAACAGTATGGATATCCAGCAAATAGAACCCCTTTTTTCCCAAGTTATAGAATACAACAGTGCCATTGCACAAGCAGGCCTAGATGAAGAGTTTGGCGTGAATATAGGAAGCCTCATTCAAAAAAACATCAATATTGGCTTGTATGGAGATGATATACGAAACAGATGCGCCAGTTTTGCATCTGCTGGAAGTGACGCTAGAATGAGTGGTTGTTCTTTGCCTGTTATGACCACAAGTGGCAGTGGTAATCAAGGGATGACAGCATCATTACCGATTATAAAATACTGTATGGAAAGAAAGTTCAACCATGAAAAACTACTTCGAGGGCTTTTGTTTTCTCATTTGTGTACCATACACTTAAAAACCAATGTAGGTAGGCTCTCTGCTTTTTGTGGAGTGATGTGTGCTTCTAGTGCCGTTAGTGGTGCTATTGCATACTTAGAGGATGCTGATTTTGAAACCATTTCAAAAGCTATTTCAAACAGCCTAGGGAATATTTCAGGTGTTATTTGTGATGGAGCAAAAGCCTCGTGTGCGACAAAAATAGCTACAGGTATCTATGCTGCTTTTGATGCTTCTATGTTGGCACTCAATGATAAGTTTTTGCATGGAGGAGATGGAATCATTGCAGATGACATAGAAAACACCATAAAAAATATCGGTATCTTATCCCAATCAGGTATGAAAAAAACTGATGATGTTATTCTAAAAATCATGCAAGAGAACCATCACGTGTAAAAAGTTTATTTATACATACTTTATATATAATACTTTTTACAAATTTAAACGAACGTAGGAAAAGATTATGAATATAGTTGTTATTGGAGTGGGTGGTATTGGTGCTTTTTATGGAATGATTTTACATAACGTAGGATGCAAGGTAACGTTTGTCGCAAGAGGTGAAAACCTGCAATACCTAAAAAACAATCCTATGAAAATAACTCACCCAAACTATACAATTGAAGATAAGATTAATACCTATAATATAGAAGAGTTCCTTGAAACCTTTGAACCCCAAGAAATTGATGCCATCATCATAGCTACAAAAGCTATGAGTACAGAAAAACTCTCACAACAACTTGGAAGTTGGGCAAACAAATCAACAACAATTCCCTACTTTATTTCACTACAAAATGGTGTTGAAAATGAAGATATCATGGAGCAGTATTACCCAAAAGATTATGTTATTGGCGGATTAACCCGTCTTATTGTCTCACATACTGAAGCACTAGGACATGTACACTGTGAAGGAAGTGTAGAAACACTTATTGGTGCATTAAATCACACAGAAAAAAATAAAGCTTTCCTAGAAAGATTTAAAAGTATACTTGATAAAACACCAACAAAAAGCATAATAAGTGATAATATTCGTTTAGAGTTATGGAATAAACTTATCGTAAATAACGGCGTTAATGCCATATGTGCGTTAGTTGAAGAAGAGTCAGGTCCTCTTATTCATAATGAAAAAACATCTAAAATTGTCTATGGACTCATGAGTGAAGCTGCCCTAGCTTCCAATGCAGTTGGAGTAAACCTCAGCCAAAACGATGCAAAAAAAATGTTTGAGCTTTATAAAGATTTTCAATCAGTCAGACCCTCCATGTGGGTAGACAAAGAAAACAACAGAGATTTAGAGTTGGAACAAATTTGTGGAGTTGTGATAAAAAACTGTGAAAAACTTGGGCAAGATGCCCCATATACAAGAACAGTTTCAACACTTTTAGAGTTTACATACAAGCGGCAAAGAGAAAATAACAACAGGTAAAAAACTAATACATCAAACCATTACTACATTGTTGTTTAAAGAGTTGGCATTTCCCTTGAAAACTACCCTCTTTTGTATTTAAGGATAATTTTTTATTAAGTTGTGAATAGTGCCCTAGAATTTTTGTTTTGTCATTGTTGTAAAGCTGTAGCTCACCTTGTTTTTTCGAAAGATAGTTATAACTTTCAGACCCTTTTATAGGAACATCATAAGTGATTTTTCCTTGTGATGTACTCAAAAAACTAACCCATGGGTGGTACTTTTCTACAGTTACAAATACTTTAGATGACAGTGGTAAAGAAAGTTGATTTTCACAAGTGTACGTTACTGATTGTGTTGAAAAACCAGCATATAAAGCCACTACTATTATTACTGAAGGTACAATGAAAAGTAGAGTTTTTAATATTTTCATATTAACTCCTTATTTTTTAATACCACTTCCCATATAATTAAATACTATCATAGTTTTAACAATAAGTCAAAATTAGATTTCAGCAACTACTCTATTTCGTCCATTATTTTTAGCTTTATATAATGCAGTGTCAACCCTTTTTAATATCGTATTTAGGTTATCTCCATCAATATATGTTGTAACACCAAAACTAGCAGTTTTATGACCCACCTTATCAAAATTATATGTTTCAATAAGTTGTCTTAATCTCTCACAGTTTTCAATGGTACCCTGATTACTAGTATAAGGACAGATAATTAAAAACTCTTCGCCACCCCATCTACCAAGAATATCAATCCCTCTAATATTTTTACTCAATAGTGATGAGATAGAAGTAAGTACATCATCACCAACTTGATGTCCATACACATCGTTAATAGATTTAAACTTATCAATATCAAGCATAACTAAAGAAAATTCTTTAGCTGTTCTTTTACTTCTTTCTAGCTCTTTTATTAATGCTTCATCAATTTTTCTTCGGTTAAGTATATTTGTTAACTTATCGATGGAGGAAAGCTGTTCTAACTCTTCATTCATCTCTTTGAGTTTAACTTCATTCTCTTTTAATTTTCTATTTAATACCTCTACTTTTTTCTTTTCATCTTTTATTCGTTTATTCCATAATAAAACAAGCAAAATAATAACAATAAAGATAACAATAACTTTGTATAAAATGGAATAATCAACAGCATGTTCATATTTTACATTCACATATTTATTGATGATTTTTTGTTTTTCATCCACTTTAATTATCTCAACTAATTTATTAAAGATATTAAGTAATTCCGTATCCTCATTTTTAACTGCTACAGATAACTGCCATCTATCGTCAAATTTACCCGTAATTTTTAAACCATTAAAATAATTTTCTTGGAATTGATAACTTATACTTGCCAAGGCATCTATATAACCAAAGAGCTCACCTTTTACAACCATATTTAAGCCATCTTCTAAACTATTAACTTCAAATAGTTCAAAGTTTTGATATTTTTTCTTTAAAATACTACTGTAGGCATCAGATTTTAAGATACCAATCTTTTGCCCATCTAAAGACTCAAGACTTTGGATAAAAGGAATATCTTTTTTTGTAGCAATGACTAATGGGGCTTCTAAATATGCTTTTGTAAAAGATAAATAAGCTTCTCTTTTTGGCGTTTTCATAACGAGGGGAATAAAATCACATTTTTTATTTTTAAGATGGGTTAAAGACTCTTTCCATGAAGATGTTGGTACAAGAGTAAAAGGTATGTCAATATTTTTTTGAAATAGTGCTAAAAAATCTGCTCCCATACCAATATGTTTTCCCTTTTCTATCTTCTCAAATGGGTACCAGTTTGGGCTAACACAGAACAAAAGTCTCTTTTTTTTATCTAAATATTTCTTGTCCTCTAAACTTAAAACTGAACTAGTTGCAAGTGAATTAAAATATTTATTCTTTAAACGTAACTGTTCCTCTTCAGTAATTAGTAACTTAGCTTTTTCTAATATGCTTATTAATACTTTATCACTTTTCTTTGTTGCCATATGAAGATGCATATTAAAAGAGGGGTCTGTTATTTCAAATACTGGTTTTAAGGAAAACAAATTGTATTTTTTGATTAGTTTTGAACCTACAATATTAGCTTGTACAACACCATCTGCTTTACCATAAATTACAGCTTTAAGTGCATCTAAAGAGGTTTTTGCAGGATAAATATTTATTTCTGGATAGTTTTTTTTAAGAACAGATTCACCAACCATTCCTGCAACTACAGAGATAGTTTTACCTTTAAGGTCATGCAATGTTTCATATTTATTATTACCCTCTATCATATACAAAGATGAAAGAATATTGCTATAAGGGCTTGTAAACGATAAATATGCTTCTCTTTTTGGTGTTTTTGCAATATTAACGATGATATCAAGTTTATTTGTTTTAATCATCTGCAAATACTCTTTCCAAGAATATCCACTAACAAATTGAATTTCAAATCCTACTTTTGAAGCAAGTAATTTCATATACTCAATAGAGTGTCCCATAGGTGTGCCTGACTCACTATAATTATAAGGTTTCCAATCAGATTCATTCTGAATAGTAAGGATAGGATTATTTTTAATAAATTCCTTTTCTACATCATTTAAAACTGCCTGAGAGTAGCTAGTCAGAGAAGTTATCAATATTATTATTTTTAATATATTTTTCATAATAATAATTATAACTAAATATATATACAATATATAAAAAATAACTATAATAATAAAATATTAAAAACTTAAAAAAGTCACGAGGAATCAAACTCCTCATGACTTAGTGATTTTATTTTAGTTTTTTTATATATCCTCGTGAAAAGGATATTGTATTAAATAGTTTTTAACCTAAACTATTTACCAATTTTATTAGCAATAAAGTCAATATCGTAATCTGTTAATTTTTTAGATTGTGAGACCATCAACCCTTTCATTTCTCCACCATAAGTACTATTTCTATATCCAGTCATAGCAGACCTAATTTCTTCTTTTGTCATATCTTTTATAATTTTAGATTTACCAAGAGCAACTTTTTCTCCCTTTGCACCATGGCAACCTACACATTTTCCATATGGATTTGCATATAAAGCACAACTAAATAAAAAAAATACCAATATTACTTTTTTCATATTTATTCCTTTTCTTGTAATTTTAAGACTTAATAAAGTACTTATCAAAGATGATATAATACCAAGGAGAATAAATTTACATAAGCACTTTAACATTTAGGGAAAGATGTTAAAGAATATTGTCAAACCCACAAAAAGGAAATGCAAGATATTATATCACCTTAAATAAATACTTTTATAAACATGATAAGTACTTAGGAAAAGACGATACAACTAGTATTGCTAGGTACTAAGAAGTTACGTGCGAAGGAGCATGCACAATGAAAATATTGTTGTACCGCCTTTTCATAAATACTTTAACCAAGAGGAGGGTTAATAAAACAACCTCCTCTTTTCTAAGAACTATAAGCCTTGAACTATTTTGGGCTTACTAAAGGCATTAATAGGTTTGATTACTCCTTTAAACTTCTCTATTTCAACAAGAGCAGTGTGCGCAATATTACTTTGTGCTAGTTTTGATGTTCCCTTATCAATAGTTAATACATTGACATTACCATGCTGACATAAAGACTTTTCACCAGGAACTTCTGGAGAGTACCAAGCACCTTCACACATAACAGCAACGTTATCAATAACCTCTTCAGTAATATGTGCAGCAGCTAGAATTTCACCTCTATCATTAAACACTCTTATAATATCGCCATCATTAATTTCTCTTTTTTTAGCCTCTTTTTTATTTAATAAAAGAGGTTCTCTTCCTGATTTTTCGTATAGACCTCGAATATAACTATTATTCAACTGGGAGTGTAATCTATATTTTGAGTGAGGACTAACAATATGCATTGGATATTTCTTCGCCAACTCTTTTTTTCCTAACCACTCTTGAGGTTCAATCCAAGAAGGATATCCTTTACAATCATCGTAACCGAATTTTGAAATTACAGGAGAGAAAATCTCAATTTTTCCAGATGGTGTACCAAGTTTAGATTTATAAGGATTCTTTCTGAACTCTTCGTATCGTGTATAATTTTCACTAGACTTATCATCATCAGGAAATTGTACATAACCTTTTTTCCAAAAAGTTTCAAATGACGGCATCTTTAGATTCAGTGATTTGGCTTTTTTTACTGCGTTTGCATAAATAAACTCAACCCATTGCATTTCCGTCTTTTCTTCGGTAAATACCTCTTCATATCCCCATCGTTTACATAGTTCTCTACAAATCCAAAAATCACTTTGACTCTCACCTGCAGGTTTAATATGAGCTTTTCTTGCAATAATATACTCTTTTGTACTACCCGTTTGATCAATATCTACACGCTCTAATTCTGTAGCTACTGGAAATACAATATCCGACATCTTTGCAGTTGATGTCCAATAGGGCTCTGCAGTAATAACTGTATCAACCTTTTTCCATTGATCAATCATATTATTTACATCTTGGTGTCGAGTAAATGGAGAACCTGAAGCATTATACATAACTCTAATATGTGGTAATTTTATTTTTTTACCATTTTGATCAATTTCTTTTCCTGGATTTTCCAGTGCTTCAATTGATCGAGAAGAAGGAATAACATAATCATGATTTTTCAACCATGGAGCATTTGGGTATTTTTTACTATATTTTTCAGGAATTGATTGGCTAATTCCTGCAATCGTTGGTGCAATTTTATCTGTACTACCACTTGAGTTGTATCCTAAAGAGAATTCTATTCCACCTCCTGGCATACCAATATCACCTAACATTGCAGATAATACTGTACACATCCAATGAGCTTGTTCTCCATGATCTTGACGTTGTAATGCTCTACCACAAAGAAGCAATGTTCTCTCTTTAGATAAAGTTGTTGCAAACTTTGCTATTTCAGAGGCTTTAACACCTGTTATTTTTTCTGCCCACTGAATATCTTTAACCTCACCATCTATTTTTCCTAAAAAGTACTGTTTAAATTTATTAAACCCAACAGTATACTTTTTAATAAATTTTGCATCATACAATTTCTTTGTATATAAATAGTGCGCCATACCAATCATAAGAGCAACATCAGTTCCTGGTTTCACAGCAATATGTTTTGAGTTTAAATACCTTGCGGTGTCATTAATTCTTGGGTCAACAGTAAAAGTTCTAATTTTTTTACTCATTGAAGCTTTCTGGAGTTTTTCAAAGTCTTGAAAACATCTATGTAAAGGAATTGCCCAGTTAATTTGGTTTGTTACAATTGGGTCTTGTCCCCAGATTACAACATTTTTTGCATTTTCTAGTACTGATTTCCATTTAGTTGGTGTATCATAAACAGCTGATCCACCTACGACATGAGGCATAATCACAAGTCCCGCACCTGTTGAATAATCTCCAGATTCTGTAACAAAACCACCTAAAACTTTCATCATTCTTCGAGATACAGTTCGTCCCCAACTAACACGTCCTGAACCTCCCCACCAATAACATTCACCATAAATACTCTCTGGTCCATGCTTATCAAAAGTCGTTCGCATCTGTTTTGCAGCTAAATCTAAGGCAGTCTCCCACGAAACTCTAACAAATTCTTCTTTTCCTCTAAGATCATTATTTGATGGCCCTTGTGCTTGTAAATAAGATTTTCGTACCATTGGATATTCAACTCTTGTTTGATTTTGAGACCTGTCAGCAACAGCTCTAATCATAGGAGATGGAAAATAATCACCCTCAAAAGGTACAGTTTCTACTACTTCACCACTTTGAATAGTCGCATAAAACATACCAAATCTATTGGCACTTAATACTCTCTTTTTATCAAAGTTTGTTAAATCTGCCCAACCATCAAGTCCACTAGCTTTAACAGTTGTCGCAGCGCCAACTGCAGCTCCTAATTTAATAAATCCTCTACGTTTCATAGTATATCCTTTAGTTTGCATCTGCAGCATTTTGCTGTAGATATTTAATAATAAAACTCTTTGTTGGAACATCTAATGCAACTTGTTCCATCATACTTTCAATTTGTTGTGGCCACTGGTTTACAGTATAAGAACTCGGAGCGGGTAGATGGTGACACATAGAACATGTTCTTTCATACATCTTTTTCGCTTTTAAATATAATCCTTTAGGTTTTTTAGCAATTTTCTTAGAATCAATTACAAAAATACCTTCTACCTCATGCCAAACTTCACCATAATCATCTTCATATTTTTTAATTATTTTAAATGATTTATTTGAACTTTCTTCATCTTTTGTCTCCACATATAACTCTCCTCGTTTCATATCTCGAACAATCATCTGTGGGTAGTTCTCAAGGCGAAAACCTCTAATTTGAATAATCGTTTTATTCTTTAGCTCTTTAATCACTTTTACGGGTGTGAGAATGGGAGAAATACCAATGGCTTTGTCTTTTTTCATTAGATAAGCTTGGTCTCCTAAAATTTCACTATCTGCAAATGCAAAAGTCATAATGTTAAGAAAAAGAAAAGATAAACTTAATTTAAAAATGTTTATCATCATATACCTCCTGTACTTTCTATACAAGAAGTTTATGCCAATAGCATAAATAAAGTATAATCTTTTTAGAAATATTTAAATTTTATTTTATTGTGAGTTTATATCCAATACCTTGGATATTTTGAATAAGTTCAGGGTAGATTTTTTTTCTAAGTTTATTAATAAACATTCGTATAGCATCAGGCGTTGCACCATGCTCCATCCAGACATAATTCTCAATCATATCAAAAGGAACAACATGTTCTTTATGTTTTAAGAGTAACTCCAATAAGCGTTGTTCTTTTTTCGTTAATGGAACTGTTTCTTGATTTAATATCAATTCTTGTGCATCAAAACTATACTCATATCCATTTGACAAGCCTAGTGTTGCAAATTCTTCTTCATAAGAACTCATTGCTAGCATCATTGAAACTAGTAATTGTTTTTTGTCAAATGGCTTTTTTAAGACATTTTTACTTTTAATTTCCACTGCTTTAATCATATTTTCATCAGTATCATAAGCAGTTAAAAATATTATTGGAATAAAGGGATCAAATTTTCTTATCTCGTGACTCATTCTTAATCCTGTCATTTTAGGCATATGAATATCAGAAATGATTAGTTCAATACTATTGCTCTGGAAGAGTTCTAGTCCTTCTATGCCATTAGAAGCAACATAAACCTCAGAAACATGTTCTTGAATAGATTCAACGATAATCTCTCGTAAATTTATCTCATCCTCAACAACAAGCACACTTTTATTTTTTAACAGTTTTGATATTTGTTCATACATTCAATGCTCCAATTTCAATGACAAAAATAGTAGGTTTACTTTTATGGTCAAGAATAAACTTACCATTCATTTTACTTTCAACAAGAAGTTTACAAAGATAAAGTCCAGTTCCTGTTCCCTGTTCCGCTTTTGTAGTAAAAAAAGGTTCAAATATTTTATCTTTATTTTCATGCAGTATTCCTCTACCATTGTCTTCAACAATAATATAAAACTTATCGTTTTTTTTAGTTAGAAATATTTTAATTGATGCTTCGTAAATAGGGTTTTCTTTTAAAATATAAGCTAATTCATCTTTTGCATTTCCAATAAGATTAATTAAAACTTGTTTGAGATAAGAAGGATAATTTTCACAAGTATAGTTATTCTCTTTATCATAAATAAACTCTAACTCAATGCCATTCATTACCATTTGAGGCGAACTTATTAAAATTATTTCATCAATCAGTTTTACTAAATCAAAGTTAACTTTTCCATAATCTTCTTTATAAAAATTTCTAAATGCATTAATCGTCTCATTCATCAGTTCAATATTACTTCGTGCTCGATTTAAATAGTTATTTGCTTTTGGTAATTTTTCTTTTTCTACTATTTCCTCAGTACTACTGATTAGCATAAGAAGCGTACTTAAAGGTTGTCTCCACTGATGAGAAATAGCACTGATCATCTCACCCAATGCAGCCATCTTACTATTCTGTATGAGAATTTGTTCGTGAGCCACCTCTTTTATCTCAAGTTCTTTCTCATGTGTCACGTCATTTATCGTTATGATTGCACCTTCTAACTCTTTTTGATACTTATTAAGTAATGGGGTGATCTGTATTCTATAAACTTTGCCATCTTTTTTAATTGTGTATGATTTTAGTTTTAACAAATTTCGTTTTAAATCAGCAAAACATGAAAAATTTGGTTGTTCACACTTTAACATTGGGGCAACCAAATCAAGTGATTTACCATATAAACTTTTACTTAAAATATTAAATATACTTTCAAACACTTTATTAATAAAAATAATTTTTCCATTTTTATCCGTTAACAATATACCCCATGTTGGACTCTTCGCAAAATGACTTAATAATAAGTGTTTTTCGTGAAGCTCTTTATGGGTGCTTGATATAAAAAAGATAGTTCCTAGACCTAAACTAAATAAAATAATAGAAGCAAAAATATTCGTATAAAGCTGATTTTTCAAATTTTTATATATTTCACTTTCATCAAAAACAGATACAAATAACCAGTCACTATTCTCTAAAGCTTTATATGTGAAAATAAAAGATTCGCCATTGAGAGTAAATACTTTATCTCCTTCTTTTTGTTGAGTAAGTGTAGTTAAAAAATTTTGTAGTCTCTTGTTTGAAAAATCTATTCCCAATTTATTTGATTGTGCAATTACTTTTGCATTTTTAGTCATTAAAAAAGCAAAACTTCTCTCAAGAGGAAATAGGCTTGCTAATTCCTCTGTTACTTTTTCTAGTTC